>JAJFKM010000026.1 GCA_021773215.1 Gammaproteobacteria bacterium
CATGAGCCGGGATCAGAAATAACAGGTAAAGAAGCGGCTAATATTTTTGCGACGGTAAACGAAGTAGCATCAGATCTTCGTGACCTGTCTCAAAGTAGCATTAAACCCTTGTTGGATAATTTAAATAAACAGGTTGTATCTGTGTCAACAGAACTAACCGATATTACTAAGAATACTATCAAGCCCTTGCTTGAAAATTTTAGTATGCAAGTAGAACAGACTAATATGGTTGGTAAGGTAGATACGTTGATTACTAACCTGAATCAGACATCAGAAGACCTGCAGAAAGTATTTAATAGTCAAAATCAGGAAAATTTAACAACATTTTTGAATAATATGAGTAACGCATCAACAGGAATGAATGAGTTAGTCGCCAATATAGATGATACGCGGAAGTCAATGGATCTACTTGTGAGTAATATTGATAATGTCATTGGAGATGTTAATTATATGCTTGAAGATAATGATGGCAAAATGAGCGATTCGCTAACCGATCTACAGAAGACCTTATCAGTAATGTCTACCCATATAGATGCGATTACTTACCATCTTGAAGGCAGTAGTCGAAATATTCATGAGTTCACGCGGGAGATTAAAGAAAATCCAGGTTTGCTAATTCGAGGTTCAGCGCAAGTTGAAGAGGTTGAGTGATCATGCGCTTTAGCATTTTATTGTGTTGTTTTTTAACGCTAACGGCATGTTCTAGCCAGGCACCATTACCAACAGATCATTATTATCGCCTGCCTGAATTAAAAGATGTTAATACTGATGAGAAGCGGGTGAGTTCAATTAGTGTTATTACCTTTCAGGCAGAGGGTCTATATCAGGAACGTGCAATCCTCTATACCGAAGATGAGATAGAGTTAAAACAATATCATTATCACCATTGGACCGACTCTCCGACCAGGTTATTGCAAGAACGTTTGGCCGAAAGATTACGTTTAAGTCGCATCTCGAATTTAGTTTTAAATACATTCGAAGGTAATAGCGAGTTGATAATTAAGGGACAAATCAAAGCATTTGAGCGATTGCAACAAAAAGGAAGTGAAAGTGTTTATGTAAAATTATTACTCAAGGTTAATTCTAATACCAAGCATGCCCCAATTTTACATAAAGAGTATGTTCAAACTGTGGTATTGCCTTCTAACAATATTGCTAATGCTATTAAAGCATTTGCAGAGGCCGTAGATTTAATATTTAGCGATTTCTATGACGATCTTGTTGAGATTATCGAAGTGTAAAAAAAACGGGCCAATCATGTGATTGGCCCGTTTTTTTACAAAAGAAGTATGTTTAAGCTTGTTATGCAGATGAAAATTCCATCTTAATTCCAGCAAGTTCTATCAAGTCACTATCTTTTAATTGATATGCCTTTGCACCGATTTCTGCACTGTTGACTAGTGGAAAACTATTACCCTCAATGTGAGTCAGGAAATAGCCCTGAGGTCTACGGGATATGACAGCGACCTGAGTGCCTGGTTTACCTAAGGTTATTAAAGCCTTGGTTAATTCCAGCTCTTTGCCTGCAATTGGCCCATTTAAGACTGTTAGGCGGCCTAATGGCATGCCACCACCTGGTGGTGGCGCAGCAGCAGCAGGAGCAGCAGATTCAACAGCTTTTTCGGCAGCTTGTGCGGCAGCAACTGCAGCACTGGCCGAGCCAGGTTTGATGATCATGGTTTTTTCAAAATCATCATCATCAGCAGTTGCATGCTCGTTTACATATTTGAGCTCATGCTTACCAATGGCAATGACATCACCATCTTTAAGTGCGTGTTTTTTAACAAGTTTACCGTTAACGTAACTGCCATTAGTACTACCAAGATCTTCCAGAAAGGAATCATCAAGTATGGTAATTACTAAGGCGTGCTTACCACTAACCGCTAGGTTATCTATTGGTATGTCGTTGTCAGGCTTACGCCCTATGGTCAATCGTTCCTGATTGAGTTCGTATTCGCCTTGAACGACGCCATTCATGCTCAGAACTAACTTCGCCATTGCTAATTCCTATCCCCGTATTTCATTTAATAAATCGATTTTTAATTTTTGTTAAAAAACCCTTGGGTGAAGAAAACTCTTCCCGGATACGCACCAATATTATTGAGGTGTTATCCTTGCCCCCTCTTTTGTTCGCAAATTTCACTAATTCATCAGCTGTTTGTGCAAGATTAGCACTGTATTTACTTAGTGTTAAGTGAATTTCTTCATCTTTTACTAGATCTGTTAATCCATCCGAACATAGTAGGTAAATATCGTCAGGTAAAACCACTTCTTCAACCACATCAACGTCGACATCAGCTTCAATGCCCATTGCACGAGTGACCAGATTCTTGGGGGTGTTGGCATGTGCTTCTTCTGCTGTATAAAGACCTCGATCGATCAATTCCTGAATCAGCGAGTGGTCTTTGGTAACTTGTTGTAACTCATTGTTTCTTATCCGATAAAGTCGTGAATCGCCGACATGTGCGATAGATAAAACGTTGTTATGGAAGAGGCCAACGACGATGGTTGTGCCCATGCCCTGACATTGAGGATCTGCCTTAGCTGTATTATAAATGACTGAATTTGCATGAGTTATTGCATCGCGGATGAGTATAGATTCATTACAAAAACCCGTGGCTTCATCAATTTGTCCACTTTTAAGTTTTTTTAGCCCATTGCTTATACCAAACAAGATATTGGTGACGGCGAGTGCGCTGGCTACTTCCCCCGCCTTATAACCACCCATTCCATCAGCCAGAATGACAATACCATTACGGCCATCCGTTATTGTGCTGTCTTCATTATGTGGTCGCTTCAAACCAACATCGGATTGATTAGCGATTTCAAGTTTAGCTGATAAGTCCATCATTTATTTTTCTTTATAATTTTTAGACAGTTACGTAATTCTTTCGCCAACTCTTCACTAGTTTGTTAACGATCCTGAGTTGGTTTTTCTAAAACACTATCCATTATCGCACTAATTTCTGATGTATCCCGCTTTAATCCCTTAAACAGGCCTATTATTTCAGGATGTCGTTGATTTGCAATGCTAAACATTAATACGGTCATATTATCGCCTTTATAAAAGTCTGTTGCGCGCATAATAAATTGAAATAACATTTCATCAAATAAAAACAGAACTAAATGACCATGGATACGTTGTCCAGAAGTTGTTCAGGAGATATATTTGAAGGTGTTCCTAAAACCATCCTCGTCTTAAGTCTTATTTAAATCAGCAATATGTGCTATTTAAAACACGGCTAGTGTTCTCGTGGAAGCAATATGCATTAACATTACATGGCCTGGCCTGGTTTAATTTCATGATGAACAACCCATTCTATAAACGTAAAACTTAATGTTTTGTTGTATATACGTATTCAATCACTCCAAGGATTAATGTTCTTATCAACAATTCTTTTTTATATATTCTTCGTATTTGGATTCTTCAATTTCGCGTTCTTCATCTGAAAGAAATACTGGATTGTCAGGGTCATTAGTTTCTTTAAATAAAAAACTGGAATCTTTCATATCTTTCAGTTTTTTATTTTGTTCTGCGCATTCAATATCTTGTTGCTTTTGATTTTCATTATCTTTCTTTTTTAAAGAAATTTTTTCATCACGTTCTTCTTTCATCACGTTCAGCAGCTTTTGTTGTTTCTTAAACCTATTTTGATATTCATGGTCAATTTTAGGTGCATTTTTAATTTTAATTTTTTCGGCATTGTCCGAGGTAGGTTTATCGCCATAGACGACATTCTCATCATCATCGACCCATTTATAGACTTCAGAAAATGCTGTATTGAAATAGAACAGATGTGTCAAAAAAAAGAAGATGATGAACAGAAATTTATAAGGCATATTTCCTTTTCCTTGTCTGCAATATTGAGGGTTAAGCTGCTCTTTTAGCGGACTTCCTTTTTATGATTGCAGACTCTATAGCTGCTTTTAATTCTTTGCAAATAGATTTAAATGATTGTAATTCATTCGATGTAAGTGACTTACCTGTTTGACCGTGGTCAACAAAAAAACATCCAGCAATTGTTTTGTTGACATAGAATGATTTCAATACGATGGTTGCGTTTGTTCGCATTGGACGCAAAGGGGATGGAAGTAAATTACTGAATTTATGCTGATTTTTAGAATTGATACATAATGCCTGTTCTTTTTTTAATAGTTGATTAAAAAGTTTGTTCAGTTCAAGAGAAATGCTGAGTTGTTTGAGGTCTGGGAGATCCTTGTTGATTTTTTGGAGATGCATCTTCAAGTACTTTTCATTTGAATCAAAAGACATAAATATCACACGCGAGAATCCAATACACTCATTCATGGCGGTTACTGCTATTTCTATCAGCCCGCGAGTAGTACTAATTGAATTATTAGAACGTAATAACTTTATATAGTGAGAAAGTGCTTTATCTTTTTGTGTGTGAATTACAGTTTTCACTTCAGGTACTTTTTCTATTGATGGTGAGTAGCTCATCATCAGCTGCAACAAAGGTTGATAGGGTAAATATTGTTGACTGTTACGAATTGACTGAATAATTATCCAATTTATTTTTCCAGGCGTTTGATTAATTGGTGTTCGAATGTAAGCTGCTATACGATTGATTATTTCATCAGGGTAATGCACGGATGAAAGTGAAACTATTTGATGCATAAACTCTGTTGCAAGGCGGATTCCAGTTATCTTTGGGTTATGGTGTTTGCCGGAGTAACTCTCTCGAATAAGCTCAGGTAGCTGCCAGTTTTGTGCAACGGCTTGTGCGATTTCATCAACATGAAATCCAAGTAATTCCTTTTCTTTATTTTTGTGATTCTCATCAGGAGAAAGATATATTTTTTCTAGTTCATCCGCTTTATCAGGATCAACTATATATAAAAGGAATCTGAATAAACCCCGGTTTAAAGAAGCTGTAAAAACTTCGTTGTTTTCAGATTCTTTCCTGAGAACAGACCATTCTCTCGCCATAGAAGCAATTTGATATTGGTGGGCATAGATTTTTAAAATTTTTGCAGTCGTATTTTTATCCAATACTTTTTCAAGAACTGGTAAATCGGACAGCATTTTTATTACAAGTGGAATACTGATCAATGATATTGCATGAGACAGGGTAGTGATTTCTTTTTTCGTAGAACGACCAGCATGACGCAAAAGCGAGATTGAAAAGCCCGGATCTTGTCGCGCAATTTCGCTCAAAACAGTGACGGTTATATCCTGTTCATTCCTTTGTAACTCGTAAATTCTGTGCTTACTTGTATATAAAACGGGGATATCACAATCGCTAAAGACTTTAATCCAGTTGGATAACCTATTCGTCATAGTACCTCTGTATTTTCTGTAAGGAAATATTTAGAGACAAACAAAACCAGTTTAAAAACCCACAACGGAGGTATGTCGTCCCTACAGAGGGATTATCGGACGATTAGGGTAAAACTTAAGAAAAAATCAGGGGATAGAAGGGATCTATCCCCTGGGGAAAAGCGTGTTAGCGTTCCAGGTATTCTAATTTACCTTTCTTGTCTTTCCATTCATCAGCATCTTCAGGACCTGGTTTCATCTCATTAATGACTGGCCAATCCTTTGATAACTCAGCATTTAACTCGATAAAGTTCTGCATATCTTCAGGAACATCTTCATCGGCCATAATGGCTTCAACCGGACATTCTGGCTCACAAAGAGTGCAGTCGATACATTCATCCGGGTCAATGACCAACATATTAGGTCCTTCGTGGAAGCAATCGACTGGGCAGACTTCGACACAGTCTGTGTATTTACATTTAATGCAGCTTTCAATAACGACAAATGGCATCAGATTTACCTATAAATTCAAGTGTTAAAAAGAACGCGATCATACTCGTTCCTTGTCCTGCATAAAAGACCATTCAATTAATTAACCGTTATTTAATTATCACTTTTTATGATTTCAGATATTTCGTCGGCCAGTGCTTTGCCCTTTTTGAGCTCAGAAATAGCAATTCCTGTTTCTCCGAGTTTGGACAATATCTTTAT
Organism: Gammaproteobacteria bacterium; assembly: GCA_021773215.1. GTDB lineage: Bacteria > Pseudomonadota > Gammaproteobacteria > Eutrophobiales > Eutrophobiaceae > UBA7359. The sequence goes on from JAJFKM010000026.1 coordinate 5,993, forward strand.
TTGCAGTTGTTCTGCTGAACCTGATTCATAGTGAATAATCCATGATTTCATATCATTATTATCATTCTCTATTTTGTTAATCCCGCTTATTTCTTTTAACAATTCGCTTAAGTGGACATCACAAGGTGCTTCCAGCATAAGACTAAAGCATTGACCGCTTCGTTTTAATTCAGACAGACTAGAATGGATTACTAATTTACCTTTGTTCAAGATGACGATATCGCTGCAGATATCTTCAATTTCGGTCAGATTATGTGAGCTAATGACGACACTGTACTGATTACCTAGTTCACGTAGTAAATTTCTAACCTCAGTTGCAGCAACCGGGTCCAGACCTGATGTCGGTTCATCCATTAATATTAATTCTGGCTTACCAATCAAGGACTGAGCCAACATGATACGTTTGCGTTGACCAAAACTTAAGGTTTCAGGAAATTGTTTCGCAAAACTTGTTGCGTGCACCAGTGATAGTACATGGTCAACTTCTTTTCTAGCTTCATTTTTATTGAAGTTTTGTAGTCTTGCGTAATGTTTAAGTTGTGTCATGACATCCACACCCTTAAACATTGAAGTATCTTGCGGAAGCAATGAGAGCTTGCCTTTGATATAACTTGAATCAGGAGTGTGTTCCAGGACGTGAACCTTGCCCGAAGTTGGACTTATAAATCCACACAAAATGGCAAATAAAGTTGATTTGCCAGCTCCATTTGGACCAACTATTCCAGTTGGCTGAGTTATTTCCAATTCCAAATCAAGCCCATCAAGCGCCTTAATTCCCTGAAAACGTTTTGTTAATGATTCGCATTTTATATGGTTGGCCATTTATATATCCCTGCGCTTGAAGATCTGCCAACCGCATACGAAATAGAACAGGGTGTATGCCAAGAGTGCTGCAACTGAAATCAAAATATTTTCAGTGTTGATGTCTATTAAATAAGATTTAAGACCGCTGGGTATTAAATAGATTGCCTGACTAATATCTGATTTAAACCAAAAGCTGATTATTAACAGGGTGACATAGCTCATCATTCCCAAAAACAATGACCCGAGTGCCGAACGCGCAAAGGATGAAATCATCGACATAAAGGCGATGAACGGCAGGCTATAGATAAACACGAGAACAAAGGTTTGCAGTCCAAATACAGTGATAGCCTCAAGTGTGTCCTCCTCATTTAGTAATGCTTGCACCGAAGCCCAGAGTGAGGTGATAGAAATACAGATTAAGACCAATAAAGTCACCGCAATGAAACGTGAAAAATATATCTCAGCACGGGTTGCGCGCATCAATAAAAAACGAAATGCCCCTCTGGTCATATCACTGGAGTATTGGTTATTAGCTGCGACAAAAATAAATAGCGGTGTCAGTGTAATTGACACAAGTAAGTAGATTGACAAACTTGCAGAACGATCGACAAATAATTCCAATGCAAAATCTTGGTCTTGTGTAATCCAACTAACGAACATTAAGCCTTGCGTACTCTGTAGCCATTCAACAGCGAGTAAAATGACGTTGTCGAATACCAGATACCAAAATAAAAAATAGGGAATGATGAACGCCAGACTTTTTAAGCTACTCAGCGAATAACAGAAATTAAATAACGTGAGCTCTTTTAAGCGATAAAGGTTTAGCATGAACAGCGTTGATTATTTATTATTATTTAATAGTGCCCTTAAAGGCATTATCGATCCAGCATTGCTTTTAATTCATACAATAACGCAAGTGCCTGTTTCGGGTTGGTAGAATCTGGATCAATAATTTTGATTTTTTCTAAAATGGGATCGGTATTAAATAAATCAGTTTGTGGTTTTTCAATATCAGCTACAGGGGTTTGCGATTCAATTTCTTGCAAACGTTTTTTTGCAGCATTGATAACGGTTTTAGGTATGCCTGCTAGAGATGCGACTTGGATGCCATAACTCTGGTTTGCCGGACCTTGTTTAACAGAATGTAATAACACTATCTCATCTCCGTGTTCTACAACATCCATATGTACATTCGCAACATTATCGTTATGTTCGGGCAATGCTGTTAGCTCAAAATAATGTGTGGCAAATAGGGTATAAGATTGAGTTACTTTTGCGAGATGTAATGCGCAGGCCCAAGCCAATGCTATACCGTCATTGGTGCTGGTGCCGCGGCCAATCTCATCTATCAAGACAAGACTATTCTGGCTTGCATTATTTAAGATGTTAGCTGTTTCCGTCATCTCTACCATAAAGGTTGAACGACCACTGCTGAGATCGTCCGAAGCGCCTATACGAGTGAATAACCGATCGATAGGACCAATCACAACTTTGACTGCCGGGACGTAACTGCCGATATGGGCGAGGATTACAATTAAGGCTGTTTGCCGCATATAAGTCGATTTACCACCCATATTTGGGCCAGTAATGATTAACATACTGGTGTCAGTATCGAGCGATAAATCATTGGCTATGAAGGGTGCTGATTGAATCTGTTCAACGACCGGATGTCGTCCTGCTTCGATAACAATCCCTTTTTCTTTTGTCAGGACGGGTGCGGTAAAATTCAGCGTTGCAGCTACTTCCGCAAAACTTAAATAGATATCAAACTCAGCAAGTGCTGATGCACAGCGTTGCAGTTCTGATAAGTAGTTAGCAATGATATCCAACAATTCATCGTACAATTGTTTTTCACGCGCTAATGATTTTTCTTTAGCACTCAAAATTTTATTTTCAAAATCTTTTAATTCTGGCGTGATGAAACGTTCAGCAGCCTTTAAAGTTTGGCGGCGATTATAATTGTCGGGGACGTTGGCAGAATGAAGACGGCTGATTTCTATGTAATAACCATGCACCCGGTTATAACCAACTTTTAGCCCTTGTATCCCTGTGCGTTGTTTTTCTTGTTCTTCTAGATCAGTTAAAAACTGACCTGCGTCATTACTCAATTGTCTTAACTCATCCAGATCTTTGTCATACCCGTTAGCAATAACCCCACCATCACGAATAATTACCGGTGGTTCATCTATCAGTGCCTTATTTAAGGTCTGAAGTAACTCAGGAAATAAACTAATGTCTTCATATAAATCATTCAACCTAGGGCTATCAATCTTTGCCAGACGATTTTTGATTTGTGGGAGCAGGGTAATGCTGTCTCGGAGTTGCACCAAGTCACGAGGTCTTGCAGATTTTAAGGCAACACGCGACATGATACGTTCAATGTCACAAATATCGCGCATTGCTTCATGAAAATCACTGTGACATCTATTATGTAGAAGTTTTTCTACAGCGTCATGACGATACCGCAAGACATTATGGTTACGAATAGGTTGTTGTAACCAGCGGCGTAATAAACGACCGCCCATCACCGTCGAAGTAGTATCGATCACATTTAATAGCGAATGAGATTTTCCTTCAGCTAACGATGATTCAATCTCCAGGTTACGACGTGACACGGCATCGATTTGTATGATGTCATTTGCGAGGTTTATGCTTGGTGATTGTAAATGAGGTAATAATGTTTTTTGTGTATCGTTAAGATATTGAATTAAACAACCTAGAGCACTAATAGCAGTGTTCAGGTGTTGGCAACCAAAGCCATTGAGATCCTTTATGCCGTATTGTTGTTCGATAATTGATGCAGCAGTTTTTTTATTAAAATGCCAGGCAGGACGTTTGGTGATGGTCTTATTAAGCTGCTGAATATTTTCGCAATCAAAATCGTCACTAATTAAAATTTCTGCAGGCTGATATTGCTCAATGATATCTTCCAGAGCGGTCGTGGCATCGACTTCCATAATAGCGACTTGGCCGCTACTCAGTTCGACACTGGCCAAGCCATAATGTTGTTTTGTTTTGTAAACCGACAGCAAGATATTTGCAACACGTTCATTGAGTAGAACGTCTTCCGTAATCGTCCCTGGGGTAATTATCCTGACGATTTTTCGTTCGACGGGGCCTTTGCTAAGTGCCGGGTCACCAATTTGTTCGCAAATGACAACAGATTCACCGAGTTGAATAAGCTTGGCGAGATAATTATCGACGGCATGATAGGGCACGCCCGCCATGGGTATGGCATTACCACCTGTCTTGCCCCGTTTAGTCAGTGTGATGTTTAATAGACGCGCTGCTTTCTTGGCATCGTCAAAAAACAACTCATAGAAATCACCCATGCGAAAGAACAGCAACATCTCGGGGTGCTCGGCCTTGAAACCGAGATACTGTTGCATCACCGGGGTGTGGGAAGATAACTGCTTAATAAGGGCAGACATGGCTTAAGTGTAATAAAGCTCATAAACGTTGGCTAGATATGATTTAGTCAACATTCAACAATTGTCATTAACTTCACATTGCACAGCAGGTGATTGCATACGCATTATTCCTTGAGCATTAAGGGGTATGCCAAATCTTCTGTTTAGATTTGTCGCGTTCCCGGCAGCAAGACAAGTGGCCGCAAAGGTGCCTGCATTTGGAGGACCAAACCCACCTTGTGTTGTTGCAGCGGTATTCGTCTGCATGGCCCAGACCATTCTGTTAATAAAAGGTATAAACAGTTCATAACAATAGCCGACATGTACTTTTAATAAATTTGCATCTTGTACGTTTTGAATGTTTTCGATTACATCTGCATCGCGATACATCAGATTATCGTTCGGTATCATCCTTATGCCGGGGGAGCCATTATAGTAAGCATCAATGCCAAATTTATCGAATGAGAAAGTCGACGGGTTAACGACAGTTAAATTGGCAAAGCCACTGTCTATTTGACTCTGAACTATCCTTCTGGCGCAAAACACCTGATCTGATCCCCATTTGTCGTCCATGCTAGATCCAGGATTATCTAACACGTTGCGTAAACCCGTATTCATGATTCGATTTGCGCCGGTTCTAGTATTTCGTGCTGCTTCAGTCGTGAGAAAGCTAGTGGTGCATAATGCTTTTTGATCAGTCGGGGGACTATTAAAATAGCTCGTTGCATATAGCGGGGCCATATTGCTGGCGAATGCTGTTTGCATTGCAGACAGGCTGGCATTGTTTATTGTGCCCGCTCTGACCGTTTGAAATGTAGCGTAATTAAGCGTGATTTTTGCTTTGTAAACTAATGCGAACTGAATGATTCCAAGCACCATCATTAATAAAACGGGAATGATGATAACAAACTCAACCATGGCCTGTGCGGTTTCGTTTTTTCCCCCGGTATAATAATTTTGTTGTCGCATTGTTATTTAATCTAATACGTATTATTCAATTATATTTAGCCAATTATTTTTATTCAACGATGGACTTAATTTGTTCAAGCATTGTGGCAGCTTTGCTATAGAGAGGATCTTGTTTATCCGTATAAATTAGCATTTCATTTAGGCTAAACGCAGTTTGTTTTAGTTGTACGATACTCATGTTATACCAGGCTTTGGCAAACTGAGGATCGCGTAATACTGCCTCTCGATATAAACTCATCGCAGCTTGGGGTCTGTTCGTGCGAACATAGATATTCCCGAGTCGGAACCAATATTCTGCTTCTTCAGGTAATTCTTTAATTAAGATCGCGTAGTTTTTTTCACTTGTCACAAGATCATTGTTTTCATATGCGAAACTTGCTTGTTCTAGAACCTCAATCAAATCAAGATTAGGATTTTCTTTTGTATCTTTTGTATTGCCGGGTGTGCATGCAGCAAGGACTAAAAAGACAACTAAAATAAATACTCGCATCAAAAGTTTATTCAACATGACTATGCCACTTTAGTTGCTGTCCTAATGAGAGGTCAATCTGTTCGAGACCGTCACTGGCAAGCTCAAGTACTCTATAAGCCTTGTTAGAGGCAGCCATTCGCCATGGTTTTAATGATTTTGTGGTTTTTACTACTTGCCAGTCTTTATCTATAAATATCACATCGATAGCGTATCGCATACCAACAGTGTGGACTGAAGAACAAGGCTCAATTAATAAGGCCTCATTATTTTTTAAGCGGGGAGAGAACAACAAGCCGCAAAGTCGTTCTAGAAAACGGGTAGTGCGTGAAACCTGTTCAAATAAACTGTTATTGTTTATGTCAGTTAGATAACCATGAATCATAACAAGCCTTCAGCGAGGAACTTCATCGCAATCGGAAATAACAAAATAATAAACGTGATCGGAAAAATAAAAACAACAAGAGGGAAAACAAGCTTAACAGGTGCTTCCATGGCCTGTTTTTCTGCACGTTGAAAGCGTTCTCCTCGACGCTGTTCGGATTGAACTCTGAGTACATTGGCTAATGAGGCCCCCATTTTTTCGGCTTGTACAATAGAGCTCACAAAT
>JAJFKM010000027.1 GCA_021773215.1 Gammaproteobacteria bacterium
ACCCTAACCGATGCCAATGGTCGTAAATCTGATTTCCGTAATGTCATCATAGTCATGACCACAAATGCAGGCGCTGATCGAATGAGTCGTGCCTCAGTCGGTTTCACAACACAAGACCATACTGGTGATGCCATGGCAAGCATCAAACAAATGTTCAGCCCTGAGTTCCGAAATCGACTGGATGCCATTATTCAATTCAACGCACTGGATAAACGCACTATTGCGAATGTCGTCGATAAATTCCTGATTGAACTCGAAGCACAACTCGATGAGAAGAAAGTCACTGTTGATGTGACAGATGAAGCTCGTGAATGGCTTGCAGTTCACGGTTACGACAAGATTATGGGCGCACGCCCCATGGCACGATTGATTCAAGAAAAGGTAAAACGTGCCTTGGCAGAAGAACTCCTGTTCGGCGAACTAGAGCACGGTGGACATGTCGTTGTCACTATTGAAAACGACGATATTGCCGTTGAAATAAAAAAAGAAGAAGAAGAATTAGAAGGCGCTGTTTAAGCGCCTTCTGATAAGCATCAAGCGTTTAATTTCTTTACCAATGCCTTTGAATTGCGTTGATAGTTATAGATTGCCTGTTTCTCAATTGGCAAAGAACTGACCTCAGTTTCAACAAAACCTCTTTCAATAAACCAATGTTCTGTTTGTGTGGTTAACGCCAATAGCATCTTTGCGCCATTATTCAGCGCCAGCGCTTCAATGGATTTGTACAACATTTCACCCATGGACTGATTTTGATAGTCCGGATGTACGGCAACACATGCCAGCTCCATCACTTTTTCTTTAGGGTAATCATGTAATGCTGCACATGCGATAACGGTACCATCTCGGACCAACACAATGTAATCATCAATATCCACTTCAATCTTATCCGGTGAACGTTCAACAAGTATCCCTTGCTGCTCCAAGGGTTCGATCAGTTCATAAATACCAGCAATATCATTCACCGTTGCCTGACGAATCGTATCGAACGGAGTGCTTGTTAATAATGTCCCCACGCCATCAAGTGTAAAGAGTTCTTGTAAGAGGCCGCCATCGATATCTTGATCAACATAATGAATGCGTTTAACACCAGACTCACAGGCCTTGATGCCTTGTGCTAACGCGGTCGCAGGTGTCTCATCAATATTTTTTGTTGTGTCAGCACCTAGCTTGGTTTTAGCTTCGGCACAGGTCAGCTGTCTAATCGTTTCTCCGTTATCGTCTTTTAATATTTTTGAATTATTAAACATGATGAGTTTGTCCGCCGCCAGATCGATAGCAACTTGTGTCGCGACTTCAATTGAACTGAGATTAAATACCTCGCCGGTAGTTGAATATCCCAATGGGGTTATCAATACTATTTCGCCAGCATCAAGCCGAGTGTTGATAGTTGCTTTCTCTATACTCCTTACCCTGCCGGTAAGATTAAGATCAACACCATTAAGAATTCCATAAGGTCTACCCGTAACGTAATTGCCAGAAGCAACTTTGATGGCAGAGTCTGCCATCGGCGAGTTTGGCAAGCCCATAGATAACAATGCTTCAATTTTAATTTTTACGTCACCAACGGCTTGCGTGACGCTGCTGATTGAAGCCTCATCGGTGACACGCAAGGCACCACAATATTCGGGAGTAATATTTCTTTCTTTTAATATTTTATCTATCTGCGGTCTTGCACCAAAGACAATAACCAGTTTAATCGCCAGGCTATTTAATAAGGCCAAGTCATGGATTAAATGTGAAAAACCATCAGACGCAACAACATCACCACCTATTTGCAAAACAAATGTATTGCGTGTGTGTGCATGTATGTACGGTGCTGCTCCTCTAAAGCACTCTACAAAAGCGTTTTTATCATCCATTATAATCTTTCATCGTATTGGTTCACTATTATTGCTTTACTACTTTGATTCACAAAAATGATTAAGCATCTTTGACAAGATATTAATCATCGGTTCAATTCTATTAATCTGTAAATATTCATTCGGTTGATGAGCAACATCAATATCTCCAGGGCCGAGAATAACCGTCTCTATGCCCATGTCATTATAAAAAGGCCCTTCTGTACCAAACGCAACCGACTCAGAAACATTGTTTGTTAATTGTTCACTTAAGGTTATTATCTCACTGTCCCTTGACGTCTGCATCGGCGGAATACCATCAAACATTGCATTAAACTCAACTTTTAAACCCGATGCAGCCAATGCCTCCCGAACTGTGCTTCGTAATTTTTTATTCAATTCTTCAAGCTTCATACCCGGCAACAATCTTAGATCTAGAGATAATTCACAACTGGCACAAATACGATTAGGACTATCACCACCATGTATTCTGCCGAAATTCATTGTCGGAAACGGTATTTTAAAATCTTCATTTATAAATTCAGATTGCAATTCATCACGCCATAAGCGTAAGGCAGTGATCACATCATGCATACCTTCAAGCGCGCTATTACCTAGGTTTGGATCACTCGAGTGCCCGGAACGCCCGAGTATCTGTATCTCTTCAATAATAATCCCTTTATGCGAGTATATTGGTTTCAGCCCTGTTGGCTCACCGATAACGCAATAACGACCTGACACTTTATTATGTTCTTGTATTAACCTCGCACCTGACATGGTGCTTTCTTCATCGGCCGTTGCGACAACGGTGATAGGATTACTAAACTTAGTATTATCAAGTCTTTCCAATGCTTCGAGAATTATGGGAAAGAAGCTCTTCATATCTGCCGTACCCAATCCATAGTAGCAATCATTCTTTTTGCTTAAGGTAAATGGATCTGTATCCCAACCACCCAAGTCATAAGGAACGGTGTCCGTGTGGCCGGATAAAACTAGCCCCGTATTGTTATTGTTACCGCTTTGGTCTTGGCTTTCTCCCCTCTTGGCAATTAAATTACATTTTTCCGGATTGTCGCTGACAGGCATAATTTCGCAGGTAAACCCAAGCGCGTCGAACCAATTCGCTAATGCATCAATAACACCGCGATTACTCAAATCATGTGCAGGATCGATACTGCTGACCGAGGGTAAACGGATCAATTCTGCAAAACAATCTTCAAATTCAGGGGTTTTTCTCATGTTATTATCTTTATTTATTCTTTATGAATCCTGCAAGTCCATGTATTCTAACGCACCTTTGCTAACTGACTGAAATGTAATTTAAAAATGGCTAATAAACTGAATAAATACTCATCCATCATTACGCAACATAAATCCCAAGGCGCTTCCCAGGCCATGCTTTATGGCACAGGAATGACTGAGACCGATATGGATAAGGCTCAGGTGGGTATCTCCAGTGTCTGGTACGAGGGCAATACCTGTAATATGCATTTGAATGATCTGGCCGCCAAGGTTAAAGAAGGCGTCATTAAGGCAGGGCTTATCGGTATGCGTTTCAACACCATCGGCGTCAGCGACGGCATTTCCAACGGCACTGATGGCATGAGTTATTCATTACAATCACGAGACATAATCGCTGACTCCATTGAAACCGTGATGGCAGCGCAGTGGTATGACGCCAACATTTCGATTCCCGGTTGTGACAAAAATATGCCCGGTTGCTTAATTGCAATGGGACGTCTCAATAGACCATCGCTCATGGTCTACGGCGGCACCATTAAACCGGGTCATCATAAAGAACAGAAACTGGATATTATCTCCGCCTTTCAGGCCTATGGTGAATTCATCGCTGGCAGTATAAATGATGATGAGCGCATGCAAGTGGTCAAAAAATCCTGTCCTGGTCCAGGTGCTTGCGGCGGCATGTATACCGCCAACACCATGGCTTCAGCCATTGAAGCTCTGGGTATGTCACTGCCCTATTCTTCTTGCACCCCAGCGGTTGACCCCGGAAAAGAAGAGGAATGTTTAAGAGCGGGAGAAGCAATTAAAACCCTGCTTGAAAAGGACATTAAACCGCGCGACATCATGACGCGTGAAGCTTTTGAAAATGCAATGGTAATCATTATTACACTCGGTGGATCAACCAATGCAGTTTTGCATTTGATTGCAATGGCGCGTGCTGTTGATGTGGATTTGACACTCGATGACTTTCAAGCCGTCAGTGATCGCATCCCTTTCATTGCTGACTTAAAACCAAGTGGTCAGTATGTAATGGAAGACTTGCACAACATCGGCGGCATCCCGGCAGTAATGAAATATCTATTGGAAAACGGTTTAATCAATGGCGATTGCCTGACCGTCACCGGAAAAACAATCAAAGAAAACCTGTCTGATGTCCCGAGCCTTAAAGAAGGCCAGGACATCATCAAACCTTTGGATAAACCCATTAAAGATTCAGGTCATATCCGAATTCTGAAAGGCAACTTTGCCCCGGAAGGATCGGTTGCCAAGATCACTGGTAAAGAAGGTCTTACCTTCTCCGGCTCAGCGCGAGTATTTGATTCTGAAGAAGATATGATCAAGGCATTGGAAGATAATAAAATTGAGAAAGGCGATGTCATCATCATTCGTTACGAAGGACCGAAAGGCGGACCTGGCATGCCTGAAATGTTAAAACCCACTTCTGCCGTGATGGGTGCCGGTTTGGGTAAGGATGTTGCTATGATCACGGATGGTCGATTCTCTGGCGGTTCACATGGTTTTATCATTGGTCATGTCGCACCAGAAGCACAGGAAGGTGGGCCTATTGCTCTGGTTAAGGATGGAGATACCATTAACATTGATGCCAACAAAAACTCCATTGATGTTGACATATCAAATGATGAAATGGAAAAACGTAAAAGCGAATGGACAATGCCCGCCTACAAGGCCACACGGGGTACTCTGTTTAAATATATCAAGAATGTGAAGTCTGCATCTGAAGGTTGTGTGACTGATGAATAAAATTACTTATCGGTTTTGTTAATCATCTTTGATAAATAATACTATGTCAGATTCAGATACTCCCAAGATTGAAGTTCAAAAAAACAACCCACTGCACGGCGTTAAGCTTGAAGTGTTGCTAACAGAGTTGCTAGATCATTACTCTTGGGAAGAATTGGCCAGCGCCATGAACCTCAATTGCTTCAAGAGTAATCCCAGCATCAAATCAAGTTTGAAGTTCCTGCGTAAGACGCCATGGGCTCGTGAAAAAGTAGAGGGATTCTATCTTTATAAATACAAACGGCTGCCGAGACCTGATGACGAACAATACGAATTGCCCCCACGGGACAGAACTATTCCGCTTGATCAACAGCCCGGTTCACCAGCTAAAATAATCGCAAACAAGACTGAGGACCGAGACGATTCCTCATCAAGCGAGAGTCCTACAATACCTGACAACGTGTGGGGGAATTGGAAAAAAGAATCCTGATTATATGTAGCAAGACAAGTTATTAGAAATGAATCATTATTTGAAAACTACTCTCTAATTAGTCTGCTTGATATCTAATGACACACCTTCAATTAGCATACGTACACCTAGCCACAGTTTTACCTGCATTTTTTATTGGAACATACCTCTTGTTAAATCAGAAAGGCTCCTCAAAACATAAATTTCTTGGGAAACTTTATATGCTGCTAATGTTACTCACCGCGACGGTAACTTTGTTTATGTCTGCTGAGGTAGGCTCCAAAGTGCTTGATCATTTCGGCTTCATACATTTATTTGCTTTACTGGTGTTTTACTCTGTACCTGCGGCATATATCGCCATACGCAAAGGAGACATCAAGAAACATCGTATGAACATGCTAGGATTATATTTTGGTGGGTTAGTAATAGCGGGCGCTTTTACTTTTGTACCTGGAAGATTATTACATTCCTGGTTTATTGCTTAACTCATTGAGCTACGATATTTCTTATAATACTTGATAACTTTTTTGACGTAGTTACGAGTTTCTTTATACGGCGGGATCTTATTACCGTATTTTTTTACAGTGCCTTCTCCAGCATTATAAGCTGCTAGTGCCAATGTTAAATCATTTTTGAATAGCTTTAATAGATATCGCAAATATCGTGAACCGCCATAGATATTTTGTTTTGGATCACGCCGATTACTCACTCCATACTGTTTTGCTGTTGCCGGCATTAACTGCATCAACCCTACTGCACCGGCACGCGAGATCGCATTTGGGTTATAAGATGATTCAGCTGTGATTACAGCGTGTAATAGCGTGTGTGGTAGTTTGTACATCTTTGCGACGCTTCTTATCGTTGGATCATACTTTGCCTGATTTTTTACCCAATTAAAATTCTTCGGTAATTTAGCTTCTTCCCAGCCTTTCCATGTTTTAACCAGGCGCTTATATCCAGTATGTGATGGTTTATCAGTCAGGATAACGCGACCGTGCTTATCGACATATTTATAGATATCGGCCTGACTCGGCATCGAAATAAGCGAGAAGATAAAAATTAAGACTAAGGTAACTTTATTAGTTGGCATGTGGTCTCAAATTAATTAAAGTATTTTTGAGCTAATTTACTTAACTTTATAACAAATATAGAGTTATTTGAATAATTATCAATGCAAAAACGCCAGCAATGACGTCATCCAGCATGATTCCAAAGCCACCATGCACCTTCTTGTCGGCTAAAGATATAGGCCAAGGCTTAAGAATATCGAAAAACCTGAATAAGACAAATCCGACCGTTATCCACAACCAGCTCTTTGGCACCATAAACATGGTAATGAAATAGCCGACGATCTCATCCCAGACTATGCCAGGATGATCATGGACGTTCAGCGCTTTTGCCGTGTAATCACTTAGAAAAACACCCACGATAAATGCCAAAACAACGATGCCAATATAAATCTTCCAATCCAGCACCGGTAATAGAATAAAAAGCACTACGCCAATTAATGTCCCGGTGGTACCGGGCATTTTTGGTGCAAGCCCACTGCCAAACCCGAGCGATAAACAATGCGCTGGATTTAAAAGCAATTTTACAGGAACTTGCGTTTTGGAATGCTTGTCCATAGATTCATTCATAGCGTAATACTAATCGAGACCATTAAAATGTTAATGATATGCGTAATGCACTGTTAAGTCTGCTACTTCTCTCACTGCCAATAACTAGTCTTGCTGGTGAAGCAGATGTATTATCAGCAGAAGTAGAACATCTCAACGGTGACTTTTATCGTTTCAAAGTGACCGTACAGCACACTGATGAAGACTGGGAACATTTTGCAAAGGCATGGGAAGTACTCGGCCCAGACGGAACGAAATTAGGCGCGCGCATATTGCAACACCCACATATTAATGAACAACCGTTTACGCGTTCAATGACAATCACTATTCCAAAACAGATTAATAAAGTGACCATACGAGCGTATGATCTAATCCATGAATTTGGCGGAAAAGAATTAACCATAGATATTAACAAGGATAAACAAGATGATATTAACTAGAACTCTAATCATTGCATGCACATTACTTTCATTAATAACACTGAATGCACATGCTGATGGTCACGGACTCGATGCCGCAGTCAATGGCGCTAATAGAAGTGCCGAAAACAAAGCGAGGGATATCTATCGTCACCCAAAAGAAACCTTACAGTTTTTCGATATAAGCCCATCCATGAAGGTACTGGAAATATTACCCGGTCGTGGTTGGTATACAGAAATCCTTGCGCCCTACCTCGCTGAGAAAGGACAGCTTACTGCTGCCAGTTTTGGAGCAAACCATAATTCAAAATACTTGGCAAAGACACACAAACGCTTCGTGAAGAAGTTAGAAGCCGAACCCAATGTTTATGGCAAGGTCGATGTTGTCTTGTTTGAAGAGGATAGCTACCTCAAGGCAATCCCGGATGCATCAATGGATATGGTGGTTACCTTCCGAAATTCGCATAACTGGATCCGTTATGGTGGTATAGAGGAGATCTATGCTGCCTTCAGTCGTGTATTGAAACCGGGCGGCGTTTTAGGTGTTGTACAACATCAGGCAGCTAAAGGCAGTGATCCAAAGATAACAGCAGAAAAAGGTTATATCCCAAAATCTTATTTGATTGATTTAGTGGAAAAGCATGGTTTTGAATTGATGGGCTCATCTGAAATCAACGCTAATCCTAAGGACACAAGGGATCACCCAGAAGGCGTTTGGACACTACCACCGAGCTATCGACTAAAGGATGTAGATAAGGATAAATATACCGCGATAGGTGAAAGTGATCGCATGACATTACGCTTTGTTAAAAAGTGAATGAAATAAACATTACCGCCAAGATATTTTTATTTCTTGGCTCAGCAAATGCCGCGTTAGCCGTGATACTCGGTGCCTTTGGTGCGCATGCACTAAAGGCACGACTTGATGTCAGTTTACTTAAGGCCTATCACACAGGAGTGGAATACCATTTCTATCATGCCTTGGGATTAATACTGGTCGGTGTTATTGCAATGAACTTACCCGCAAATATCTGGCTTAAAAGCGCAGGCTGGTCAATGTTTGTTGGTATCATTCTATTTTGTGGTAGCCTCTATCTGATGAGTATTTTTAACCTACGTTGGCTAGGCATGGTGACACCGATAGGTGGACTGTTATTTATATTAGCCTGGGTAAGCCTCTGTATCTCTGTTCTTAAAACTTAACCAAAGAGTATTCTTATGAAACTATTTCTTTTCTTAATCGCTGCAAGTTTGTATGCGTCATCTTCTTTTGCTGATAACCTGGATAAACAAATTAATAGTGCGTGTTTACGACATGCAGTATCACTCGTTACACAATTAAAAACTGATGTGGTCGAAGGCATGAGTCAGGAACAATCAGACAAAGCACTCAAAATTGCAACGACTAGTTGCCAAGCATATTTCAAAAAAGAATTTTCTCCAGCAAAAATAGCAGAAAATGTTGAAGTTCAAAAAGAAGTTATCGAAAAGAGAAGTAGTGGCGATGCCCTTACCGATGGATGGTTTGAGACTGGCGGGAAAAAAGGTAATGAACGATTAAAGAGGAAACAATAGTTTTACCTAGATTATTTTTAACTAGACATCGCTACTAACTCGGATACCTCAAGCGAACCACCAATATCAAGAAAAGGGCAAGCCTTAGCACTAGCCAGAGCCGATTCCATAGAGTCCGCTTCAATGATAGTGTATCCAGACATAGTCGTTGTACCGCCTGTAGTAACACTACCATCTGAATTCACAGTACTCTTATTTTTCAATGGATTCATTGGGCTGATCGCAGCCTCACCCAATGAAGCTATCCATTGCATGTATTCCGAGAAATGTTGCTTTCGTTCTTCCGGACTATTGGGCTGTTTACCACCTAGATAAAAAATGACGTATTGAGGCATATTATTCTCCTTTGTTGAAAATTTGCGTGAAGTTCAAAAACTGCTATAGCCGAATTCATAAAACAAACTACTGTTTATAAATAAGGAAATATGCAATGAAAATCAGTGCTGTCCAAACCATAATCACTGCCACGATTCCGAGTATCTTTAGTCCGGAATGATTGGCCTGTTCGTTATTCGCTAAAACTGCTTCAGCTTTCACCTTTTCCGGGATTAACTTCATCACAACACTATAGGCTATCGGGATTAATATAATCTCATCAAGTAAACCAATAACGGGAATAAAGTCGGGGATGATATCAATTGGACTGATGATGTAGGCTAAGGTCAGGATGACAATTGCTTTTGCATACCAGGGCGTGCGTTTATCACGCATCGCTGATATCAATAAGGCAATTTTTTCTGTCACGTTTTATGTTTTATATAAAGGCTCCAGCTTGCCATTGACAACTTTTGATTGTTTCTTATCGAAAGACTGTGATTCAAAACTTTTTAAGAAATTATCACCATCCCATTTCAATGCTGAGCTTCCATACAGACAATTATTAAGCTCATCCAGTTTTAAAGTAAAATCTTCATCGCTGAATTCTTTTAATGCATTAAGATTTTTTATTGTTTTTTCAGGCCAATGACTATTAGCCCAGTCGAGTAATGCTTGTTGAGTCTCTTTTTTAGCATTACTTTTACATGCTTGTTGTATTTTCTTCAGATGCTTGCGCTTAGAGATATTTTCTTCTTCCATGGCATCTGTAGCAGAAGTCTTGCGTTTACTTCTCCAGAAGAGAACCACTGTTAACAGCCATAACAAAAGCAAGACCAGACTCACCCATTTCCAGAAGGGTTCTTCTTTCGTTAAGGTAATTGGTGCTAAATTATTTTGATTATTATTTCCTGACTCTATTACTGTGTCCTGATCTGTTGTCTGTTGCTTAACAACATTATCTACCGCTACTGGCGCGGTACTACCTTCTATATGAATATTGCGTTCGGGTAATTCAGCAACTTCCATTTTGTCAGTATCCGTATTCCACCATGGGATTTTGATCGCGGGTAAGGTGTAATCACCACCTTTAGTTGGGATTATCGCCATTTTATCGCGTCGGACACCTATATATCCATCCGCATTATTCGATTCGTCAAACTCTGGCTGATCAGGATACTGTTTTAGTTCGTCCGGTAGGTTACTCTTTATTGCAGGTAGATGGCTTGCCGCCAGACCATTAGCTTTTAGCGTCAAGGTACGCGTTGTCGCTTCACCTTGTTCCAGTTTTGATGGGTCAACTGACCATTGTTCTTCAATAGATAATTGATTCGCTGGTAACCATGTATCTCCCGTAAAAGAATCCGGAATCGGTTTCACATTTATTTCTACCGACTTGGAACGCTTTACAATAGACGTTGGTTGATTAAATCGGTCGAAACTAAAGAAACCGCCCGCACCACCCGTTTGCCCCTGGAAGACGATAGGTTGAATCGTCATCGGTCCACTGCTTTGAGGGAAAATAACGTATTGACGTTCGATGACAACGTAACGTTTACCATTACGTTGTGTTTCAAAACTGCTGTCTTCTCCAAGCTTGTTGATTACCGCCTGCCCGCCTGTTACTTCGGGCTCTGAAAGACTGGCATTATTGGTTACTATCGAACGATACAGCCTAAGCGTATAAACAAGCTGTGCCTGTACATAGGGCGATTTAGTATTTACTTCAACATCGACAAAAACATTATCATTAGAACCACCCTGTGTTGACGCTGAACCTGCAAGCACATTGATTGAAAGTGGTCTCGTCAACTCTTTATCAAATCGAATCGAAGGGATACCCAAGGTTCCTGTTTTGTTCGCGATAAGTGTGACTATCCACATTTGTGAATAGTTTATTTTTCCATTGGTGATTTGTGTATTACTTCGGTGACGCGTATCGAGCACCGTGAATGAATTAGTTAATACACTAAAATCAGGTTTTGCATCAACCTTCTGGTCGCTTTCAAAAATAAGATGAAATGATTCATCGACCACCACAGGCTCTCGATCAACTTTAACTGTTATTTCTGCCAGCAATAGTTGGCTAAATATTAATAACCATAATGTAAAAATAATTTTCATTTGTGTATGTAACTTTATATCTAGCATACTATGCTTTTCCTATAGACAATCTTGCCACAGAGCACACAGAGAAAACCGGAAAAATTCTTGTTTTATTCTCTGTGTCCTCTGTGGCCTTATAGAAATCACCAATATTTTTCATTGTTTGATGATCGTCTGTTTTGTTGTTGGTATTGGTACTTAAATTTGCGTCTTAATAATCCAGCAGGGTCATCCGGGATTCGACGTAACCATTGCTCTGTTGCCTGCTGTTCTTCATCGAGTTCTTTTTCTTCTTGTGTAGAGGCTTGTGCTTGCTGCTGTTCTTCCTCTTCTTTATCACCGGATTCATTTGCTTCTTGCTCTTGCTTCTCTTGTTCAGATTTTTGTCGTTCTTCTGACTCTTGTTTTTTGCCGTCTTGTTGTTGCTCTGAACTATCTTGTTCTTCTTGTTGCTGCTGTGAAGACTGTTGTTCCTCTGATTTTTCTTGCTGATCTGATTCTTGTTGGTCTGACTCTGATTGCTGTTCTTTTGATTCTGAATCTTCTTTTTGCTGCTGTTCCGAATTTTCGTCCGACTTCTGATCTGAATCGGATTCTTGTTGCTTTTGTTTCTCCAGTTCCTTTTTAATCAAGTCACGGTTAAATATTGCATCTTCGTGTTCGGGCTTGTTCTCCAGAACCTCGTCATAAGCAGCAATGGCGTCTTCATAGCGTCCCTGTTTTGCCATGGCATTGGCTCGATTATAAATACTACGCGTGTCCTCTTGCTCATTTAAGAGCTCTTCAACTGTTGCAAAATCACCTTTACGATAATTTGCCGCTGCTTTCCATTCTTTATTATTAAATAATTCAGAAGCTAACTCGGCCTGCTCACTATCAAGGGCACGCATCGCCTGCTGATTTTTATTCAACCACAGGTCGTCCCATTCAAATGCCATAGCATCATCTGGAGTTTGTATAAGTACACAAATAAATAATGCTAGATATCCGCGTCGAAACCCAAATGCAACGATAGGCAGGATCAATAAAATTAACCACGGCCCAAATTCGCGCCATCGATCAGTTTCGAATTGAGATGCTGTTTCATTCGTTTTTTCCAAGCCACTATTAAAAAGACGATTGAGCCGTTCAATATCTCCATCACCTAATTGACTTGTCTCATAATATCCACCACCCGAACTTGCCAGTAATCGGAGAACGCCTTGATTTAATTTAGGTATCACAATCGTCCCGGCTTTATCTTTTAGAAAGCCACTATCGCCTAGTTTCACCGGGGCACCTTCTTCTGTACCAATGCCTAATAGTGATACCTTGTAGCCACGTCGTTTGGTTTTGCTGAAAGCCTTATCTAACTGACTATCGACTTCATCTGTCACTAGCAATATATGCCCTTCGCTGTTACCCGCCTGTTTTAATAACTCTGCGGCTTTTTCCAAGGCGATGTCAGCATTGCTTCCGGGGGCAGGCATAATTTGTGGTGTCAGTGCGGTAAGCTGAGATTTAATCGTTTTAATATCATCTGTTAACGGCGTTACCGTAAATGCATCACCTGCGTAGACAATCAATGCCGTCTGTCCTTCTTGTCTTAGGTCCAGCAGATCAGAGATCTTGAACCGAGCACGTTCAAGTCGACTCGGTTTAATATCATCGGCATACATTGAGTAAGAGAGATCCATCGCAATAACTAATGCGGACTCTTTTTCAAAGACGGGTTCGGGTAAACGTTCCCAGCTTGGCCCCGCTAGGGCAAAGATCATTAACAAACTTACAAAGCCAAACAATGAAATGTTGGTATATTTTTTTGCACCCGTTCTACCCACTAATATATAGGGTAATAACGCAGGGTCGCAAACACTCTCCCAGTGCTTATTGATCAAATGTCGCTTAGCCAGCATCCATACTAGAATTATCAACGGGACAAGCGCAATAAACCAGTAAGGACGAATGAAATGAAATTCAGACATCATGGTGTTTCACCTCGGGCATTAACTACGCCTGAGGAATGCCGCAGCATAATAACAATGCACATCAATACTAAGGCGATAGCTAATGGCCAATAAAATAACGCTGTTTGCGGTCTGAATCGTTGAACGTCTTTTTCTATGGGTTCCAGCTCATCCAGTAGTTCATAGATCTGTTCAAGTTGCTCTGTATCTCGCGCGCGAAAATAGCGACCGCCGGTTTTATCTGCAATGGCACTTAAGGTTTTTTCATCGAGATCAGCGGATGGGTTTACACGTCGCGAGCCAAAGATTGAGCGCACGATCATTTCATCTGCACCGATACCAATGGTATAAATTTTCATGTTTTCGCGAGCCGCCAAATCTGCTGCTGCTAGAGGTTCGACTTCACCTGCCGTATTTGCCCCATCGGTTAATAGTATTAATACCCGACTTTTCTCATCTTGATCGCGTAACCGCTTAACCGCCAATCCAATCGCATCACCAATCGCCGTAGATTTTCCCGCCAATCCTATGGCTGATTCATACAACAATGTTTTAACGGTTAAACGATCAAAGGTTAATGGTGTTTGTAAATAAGCCTGTTCACCAAACAAAATCAAGCCAAGTCGGTCACCTACTCTTCGCTCAATAAATTCCCCAGCAACATATTTAGTTGCCGTTAGTCGATTAACTTTGTCATCCTTTATTATGAAATCTTCCTCTTCCATGCTGCCAGACAGATCAACTGCCAGCATCAGATCACGACCGCTTATGGGGATATCAATAAAATCACCTAGCCATTGCGGGCGCGTAGCCGCTGTGACTAAGCAACACCAGGCTATAATTGCCAACCAGATCAACCGCCGTTTAACATCGACATGATGGCCATCATTAGAATGTGTGCTGAATTCAGTGAGAAAAGGAACACGTAGGGCAGCTTCATTAACCACTTCGGCAGGTGGAAATAGAAAACGAATGATTATCGGTAATGGTAACAACGCTGCAATCCAGGGCCATTCGAAATTAATCATTTCTTATTCCCCTTGCGTTTACCAACTGACTCGACCCAAGTGGCAATAAGCGCAAGCAACTCATTACTATTAAATTCTGGATCGGCTTGATAAGGTGCCTCAATCAAAACGCGACCTATACCAGTATCGAATTCATTCTTATCTGAATATTGATCTAGAAATTTCAACCATTCTTCCCCAGTCAATCCCGCAGACTCCTCACGAGGAAAAATACTAATACTCAAACGCCGTATTAATTCCGACAGTTCTTTAACCAGATTTGACTTGTCATTATTGATATTAAAATCAGTTTTTATTCGTTCTAATTCTTGTTTGGCCAGATAGAGTGCAGATATTTTGTGATTGCGATAACGTCGAATGAAATACATCGTTAATAACGTAACAGTGACAAGCAATATCATTAACGCCCACCATCCCGGTGCAAGCGGCCACAACGAAACAGGATCGGGTAAATGGATATCGCGCAGCGGCAAACTCGCTGGTTCCGTCCCCTGCATCATCTGGATCGAAGACCTTCTTTAATCACTTTTTCTGGGTTGTCTTCCGTGCGGCAACACAGATAATTCATGTGACATGATCGTGCTGTTTTTATTAATAATTCTTTGTGTGCATTAAATTTATTGGTGTGGTCATCTATGAGTTTTTGATTATGTGTATCAAATTCTAATTCTTGTTTACCATTGGTGATCCGATAATTGCCTGCCGGTGGTAAGAATTCTTCCAGCCAATCATAAATATGTACCATGACCACTTCATTATGCTGTCGCATGCGAATGAGGTGAGAGCGGCAGTCTTCATCGAGTCCACGAAAGTCACTTAACAAGATGACCATACTGCCGGGCTTTACCAATCGACGCAGGTTGATTAATGAATGTAATAAGCCCTGTTTATTTTCTTCATTGATATCGGGTTGTTGCCAACTGGGGTGTTCGACCATATGTTTGATGAGTCGTAGTACTGCAGATTTGCCACGTTGCGGTTTTAATTCGTGATGAACCGTATCAGAAAATACTATGCCGCCAACGCGATCGCCTTGCCGTTGCGCCGTCCAGGCAAATAAACTGGCAAGTTCAGCCGCAATAACCGCCTTGAATTTTCCACGCGTCGCAAAAAACATCGGTGCACGAAAATCCACCCAAAGATGAACTGGACGTTCACGTTCTTCGCGAAATAATTTTGTATGCGCTTTACCCGTACGCGCCGTTACTCGCCAATCGATGTTCCGAATATCATCACCGGGTTGATATAATCTTGATTCATCGTACTCCATGCCCCGGCCTTTAAAGGCCGATTGATAATCACCCGCTTGTAGGGCGCCAATTAATCCGGATTTGAGCGATAAACCACGACTCTTTTTACTCAGGGCGATCAAACCTGCCGTTGTAATATTCGCCGGAGTTGAAATTTGTTCAGGTACTACAGCCATTTCAAAAATCCTTAGGGTACAGCAATACGTGATATCAACTCTGATATAACAGTATCGGTCGTAATACCCTCTGCCTCGGCTTCATAATTTAAGATCAACCGATGGCGTAACACTTCGTGAGCAACAGCTTGAACATCTTCAGGACCGACATAATCACGTTGTTGTAACCATGCATGAGCACGCGCACATCTATCTAAGGTAATAGTCGCTCGAGGGCTGGCACCATATTGCAACCACTGATTAAGATCTTCCCCATAGACACTTGAATTTCTTGTCGCGAGAACAATCTGTAATAAATACTGTTCAATATTGTCTGCCATATAAAGTGACAAGACTTCATCACGAGCAGTAAATATATCTTGCTGTTTTACCGGAGTCATTGCCTCAGGTGCTGATGATTGTTTCGCTTCAGCTCTGGCCAACTTTAAAATCCCGTGTTCTTCTTCAGCGCTGGGATATCCTATCGTCACATGCATTAGGAACCGATCCAGCTGTGCTTCAGGTAAAGGGTAAGTCCCTTCCTGTTCGATGGGATTTTGTGTCGCCATCACCAAAAATAAGCCCGGCAAAGAATAGGTTTTCTTGCCAACGGTTATTTGTCGTTCGGCCATTGCCTCAAGCAAGGCAGACTGAACCTTGGCTGGTGCACGATTGATTTCATCGGCAAGCACCAGATTATGAAACAAAGGACCCTGTTGAAAGACAAAACTGCCCTCTTGCTGGCGATAGATCTCAGTTCCGGTTAAATCAGCGGGCAATAGATCTGGCGTAAATTGAATTCGGTGAAAATCACCTTCAATCCCATCGGCCAAGACTTTGATTGCCCTAGTCTTCGCCAATCCCGGCGCACCTTCTACCAGTAAGTGGCCATCGGCCAGCAATGCAATCAATAAACGGTTGACCAGTTGTTCCTGGCCAATAATATGTTCTCCAATATAGGCTTGGAGTCGGTGAATTTCAGAAATGACAGACATAGTTAACTCTTATTTTGTGTTAGTTGTTATTGACTATTAAATTCAGGGAAATATCCCTCAGATTCTGCGGAAAAGGTCGATGTTTCCTGTTAAACCACTCTCGCGACATATATACATGCAAATCGCCGCTCGAAGACATGTTCTCGACGTATTTTATCACTTGCACCTATGTAAGCGTCTTGCGCGCACTATATACGACCGCCATGAATGGCGGAAGTGTTGAAAATACAGAGGCAATTTTCGACCATTACACCTATGTAAATCGCCGCTCTTGCGCAGTCACTTCAGACTCCTGTCCTCTCGTGACACTAATACATCCTTGTATGTCGTCCTACGCTCGCGGCATACATTACATCCATGTAAATAACAATTCATGTATTATCTCATTCAAAATAGATGTTTCAAAATTTGCGAGGCCAATCCACCATGAAGGATACACATGATTTTACCAAACGCGTGAAATCTGGTGACGTTTTATTCGGCACTTTGGTGAGCTTACCATCACCAGAGATATGTGAAATACTTGATTAAATCAGCAACTGAAACACTCAAGAATATCCGTGGCTAAAAAAAATATTATGAGCTTAGGCACTATCAACACAATCTTAAATACAGCACCTATCGTAATTCAGGGAGCAACACGCTTAATTAAACTGATTCGTGATCAGGGCAGTGAGAATAAACCTGAGGAAGAAATACCTGAGACTATTGAAGGTATAAAAGAAGAAGTTGCGCGACTTCATCAGCGTCTGGACACGAATGACGAATCCAATGTCGAACAAATAAAATTAATTGAGGAACTTGCCAGGCAAAATGAATCGCTTGCAACTCAGTTGAAAAGTACTATCACCCATTTAAATAGAATTACCATCCTCGCTATCATAGCCATACTTATATCAATAATATGTCTTGCAGTAATAATAAATTAATTAAATAAGCCACAGAGGACACGGAGTTCACAGAGAAAAAGTAATTAATAGAATTAAGAATATTAATAAACAGGCTAGAGATTTGTTAATCACATTTGTTTTCTATGTTTTTGATTATGTTTTTAGCCATTCTCTGTGAACTCCGTGTCCTCTGTGGCTAATACTGACAATAACGATTCTAAATATATAGAATTAACTCATAAAAGAATCTTGTTAAGATAAATATTTAGAATATATGAAAAAGGTTTATAGCAGCGACAATACGATAATGGCCGGACACGTTCATAGCCTTTTGGAAGCTAATGAAATCGATTGCCATCTACGCAATATGAATATAAGTGGTGGGATTGGTGAACTACCTATTAATGAATGTTGGCCTGAGGTCTGGGTGAACGATGAATCTGATTATGCTTTTGCCAAGCAACTGATAGAAAATGTACTTGCAAATGCGGATAAACAAGAAGATTGGCAATGTCAGTGTAATGAATTAATAGAAGGTCAATTTGATGTTTGCTGGTCTTGTGGAAATGAAAGAGATCATTGATATAAATGTATACAACCTGTCCCAAATGCAAACATGAACGTCAAGCTGATGACAAAACAGATCCGGACAACTGCCCTGCCTGCGGTATAATTTTTTCAAAATGGATGAAGCAGCAGTTTTCATCTCCAGAGACACAACGGGCTACACGAAACAAAATTGAAGCTTCTGATTCTCCAGGGCTGAAAAATATAATCAGTTCGAGTCTGTTTTTTGTGGAAGATAAGGTAAACCCCTTTATATTCTACGGTAGAGCACTTGTCTTTATTGGCATTGCTATCTGGGGATGGCAGTTTATCAACATGGACTTTATTAATAATCCGACGGAGATAGGTAGTTCTTTTTTGCATAGAATCAACCTGGTATTCCATGAAGCAGGACACATTGTATTCATGCCCTTTGGTTGGTTTATGACAAAACTGGGTGGGACGCTAGGGCAGCTATTAATGCCTCTAGTCGTTATGCTGGCTTTTTTGATAAAAAACAAAAACAACTTTGGTGCCTCAGTCGGCCTTTGGTGGTTAGGTCAAAGCTTTATGGAATGTGCGCCTTACATTGATGATGCCTACAATCAACAGTTAGTGTTATTAGGTGGTGTAACGGGTGCCGACAAACCGGGTTTTCATGACTGGAATGCTATGTTAATAGATTTAGGAAAACTAGAATCGCACAGAGAGATTGCGAACACATTTAATACGACGGGAATACTCCTGATTTTACTTGCGCTCATATGGGGCGCTTTCTTACTATACAAACAATTTAAAAACCTTGAACCAATATGAAATATTTCTGTTTACCCTTGAGAGCCGAATTGCCTCACCTGTTTATCTGTCTCGCAATTTTAATTAGTCATGATGCTGTTGCTGATCATAGCGTCGAACACTTGCCTGCTACTGTCATTAAGATATTAGCAAAGCATAAAGTACCTAAAGATTCCCTGAGTCTTTATATACAAGAGTTCGATTCAAGCGACCCACTGGTAGCGTTAAACATCGATATCCCGCGCAATCCTGCTTCGGTCATCAAATTATTAACCACTTATGCCGGACTTGACATTCTTGGCCCAAATTACTCTTGGGAAACCCATGTTCATCTTGATGGAACATTAAATAACGGCACGCTTGATGGAAATTTAGTCATTGAGGGTCGCGGCGATCCTTTTCTCGTGAGAGAAACATTTTGGCATTTATTATTTACCTTACGGAACCGTGGTATACAACATATTAACGGTGATCTGCTCATTGATAATGAGCATTTTGAAGATGAGAACGGCTCACCAGCAGACTTTGATAATAAACCTTATCGAGTCTATAACACGTTTCCTGACGCTGCCTTGCTAAATTTTCGGGCACATCAATTTAACTTCATTCCCATGGATAAGAAGCTTCACATTTATGCAGACCCACCTGCTTCAAATTTGCAAATCAGGAATAAAGTAAAATTAGTCAAGGGTGCGTGCAAAGGCAAACATCGACAATTAAAATTTAATGTAATTAAACAAGGTTCTGTCACCACAGTTGAATTCAGTGGCAATTATCCTAAACGCTGTGGGAATCAGGAACTTTTGCGAACCGTATTACCTAATGGTGATTATATCTTTGGTGTCTTTAAGGCATTATGGGAAGACATGGGTGGTACCATTACTGGAAAATACGGTGAGACAAGTATTGATGACGACAATCCATTCTATATTGTGCCATCTAAACCACTAAGTGAAGTCATTACCTATATCAATAAATACAGTAATAATGTAATGACCCGGCAATTATTACTCACCATAGGTAAAGAGAATAAAAATAATGCAGGTAACAAGACTGCAGCTCGAAAGGTTATCTCAGACTGGTTACAAAGCATTAATATCCCTGCCCCCGAATTGATCATCGAGAATGGTTCCGGTCTTTCTCGTAGTGCGCGAATTTCCGCACGAACACTCGCGATGTTGCTCCGACACGCATTACAGAGTCCCTACCAGCCTGAATACTTTTCATCCCTACCTCTGGTCGGTATTGATGGAACAGTAAGAAAACGTCTTAAAGGCATAATACCTCCGGGTAACGCTCGGATAAAAACAGGTATCATTGATAATGTCAGATCTATGGCAGGTTATGTCAAAAGTAAAAACAATAAAAATTATATTGTTGTTTCATTACAAAATTATAAGGGAATACAAAATACGACCGGCACTCTGATTCAGGATGAGATATTAAAATGGTTATATAAACAATAATTAAAATAAATTAGGATTTATAGATGAAAGAAGTTTACGTATTTGAAGTTATGACTGAAAATGTTACAACCTGCTCACCAGACACCGCATTAAAAGATGTTGTTAAAATTTTGAGTAGTAATCGGTTATCGAGTTTAGTTATCACTGAAAATGGAGCGCCGGTTGGAATCATTACCGAACGTGATATGGTGGCAATATTGGCAGACATGTTAAATGATGTTGTCTGGGATGATTTATCAATTGATCATTTTATGACCAGTCCAACTTATACTATACCTAGTGAAATTGCCTTGCATGAAGCAGTTGAGCTTTCTAAAGATAAAAATATACGCCACTTACCTGTTGTTAATGAGAATAACAAACTAATCGGCTTATTAACACAAACCGATATGGTCAATGGTCTATCCAGAATTAATTACATATAAACTAGTTATACAGCTCTGCCTGCTTCAAATAACCGCTCCATGCAAACCAGTAGGCAATATGACCAGGAAGTCGAGAAAGGTTTTCACCTTCGGGACCTATTAATGCTTGCTCTGTTACCTTCCATGTTTTTCCATCCTGCTTGATCACTGTTAAATCGTCAGTGTCTTTACTGAACTTACGTCCTTCTGATCGGTAGGCTCTCACTGTCCGAGTTTCGGTATCTCCAATGATAACCAATTGAATTACACCAACACGATCATTGATCACCTTCCCATTTGAAAATTCCGTTAATGGCCAAGCCTTCTCCACACCTGTCATACGTAAACCAAAAACCTGATCTTTCGGGTTGAGTCGTTTGTCATTTGTTGGCGCAGGGAACATGAGTTTGGGACTGTTAAAATATCTACTGTATGCACTGCCGGGCTTGTAGTCTCTTCGAAAACCAGTATCAAGAGATAATACTTTCGTCGTCGGGTGCTGTTTCTTCCATTGTCCCCAAGTTGTCGTAACGACAGGCAATATCTTTAGTTCGATACCTGAACCCGTCAATTCACCAACCACAGGGCGGCCAGTAAATTGATTCCATAGTGAATGTGTTTGTTGGTCATACATCAACTTATTTGATCGGTATAAGAAACCTGAGGAACCAAACACAAAAGGCTCATCACGTCCTTCAACACGCGTATCAAATAAAATACCTGAACCGCACAATGTACAATAAGCTAATGAAACGGGTACACCACCAATTACATCATTAAACATTTCATGCCAATCCATAATACGATAAGGATAAGCACGCACATCACCATTAATCTCTACACCAAAGACAGATTCCACATCGGTTAAAAATGTTGCTTCGTTTGCATCAATAAAATCGGGATTGGTTAAGGCAGGTATCCCATCTTTTTCGACTCCTCCCCAAAGAACCTCGTCTATTCCGATTTCATGTTTAACATCCGGGTATATAAAAACTTCAAAATTGGGATCGAGACTTTGGAATAATTCTGATTTAAACGTTGTATAACCATCAAAAGGTTTGATCTCCGGATGTGCTTGTAACCATGACATCCATTTAAACCAATCATCCACATAGCTTTCTTCGGTGAAGTGATGTAATAACTCTGCTATGTCACCACTTGGATCTCCGACATAACGCATAGCATTAATTAAAGCGGCGATGACGTCAGGGTTATCACGTTCGCGTAGCCAAACTACTGATTGTCTGCGAACTTTTATAGATTCTACAAACAACTGCCTTACATGAGAGCCAACATCATTACTATTTGATAGCGTTTCATCTTCTACGGGTCCAAGACCATGCGAGCCACTGAACATGAACAATAGAGGAAAAAACAATAAGAATTTTTTCATTAAACTCCCTCTTAATATCTCTCTAATTTAAATTAGAGCCATAATCAGAAGTTAGTTCAACCTAATGAATTGATGTTGGAACTGATATTCTTTGATGAACTGACATTTCTTGAGGTTCAATTACTGAAAATAAAACCCTAAGAACTATTCTTGATAAACAGGAAAGTCTACATAGCCTTCTTCACTGGGTGCATACCAGATTTCCATTGGAGCATCTTCTGCAAGCGGCCAATCATTTTCAAAACGCTCAACCAAATCTGGATTGCTAATATACGGCCGGCCAAATGCAATTAAATCGGCATGTTTATTTGAGATCGCTTGTTCTGCAGTTTTCTGGTCATACCCACAATTGCCCATTAACGGTCCTTTGAATACCTCACCTATTTCTGACAGGGTCATCGCTTCGCCCAGTTCATGAAAACCAAACGCCAACCCATCCATGACATGCAGATAGGCTAATGAAAAATTATTTAATTGTTCTGCGACAAAGGTAAATTGCTCACGAAAATCAGCAGAACCCATATCATTAAACACCCCATTGGGGGCAAGCCGCACACCAATTCGATCCATTGATACTTCTTCCATTACTGCTTGTAAGACTTCATCAAGAAAACGGTATCGATTAGGAATACTGCCACCATAACTATCTGTGCGTTCATTTGTCTTCGATTGTAAAAATTGATCAATCAAGTAACCATTCGCGCTATGTACTTCTACTCCGTCAAAGCCTGCCTGCATTGCACGTCTGGCAGCTTTTTTATAATCATTTACAGTTTCCTTAATTTGTTCAACTGTCAGCGCTGCAGGTATTTCATAATCCTCTTTGCCTTTAGGGGTATGAATATATTCGCCATTCAATTTAATCGCAGAAGGTGCAACTGGCAGTTGGCCATTATGAAAATTACTATGCGATGCGCGACCACAATGCCACAACTGTAAAAACATTGTGCCACCCGCCTCATGTACAGCATCCACGACTTGTCTCCATCCTTGTACTTGTTCATCGTTATAAATGCCGGGGGAATCTATCCAGCCGATGGCTTGTTTTGAAATAACGGTTGCTTCTGAAATGATCAAGCCTGCAGATGCGCGCTGACTATAATAGTCAGCCATCAATGCATTGGGTATTCGTTCACTCCCTGCACGGCCTCGTGTTAGTGGTGCCATTACAATTCGATTTTTTAATTCTAATGTCTTATTTATTGAGACCGGTTTTAACAATGGGCTGGATTTACTCATTTAAATACGTCCTTATTTGAAGATTGATGACTTCAAGAAATGCAATGCATATGTGATATTGTATCTGTTTTTAATAACCAATGTTAGTTGAGGGAATGTGACAAAGTCTTCAATGCAACTTCTTGTTTGAAGTACTTGTATATATATTTAATGAAAATACACTTCCTTGTGTATCGATATTTAATCTAAGAGACTATCCCTGAGAGGAGGTTTTACTTAATTCCAGCTTTGTAATTTAATTTTCCAGATACCATCTTTCTGTCTTTCAAACACATTAGTAATATTTCCTTCCAACATAATCGCGTCACCGTTGGTATCAATCCGAGTCACTTCCCAAAGTCCAGTTTCATACGCAGTGTCACCTTTGATGTCCAAATCGACATTCGAAATAGTATATTGCTTCATACCGACTTCTCTCAGACCAAGTAGATAAGTGCTTATTGCTGACGGGCAGTCGAGGATCTCGCTACTAGGGGGAAAGACCATGGCATTCTCGGTATATAAGGCCATTAATGCATCAGTTTTACCCTGGCCGAAACTCATCGCCCATTTAGTCATGAGCGCCTCAATATCCCTTGTATCTGACGTATGAGCAACGGCAAGGCTTGAGCTAATTGACAATATTAATAATAAAATCAATGCTTTAAATGTTTTCATTGTTAATCACTCCTGTTAATAATTAATCGTTAAAGAATTTGTGCGTTGCAACAAATATAGGTACGATAGCCCCAATAAACAAGGCTATTTCTGTTTATAGACTTATTCCAAATAGGAAAGAATAGAACTTCAAAACGATGGATAGATTAACAAGCATGAATGTATTTGCCGCTGTCGGTAGGCTTGGCAGCTTCGCGGCAGCTGCAGAAGAACTCGATATATCAAATGCAATGTGTTCAAAATACATTAGTAATCTTGAAGACAATCTCGGCGCAAGATTACTTAATAGAACTACGCGACAGCTGAGCCTGACTGATGTCGGTAGTGCTTATCATGAAAAAGTTATCGACATCCTCACAGAAGTAGAAGCAGCTGAACAGTGTGTGTCTGAATTACAAAATAATCCCGTGGGGATATTACATATCATGTCACCGCCATCTTTTGGTTCTTTTCATATCACTCGTGCGATTAAGGGTTATAAAAAGAAATATCCAGAAGTCGAAATCGAACTGATCATGTCAGACGATTTTGAAAGCCTGGTGGACATGGGTGTGGACCTTGCCTTTCGCGTCGGGGAACTGGAAGATTCCAGTGCTGTTGCTTTAAAACTATCTTCCAGTCGATTGATCGTTTGTGCCTCTCCTGAGTATCTTAAAGAAAACGGTACACCTCAAATCCCAAGTGATTTAAATGATCACGTTTGTATGAGTATGAGCAACAACCTAATCATTTCACCCCAATGGACATTTAATGCCGAGGGCATAGAGACAACGATTGATACCAGGACTAATTATTTAAAATCCAATCAGGCCGATTCCCTTCGTGTCGCCGCAATCAATGGTAGCGGATTGGTACAGCTTCCCACCTACATGATCGGTCTTGATATTCAATCTGGGAAACTCAAACCGGTATTGGAAGACTATGAACCCGAACCGTTACCCATCAATCTTATCTATGCACACCGTAAACACGTGTCTATAAAGATCAGAAGTTTTGTCGACTACATGAAATATTATTTTGAAACCCCACCTTATTGGGACAAATGGATGTTTGAAAAAGAGTAACAGCTTAAAAAGTAATTCTTAAAGAGATTGATTTTGAAATAAGGCGTTAATAAAGAAGTTAAAAAAAACACGTCCTTGTGTATAAAATATTCATCCCCTCCTATCCCTAAGATGAAAACCTAATGCTAGTTCCAATTCTGGAGTTTAATTTTCCAGTTGCCGTTATTTTGTCTTTCCAAAACAAAGGCATTAATAGTCATTTATTAAAAATATACACATCCATGTGTATCGAATAATCATCCAAGCTCCTATCACTAAGATGAAAGTCTAAAGCTAGTTCCAACTCTGAAGTTTAATTTTCCAGCTACCGTCATTTTGCCTTTCCAAAACATTGGTGATGTTTCCATCAAGCTTGATTTCGTTACCATCAGCATCAATCCTGATCGCTTCCCAAAGTTCTGTTGAATACGCAGTCTTACCTTTAACTTGCATATCAACATTTGAAATGGAATATTCGTTAAAACCGGCATCCCTCAAACTATCTAAATAATCAGTAATGGCTAACCGCCCTTCAAGGATTTCACTACTCGGTGGAAAGACCATTGCATCCTTGGTGTATAAGGTAACTAAGTCAGTTGTGTTACCATTATCGAAATTGGTAGCCCACAAGGAATCAAGCATTTCCATGTCTGCGATTTCCAGCGTTTTCGTGGCTGCATAGCTTGAATTTAATGGCAATATTGATAATAAAATCATATATTTAATGTTTTTCATGATTGAAGCTCCTATAAATGAATTTGAATTTGTGCGTTGCGAGAAATATAGGTGCTATCACCCCCATGAACAACAGTGCTTTTGTTCATGAACTCATTCCAAATAAGACATAATCAGGCGAACATCAGTGGATAGGTTAACTAGCATGAAAGTATTTGCTGCAGTCGCCAGACTTGGCAGCTTTGCGGCAGCGGCTGAAGAACTGGATATTTCAAACACCATGTGTTCAAAATTCGTCCGTGATTTAGAAAGTAACCTTGGTGCAAGGCTTCTCAATAGAACGACCAGACAACTAAGCCTTACTGAAGTGGGTAGTACTTATCATAAAAAGGTAATCGATATACTCACTGAAGTTGAAGAAGCAGAACAGTGTGTCTCAGAATTACAAAATGAGCCCGTCGGGACATTACGCATTATGTCGTTACCGTCTTTTGGATCTTTCCATATTGCTAGAGCGATTAAAGGTTATAAAAAACAATATCCCAAAGTCGCTATCGAGCTAAATCTATCAGATGATTTTGATAACTTGGTTGATAAAGGTATGGACCTTGCGTTTAGAGTCGGCGAACTAGAAGACTCTAGTGTTGTAGCATTAAAAATTTCATCAAGTCGATTGATTGTTTGTGCCTCGCCAGAATACCTGAAAGAGAGTGGCACACCACAAACGCCGGAAGCACTACAGGAACATGTTTGTTTGGTTACATCCAACAACGTTATTTTCACGCCACACTGGACATTCAATATTGATGGTGTAGAAACAGCAATGGATATTAAGAGTAACTACTTAACCTCGAATATCGCAGATTCACTTCGTGTCGCTGCGATAAATGGTAGTGGTTTGATACAACTACCCACTTATATGATTGGCCTTGATATTCAATCAGGCAGGCTTGTACCGGTATTAGAAAAATTTGAACCCAAACCACTACCAATCAATTTGGTCTATGCACATCGAAAACATATGTCGCTAAAGGTAAGAAGCTTTGTCGATTACATGCAAGGTTATTTTGAAACACCCCCCTACTGGGATAAATGGATGTTTGAAGGAAAGTAAGCTTGCATTACTGTGTAATCGAACATATGAAACCTTTGTATACAACAGGTCATTTTATAAATCAGACATGACTATCATACGTATAAATAATCAATTTAATCATACCATTACATAACAGTTCTCCATTACAGACTTATCTTTAAGAACCTCGACATGATCACATTTTCACCACTGATATGTTGCGGCGCAACATATTAAGCGTATAATTACACCCAATTAAATTTAAACCTTTGGAGATGAGCCATGGAAAACACATTCGAAAAGTTAATCGAGCCAATAAAGCAATTGAACGAATTAACATTAAAAAGCATCGAGCAGATAACTGCCGTACAGCTTAAAGCGTTACAGGATAATGCAAAAATTGGCTTGTATGCTTTAAATACAGCGACAGAAATTAATGATATTGATTCATTTAAAAACTATATGGAAAGTCAGATTGCTGTCACGCAGTATGTCTCTGATAATGCAATAGTTGATGTTAAAGAAATTGCTGAACTGAGTAACTCCTATGCTACAAAGGCAAAGGACGTTGTCGAAAAATCAATTATTCCAGATTAATACCCCCTGCTTTAGTTGTCCCTAAACCGCTCTTTTGAGCGGTTTTTGT
Organism: Gammaproteobacteria bacterium; assembly: GCA_021773215.1. Classification (GTDB taxonomy): domain Bacteria; phylum Pseudomonadota; class Gammaproteobacteria; order Eutrophobiales; family Eutrophobiaceae; genus UBA7359. The sequence continues at coordinate 27,527 of JAJFKM010000027.1, forward strand.
TTTTAAAACATCAACCAAACTTGATGTTTTAAAAGTAAATATTTAATGATTTATGTAGCGTCATAACATTCCAAAAATAGTAAATAATTAACAATTTCAATTATTTATACTAATTTAATTATTTTGTTGCGCTGCAGCATTTTAAGAGTATAATACCCGCCAATGATTAAATAAACTAATTGGAGAAATACAATGAGCAACACATTTGAAAGTTTTTTGGCACCGATAAAAGAGTTAAATGAATTAGCACTTAAAAGCATTGAAGAAATTACAGCTCTTCAGGTTAAAGCTATTCAGGACACCACGAAGGTGAATCTCGACGCGCTTAAGTCTGCAGCTGATATTAAAGATGCTGATACGCTTCAGAAATATCTTACTGACCAAGTTGAGATTGCACAAAGCCTGTCAACTAAAGCAGTAGAAGATGCACAAGAAATGGCCAAATTGGGTGAATCTTATGCTAACAGCGTTAAGGAGATTGTTGAGAAATCAGTGCCTAAAGTTTAATACGGGAACTGAAGCTACAACTAAAAAACCGCTCTTTTGAGCGGTTTTTTTATATCCATGGATGAACAGTATGTTGCGATAGGACACGACTGCATGGATGCGGGAGATAGAACGAATCAGGAGACAGAGTCGAGGAAGTCCGAAGTGACTAGCGCAGGAAACGAATATATAAGGGTTCTTGTTCTACTCAGTCCAAAGGCGACTAAGTTGCCTCATAAGTCGGAAAATCGGCTAAGCCATCTTCTCTAGGTGTCCACCATAATTCCACATCTGCCTCAGGCGCTAAAGGCCAATCATTACTAAACCGCTCTACCAGATCCGGATTACTGATATAAGGCCGTCCAAACGCAATCAGATCGGCTTTGCCGTCGGCAATAGCTTGTTCCGCCGTCTCTTGTGTATAGCCACAATTACCCATTAGCGGGCCATCAAAGACCTGGCGAAAATCATCCAGTGTCATTGGCTCACCCAACTCATGAAAACCGAATGCCAGACCATCCATCACATGAAGATAAGCCAGCCCATAATTATTTAGTTGTTGTGCAACGTAGGTAAAATTCTCTCGATAATCTGGTGAGCCCATATCATTAAATACACCATTAGGCGCAAGACGAACGCCAACCCGCTCTGCCGGTATCTCCTGAATAACTGCTTGGATCACCTCATCCAATATACGAAAGCGTTTTTCTATACTGCCACCGTATTCATCCGTACGCTTATTGGTACGCGACTGCAAAAACTGATCGAGCAGATAACCATTCGCACTGTGTACCTCAATACCATCAAAACCAGCTTGCATCGCACGCTTCGCTGCATTCCTGTAATCCAGTATCGTTTGCTTAATCTCGTCAATGGTGAGCGCATGCGGGGTTTCGTATTCTTCCTTACCGTTTGGCGTATGTATCTCATCACCATTCAATTTGATAGCGGACGCTGAAACAGGTAATGCGCCATCATGAAAACTGCTATGTGATGCACGGCCACAATGCCATAACTGTAGAAAGATAAGGCCACCTTCAGCATGAACCGCATCAACGACCGTTTTCCAGCCCTGCATTTGCTCATCTTTATAGATACCCGGTGAATCGACCCAACCTATGCCTATCTCCGATACCACCGTCGCTTCGGTAATAATCAAACCTGCCGAAGCACGCTGACGATAATACTCAGCCATCAGCTCATTCGGGATTCGATCTTTGCCAGCACGTGCACGCGTTAACGGTGCCAATACAACACGATTTTTTAATTCTAATGATTCATTTAAAGAAAATGAATTTAACAAGGGACTATCTTTACTCATGAAATTTTTTCCTTCCCAATATTTATTTGAATGTATAAGACGCTCCAATACTCGAACTTAAACAGTCACTACGATCTTTCCTTTCTGCTTGTTAGTTTCCATAAAGCGGTGTGCCTCGACAATCTCATCCAGACTAAAGCGTTGCTCATCAATAATCGGTTTCAGGTCTCCAGACTCTAGTAGATTAAAGACATATTCTCTGGCGCGTTCACATAGCTCTGGCGACTGCGTAATCTCAAACAAGGTATACCCTCGGATAGTTAAGCCCTTCACTAGTGCTGGAAACAAAGGAAAAGGCGTGGGTTCGGGCGATAAAGCACCATATTGATATATAGTTGCGCCTTTAGCCGCTGCATCGGCAAGATCAAGTAGCGCAGGTCCGCCAACAGGATCAAACGTTAAATTTGCCCCTGCTCCTGATGTAATCTCCATCACCCTTTCTGCTATATTTTCTTCATCGGTCACGATAACGTGATCAGCACCCGCATCAAGGAGAAATGATTTTTTGTCTGCACCACGTGTCGTCGCAATCGCCAATCCACCGGTTGCCTTAGTAAGCTGAATTGCAGCTAAACCAACACTACTACTGGCTGCTGTTATCAATACAACATCATCTTTTTTCATTTTTCCATATTCAATCAAAGCGCCATATGCCGTTATGTACTGCATCCAGATCGCTGCACCCTCAGAGGCGGATAGCTTATCGGGATAATGCGCGACCGCAGTCACAGGCAAAATTGCAGATTCACCATAGACGCCATAATCAACCATTGAGAAAGATGGAATACTACTCACACGATCCCCAACTTTAAAACCCGTCACTCCAGTTCCAACCGAGTCAATAATTCCCGCAGCTTCATAACCTAGTTGAGAAGGTAATGTCGGAGTTTCTATATATTGTCCTTTACGAAAGACTACTTCAGCACGGTTCAATCCAATCGCCTCAACCTTAATACGAACCTCAGCTTCTCCCGGCGCTACTAATGGCAACTCCTCCAACTTAAGAACATCGGGCTGACCTAATTCATGAAAACGAACAATCCTGGGCATTAGAAATAACTCCTATTAATTTGAATGATGATTTGTGGTAACTCATGTATACATTTTTTTATAGAGGACACTATTTTTATACTGCACGAACAGAAATAACAAATGCCATTTAACAGCCTGTCAGTTTATCTGTTGCACATAACGAGTCTGAACACTATAATTCATGTGGTTTATTTTGTAAACTAGGTTCCTATAAGTAACTAGCAAGAGTGATTAATGACTAAATTAAAAGCCAATGTTTTTGCAGCAAAATGTTCGTCCAGAGAAGTCCTTGTTTTAATCAGCGAGAAATGGGTGTGCCTGATAGTTTGTGCGTTAAGCAAACAAAAGGTTTTACGTTTTGGTGAGCTCAAGCGACTCTGTGAAGGTGTGTCGCAAAAAATGTTGACCCAAACATTACGAAAACTGGAACGTGATGGTTTAGTGATTCGAACAATATATGCCGATAAATTACCGCTAAAAGTTGAATATAAACTCAGCCCATTAGGAAATAATTTGGTTCCGGTAATCGAGCAAGTAAAGTCATGGGCTGAGACAAATATGAATAAAATTAATCAGCATAGAATGGAATTTGAGAAGAAAAATAATGTGGTATGAGCTGAGCGTTGGGCTTTATTATTTATTCTTTAGTAAGTCCTTTAAATTTGCGAATGGCTTACCGGTACCATGCTCACGATCAAGTTCGTTATTTGCTTTTGTCACCGACACATCTCTATCTAAATATTTTGCATGCTCGTGATCATGACAATAGAGACACAATAACTCCCAATTGCTGCCGTCTTCGGGATTGTTGTCGTGATTATGATCTTTGTGATGAACGGTTAATTCGATGATATTTTCTCTAGTAAATTCTCGCTTACATTTACCACAGACCCAAGCATACAATTTTAGCGCCTTCTCGCGATAACCATGTCCTCTTGATTCAGCATTGCGCTTGGATTCTGCAACAACTTTATCTAGCTTATCCATGAACCATTATTAATATTAGAGTTATGTGAGCTGTTATCAATACAATCAATGCCTACGAATGATTCTAGTGTCTTAGTACACCCGCTTGAATACTGATTAAATCATCAAATGTCTTAAGCTGTTTTAGCAGAGTATTTGTCGATGGGTCATCTTTATGCAGGCATTCTTCTGCATATTCATATATCCCGCTTTGTGCCGGCAACGGTTTGGTCTGTTCGATGGTATCTTTCATCCTCGGCAAAAATATCCACTGCAACCATTGCTCAAATTTAAGTGTATCCATACAAAAAGGGATCGTGCTATCGAGATCACTAGCATCAGGCTTGTACTTATCCCACTTTCCGTGGGTACGTAGGTTAGCCTCGACTTCTAATAAAACGTCGGCAATTCGGTTTGGAATATCGTGCATTATGCCGATTATACGTCGAGTTTAGCTGATCCTAAAGTTTGGAATTCGTAATCTTGTATATATAAGGTGTCCGATTCGAGTCAAATTTCCGAAATTTATGCCATATTTGCAATATTTTGTGCAGAAATGACACTTGATTTCACATATTTAGACAATCTGGTTTATACTCCGCCCGCCAGTTTACACCTCATGCGGTCATCTCAGTGATAATTCAAAAAGATGTGGGTATTTGGGTAGCGCAGTTTCCTGAAACTAGGCGCAGGGACAATAATCGATTTCATTAATTAATTTAACTTTATAGAGTAGAACAATGGCTGACTTATCGAAGTATAGAAACATAGGTATCTTCGCGCATGTGGACGCAGGTAAAACCACGACCTCAGAACGTATCCTGAAACTGACGGGCAAGATTCATAAAACCGGTGAAGTACATGATGGTGATGCCACCACTGACTTCATGGAGCAAGAACAGGAGCGCGGCATTACCATTCAGTCTGCTGCAACCAGTTGTTTCTGGAATGACCATCGAATGAATATTATCGATACCCCAGGACACGTTGATTTTACTATCGAAGTATACCGTTCATTAAAAGTATTGGACGGCGGCATCGGCGTATTTTGTGGTTCTGGAGGTGTTGAACCTCAGTCTGAGACTAATTGGCGCTATGCAAACGATTCTGAAGTTGCACGAATTATTTTCGTAAACAAGCTAGACCGTATCGGCGCAGATTTCTATCGCGTGATTCAGCAAGTTGAAGATGTTCTAGGTGCAACACCCGTGGCAATGACTTTGCCAATTGGTATTGAAGATAATTTCATTGGTGCAGTCGATCTACTGACCCGTAAAGCTTGGATCTGGAAAGACGAAAACGACCCACTAAGTTATGAAATTCAAGAACCGCCAGCAGATATGGTCGACAAGGTCGAAGAATGGCGCGAAAAACTAATTGAAGCTGTAGTCGACCAAGACGATGCCATTATGGAGAAGTATTTGGAAGGTGAAGAACCTACCATAGAAGAACTCAAGGCTTGTATTCGTAAAGGAACTATCAACCTTTCATTCTTCCCGACCTATTGCGGTTCAGCATTTAAAAATAAATGTATCCAATTAGTATTAGATGCTGTTGTTGATTATTTACCTAATCCTACCGAAGTTAAGCCACAACCTGAAGTCGACCTAGAGGGTAATCCAACTGGGGAAGTAGCAACCGTTGATGCTGATAAACCATTGCGTGCATTAGCATTTAAAATCATGGATGACCGTTTTGGCGCTCTGACCTTTCTACGTATCTATTCTGGCAAATTAGAAAAAGGGACCGCTGTACTGAATACGTTTACTGGAAAAACCGAGCGTATTGGTCGTATCGTGGAAATGCATGCAGACGAACGTATCGAACTTGATGGTGCACAAGCAGGCGACATCGTTGCGGCAATTGGTTTAAAGAATGTTCAAACCGGCCATACCCTATGTGATCCAAACAATCCTGCGACTTTAGAACCAATGGTGTTTCCTGATCCGGTCATCTCAATTGCCGTTTCACCAATAGACAAAGCAGCTTCAGAAAAACTAGGTGTCGCTATTGGTAAGATGATTAAAGAAGATCCCTCATTCCGTGTTGAGACTGATGAAGACAGTGGTGAAACCATTCTCAAAGGCATGGGTGAGTTACATCTAGATATTAAAGTCGATATATTGAAACGTACCCACGGCATTGAAGTTGAAGTCGGTAGTCCTCAAGTGGCCTATCGTGAAACCGTTACTAAGACCATAGAAGATAGCTATACACATAAGAAACAATCGGGTGGTTCAGGTCAGTACGGCAAAATCGACTACATCATTGAACCAGGTGAACCAGGTAGTGGTTTCGTCTTTGAGTCAAAAGTGACTGGCGGTAACGTACCAAAAGAATTCTGGCCAGCGATTGACGGTGGTTTCCAGAAGAGCATGGACCAAGGTGTATTAGCAGGTTTCCCTTGCCTCGATTTCAAAGTTACTTTGATGGATGGTGCCTTCCATGCGGTTGACTCCTCAGCTATCGCATTTGAATTGGCGGCCAAGGCAGCTTACCGACAGAGCATGCCTAAGGCCGGACCTCAATTAATGGAACCAATCATGAAGGTTGATGTATTTACACCGGAAGATCATGTTGGTGATGTCATCGGTGATTTGAATCGTCGTCGCGGCATGATCAAATCTCAGGAAGCAGGTCCAACGGGTGTTCGTATTAAAGCTGATGCACCATTAAGTGAGATGTTTGGTTACATTGGTTCTTTGCGTACGATGACTTCCGGTCGAGGCCAATTTTCAATGGAGTTTTTACAATACAACCCATGCCCCAAGAATGTGGCTGAGGTGGTGATTGCAGAAACAAAAGCGCGAGAAGAAGAAAAGAAAAAATAGTTTAAGTGTCAGTAAACTTTTAATTTAAAAGGCCGGGAAATCCGGCCTTTTTTATTGTTTTATTTTTAAATCATGATCTAATAATGGCGGCATAGGACAATCTATACCTTCCGCTATCGCACGAATAAATTCCACTTCTTCAGCCTCAATCACATCATCATGTTGTGCTGCAAGCGCTAATGCTTTTAAGAACCGTGGTTTAACGAGCGGTTTGAGTTCGTTCATCTTCTGCAATGATTGGAGGAGTTTAATATGACTGATTTTATCCTTTGCGAAAATTTCATTTTTAATTCCGAGCGCTGTCGCTGCTGAGCTAAACGCCGCTTCTCCCATTTCTTTATCGCAACCACTAGAATAAATAACTGCTGAAAGCAGAAGTCGGCTTTCATATTCTAATTTTGTAAAATCACTATAAATTGCTTTAGTCGTTTTTGATTTGTTTAACGCAAGGACGATGATTCTATGTATTGCCCATTCCCAAAATTCCACTCGATTATCCAATTTAATAATCAATAACAAATCTTGTTTGAATTTCTTTTGTTGTGCGTCTGACAGGCTTTTCAAAGAAGGAATCGCAAGTTCGATTAACGGCAGCCGATACTTCACATCCAAGGAAAGTAAAGACTGAGTCAGTTTCCGAAGCTGTAAGACTATTCCAGAATCGATGTCCTGAAACAATAGATCTACTTGTGTTGGTTTTTTTAATAGTGCTTTATGAACGATTAATCCCAAGGTCATAGCATAGGCCGTCATCGGCTCACGACTCGCCAACAATAAAGCCTCTGGAATCTCAGTAATTATTTTTCTTGCATACTGAACATGATCGGAAGTCGGTAGACCAGTCGTAGAAATGGCCGTCATTATAGCTGCTATCGTTATCAAGCTCTCTGGTTGTCTGAATCCGTCTGCGGAAAAAGGCTTATCCCTATCTTTTTCATCGGCTTTAATATCGACTACTTCTGCACGTCTGACGTTTGGGTAACTACCATCCCAACGTGGCTCAATTCGTTTTATTCGATCTTCCAATGCAGGATGCGTACTAAACAAACCGGAAGCAAAAGATTTTATACCCTCTGCAAAATAAAAATGACTATACTCAGCTGCATTGGTAGCGGCTAATTTTGATCCCAAACTCCAGCCACCAATTTTTTTTAAGGCGCCACCGATAGCATCCGGGTTACGCGTAAATTGCACAGATGAAGCATCCGCTAGAAATTCCCGTTGACGACTCACAATTGCTTTGATCATATTACCAAAAAATGACCCACCATAACCAATAGCCATTAGTCCAATACCCAACAAGACGGCCTTCCCTCCCTCCTTAGAACGACCGGCATAACGCACAATTTTTTGTCCTATTAAGCCGATAAAAAGAATGCCAAATAGAATGCCTATCAGCCGGAGATTTAATCGCATGTCACCATTAAATATATGCGAAAACTCATGTGCAATCACGCCTTGTAATTCATCACGAGAAAGTAGATCAATCGTACCGCGAGTTACACCTATAACGGCATCATGTGGACTATAACCCGCAGCAAAGGCATTGATTGCAGTATCTTCCAAAACATAAACTTGTGGTACTGGCATGCCAGAAGCAATGGCCATTTCTTCAACGACATTTAACAATCGTCGTTCGTTTCTATTTCTTGTTGATGAAGGAATAATTCGACCACCCAGTTCTTCAGCAACACGATGGCCACCCGCCTTCATTTCTCCCATCCGAAACAAGCTGGCAAACAAAACGATAATACTGATCACTATCGCGATAGTGATATGAATATCAATCGAAACCGGCACGACTGAATCACTACCTTTCGATGACACTGCAAAATAACAAAACATCACTAACAAATCGGTTAAACCGATCAAGGTTATAACTGCCAGGATAAATAAAAATACCAACCAGCGCGTATTCTTACGCGCCTGCTCCTGGTACTCAAAAAAATTCATGCGTACTTACAAAATTTCAAAACGAAACTTTAGGTGCTTCCTGTATTGCTGCACTATCCTCAAACTCTAATAAACTTGCATCTTTGGTATGACCAAACATAGGCGCGAAAAACACAGGGGGAAAACTTTGTTTATATTCATTGTAAGCCGTTACAGCATCGTTAAATGCTTGGCGTGCAAATGAGACCTTGTTTTCTGTTGAGGTGAGTTCTTCGCTAAGCTGCATCATATTCTCGTTTGCTTTTAATTCCGGATAGGCTTCGACCACAATATTCATTTTGGCCAGTGCACTACCCAATGACGCTTCTGCACTAGCGAGTTGTTGCATAGCACTCGCATCACCTGGATCAACTCCAGCGGCTTTTAATCCGGCAAGAGCTTGGTTTCGCGCATTCACAACAGCCTCAAAAGTCTCTCTCTCATGTTTTAAATAACCTTTGGCGGTTTCTAACAGATTGGGAATCAAATCATAACGACGCTTCAATTGGACATCTATTTGTGCAAAAGCATTTAAGAATCTGTTTTTAAGAGAAACTAAGCGGTTAAATATTCCAACAACATAAATTAACGCGACTGCTAATAAGACGAGAAGAACAATTAATGTAGTTACCATGTTTTACTCCATTTTAAGTTGTTGTTTACAATAACAATTATCTTGAAAAGTGGCTTTACTATAGCGAATAATATTTAAAATTCATATATCAGACAGGATTAAGCTAAAGAATACTGTGATTATCGAAGAAGTATCCCCAAGGCTGATCATCAATTAATGAAACCGATCATCTTGATGATGTAATCGACGATTTGAATCGCAGCAGCAGCAGGATTAAATATCAAGAAAGTGAAGCAGTGAATATGGAGACGACAAGAAGTTCCTACAGATTATTGACTCGATCTAAAACACCCAGATAATATATTTAGTTACAGCCCTTGACTTTAGTCTGATATATAGCAAAATACACAAATTGTCGACAATATATAAGCATAAATTGAATTTACTAGATGCAAAGCAGTATTAATGAATAAATTGTCGACAATATAGATTGAACTAACGTCACGGTCAGAAAAGAATACACATTTGAAGTAGACCCTTTTTAAGAACTTAAAAAACTAGGAGAATTTTTCTCATGCCTATACCTGAAGGATATAGTATCCCAATAACCGCACCTCTTTATGAGGGTCCAACCTATAAATACATACGTACTAATACAATTCTATGTATTTTTAAAACAACTAAAGAGGTAATGGAGCAAGTTGTTCCTAAGCCCCTAGTCTATAATTCAGATCTTCATGTTTATGCATGGGTAAACCACTTACCTCGAACCACCGGCTTTTGTGCTTATCGTGAAATGTTTTTGACCATCCCGGTCGAATATCCTGGTAAAGACGGCATGGTTGCGGGTAACTATAATGCCCATCTCTATCTAGACAATGACAGCCCAATTGCGGCTGGTCGTGAGATCTATGGATATCCCAAAAAACTGGCACGCCTTACCTTTACTGAACAAGAAGATGTCCTGACCCGTTCAGTAGAGCGTGGCGGACACGAGATCTTTAAAGTTTCTATCAGCCCACGACAATCACTGTCAACAGAAAACATCGATCCATTGGTTGCTCAACTTGCTCTGCCATTCATTAACTACAAGTTGATCCCATCAGTAGTAGAAGGTGCTAAACCAGATGTTGCACAACTAACACTAATGGAACTGGTTAATTTTCAATGTACTAAGCTCGACAAAGGCCCAGCGCTTGTTGAATTTAATAGTTCTCCTGCTGATCCGTTGGGATTGTTCAAAGTGGAAGAAATAGTCGGCGGTTGGTATTTTGAAGGTGGGTATGATCTTCCTTATGGATCAGTTTTACACGATTATTTAAAAGAAAAATAACTCACGTTCATTAAAGACCGAAGTTCTATTATTTGGTTTTTATTGAAATGATGTCCAAGCTGAGCGGGATCGAATTTATATTCGATTCCGCTTTTTTTATCTGCAAGGCGGTAATATCCTCTATAAACAATGACTACAGATAAAGAAAATTTTGTCACATCAACCATAAACTATTCTTTAGATAATGGGATCCCGCTTGACTATTACTTCTATGAACCAGATCCCTCTATTGAACTAAACCCACCTGGAACAGACCCCCACGAAGTAAAAATATTGAATGGTTGGTCACGAGTGGATGAGTTTTCACTTGACCGCGAAGGCTTCGAGTTAAAGCCCATTAGCAATAGTTTTGACCAGTTTGATGATAACGATGCCATTAAAGAATTATTTTACCCAGTGATTGTTGAATTTGTGAAACAACACACGGGAGCAAACCGGGTTGAAGTATTTGATCACACTATTCGTAAACCTATGTCAGAAGATTTAAAGGATCAAACGGATGTACAAAGGCCAACGGTACAGCTTGCACATAGTGATTACACACCCAAATCAGGACCACAACGCGTCAGAGAAATTTTACCGGGTGATGCTGAACAGCTTCTAAAAAGCAGGGTAGCATTCTTTAATGTATGGAAGCCACTATACCGAACGGTAGAAGAGTTCCCCTTGGCCATGTGTGATGACACTACCACCGTTGAAGAAGACAAATTAATAATGGAGCTTAAATATAGTGACCGTACGGGTGAAATATTCGTATTTCGCTATTCACCAAAACACCGCTGGTATTACTTCCCAAGAATGACACCGGAACAGGCTCTATTATTAAAAACTTACGAAACTGATTCCGATCATGCAAGCTCCATGGGACATAGTGCTTTCGAAGACCCTATCTCGCCGGACAATGCGTCGACTCGTGAAAGTATCGAAGTACGGACAATGGCTTTTTTCTGAGTCAATAATATGATCGATGTTAATATCGACCTAAAGCAGGGACTACAAATATAGATTTATAAATAATTTTTTCTTAATTTACTAAGTCGTATATGGATGAATATCGGTAAGGATAAAATTATGGCTACAGTAGGAACTATTAAACAATTTTGGCGATACACGGTTAAGTCCACTCGGGGAGAAACGGTAGAATCAACGGGAATCACTTCAACCGGTATTGCAGGTGATCGGGGTTGGGCGCCTATATCCTTATCAAGAGTCCTGGAGTTCTTACAAAGGGAGCGAGTGTGGAGCTATTAGACGAATAAAATAATAATACTATTTAATATAAAAAAGGCCTGATATTCAGGCCTTTTTAATTTGTTAACTCGCTTTTCGTGATGCAGTCTTCCTTTCGTGTTCTTTTAAATGTCTTTTACGGATACGAATTGTTTTGGGTGTTACTTCTACCAACTCATCATCATCAATGAATTCCAACGCTTGTTCCAGTGTCATCCTGATTGGTGGCGTCAAGACTATGTTTTCATCAGTCCCCGATGCACGTACATTCGTTAGCTGCTTACCCTTTAGTGCGTTCACTACCAGGTCGTTATCCCGTGCATGAATACCCACGACCATACCTTCATAAATCTCTTCAGCATGTCCAAGAAATAATTTTCCACGTTCTTGCAAAGTAAATAAGGAATATCCCGCTGCCTTACCTTGCCCATTGGAAATTAAGACACCGTTATTGCGCTGGCCAATACTAATCGGGACATAAACACCATAATGGTCAAACACGTTATAAAGTAAACCGGTTCCAGACGTCAGTGTCAGAAATTCACTACGAAACCCTATCAATCCACGCGCAGGAATAATGTATTCCAGTCGTACCCTGCCCTTTCCATCAGGTGCAATATTTTTCAGGTCAGCTCGGCGTTCACCAAGTTTTTCCATGATGGCACCTTGATGAACCGCTTCAATATCAACAGTCAGTTGTTCATACGGCTCTTCTTTATGATCACCGAGGTCATGCACAATTACCTGGGGGCGACCTACCGCAAGTTCAAAACCTTCACGACGCATGGTTTCAATCAAGATAGATAGATGTAATTCACCTCGTCCAGAGACACGATATTTATCTGCGTCTTCTGTAGTCTCTACTCTTAAAGCAACGTTGTGTTTTAATTCCTGTTGCAAACGATCCCATATATTACGACTAGTAACATATTTCCCTTCTTTACCTGCGAAAGGCGAGGTATTTGGTTGGAAGGTCATACTGATAGTAGGTTCATCTACCGTTAACGATGGCAAGGCTTCAACATTATCTGGATCACAAATCGTCTCTGAAATGCTTAGCGGATCAAGCCCTGCTATGGCAACAATATCACCCGCTGAAGCCGAATCGACTTCAATACGATCAAGACCATGAAAACTATAGACTTGTGATATTTTGCCCTTGCGCGTTTTGCCATCAATATCTAGCAATGAAACTGGCATATTACCTTTTATCGTACCGCGTTTAATTCTGCCAACACCGATAATACCAACGTAACTATTGTAATCGAGAGTTGAGACCTGCATTTGCAATGGTCCCTCTTCATCCACTTCTGGAGAAGATACTTCATTAACAATAGTTTCAAATAATGGTGTCATATCACCTTCACGGACGTCTTCTTCAAGACCGGCATAACCACCAAGCGCAGAAGCGTAGATGACAGGAAAATCCAGTTGTTCATCGGAGGCGCCGAGTTTATCGAACAAATCAAAGGTTTGATCCAGTACCCAGTGCGCGCGCGCGCCATCGCGATCAACCTTGTTAATTACGACTATGGGTTTAAAACCCATAGCAAATGCCTTTTGAGTAACAAAACGCGTTTGCGGCATTGGGCCATCGACAGCATCGACCAATAACAAGACCGAATCGACCATAGAAAGGACGCGTTCTACCTCACCACCGAAATCTGCGTGTCCGGGCGTATCAACGATATTGATACGATAACCATTCCAATTTATGGCCGTATTCTTGGAGAGGATAGTAATACCACGCTCTTTTTCCAATTCATTAGAATCCATCACCCGCTCGGTTGGTGAGGATCGTTCATCAAATGTACCGGATTGCTGTAAAAGCTTATCGACCAGGGTAGTTTTACCATGGTCTACATGGGCAATAATTGCGATATTACGGAGTTTTAGGGTCACTATTCAGGCTGCCTTGATATGAAAGGCCGGCATTATACATAGAGATCATGAAAAGTGGTCGTATTTCTACAGATTCGTGACTTGTTTGATCAAATCTCAAGATATAGCACCAATTCTGGCAGATATAGCAGAAAATACAGTATTCTAGGCGATTATGAATTCACCAACATATCAAACAATTTTCAGGAAAACCCCGGCGAAACTACTGCTGTTATTTACATACATCGTCAGCGTCAACCTGCTGGCGGGTTATTGTGCAGTTTGGCTAAGATTCCCGTCATTATGGGGCAGTAGTAATATATTTTTCGAATACGCCTTTCCAATTAACCTGACCTGGGGACTGGCACATATTCCTTCTTTTTTGATCATCAGCATTCCATTATTTTTATTGTCTAGTTGGAATCAAACACAGATAAAACGCTTCAGAATAATCTGTATCGGTTTATGCTTACTCTTGCTATATGGCGTAATGGAAAAGGTCCCGTTCGCCCTTTATCCTGCTGTAGACTTATTTGTTGCCTTCTTTTTTAGCCTCATCATTGTTCCACCAAACTATAAAGAAAACCCAAAGCTTACAATTACTATATTAGTCTTATTAATACTCGTCATATTATCGAGCCTTATGTTTGGTTTTTCGAAGTGGCAACATCGTACACCCGCTATTAAAGAACCGAATATTATGGGTGGCGTTTTCATATTACAAAATATTGATGCCGGTAATAATTATCGTAAAGAGTTAACCTTCACCGTAGAACTAACAAAATATATTGATCAAGAGACAGTCTGTGATCCGGCATCACAAATGGGAGAACTGCTTTTTAATAATTACCCCTTTGATGACGACTACAAAAAAATAATTCACGTTATTTATAATCCAAAACAAGACCGTGCTTCAAGTTACAAATTAGGTGAAGTTGCTCAATACGAAGAAGATGGTGGGCTGCATATTGGCTGCTATTTAAAATACAGATAATTTGTTATTTATTACGATTCACTAATGATAATATTTAGCCATTAAAACACGCGGAAAATAGAAACTTTATGATGAATAAAATTTCAGAAAAAATATTCATACTTAAAGTTTTCGTAACAGTCTAATTGTTGAAATAAAATGCTTAACAATCTATATCAACGACTTAGATACCATATCCCACTTGTGATTATAACTCTGCTTATTACGTTTTTTTTTATTGCAGAAAGAATAGGTGCCTATGACTGGCCCATTCTTGACCATGCAGAAAATTTTTTTTATGACCTGCGTGTAGTCGCGACAATGCCAAACGATGTTGATGAAAGAATCGTTATTGTAGACATCGATGAAAAGAGTTTGTCAGAGATAGGTCGTTGGCCATGGAGTCGAAACAATATCACACGTCTTATCAATGAATTATTTGATAACTACAACGTCAATATTGTAGGCTTTGACGTAGTTTTTGCAGAGCCTGATGAAAGTTCCGGCTTAAATATCCTCAAAGCGCTTGGCAAAAATGAACTCTCAGGCGTTACTGAATATCGCGCAGTAATTGATACTATTGACGATGAACTTAACTACGACCTGCAACTGTCTAAAAGCATTTCAAAATATAACATCGTACTTGGATATTACTTTAGATACGGGAAAATGCTTGGTCAGGTGGCAGATGCCGGAGAATTACCTGAGCCGGCATTTAACCAGGACTTCTTTGAGGGTAAAGATGTATTCGCACATCGCGCCAATGGTTATGCAGGAAACATAAAAATACTCCAAGATGCAGCACAATCTGCAGGGCATTTCTCGCCATGGATAGACGATGATGGTGCTGTTCGACGCGTACCAATGCTTTATGAGTACGAGAACAATTATTATGAAGCTCTATCATTGGTAATGTTTAAAAAACTATTCGATGTGAAAAATACTATCCCCATGTTTGAACTTGGTAATAATACTGGCTACCCTTCGTTAGAAACATTATCTCTCGAATATATTGATATACCAGTTGATAAACATGTCCGGGCACTTGTTCCATATCGAGGTTATCAAGGGAGTTTCCCATATGTCTCTGCATCAGATGTCATTAACGGTCGTGTTGATAAATCAATTTTACAAAATACTATCGTAATGGTTGGGACATCGGCACCTGGATTATATGATTTACGCACAACACCAGTACAAAAACAATATGCCGGAGTTGAAGTTCATGCCAACCTGCTTTCAGGAATGTTAGATCAAACTATTAAACAAAGCCCAGATTATGTGCATGGAATTGAAATTGTTCAATTATTATTGATTGGCATTCTGCTCTCGTTATTGTTGCCTCTGCTTAGTCCAATTTGGGCCACATTAGCCACCTTGGTATTCAGCATTTTGATCGTTACTATTAACATGTGTTTTTGGCAATTTGGAAATCTGGTTCTACCATTAGCTACTAGTCTGTTAGTAATTGGCATCATCTTTATCGTCAACATGTCATATGGATTTTTCATAGAACGGCGCGGCAAGCTAAAAATCGCATCGACCTTTGGTCAGTACATACCTCCTGAACTAGTTGAAGAAATGAATTTTAATTCGGATTCTTACTCACTAAATGCTGAAAACCGTGAAATGACAGTCCTCTTTTCAGATATCAGAGGATTTACTACCATCTCTGAGGGACTACCCCCTGAGCAATTATCACAACTCATGAATGCTTATCTGACACCAATGACAAAAATCATTCATGAAAAACGCGGCACTATTGATAAATATATGGGTGATGCAATCATGGCGTTCTGGGGCGCTCCTGTGGAGAATAAAGAGCATGCGCGTTATGCATTAGATGCTGCCATGACAATGTTAGAAAGATTGAGTGCCATCCGAGTGGTGTTTCACGATCGTGGCTGGCCAGCAATCAATATAGGCATTGGTTTACACACAGGAACTATGAGCGTAGGCAACATGGGCTCTGAATTTCGTATGGCCTATACGGTAATGGGTGACGCAGTGAACCTTGGTTCACGGTTGGAAGGACTAACAAAATCGTATAGTGTTGAAATTATTGTCAGCGAAACGACTAAACAAACAGTACCAGATTATGTGTATCGCGAATTGGATTTTGTAAAAGTGAAAGGAAAAGATAAGCCAATCGCTATCTACGAGCCTGTTTCACCTAAAAACAAAATTAGCTCGGCTGAACAAGATGAAATTAAACAATGGCATCAGGCACTAAAAACTTACAGACAACAAAACTGGGCAAAATCAAACCTACTACTACAACAACTTAAAATACTTGCACCTGATCGAAAACTTTACGACATTTACCTAGAACGCGTATTTGAGTTTATGGAAAATCCGCCAAGGTCTGAGTGGGACGGCGTATACGTACATCTCACTAAATAATTTTACTTATAATAACCTTCTGAGTGGTCTTTCTGTTTTCAACTTATCTAGTTTAAATCAAAACAGCATGATTCAATAAGCTAATATTTATTTTTTAAAATTTCTTAGACAAATACGAATATCTTTTGCTAGTTCTTCACCTGTTTGATAACGAAGTTCAGGTGTTTTTTCTAATACTTTATCAATTATCGAACTAATTCCAGGTATGGTTTTTTCGAGGTCTTTCCGTACACTTGTTATATTTGGATGTTTTTCATTGGTAATGGCAAACATTAATGCCGCCATTGAATCAGCTTTAAAGGGTAACCGCCCGCTTAAGAGCTGAAACAACATAACACCAAGTGAAAAAATATCAGAGCGTCCATCAACATGTTTTCCAACCAATTGTTCTGGAGACATATATGAAGGCGTTCCCAGAACCATTCCCGTTTTAGTCTTACTGGAATCGGTAATACGTGCAATACCAAAATCAGTGATTTTAATTGTAGATGATTTAGGTATTAACATGATATTGGCAGGCTTGATATCACGGTGCACGACACTTTGTTGATGTGCATAATTTAACGCTTCGGCGGCAAGCGTAGTCAATTGCAATACTGTTTTAACTGGAAACAGTTTATCCGGTTTTGTGTATCGCATGAGATCATGCCCATCCAGAAACTCCATAGAGATGTAAGCCAGATCATGTTCTTCACCCACATCATAAACTGTCACAATATTTGGGTGGGTTAAACGTCCTGCAGTTTCTGCTTCACGAAAAAAACGTTCCTTAACTTCATCAAGTTCATCGTCTTCAAATTCCTGCGCCAATGCCATTGTTTTTATTGCAACGACACGGTTTATCTTTGGATCTTTGCCTAGATAAACAATACCCATGGCACCTTTGCCCAATTCTTTCTCAATCTGATATCGTCCCAACATGGGTTTTTCTACCGAGCCATCTTCTAAAATGCTTGTACCTGCCGATCCTCCTGCAGCACCAAACATAACCGTTTCATGCATGGCATTACTGCGTTTAATGCGTTCCTGAATATCTTTAAAATTGGCATCTTGCTTTGCCATGTATTCATAGATAGAAGATGCTTTATTGAATTGACGCTTACGTTCGAAATCAAGTGCCAAATTATACAAAGGCTCCATCATAGAATCATCAAGAGGACATTGTCGAAACTTGTCTAGCGCCATATCCAACTGGCCTTGTTGTTGATAGGACAAACCTAATGTTTTATTACTATCAGCGGATGCTTGATCTGACCGAAGTTTTCCTCTTTCTGTCATCAGGTAACGTTTGGAAATCAGCAGTATGTAACCAGCAACGAGTAATGTAGTAGGTAGCATAAACTGTAACCAGAGCCCGGAATACAAGAGAAACTGACTGCTGCCAATCAATAAAATAAGACACGCAAGACTAATTGCTGCAGCCATACCTGCTTGTAAACGTGGTAATAACAGCATCAGATAGAAAGCAACTAACAGAAATACAAAAACTTCAATTAGGCGAGCCCAGTCGGGGATTTCAATAAAATCCTGATTTAAAATGCTGGCAACTATATTTGCCAAAACTAATACTGGAGGCATCGCTTCAGCAATCGGTGTAACAACAGAACTACCGACACCAAATGCGCTTGCACCGATTAATACAATTTTGTCTTTGTATTTACTAACGTCTATTTTTCCGACGTGGACATCATAAAAAGAATCCATAGAAAAAGAGGAGTTACCTTGTGCATCTTGATAGAAGAAAGGATAAACCCGACCAATGTCATCTAAAGTGATTGAAAGATTTCCCAGTTTAAATTGTTTGTTTTCTGAAATTTTTAAATCCTGACTGGTAAGATTCAGACTTGATGCAGCAATCATAGCCGCGAGCGAAGGAATAATTACACCATAATAATCGAGGGCTAATAAGTCTGAGCGAATGCCACCATCATTATCCTGCCACATATTTAGATGTCCAATTGCATGTGTTGTTTCACCAAGAATATTTATTGGAGGTGTAGCGCTGATCGTTGGATAAATAAATACTCCACTACTAATATTTTTATCTATGTTTAAAGCATTACGGGAAACATAATCTGGAAGTGGTTTATCAGGTTTGCCAAGTGGACTACCGAGTTGAAACTGCATACCCATAACAACATTGCCGGCTTGTTTCATCGCATTAGCGAGTTTGCCATCTGAGTCCAGATCAGATTGTCCCATTTTTAATATGTTGATGGCTTCATTCAATATTGGGTTAGATTTTGATTCAAGATTCTTTATCGCATCATCTATAATCTTATTACTTAGGTGAGTTTCTGCTTCTGACAAAAGGATGGTGTTACCGATCACGCTAGCCCCACTTTGAGCCAGTTTTTCAATCATCTCTGCTTGGAGTGAACGTGGCCAAGGCCAACGCCCTAGGTTTTCTATGCTCTGGTCATCGATAGAGATAACGGCAATATTTTGCTGAGGATCACGAGAAACCTGGTTCATTGCAAAGTCATAATTTGCAAGTTCCAGTTTTTCAACGATCTGGCTATTTGTCATTAATAGGACAATCACAGTAATGACCAGTCCGACAAACCAGTCTTTTTGCCAAAATTTCTTCATAATCCCCAATTATTGTTTTTATTCAAATATGCAGCATCTTAATTAAAACGCATAGTCATATTATACGCAACAAAGAAACGTATAACGATTAATTGATATAAAAGAATAACCTACACAGGCCTTTCGAACGTCTATGGAAGCAATAAAGAATAATTTACTGCAATTTTAACCAGTTGATTTCAATTGCTGTAGATTCACCAAGTATCACTTGTTTCAATTTCTGCGGTTGTTCCGCCTTGTTCTCATTGATTGCAATTCGGCCTGCCATAATCTCTGCTTTCTTTTGTGGGAAGACAGGATCCTGTTCAGGATCAGCATAACCGATGGGATAGAGGGGCTGATTGCTAGACGGGTCATATTTATCAATGGCACCAACGGTATGTAATAACTCATGTGCAATGATGACATGGTTTTCTTTTTTCATTTTCTTTTTTGCAAAGGCATTAACAACACCGATTAAACCTTTTTGCAATCCTAATGAATGTGCAACTGTTGGTGTTTTAGCAGGATCAAAATAGAGTACAAATATTTGTACGTCTTCAGGATAGGGATAATTATCATTTTGCCATGCCCAATAACGTAGTTTTAAGCTCCAAAATATAATTGACAGGGTTGAAGCATTACGTGGTGGCATGGGTGGTTTGGACTTTAACTCTCCGGCAAATGATACATCGACTGGTTTTTTCAAGGTCAACTGATAGGCCTTAGCCTCTTTCTCAAAAAATTCCTCTATATCATTGAAGTCACTTTTTTGTATTTCCTCAATATACTTTTGGCTTACATCACTACCATCCCCATTGATAGCATAGACAATAACATTGAGTGGCTTGTCCCAATCGGTGCTTCTTGCTTTTGCTAACCAGCCAGCCACAGCAACCATTAGCAATATATACATGAGTATCAATACCCTGATTTTTTTAAACGTGCCAGCGGACATTTTAAAACCCCTAATAACTAATCTTTAGCCACAGAGTTCACAGAGAGGAAATAATAATAAACGAACAGCTTTTAATCTTCAGGCTTTGTAACATGATATTGTCCTAATAGTGCTTTGTGAACTCGGTAATTGCTCCAGACATAACTCTACCTCCTCCATCCATGGAGTCGTCTGTGGCAAAGATGTTTGTTATTTATTTTATTCCCTATTTTAGATAATCATTAAGCAGCAAATTAACGCTGTATCGCACACCGAATCCAATCGTGTCTGTTGGTATATGAGCCAAACCACCTTTTTTATTACTGCTTGAAAGATCCATATGCACCCAGGGCGTATCGTTTTTAACAAAGCGTTGTAAGAAACGCGAAGCAAGAATATGGTCGACACCACTTTCTTGTGAGCATTGTTTCACATCGGCTATATCACTTTTGATCATCTCATCAAAATCTTCATCTAATGGAAATGGCCAGACACGTTCACCTGAATCTTCACCTGCCTTGATCAAATCGGCATGCCATTCTTTCTTATTAGTAAAGACGCCACTATAAGAAGTACCAATAGAATACATACAACCACCTGTCAAAGTTGCAAAGTCAAGAATCAATGATGGCTTCTCTTTGGATGCTAAAGCTAATGTATCTGATAACACCATGCGGCCTTCAGCATCAGTATGTATGATCTCGATTGTTGTACCATCGGATGCAGTAATAACATCATTTGGTTTATAGGCCTTGGGACCAATATGATTCATTGCCAATGCCATCCAGCATTCTACCGGGCGATTAAAATTCATTTTCGTTAAAGCTAGCAAGGTACCTAAAGCAACCGCACTGCCCTGCATATCTTCATGCATGCCATACATATAATTTGCAGGCTTTAAATTTACACCGCCGGTGTCATAACAAATACCTTTGCCAACCAGAAACACCTTTTTCCCTTTTGTCGCTTTTTTGGGTGAATAACGTAACCGAATAATACCGGAATCTGCTTTAGGGCTACCTTGCGATACCGCCAAAAAGGCCCCGGCCTTTTTCTTTTTCAAAATAGATTCATCATAAAATTCGAGTTTCCACTTATTCTCACGCGCTAATTCTTTTACTTTTTTCAAGTACTCTGTTGGCGTTAATTTATTCGGTGGCAAAATACTCAGGCTGCGTGTTAAGGCATTTCCATCAGCGACTGCAAAGCTTTGTTTAAATCCATGACTCGCTCGCACACCAAATAATGATAACTTTGATAAACGTGACACCGTTTGCTTATCACTCTTATATGTTGGCATCGTAGCTGCTCTAGCCAAGACAGCAGAGATTAGCGCCTCAGCAATACGTTCCGACTCTACTTTATTAAATCCGGAAACAAGCAAACCTAATTGAGCAGGGTTAATAGATGAATGTGCAGCCACGAGTTTTCTTGCTAGCGTTAATAATTCAAAACTACTGATGCTTGCCTCAATTGCTGCATAACTGACATGACTTGAATTCTTATTCGGTAGATCAATTATAACGGGGCTGGTATCGGCTTTCTTTAAGTCGAGCTCTTGTCGGCGTTTTAATAATTTTTCCTGATATGCAAAACCTGATGATTTAATTGCCTTTGGCATTGGATGGGCAAAGATCATCAACCAGTTGCTAATCGCATCAATATTCTTTTCGGTTGGCAGGTTTTCTTTTTGTTGTAGTGTAATGCTCATTTTATTCACGATTCCTTACGCTTAATAACTTTGTGCGTAATGATAGAGAACTTTGCTCACTGACACGAGGAAAACACTTTTAATAAAATTGTAAGTAACCAATTTCTGTATCCGAGCAAAATGCCCCATAAATTGCAACTGCATCTACAAATATGCGTTAACCAGTACACTGGTATCCAAAATGCATAGTTTTTAAGCAATTATTACAAACCAGGGATTAAAACGAATCGCTATTTATTGAGAGTTTTTCTTACAAACCCTCAGTATTGTCGACAATATGAATTGATATTACTATATTAAACTGATAATTTCGTATTTTTGTTAGTTATTGTCAACAATATTGATGCTGATTTTAGTATATGATTCTATGGAATTAGGGAAATCGTAATTTTAAAATGCACCCATAAAAAGAATCTAAACTTAATAATAGAATTATAGTTAAACAGTTGTGCCACTAATTTGTTCATACGTGGGCTAATATAAAAAGTATAAAAGGGACACATATTAATATGTCTGATCAAGAACACGATATCGACCCACATGAAACGACTGAGTGGCTTGAAGCACTTGAAGCTGTTCTGAAAGTAGAAGGCGCAGAACGCGCGCATTACCTACTGGAAAAATTAATCAATAAGGCAAGAAGCGAAGGGGCGGATATTCCCTTCAGCGCTAATACAGACTACGTCAACACCCTACCTGTCTTCAAACAGGCCAAGTATCCTGGTGATACAACCATTGAACATAAGATTAGATCTTACGTTCGCTGGAATGCGATGGTCATGGTTCTTAGAGCAAACGTAGACACTAACGTCGGCGGTCATATTGCCAGCTATGCTTCTGCTGCAACGCTCTATGATGTCGGCTACAACCATTTCTGGCACGCCCCTTCGGACGAGCATGATGGAGATTTAATTTATGTCCAAGGACATTCTTCCCCAGGTGTCTATGCCCGCGCATTTATGTTGGGTCGTTTATCGCAAGATCAAATGGACAACTTTCGGCAAGAAGTCGGTGGCGGCGGATTACCTTCTTACCCACACCCATGGTTGATGCCAGACTTTTGGCAATTTCCAACTGTGTCTATGGGGCTTGGACCAATCATGGCTATCTACCAAGCACGTTTCATGAAATATTTACAAGATCGCGAAATTCGAAATACTGATGGACGAAAAGTGTGGTTGTTTATGGGTGATGGCGAATCCGATGAGCCGGAATCACTTGGTGCCATTGGTATGGCAGGACGCGAAAAACTCGATAACCTGGTATTTGTAATTAATTGTAATCTGCAACGCCTGGATGGACCTGTTCGCGGTAACGGTAAAATTATTCAGGAATTGGAATCTAACTTTCGCGGCGCTGGCTGGAATGTGATTAAAGTTATTTGGGGTACTCGGTGGGATTCCTTGCTTCAAAAAGATCATAACGACGCATTAAAAAAACGCATGGCCGAGTGTGTCGATGGAGATTACCAAACATACAAGGCGAAAGATGGTGCTTATGTGCGTGAACATTTCTTTAATACGCCAGAGTTAAAAGAGATGGTCGCTGATTGGTCTGATAAGGATATTTGGAATTTGAATCGAGGTGGTCATGACCCCGCCAAGATTTTTGCGGCATTTCATGCTGCTGTAAACCATAAAGGCCAACCAACCGTGATACTACCCAAGACGGTCAAAGGCTACGGCATGGGGACATCCGGTGAGGCACAAAATATTACGCACCAGCAAAAGAAGATGAGTCTGGATTCACTCAAAATATTTAGAGATCGTTTTGATCTCCCCATCGCTGATGAGGAAATAGAGAAGCTACCTTACCTTGTCTTTGAAGAAGGCTCTAAAGAACTCGAATACATGCAGCAACGTCGTGAAGACCTCGGTGGTTATTTACCTGCAAGGCGACAAAAATCAGCCTCCTTAGAAGTACCTGATCTCAAAACTTTTGACTCATTATTAAAGGCGACTGCGGAAGGCCGAGAAATTTCAACGACGATGGCCTTTGTCAGAATATTGAACATGCTTGTTAAAGACAAAAATCTGGGAAATCGCGTTGTGCCCATTGTCCCTGATGAATCACGGACATTTGGTATGGAAGGCATGTTCAGACAATTGGGTATCTGGAATCAATTTGGACAACTCTATACACCGCAAGATTCTGATCAACTCATGTTTTACAAAGAAGATAAAAATGGTCAGGTTCTACAAGAAGGCATTAATGAGGCTGGTGGTATGTGCGATTGGATTGCTGCGGGCACATCTTATTCGACCAATAACGAACCGATGATTCCTTTTTATATCCTCTACTCCATGTTCGGCTTTCAACGTATAGGTGACCTTGCCTGGGCAGCAGCAGATCAACGCACTCGAGGATTTCTACTAGGTGGCACAGCAGGTCGTACAACATTGAATGGTGAAGGCCTGCAACACGAAGATGGTCATAGCCAACTTTGGTCTGCAGTAGTACCAAATTGTATTTCTTATGATCCTAGTTTTTCATTTGAAGTAGCCGTCATTATTCAAGACGGATTACGCAGGATGTATGTTGAACAAGAAGATATTTATTATTACATCACCGTGATGAATGAAAATTACGCACACCCGGCAATGCCGAAAGGTGCCGAGCAAGATATTATTAAAGGCATGTATTCTTTTAGTAAGAGTGCGAAGAATAAAAAACCACGTGTGCAACTATTAGGTTCAGGCACAATCTTTAATGAGGTTATTGTCGCCGCCAAGATGCTTAAAGAAGAATGGGGTGTCGAGTCTGACATTTGGGGTTGCCCAAGTTTTACCGAACTTGCTCGCGATGGACAAACATGTGAACGCTGGAATCGATTACACCCCGAGTCAAAGAAAAAAGTGTCTCACATTGAAAAATGTCTGAGTAAGAGCACGGGCCCATTGATTGCTGCAACAGATTACGTTCGATTGTTCGCGGAACAGATTAGACCTTATCTCCCTGCACAATCAGACTATACGGTTTTAGGTACAGATGGATTTGGTCGTTCTGATACACGCGAACAACTGCGCAAACATTTTGAAGTAAATCGATATCATGTTGTTGTCGCTGCACTAGATGGTCTTTCCGCTGCAGGCACGATTGACAGTAGCAAGGTTTCAGAAGCAATAAAGCAATATGGCATTGATAATGAAAGTCCTGCGCCATGGACAATTTAATTAATCTTAAATCAAACCGCATACGACAGGATTTTATTGAATGAGTGACATTATAGAAGTAAAAGTCCCTGACATCGGCGACTTTGATGCAGTGGAAGTCATCGAAGTAATGGTTCAAGCGGGAGACACTATCGCGCAAGAACAGGCTCTGATTACGCTGGAAAGTGATAAAGCAAGCATGGAAATTCCATCGACACATGCAGGCACAATAAAAGAAGTGTTTGTTAATGTCGGCGATAACATCGCGCAAGGTGCAAACATACTTAGCTTGTCTGTTAACGAGAATGCAGATACTAAACAAGAAGCGCCACTCAAACCTAAAGCTGAAGAAATATCAAAGACTCCGCCTGTAAACACACCTGAACTTAAACAGCAACCGACACCTATCTCACCAGCGCCAGTGAAAGAGAATGGTTCTGAATCACAGACAAAAGGTCACATACATGCAAGTCCATCTGTACGCCGATTTGCCAGAGAGTTAGGTGTAGACGTTACTAAGATTACTAAAGCTAGCGGACCGAAAAATCGCATTCTAAAAGAAGATGTGAAACAGTTTGTTAAGCAATCATTATCGAAACCCAATGCGCAAAGCGGCTCAGGAATTCCAGCAATTCCCGCAGTAGACTTTACCAAGTTTGGTGAAATAGAAGAGCGCCCATTAGGTCGAATTAAGAAGCTTACTGCGATCAACCTGACACGTTCATGGTTAAATGTACCCATGGTGACGCACCATGATTTAGCCGATATCACCGAGATGGAAGCATTTAGACAATCTCTAAAAGGCGAGGCAGAAAAAAGAGGCGTTAAGGTTACCTTCTTGGCATTCATCATGAAAGCATTAGTCGCTGCCATGAAAGCCTATCCTGAATTTAATGCATCGCTGTCGAGCGATGGTAGTTCACTTATATTGAAGAAGTATTTTCATATTGGTATCGCAGTCGACACACCTAATGGTTTAGTAGTACCTGTATTCAAAAATGTCGATGAAAAAAATATCTTTGACCTGGCAGAAGAAATGGCCATAGTCAGTAGTAAAGCCAGAGAAGGAAAATTAAGCCCGAAAGAAATGCAGGGTGGATGCATGACTATATCTAGTCTAGGCGGGATCGGAGGCACGGCATTTACACCAATAGTAAACGCACCGGAAGTGGCCATTTTGGGTGTCACACGTTCTGATATGCAACCTAAATGGAATGGTGAAGAATTTGAGCCACGTTTAATGTTGCCTTTGGATCTGACTTATGACCATCGCGTCATTGACGGCGCTGCTGCTGCAAAGTTTATGGCAACATTATCGGGCTTCTTACACGATATTCGTCACATTTTACTTTAGAAAATACTCTGGATTATTAAACATTGATTAAAGAAATTAAGTTACCTGACATTGGCGATTTCGATGAGGTCGAAATAATTGAAATTTTGGTTTCGCCTGGCGACACTGTTGAAAAAGAACAGTCATTGCTAACATTGGAAAGTGATAAAGCGTCAATGGAAATCCCGGCGGAAGAAGCTGGTATTATCAAAAACGTATCCGTAAGTGTTGGTCAAAAAGTATCACAAGGAGAGGTTCTTTTTAAAATTGAGCCTGCGGATTCAGCAACGCCCACTGAAGATAAGCCAAAACCAGTGCAAGAAGAACCATCAAAAACTAAAGCTGAATCAAAAGAACCAGCAAAACCTATCGTTAACAAAGGCGACACACATGCTGAGGTACTCGTCCTTGGTGCTGGTCCAGGTGGATATACCGCAGCATTTCGCGCATCTGATTTAGGTAAGAAAACAATTCTAATAGAACGCTATTCTGCATTAGGTGGCGTCTGCTTAAATGTAGGTTGCATACCTTCCAAGGCTTTACTTCATGTCGGCAAGGTTATTTCAGAAGTTGAGGAATTAAAAGAACACGGTATCGACCTAGGGTCAGGCAAACCAGACTCAAAACCGGTACGTCTATGGACTGAGTCTGTTATTAATAAACTTACCTCAGGTTTAAAAGCAATGGCCAAACAACGCAAGATAGAGGTAAGACATGGTCACGGCAGTTTTCTCTCTCCTAACTCTATTCAGATAGAAGATAATGATAAGACTGAAACCATAACCTTTGATTCAGCCATTATTGCTGCCGGATCACAAGCTACTAAGTTACCCAGTCTTCCTGATGATCCGCGCATCATGGATTCTACTGATGCACTGCTACTGGAAAAAATACCTAAACGTATGCTTGTCATTGGTGGCGGAATTATTGGGCTGGAGATGGCAACTGTTTACGCTTCGCTAGGATGTAAGATTACCATCGTTGAAATGATGGACTCACTAATTGCCGGTTGTGATAAAGACGTTGTCCGTCCATTACAAAAACGAATTAAGAAGATCTACGAAAATATATATTTAAAAACAGCAGTCACTTCTGTAACAGCAAAGAAGGCCACGCTGGAAGTTTGCTTCGATGGTAAAGATGCACCTGAGATAGATAAGTTTGATGCCATATTAGTTGCAGTGGGTCGCCAACCGAATGGTAAGAAGATAGGTGCAGAAAATGCTGGCGTGAATGTCGATGAACGCGGCTTCATTGCTGTTGATGATCAACAACGAACAAACGTATCTAATATCTATGCTATTGGAGATATCGTTGGTCAACCGATGCTGGCACACAAGGCAACACATGAAGGTAAGATTGCCGCTGAAACGATCGCCGGACACAAGGTCGGCTTCGATAATCGAGTTATTCCTTCAGTTGCCTATACCGATCCAGAAATCGCTTGGGTTGGTTTATCTGAAACCGAGGCCAAAGAAAAAAATATTGAATATGGCAAAGGCGTATTTCCCTGGGCTGCCAGCGGCCGATCATTGGCCCTTGGTCGAGATGAAGGTATGACTAAATTATTATTCGATAAAGAATCGAATCGTATTCTAGGTGCGGCGATTGTCGGGCCAAATGCGGGGGACTTAATTTCTGAATGTGCATTAGCAATCGAAATGGGATGTGATGCTGAAGACATTGGTCTCACAATACACCCTCACCCAACCTTATCTGAGACTGTTGCCATGGCGGCTGAAGCCTTTAGTGGCACTATTACTGATCTTTATATCCCCAAACGTTAATTATTTGATCACCGTTTTATATGATACGTCTCAACTATACTGAGCTTGGTCAGGGCCGTCCGATTATTATATTGCATGGCTTATTTGGTTCAGCACGAAACTGGCAAGGAATTGCCCGGTCCTTAGCGAACAGCCACCATGTTATTAGCCCTGACCTTCGCAATCATGGTCAATCACCGCACGCACAAAGTATGACTTATCAGGAAATGGCTGATGATGTCATTAGTATTGCGGATCAGCTAAACCTCAAAGATCTTATAATTATTGGCCACAGCATGGGCGGCAAAGTGGCGATGACAGCTGCATTATCTAATCCCGAACGTTTTACTGCTTTAACCGTGATTGATATCGCACCGGTTAATTATGATCAAGACTTTGACACCTTAATTGCAGCGATGAATTCTTTAAAACTGGACACTTTAAAAAGTCGCTCCCAGGCTGAAGAGACTCTAAATAAAGTCATTGATGATAAGGGTGTTATTCAACTTCTTTTGCAAAACCTAGTGCGTACCGACGAGGGATTTAAATGGCGTATTAATTTGGGAGGCATTATGGCCAATCTGAATTTAATTGGACAATTCCCTGAAAACTTAAAAAGCACATCATGTCGCATACCTACTCTTTTTCTGGGTGGATCTGAATCCGATTATCTACGCAGTATCCATAATCCTGCTATATATGAGCATTTTCCGGCTGCTGAAATCACCATGATTAATGGTGCTGGGCACTGGTTGCATGCTGAAAAGCCGACTGAATTCCTAAAACAGTTAAAAACATTCATCAATTTCGTCTAAGTATTGATAGTTTTCCCTTAAACGCTAGAATGAGCGCCTTTCCAAGATTGATAAAAGACAATGAACACTAAAAATATTAATAAAGTTGTTTTAGCCTATTCAGGTGGGCTCGACACATCCGTGATTCTTACCTGGTTGAAGGATAATTACGATTGTGAAGTAGTAACCTTTACTGCCGATATTGGACAAGGAGAAGAGGTTGAACCAGCTCGCGTTAAGGCAGAGCAAATGGGCGTCAAGGAAATCTTCATCGAAGATCTGACAGAGGAATTCGTCCGTGACTATGTCTTCCCCATGTTTAGAGCAAACACCATATATGAAGGCGAGTACTTATTAGGTACATCTATTGCTCGACCACTCATTGCAAAACGCCTGGTTGAGATTGCAAATGAAACCGGAGCCGATGCGATTTCACATGGCGCCACGGGTAAAGGCAATGATCAAGTCCGGTTTGAATTAGGCGCGTATGCATTAAAACCAGATGTGCATGTTATTGCACCATGGCGTGAGTGGGATTTGAATTCACGAGAAAAACTATTAACCTATGCCGAACAAAAAGGTATCCCCATTGAAGCCAAACGAAAAGGTGCTTCACCTTATTCAATGGATGCTAATTTATTACATATATCTTATGAAGGTGGAGAACTTGAAGACCCCTGGTGTGCGCCAGAAGAATCAATGTGGAAATGGACCGTCTCCCCTGAGAAAGCACCCGATACAGCAGAATCGATTGAGCTGGAATTTAAAAACGGTGACCCAACTGCATTGAACGGTAAAATATTATCACCTGCGAAACTACTTGCCAGCTTGAATGAGCTCGGCGGCAAACATGGTATAGGCCGTGATGATATTGTTGAGAATCGTTATGTAGGCATGAAATCACGTGGCTGTTATGAAACACCTGGCGGCACAATTCTGCTTAAGGCACATCGGGCAATGGAATCATTAACACTGGACCGTGAGGTTACTCACCTTAAAGATGAATTAATGCCTCGCTATGCAAAACTAATTTATAACGGTTATTGGTGGAGTCCTGAAAGGACAGCATTACAAACCTTGATTGATGAAACACAAAAAACGGTTAACGGTACTGTTCGTTTAAAACTTTTTAAAGGCAGTGTTTCTGTTACAGGCAGAAAGTCTGAGTCAGATAGTCTGTTTGACGAATCAATTGCGACTTTTGAGGATGATGCCGGAGCATATAATCAGAAAGATGCTGAAGGTTTTATAAAATTAAATGCACTACGGCTAAAAATACAAGCCAGAAAAAAATAGAGAAAGGTGCATTTCTGCACCTTTCTTTTTTATCTAATTGATAAATTTATGTTTTTATGTGAATCAAATCACATGATTAACTAGTTTATCTACAGCTCTGTGACCAGCATCACAACCATCTCGTCATAAATCACTATATTCTATAGTCATATAACAAAACGTATATACACGCTCTTGCAATGAATATAGATTAAAGGAACGATGAAGTGGATACAGCAAACATAATCAATGAAGATATAAACTCACGACATTCGAGCAATACCACGAATACTGATTATATTGAACATCCCCTAGACCACCCGCTCAAGAATAGTGATCAGGCTTTATATTACCTATACCAACAAGCGCCAATTGGCATTATATTAAACATAATTGCTGCTTTATTAGTGACTTGGTTTGTTTTACCAACTACGCCAGACTATCTATATCTTCCATGGTTAGCTTTTATTGTTCTTACCTCTTTAACACATACGCTCGTAATCAAGGAGTTTGGGAAGCATAAAAAGTCACTTCAAATAAATAACCAATGGGCCGTTTATCAAACATTAATGGCCGGGATTGCTGCATTGACGTTTAGTATTGGTTATTTGTTGTTTCTACCTTTAGCGAGTTTCTTTGTTCAGGTAGTATTATTATTAACCTTGGCAGTTCTTTCTGTCGCCTATCTACCTTTGTTATCTGTTTTTTTGCCCTCCTACATTATTTATATTTCTACATTTATTTTTCCAATGATCTTCTGGATATACAGCATGCCTCCAGAAGACGCTTATCCAACGGCAGCTTTATTAGCTGTCACATACTGCATTTTGGTGATTACTGCTAATTATTACTCTAAATCATTACTAGATGCATTTGGTCTTGCAGGAGAAGAAAATGGGAAGGTTAAAAAATTATATGACGTTATAGAAAAGACAAAGAACCTGAACGTAAATCTTTATAAAGATAACCATGAATATATAAGAAAGAATGAAGTTGTCTCTCGTGAAAAGCAGCAAGCTGAAATAACATTACAGTCAATAGGTGAAGGCGTTATTTCAACAGATCAGTTTGGTCGTGTTGTCTATATGAATCCTGTAGCAGAAATATATACTGGCTGGGACGCTAACGAGATCAGGGGAAAACACCTATCGATGGTCTTAAATCTCGTTGACGAATCTAGCCATATGAAATTATCTAATCCAATTGAACAGTGTATTGAAAGTAATGCCACTATCAATAGTTCTGATAATTCAATACTCATAAGGCGTGATGGACTTGAGTATGCAATTGAATATAGTGCGACTCCAATAAAACAGGAGAATAATATACTTACTGGTTCCGTAATGATTTTTCGTGATGTCACTGAAAAACGCAGTATGGAAAAAAATCTAAACTGGCAAGCGAAACATGACCCATTAACTGGATTAATAAATCGCCGTGAATTTGATACTCGTCTAGATAAAATAATTACAAGTTCTAATAATTCAGATAGAGAACATGCTGTCTGTTATATCGATCTTGATCGATTTAAATTGGTCAATGATAGTTGCGGGCATGAAGCAGGCGATGAACTTTTAAAGAAGATATCAGATAGATTAAAAAAGATAGCGCGTGATACAGATACAGTCGCTAGGTTAGGTGGTGATGAGTTTGCTGTTATTATGTATAGCTGCAATCTTGATAAAGCAAAACTGATAGCTGAAATATTTCGTGAAGAGGTATTTAACACTAAGTTTGATTGGCATGGAAAAAACTTTTCAACGACTGCAAGTATCGGCATCGTGCAGCTCAATGATTCCACTACATCTCTTACGGAACTGAAAAGATCTGCAGATTTAATTTGTTATCAAGCGAAGGATGCAGGTGGGAATAGAGTAGAAGTACTAGAATCGGGCAAGTCGCACTTTAAAAAACATACCGGTGAACTTAAGATTCTGGAAGAATTGCAGAAGTGTCTTGAAAAAGAAAATTTCAAACTATACACACAGCAAATAAAACCACTTGATGACTTAAACGACATACTTTTTTATGAAGTTCTGTTACGCATGAAAAATACTGAAGGTGAGATTTTATCAGCAAGTAACTTCCTGCATACTGCGGAAGCATATCACATGCTATCTGCTATAGATGATTGGGTATTAAAGGTTGTAATGGAGATGGTAGCGTATGGTAATCCTCTATTTAACAAGGCACATATGATTAGCATAAATTTATCACAACAATCTATCTTAAATGAAAAATTTATTAAATATGCCGTTGATACTTTTAATGATTACAACATTCCAGCCGGCAATATTTGTTTTGAGATAAATGAGCCGCAGTTTTATGACAACATGGATCGCTTCAAACGTTTTGTCTCACTCATAAAACGACAAGGCTGCAAGATCTCATTGGATAATTTTAATTACAACCCGGTAAGTATAAATACTGTTAAACAGTTAAATATTGATTATATAAAAGTCGATGCACGACAGTTTAGCAAAATCAGTATTGAACAAAATCATGAATATAAGTTACTCGAATCGATAAATGATATAAACCACCTGATCGGCGCACAAACAATCATAAAATGTATTGATAGTGATGAAATTGTCGAATCTTTATTTGAGATAGGAGCTGATTTTATACAAGGTTTTTCTATTGAACCACCACAAGCATTAAAAAACAGCTAGTATAATCAGCTTTTTATTTTTCTCAGTAATATCGGCATTGTCATTGTTTGGGTAAACAAGGTAAAGATAACGACGCCATAGGCTATAGACTGAATTGTATACCAGTAATCCAGCGTTAATGGTAATGACAATGCCAAAGCCAATGTAACCGTACCACGTACCCCTCCCCAGACTAATATCGTCTGATGATTTAACAAAACAGGTTGAATGCCCGGTAATAAAGATAAAAAGGGAAAGGTGCCGAAGATGATTACAATTCTGGCAAAGATAACTGCTGCTATACCAATCAAAATAGCAAGCCATTGATCAACAAACATGCTTAATGTAATCGTGATCCCCGCTAAAATAAAAATCAAAGATTCTGCTATCTTGGCTAGCAACGACCAAAGCTGATTAGCAAAGCTAGTCTCAGAAAATTGTCCTACACTTACTGCGCCCAAAGTGAGACCACAAGCAAGCACAGCAATAACACCTGAAAAATGCAGCACGTCTTCCGCAAGAATAAAACAAGAATAGGCACTAAGAATACTAATGATTACAAATGACTGTTGATTATCTAATAGTTTAATAATCAAGAAAGCAACAAATCCGATAACAATACCCGTAAGCAGGCCCCCAAGAAATACTTCAGAGAATCGTATTAATAACATAGTCCAGCTCGTAGTTTCCTGACTATGAGTCGCAATACTAATCAGAATACTGAATAAAACGATTGCAGTTGCATCATTAAATAAACTCTCTCCTTCCAATAATATTCTCAATCGTTCCGGAGCATTGGCTTTTTTTAATAGTGAAATAACTGAAGCTGGATCTGTAGCCGATAATAATGCCCCTGTAATAAGCGCTGCTATCCATGGAAACCCTGTGGCATGGTCAATACCCTTATAAAGACCTAGTGCAGTTACTATTGTCGATAAAATCATTAACGGTATAGCCATGATTAATATCGGCACAAAATTTCTAAGGAGAGTCTTTAGATTTATCTCTATTGCAGATTGGAAAATCAGGATGGGAAGAATGACATAAAAAATAATAGTCTTGAAATTATCCCAGCGAATACCCGTATCAACATCAAATACACCAATAATGATTTCTGAACCGATATAGCCGGTCAACACCAGAACAATACTAAAAGGCACCCGAAGTTTATCTGCCAATGGTTCAAGCAGTGTTGAGAGAATTAGCAGAGTAATAATTAATAGAAAGGCGTTACTGGATAACATTTCAATCCTTAGCTAACATAATATGTAAGCTATATTAATGAAATAACATTAATACAGATTATAAAATTATAGGCCTAGACTAATGTCTGAATTTTTTTGCTATCCAATAATCAAGACTAGCATATTTACCTGCACCTATTACTAATAAGGCCAGCAACATAATGAAATAGGTGGCAGCAAATTCGATACCATTATTAAGTATGACAAGTGGTCCATTTTCAGTAAGCCAACTGTAATTTCCATGCTCTTTTAAAATATCTTTTGCGCGATCGAGCCTTTCAATTCCTCCCATCGATCTTTCAGTTGCAAAGAAGCCAGCTCCTTCTGCTATTGCAAGCCAACCATTTTGTATGTGCACGGTTACTGCAGCAACAACCATCGTTGCCATTAGTGGAATTGATATCCATCGTACACCCAAGCCAAATAATAATAATATTGCGCCTCCGGCTTCAGTCAATGAAGCCATCCATGCCAATAACGTTGGAAATGGCAGACCTAATCCCCAATCAGGATTTCCAAACCATTCAATAGTGCTATCTATCGAACTAATTTTCTTTGACCCCGCCATCCAAAAGATTGGAACGAGATATAAACGAAGTAATAATGGCCCTATAAAACCAACCGCTTCCAATATTTTCTCCAGAAAATCCTGAGCCCAATTCATTAGATTTATTATTGCAACCATCACTAACTCCTATTACGGTATAAGTACAATTTATAGTTATTCAGTTCTATCATATATTTCAACAGAAATTCAGTTTATTACATCTGGATGCAATTCATTTAATGCAACAGATAATCCATTATTCGTCACTACTCTTGCATGCTTTCTATCCAGTCCTCTTGGCGTGTTTACACCACAAGAATGGGCTAGAACACCCACTTCCTTTGTCATACTCTTTGCATAGTTCATTACCCGAATGGCTTTGTCCTCAGGATCTAATCCTTTTTGCAATTTAAGCTTATGTGTTGTTATTCCAGTTGGACAGGTATTCTTATTACACTGTAATGCTTGTATACAACCCAAAGCAAACATAAAACCACGTGCAGAGGTGATGAAATCAGCACCAACACATAGTGCCCATGCTACATCTGCCGGTGTAATCAGTTTACCGGAACTTACTACCTTGATGCGATCTCGTAAACCATGTTCGTTTAATTTGTCTATAAGTAACGGTAGGCTTTCACGTAATGGCAATCCCATGTCATCCATCAATGACATCGGTGCTGCGCCTGTACCACCATCAGCACTATCTACCGTGATAAAATCAGGCGCAGATTCAGCACCACGTTCATTTATTTCGACAAATAAATTATCCAACCATCCATAGGCACCTATTACTGCTTTAAACCCAACAGGTTTCCCAGTTACATTTCGAACGCGGGTAATCATATCCAACAATTCTGAATTTGAATTAATATCAGTATGACGGTTTGGACTAATAGCGTCTGATCCAGGTTTAATTCCACGAATTTTTGCGATTTCATCAGTCACCTTTCCACCAGGCAGTATTCCACCTTTACCTGGTTTTGCACCCTGACTCATTTTTATTTCGAACATTTTCACTTGTTCATGTGCAGCGGTGTCTCTTAATTTTTCTTCATTCAAATTTCCATCCAAATCCCTAACACCATTTTTAGCAGTGCCAATTTGAAAAACAATGTCGGCACCACCTTGCAGATGATAAGGAGATAAACCTCCTTCGCCGGTATTCATCCAGCAACCCGCCATACGTGCACCATTAGATAAGGCCAATACAGCAGGTTTAGAAATCGCACCAAAACTCATACCTGAAATATTAAAGAGAGAATTTGTTGTATATGGTTTTTCACAATTGGGCCCAATAGTAACTGCTTCTGGCTCAACAGCATCTTGCCCCAAGGTTGGGAATGGGCAGTTTACAAATAACACAGTACCGGGTGGACGTAAATCTCGAGAAGAACCAAAGGCAATGGTATTGTCTATATTTTTAGCGGCTCGATAAGCCCAAGACCGTTGGGCGCGATTGAACGGCATCTCTTCCCTGTCTTGTGCAAAAAAGTATTGACGAAAAAATTCACCAACGTGCTCAAAGAAATAACGAAAACGACCTACGACAGGATAATTGCGGCGGACTGCTTGTTTAGTCTGTGTTACGTCGATCGTGTACAGGACGATAATTGCTAATACACCAAGACCAACCATTAAAATAAACAAACCGGTCATCACTTCAAGCGTGGTCAACAAGAATGATTGCATATCGTTACTCATAGTCTCTCCATATATATAAAATATTGGTCGTTTCTATGCTTTAAGATGAATGAACTATACGAATAGTTACACTTCATATTATTCATTTAACAATTTCTTGCTCTAGATTGATTTAATATTTTATCTACATCAGCACCTGCTGGTGCAAACAAGATTTATTAATAATCTATCTTTCCGTGCCTAACAAGATATCCTTATCTAGGAAACCTCGCATAATTTCAAGGCCTCCTTGTATGACTGTTTCAGGATTAGGATGATTTAACTCTTTTGCTATATTTAAAAGGATTTCACGTCCGGTTTTTTTCTCACCAGCTTGAAGATATTCAATCAATTTTGCAGATACTGGATTAAGCACAACAAATCCAACCTCATCATCCTGTTTTCTATAAACAATAATGTAGGTTTTTTCATTGGGTGGTGTATCCGGCAGGTTTGTTGGTCCTATCTCGTGCACCGGCCATGTGTATGCAAGCGCAACAGAAATAGGATTTAATACTGGTATACCTTCAAGTAAATCTCCTCTTTGTTCTATGTTACTTAAGTCAATTTCTCGAGTATCAATAGATAAGGCTATTTCAATCCATTCATAATGAGCCAACTCTAATATAAAAGGCGGATCTTCTGGATTATCGTTACGTTCGTTTTCAAGATACTGCAAAAACTCCTGAGGCATTTTCGGAAATAAAGGAGTATGTGACTTATGACGATTGACATAATCACGCAGCATCTGATGCCAATGTTCATCCGCTGTTATTTTTCGTAAAACCGGAAAGCTATTACCAATAAAACTTTGAATATTGTTATAAACAAGTTCCCGATACACGCCTATGCGTCGATCTTCAACACCTTCTGGCGCAGGATTATTATCTGGATCACGCATGTGTTGCGTGAACACATTCTGAACGTCTTTAAAACTTTCAGCTTTTTTGTTCTTTAATAGACTGGTCATTGGTTTCGTGCTTTATTTGGTAATGCCGAATTGTTTCAACTTCTTTCAACAATATATCTAATGGTGGAATATTAAAATCTCTTTCTAAGAGAGTCGGAAATACACCAAAATGATTATAAGCAACATCAAGTAATTGCCATACTGGGTCAATGACATCTGCACCATGAGTATCTACGCGTAAGTCTTCCGCTTCAATGTAATGACCCGCAATATGAGCATACACAATACGATCACCCGGCAAAGCCTTAAGAAACTTTTCTGCGTCATAACAATGGTTGATACTATTCACATAGATATTATTAATATCGATATGGAACAAACAATCTGCTTCTTCCATAACTGCATTAACAAACTCAATTTCATCCATCTCCTTACCCACAGCGGCATAATAAGATGCATTTTCCATTGCCATACGTCGTCCAATAATATCTTGTACGCGCATAATTCTTTCAGCAACATAATGCACCGCTTCCTCAGTAAAGGGAATTGGCATCAAGTCATAAAGGTGGCCCTCGTCGGCACAATAACTAAGATGTTCGCTATAGACGGGGATGTTATGCAGTTCAAGAAATTGTTTAACTCGTCGAATAAATGCTTCATCAAGCGGAGCTTGTCCACCAATATTTAATGAGAGGCCATGGCAGACTATAGGGATTTGTTCTGAAATTTTATGGAATTGACGTCCTAACTTACCACCAACATCGATCCAGTTCTCGGGCGCCACTTCCATAAAATCTATTTGGGAGGGAATGTCATCTGCAAGCGAGCCAATAAAGGCTCGCCGCAGACCTAACCCTGCACCTTGTACAGGATAATTTTCAGACACTTTGTGTTGACTCAAACTTATTTCTTATCACCACATTTGCCTTCACCGCATTTACCTTCGGCTTCTTTCTTATCACCACATTTGCCTTCGCCGCATTTACCTTCGGCTTCTTTCTTGTCGCCACACTTGCCTTCACCGCATTTACCTTCTTCTGCGACCATATAACCACCATTATTCAACTCAGTTGAAGCAAATGGGTTTTCAGCAGCATTAACAATAGGGCTTGATGCTAATGAAATTGCAAATGTAGTACCTAATGCAACAGCTAGTGGGTTAAGTTTGTGTTTATTTGACATCTTTGAATCTCCTGGAGGTTTAACAAAATATAATTCCATTAAGGGGGAATTATTGTATATTTTTAAAAATAATGTTGTATAGCAAATGTAACAAATCCATCTAAAAGAGTTCCACCCCTGCCACACAGATATATGGACTGACCCTAAACCCAAAAGTTTCCAGCTCAATAGAATTATTTACTACATATTAATAGGGGAATTAAACCGGATAGCTAAAACTCGACTAGAGTTTATAACTCATTGTATATAATGATAATATTTACCGATTAACAACGATGTCATGAGCAATAAAAAAGTTACAAATTGATCATTATTGTCTTTTTACACTAATGATTGCCTGAAGGATATCATCAGGAACATTTCCGATTGCTTCTTCATCTGGATTTTGGAAAATCTGTTTTTCCAGTGCAATCGTATTTTTATACTCCTGAATATATTTTGTGCAGTTTGGGCACATGAATATATGTACATGAAATTGCAATGTCGTCCATAAACCTAAGCGCTTCTCCAAATAATCCATCAGGAATTCTTCAACCTGACGACAGGTCAGGCTAGCGTGCATGATTTTTTTAAGTAATTTCATAATTTACCCAGCCTCCTCTCTTAATACAGGTGCAAGGATGTTTCGCAATGCCAGACGCGCTCTATGTAAACGAACTTTTACGTTTTGTTCTGTAGCATCCATTTTTTCGGCAACCTCCTTAGTAGTGTAGCCCTCAATATCACGTAGCACCAAGGTAAGGCGAAAAATATCCGGTAATTTATCGATAGCTAATCTGACTTGCATTCTTACTTCTTCTGACTCTTGTAAAACATCCAGACTGATTGGGTCTCCATTATAAGGCTGGCTATACATTCCCATTTCATCAAATTCATGCATTAAATTATCTATTGAGTCTTCTTTTCTTGATTTCTTTTTTCTCAGCGCCATTAATGCTTCATTAACGACTATTCGTCGTAACCAGCCAGCAAAGCTTCCTTTTCCTTCAAAATCATCAATCTTATTGATAGCTTTAATCAAAGCCTCCTGTACACAATCATTTGCAGCAGAGGAGTCGTTTAGTAAACGACGAGCAAGACAATTCATTTTTTCCCAATAGACAACAACCAGTTTTTTATAGCTGTCCTGATCACCATTTTTTAATCCCTCTACTAAACTGGTATCAAAATCATCAAGTGAGGACATTATTTAAATACCAATTTTGAATTATGTTCAGGAATTAGCTTTGGAACGCATGTGCGGAAATAAGATCACATCACGAATAGTAGGAGAGTCTGTCAAAAACATAACTAGCCGGTCTATACCAATCCCTTCTCCTGCGGTTGGCGGCATCCCGTATTCCAGTGCAGTGATATAATCATCG
Organism: Gammaproteobacteria bacterium; assembly: GCA_021773215.1. Taxonomy (GTDB): domain Bacteria; phylum Pseudomonadota; class Gammaproteobacteria; order Eutrophobiales; family Eutrophobiaceae; genus UBA7359. The sequence continues at coordinate 67,609 of JAJFKM010000027.1, forward strand.
TCAAAATGCATGGCCTCTGCATCACCAGCCTCTTTCTCTTCGACCTGTTTACGAAAACGTTCTGCCTGATCTTCCGGATCATTTAACTCTGAAAAACCATTAGCAATCTCTCGACCACCAATAAAAAATTCAAATCTATCGGTTACAAATGGATCGCTATCATTTTTACGTGCAAGTGGCGATACTTCTGTCGGATACTGAGTTATAAAGGTCGGCGCTAATAAATTTGCTTCAACAGTTTTTTCAAATATTTCAATCTGAATTTTTCCAAGACCGTAACTATCTTCAAGCAGAATATCTAAACGTTGAGAATGCGCTTTAATTTTTTCCAATGATTGTAGATCTTCAATTTCAATCGCATCATTATATTTCAGGATCGATTCAACCACAGTCATGCGTTCAAAAGATTTACCTAAATCATAGGTATCACCTTGGTAAGTTACTTCATTACTACCAAAAAGTTTGGTCGTCATCTTTCGCAGCATATCTTCTGTAAGATTCATTAAATCTTCATAATCAGAATAAGCTTGATAAAATTCAAGCATGGTAAATTCAGGATTGTGTCGTGGTGAAAGACCTTCATTTCGAAAACTACGGTTAATCTCATAAACTCTTTCAAAACCACCTACCACAAGTCGCTTTAAATATAGCTCAGGAGCAATCCGAAGAAAGAGTTCCATGTCCAAACTATTATGATGCGTTTTAAATGGCCGTGCTGTTGCGCCACCGGGAATGACATGCATCATCGGTGTTTCTACCTCAATATAATTTTCATTATTTAAATACGAACGTATAAACTCAACTACCTGTGATCGAATCTTGAATGTATTGCGAGTCTCTTCATTCATTATTAGATCTACATAACGCTGCCGATAACGCATTTCCTGATCGGTCAAACCATGAAATTTTTCTGGTAAGGGTTGTAAGGACTTGGTTAATAATTTTATTGAATCGACATGAATACTAAGTTCACCTTTATTGGTCTTCATGACCGTTCCGGTTGCACCTATGATGTCACCGATATCCCATTTCTTGAATCCGGTGTTGTAGAGCCCTTCGGGTAAATCATCACGCCTAACATATAATTGAATCTTGCCCGACATATCCTGAATATGCGCGAAAGATGCCTTACCCATAATACGACGGCTCATCATCCGTCCAGCGATAGCAACCTTGACACTATCGGTTTCAAGCTCTTCTTTAGTTTTTTCTTCATATTTAGCAACCAAGTCCGCTGCTAATGAATCCCGTCTGAAGTCATTACTAAAGGCATTACCTGTTTCGCGTATGTCGTTTAATTGCTGGCGTCGTTGTGCAATTAGGTCATTTTCATTTTGGTTTTCGTTATCATCACTCATAAGCTGTTCGTGTTTTTATCTATGTTTGTTCTTAATATTTATCGATAGACAGATACTAACAGATCTGCCTGATATTCCATGCTCAAATTCTTATAAGCCGCTTTTCAGACTGGCTTCAATAAACCGGTCAAGATCACCGTCGAGCACCGCCTGTGTATTGCCAGTCTCTACCCCTGTTCTGAGATCCTTAATACGAGACTGATCCAGTACATAGGAACGTATTTGGCTGCCCCAACCAATGTCTGCCTTGGAGTCTTCCAATGCTTGTTTTTCCGAGTTCAGTTTTTGCATCTCATGTTCGTATAACTTTGCCCGAAGTATCTTCATCGCCTGATCTTTATTCTTGTGTTGTGATCGGTCATTTTGGCATTGCGCAACAATACCTGTCGGCAGGTGAGTTAGCCTAACTGCTGAATCAGTTTTATTAACGTGTTGACCGCCAGCACCACTGGCTCGATAGGTATCAGTTCGTAAGTCCGCCGGATTAATATCTATCTCAATGTTGTCATCAATCTCCGGGGATACAAAGACTGAGGCAAACGATGTATGGCGACGATTACTAGAATCAAAAGGTGACTTTCGAACCAGGCGATGAACACCCGTTTCAGTGCGCAACCAACCAAAGGCATAATCGCCAGTATATTGAATTGTGGCACTTTTAATTCCGGCAACTTCACCAGGAGAAACTTCGATTAACTCTGTCTTGAATCCATGCTGCTCACCCCAGCGCAAATACATACGTAATAGTATATCTGCCCAATCCTGAGCTTCAGTACCACCTGAACCAGATTGGATATCAACAAAGGCATTATTGGGATCCATTTCACCGGAAAACATCCGACGAAATTCAAGTTTAGCGAGGTATTCTTCATTAGCGTCAAGATCATCCAGCACTGCTGTGAATGTATCCTCGTCATTTTCTTCTTCGGCAAGCTTTAATAAATCAACAGAATCGGTAAAAGACTCTTCCAGAGATTTTATTGTATTAACAACATTTTCAAGGTTGGCGCGTTCTTTACCTAGTGCTTGTGCTTTTTCAGGATTTTCCCAGACATCGGGTTGTTCAAGTTCGCGTAATACTTCTACTAGCCGTTCAGCCTTCTGGTCGTATTCAAAGATACCCCCTAAGCGATTGAACACGCTCTTGCATATCAGTAATTCTGTTACGAAGTGGGTTTATTTCAAGCATTTATATTGAACCTGATGACAAAAAACGCGCATTCTACTATAGCTACAGATGCCATGATAGTCATGGATAGAAGTCATCAAGAACTATAGAAAATAGATTTCTTTTGAATCAGGCGGATTTCGCTAATTTTATAGCCGATGTTTCAGATTTATTATCAAAAAATTTCTCGAACTCTTTAGCTGATACAGGCTTACCTAGTAAATACCCTTGAGCCTCATTACAACCTTTCGCAGCTAAATAGTTTAACTGTTCTGGTGTTTCCACACCTTCAGCAATAACATTGAGTCGTAAACTTTTAGCCATCGCTATTATGGCTGAAACAATAGCAGCATCATCGGCATCTTCCATTATATCTCGAACAAATGATTGATCAATTTTCAAAGTGTTAATATGAAATTTTTTCAAATAACTTAATGATGAGTAACCAGTACCAAAATCATCAATTGAAATATGTATGCCTCTATCCTTTAATTCCTTTAAGATTTCATTGCTCTTCTCAACATCATCCATCAAGGCGCCTTCTGTTATTTCCAATTCAACATATTTAGGCGCCAAATCAGAGCAAATAATCTGATTGAATATTCGTCTGGCAATATTCTCATGGGCAAACTGTCTAGGTGATATGTTGATTGCCACTCGAATAGGAGCATGGCCTTCTTGTTGCCATAAGGAATTTTGTCTACACGCTTCTTGCACAACCCAATCTGTTATAACGCCGATTAATCCAGATTCTTCAGCAAGAGGTATAAATAATGCAGGAGATATCACACCTTCATCAGGGCTATGCCAGCGTATTAAGGCTTCTGCCCCTAGTAGTTCCTGAGTATGCATATCAAATTTAGGTTGGTAATTTAATACAAATTCGTTTCGTTCAATCGCACGCCTTAATTTTGCTTCCATATTCAAATTTATCAGCAACTTCTTATTCATGTCTTCTGTATAAAAACGATAGCAGTTACGGCCACCGTCCTTGGCGCTATACATAGCACTGTCTGCATTCCTTAATAAGTTTCCTGCGTCAGTATCATCCAAAGGGTACATTGAAATTCCTACGCTTGGACTGACGTATATTTCTCGCGCAAGAAGATCGAACGAATTTTTCATCTGATTCAAAATCTTGTCGACTATCTTTACGGCATCTTCAAATGCTTTCACATCTTCCATAATGATTGTAAATTCATCGCCACCAAGGCGAGCAATAGTATCTCCCTCTCTTGTACAGTTCTCAAGCCTATTAGCTACCTCAATGAGTAATTTATCACCGGCATCATGACCAAGGGTGTCGTTAATATTTTTAAATCTGTCAAGGTCAATAACAAGTAATGCTACTAATGTTTTATTTCTATCTGCTCGAATGAGCGCGCGATCCAATCGTTCACGAAACAACAATCTATTTGCTAATCCCGTCAGACTGTCATAATTAGCCAGATAACTTAGCCCTTGTTCATTGCGTTTACGTTCGATTGCATATTCAATTGCCCGACAGATCAGAAGTCCGTCTCCCTGCCCTTTCACTAAATAATCCTGCGCACCCTTTTGAACAACTTGCAAAGCCAGCTCTTCACTATCTTGGCCGCTTATGACAATGATAGGAACAGATGGTTCTTGTTCCTGAATACGTGTAATCGTGTTGACTCCATCGGCATCAGGTAGATCCAAATCTGTTAACACAACATCAAATTTATTGTCTGCTAATTGCGCCAAGCCACCTTTTAATGTCACGGTGGTGGTTATTTTATATTTACCTTCACGAGCATTATTCAATAATTCTTTAAGAAGACGAATATCTCCTTCATTATCTTCAATATGCAGAATGTTAACTTTGGATAATGTCATAACTGTAAATAATTAACCTATATTTACTTGGCATGAAGTATCAGAATACTTCTGCTGAAAAAGAATATCTTCCAGAACATCAGCAGTAACAGGTCGGCTAAAATAGTATCCTTGTATTTCATCAACTTTTTTATCTTGTAAAAACTCTAATTGCCCTAAGGTCTCAACCCCTTCTGCAACAACTTTGATACCAAGATCTTTTGAAAGTCCAATAATAGCTGTTGTTATAGCAGCTTCTGAACCTTGTTCAGTTACATGCTTAATAAATGATTGATCAATCTTTAATGTATCAATGAGGAATTTTTTTAGATAACTAAATGAATTATAACCAGTACCAAAATCATCAATCGCAATACTAACCCCCATCGACTTAAATGCATTTAAAATAGACATCGTTAAATGCGTATCTTGGATTAATAATGTCTCAGTCAATTCTAATTCTAACGAACCAGGTCTTATGCCCGTAGCGGATATGACATCGGCAACAACATTATTAAAGTCACGTTGCGCCAATTGCCTACCTGAAAGATTAACCGCAATTTTTCCAACGGCTAAACCAGCATCTTCCCACAGCACTTGTTGTTTGCACGCGCTCTCTAATACCCACTTCCCAACTTCGGATATCAATCCATTTTTTTCAAGCAACGGAATAAACATTGCTGGATAGATCATCCCTCGTTCTGGGTGGTTCCATCTCAATAAAGCCTCATTTCCTGAAATGTTTCCACTAATGCGGTCAAACTTAGGTTGATAGTGCAATACAAATTCATTTTTACTCAAAGCATCTTTCAGCGCTGAATCAATATTTATTTGATCTAAAGATTGCTGGTTCATTTCACCGGTATAAAACTGGTGTTGGTTTCGACCATTTGCTTTTGCTGTATACAAAGCTGTATCCGCATTATTTATAATTGTATCAACGTCTTGTCCACAATGCGGATAAAAAGCGATGCCAATACTACAGCCCACATGGAGCACATGACCATCTATATGAAATGGCTGACTAATCTTTTCTATAATTTTGTCGGCAATAGCGGCAACATTGTATGTCTGCGTAACATTTTCCAGGATAATGGCAAACTCATCGCCACCTAATCTGGCGACAGTGTCTATCTCCCTGACCGTTTCCAAAAACCGTGAGGAGACTAGACTAAGTAATTTATCGCCAATGGCATGCCCTAGTGAATCATTAATTGATTTGAAATGGTCAAGATCGATATATAAAACGGCAACAGATTCATCTCTTCTTCCAGCACAACTGATTGCATGCTCAAGGCGCATTCTGAAAAGACCGCGATTGGCCAGACCAGTTAATTGATCATGGTTTGCTAAATGTGTTATTTGCTCTTGTAGATTTTTACGCTCTATTGAATAGTGTAATGTCCTTGATAGTTGCAATTCGTCGATTTGGCCTTTTACCAGATAATCCTGGGCACCGGCCTTGACCGCACTTATTGCAAACTCTTCATCTTTACGCCCGGTCATGACAACGATAGGCATTGATGGAGCACGTGATTTTAAGCGTGTAATATTTTCTATACCTTCTCCATCAGGTAATGACATATCCAGTAAGGCCGCATCATAACCATGATTACTTATCTCAGTAATTGCTTCAGCCATAGAATTACTGCAAGTTAGTCGAAAACCAGAATTGCTTGTTTGATTAAGCATTATCTCAACTAAACGTGCATCTCCTGGATTGTCTTCCACCAAAAGAATATTAGTTATTTTCTGCCATCCCATATTGAAACTTCCTTTATTTAACTATTCAATAGCAAAGTAATAGTTCTTTATATTTGCCACATAATACAATAGCTTACATCGTTTTATGTGTGACTAAATATATCGGCAAGACAAGCTGAAACTTTAGTTAATTATGGGTATTAGCGTCTTAACTACAGACAGATGAGCTTCTAACAGGCAGAAACTAGACGAAGCTTATTCGTTTTATATTGATAGGTTTCATAAGAAAAAAATCCTGAATTAAGTAGGAGGTAACTTAACTATTGAAAACCAGAATTCATCGATTAATTTAATAACGCGCACAAAGTCATCAAAATCAACAGGTTTTGTAACATAACAATTTGCTTTTAGATCGTAACTACGAGCAATATCTTCTTCACTTTGGGATGTCGTTAACACCACAACCGGTATATTTGCTAATTCTGGTATCTCCTTGCATTCTTCAAGCACTTCTCGACCGTCTTTTAGTGGGAGATTAAGGTCCAGGAGAATTAGGTCAGGGCGTGGGGTATTTGCATATTCATCTTCTTGCCTGAGCGCAGCCATAGCCTGAACACCATCCTCTACATGCGTCAGATTTATCTTAATCTTACCCTCTGATAACGCTTCCATTGTGAGACGTGCATCGCCGGGGTTATCTTCTACTAATAATACATTTGCTAGCTGCATTACCTTTCACCCATTTTATTATTATATTATGTATTCATTAGAACCTATCTCTCGAATATATATCAATAGGTTAATATTTGCTTGTATTTCTTACAAGTTATAACTTTCCAGATACCGTAAAGTAAAAACTTGAACCTTTCCCAGGCTCAGATTCCAAGCCGATGACACCACCATGAAGCTCCACAATTTTTTTGCATATCGATAATCCAATACCTGTACCGGAATATGCGTCCTTCCCATGTAATCGTTTAAAAATAATAAATATTTTTTCAAAATACTCCGGTGCTATGCCAATACCACTATCAGCGATAATAAACTTACATTTATCCTGTTCAATTGTTGCAGAAATATGGACGTTATTTTTGCGTTCAGGGTCACTATACTTAATCGCATTACTGATTAGGTTCTGAAGTAGTTGTCTTATTTGTAGCTCGTCGCCTTTAATTTCAGGTAACACATCCTTGCTTACATCTGCATTCACTTCCTTAATACTAATACTGAGGTCATTAATCACATCTTGACATAACTTATCCATATCTATTATTGAAAATTCACGACCTTCCTTATTTAACCGTGAAAATGTAAGTAAATCATTAATCAAAGTCTGCATCCGTTTTGCACCATCAACGGCATAATCTATAAAATCATTGGCATCAGCATCCAACTTATCTTTATAGCGTACTGCCAAAAGATTCGTATAACTGGCAACCATCCTCAAGGGCTCTTGTAAATCATGTGAAGCGACGTAAGCAAATTGTTCCAACTCTTCATTCGAACGTAGTAACAATTCATTATTTACTTTAATCGAATCCTCCATGCTCTTCATTGTAGTTACATCTTGCATTACTTGAGCAACCGCTAGCACCTTGCCTTCCTTATCATAAATAGGACCCGCATCAAATATCAGATAAACAGGTGGTCTACCAGAACGCGGGAAATCCACCCAATTTTGCGCCCGCTTTCCTCCGGGCATGAGACTTTTTTCTATTTCAACTGGATACTTCAAATCGGCAGGATATGAGTCTTGATTTTCAAAAGCACCATCGAGCACAAGATCTGCAAATACTGGTCGTTCCTTATTATAGATAAGCTTTTGATGATTAGTGGTCCCCAATATTTCACTAGCCTTCACACCAGTGAGCAATTCTGCAGCTCTATTCCAGAGAATAACCTTATGCTCTGTATTTATTACAAATGCGGGGACATTAAAATTTTCAAATAAGTTTTCATAATAGAATTTTTGATCTTCAATTTCTTTCTGCTTGCTAACTCGATCTGAAACATCTCGAACAATGCCGGTATAATTTTTACTGGTCCCGACCTTGTTTTCACTGACAGCTAACTCCATGGGAAAGGTACTACCATCTTTACGCCTGCCCTCTACATCACGACCTATACCAATAATCTTCTTCTTACCAGTCTCATGATAATTCCTTAAATACCCATCATGTTCTTCATGATATGGTGAAGGCATTAGCATCTTCACGTTCTGACCTATCATCTCTGCTTCGCTATAACCAAATATATTTTTCGTTGCAGGGTTAAGTGACAAGATCATACCCTTCTTATCAATACTAATAATGCCATCAACGGCATTCTCTAAAATTCCTTTTAGATAACTATCGGTGTTCACGGTTATCTCTAGATTCTGATTAAGACGATATCGCTCGTATTTCAGCGTGAGATTCAAAGCTATCCACACTATTAAAAATAATATCAAAACAATCAAAAATGCTAAAAAATAATAAAATTCCAATGATTGTAATTTTCCTTCATCTGTAATATTTTGCTTCAATAAAATTTCATACAGAGAATCAATGCCATTTGTGTACTGCTCTTTATAGCTTTGATATTCATCATTGGATAAAATATCCAGAGCCCGCTCTGTTTCACCCAGCCTTGTCAATTCAAATGCTTTATTCTCAAACTTGAGCAATTTTTGATTTATATGATTTGTATTAGTGATATAAGCGGCCAAGATGTCTGGAAATATTTCAGTCGCTTTCGTTATTCTTTCTTCTAATTTCTTTTCTGTATCTCGATAACGTTGTTCCCAGCTATCATCGCCTGTTAATACAGCCATTCGTGCAGACATAGTTAATATTTCATCATATAAAAAAAATTTTCCCTGTATCTCTTCTATTTCAGCCATGCGTTTTTTACTATTAATCATGTCATGATCAGATTGATAAAAACCGTACACAAGCAGTATCAATAATAGTGATGCTGCTACGCCTAGAATATTGATTAGTTTCAGTGATGTATTCTTAAGTTTTTCAGAAAGGAATTTTTTCATCAAAATTTTTGATGTTTTTTTATCGTCCATTTACATGACCTTGTGTGAAAGATGAATCTTTAATATGTAAATATCGTTAAAATTTTATTCGATAATAAAAATAATTTACATTACAGAATCTGAATTAAAGAAAGCAATTATTTAGTGCATTAATTAGAGAAAACCTTCCCATTATTAATATCTTGTCTTAATTGAGCAATTATTTGTAGTGACTCATCAGTATTACTATCAAATTTACTAAATGCCAAGTCAATCCTATTTAATGTATTCATGAAACCTGAATCAGAAACTACATTGGCATACCTCAATAAGTTTATATTATATTCATGCCATTGCTCAAAACCTGTTTTAAATTGTTCTAATATTCTTCCATCACTACTATCAACAATTTGTTCAAGCTGGTGATAATGAATTAAATAATCAGAAACCAATCCAGATAACTTCCATAAATGTTCTTTTATTTGTTTTTCATTACTTGCATGCATTATTTGTAAATGCGAGCGTGTTATTAACAACATTTCATTATGCATTTGAGTAATTAAAGATGCTTTTTGCACAGATGCCATGTTGACAGAAATTATTTTGTGCAATTGGTAACTATGAAAGGTCTTTAAACCTATAGCGCATAGATAAAGACAAATAGCTAATGCAGTCCACTTGCCGATCTGTATTAAATAACCATCCTGTTTGTATGCTAATTCCATTGCCTGGACTCACACTATTATTGTTTTATTAATTTCTAATTGGAAAATGCAAATTTAAGGCCAACTACGAGATTAGTAGCACTAAAACCAATTGTTTAGTGTGAAAAAACGAAAAACAGTGGGGATCAGAGAAGGATTTAGAGTGGGTTTAAGTATTCTATGAACAATTGGAGCTGACGATTACCACGAAAATCATTTATACCTAAACGATAAGTAGACATGATCTCCTTCGAACCAGCTGGCCAATCTTCATCAGTAATATTAAACGCAATAGCATCCAGAACTTTATTATCAGCCTGAAGTTTGAGTTTAAGATGGTTAGCGCCAACGATACGCTTCTCCAGGACCTTAAATTTTCCTTCAAAGACAGGCTCAGGAAATGTCTGTCCCCAAGGTCCGGCAGACTGAATTTCTGCTGCAAGTTGTAAAGAATAATCTTCTGTAGATAATTCACCATCAGTCACACAGATATCCTGCATGTCTTCCAATGAAATATGTTCTTTAATAACCTCGTTAAAGCATTCAGAAAAAAGTTCGAACTGAGATTCTTTTATGGTTAAACCCGCAGCCATAGCATGACCACCAAATGTTAGAATTAAACCCGGGTTAAGGCGTGTCACATCTTCCAGGCAATCGCGAATATGCAGTCCATTAATAGATCGCGCTGATCCTTTAATAATATCGCCTTCATCATCACTTTCTTTTGCGAAAGCGATAACCGGCCGATTAAAAGTTTCTTTTACTTTGGCAGCAAGTATACCAATCACTCCCTGATGCCACTCAGGATTAAACAGACAAATACCCTGTGCAATTTCACCCGATGATT
>JAJFKM010000028.1 GCA_021773215.1 Gammaproteobacteria bacterium
TAACGATCCTACTTCAAAGACGCCAGATGATACTTGGGCTTACTTGAAGTCTGTTCGTCGTGCACGTCGTTTGACAGGTAGTTCTTGGATGGATCCCATTGGTGGTACGGTGCAGTTGTATGATGACTGGGATATTTGGGATGCTGTTCCTACCAAATACCAGTCTACTAAGTTGATAGGTCGTCAATGGATATTTGCGGTTGCGCATGCGCCACTTATGACTGTTGATTTAACCTACAAAAACACCATTAAAGAATTTCCAGCTGTAGGCATGGATATTCCTCCACATTTCTTCCCTGCACCACAAGTACAGTGGGAGCCACGTGAAGTATGGGTAATAGAAGGTGTTCCACCAGAAGAACATCCATACAGTAAGAAAACGGTTTGGATGGAAGTTGACTATCCACGTCCTTACTACGGTGAATCACTTGACCAAAACGGCAAATTCTGGAAATCATTTATTTTCCAAAACCGTCGTGACGTTGGTGATGATGGATATTTGTCTACCATGCCAGTTGTTGGTCATATCATCGATTGGAAGGCTGAGTTCTCTACGACTTGGTCATCTAACATGAAGGCTAATCCAGCAGGTGTTGAAGCGGACGATGTAACTCTTAAGAAGTTAATCAGTATCGCAAAATAACAATAACTACAATAACTATAAGTTAGTTTTAATATTGTTCTCCCCTCAAAGGTAGCTGCTAGATAATCCTCATCTAGCAGCTACGTTTTTTATTTTAGGGGGTGTGATCGAATTACAAATAAAAAATTAGCCATAAGTTGAAGGTAAAACTACGCCTCAGTAGACCGCCTTGGTTAAGGATTCTTTAAGAAGGGTTGTAATAGAATGTCAGAAAATAATACTGCAGCAGAACAAGTGTCTCCAGCAAGTGAAAACACAGAAACGGTTGGGGAGAAGATTGTAAAACATATTCTTTCTATATTGCCCTGGGCTATAGTGGGGACATTGTTATGGGCCGGCATCTTTGTCAAACCAACCGCAACGATAAAAGAGGTTATACCACCCGTGATCGATGTACGGGATAACATCTTTGGCCTAAGCAAAGTCAGTTCAGATGTCTATATGGCGGCAGGCAATTATGGAAAAATACTCATAAGTACGGATAAGGGTAGAACCTGGAAAAATCAAAAAACACCGATAGAGTCTCATCTACAAGATATTGAAGCTTGGGATGATAAAAGAATGGTTGCTGTAGGTAATGGTGGTGTTACTTTACTGACAGAAGACGGTGGTAATACTTGGATAGAGGTTGAGTCGCCCAGGTCAGAAACCGCTAATAAGTTACTTAGAGTGCATGTATATCCGGGTGGTGAAGCGTGGGCTGTCGGTGAGATGGGTATGATTATTCAAAGTAATGATTATGGAAAAACATGGACACAAATGCGTGAAGAAGAAGATGTCTTCTTGAATGATATTACGCGTGTTGATGAAAATACGCTCTTTATCGCGGCCGAATTTGGTTTGGTTTTTAAGAGTAGCGATAATGGCCAGACCTGGAAAGACACTCAAACAGATAGCCCTAATAGTTTTTCAGCTGTTGAATTTCGTACACCGTCAGAGGGCATTGTTGTCGGATTAGGCGGCGCTATTGTTGCGACACAAGATGCTGGAGAGACATGGACCTATATTCCACCTAAAACAACAGGAATGTATGAGCATTTAATGGACATCGACTGGTCTGAAGAGACAAATGAATGGGTAGCTATTGGGAATAAGGGGAAATGGATGAGGTTTCCCGCTGATCTGTCTGATTTTGATTCAAGAACTCTGTCTAAAACTGATTTAACCACGCATTCAGAATTGGAAATCGATGGGAAAAAAGTGCTGGCGGTTGGTGCCACAGTAGGCGAACTGGATCTGGAAACCAATAAGTGGACATTACTAGCTAATTAGCTTTATAAAATAATAATCATAAAAATAACTAGGGGCGCCGATCCAACTGGTTTTCGGCTCATTGGAGAATAAAATGTTAGAAAGGTTTTCATTTTTTTGCATGAAACAGAGAAAAGTGGTTTTGGCAATTGTCCTTGTCATTACTGCAGTTCTGGCTAATTTTGCTTATCAGATAGATATTAAGACAGTATTTGAAGACTTGCAGCCGAGTTCCCATCCGTACGTAAAGGTACACGAAAAATTCAAAGACACTTTTGGTGGTACCAGCATCGTCACCTTTATGGTTCAGTCGACAAAGGGCGATATTTTTCAAATGCCGGTTTTGAAAGCAATACGAGACCTGACTCAGGGCTTGTATTCGATTGATGCGATAAACGAATTCCAGATTTTTTCTATTGCGGGTAAAAAATTAAAAGAAACACGCGCATCTACAGTCGGGATTGAAAGTTTCCCTTTTATGTGGCCAAATTTACCCCAGTCACAAAAAGAAATAGACGATATGAAAGAGGCGATCCTCCGTACGCCCCTGGTATACGGTCCTTTTGTGTCTAAAGATTTAACGGCTTCATATATAACAGTAGACTTTTTTGATAACTTAATAGATTTCAATCTAGTGTTCGAACAAGCCTATGCTTTGGCTAATAGTCTTGATAATGAGCATGTTGATATAAGCCTGGTAGGTAATCCCATATTGTATGGTTGGGTTGAGCATTATCTTCCCGAGACAGTAAAGCTAGTTGGTATTGCATCGCTGATCTTTTTCATCTTGTTATTTGTCATAAATAGAACTTGGCGCGGAACAATACTACCGATGTTATCAGGTCTTATAAGTGCGATATGGGCATTAGGTGTAGCACAGATTTGTGGAATTAATTTTGATCCACTTGTTGTGGTAGTTGCCATGCTGATCACTGCGCGTGCAGTATCGCATTCAGTGCAGATGATGACGCGTTTTCATGAGGAAATCGATAATGCCACGGCAGCAGGCACAGAACTTAACTCCCTGGATGCAGCACGTACAACTTTAAAAGATTTACTAAGACCAGGTATGCTTGGTATAGCAACCGATGCAGGTTGTGTAACGGTTGTTGCCATCAGCCCAATCCCTTTATTGCAGAAACTGGTCGTACTTGCCGTCGTTTGGGTTGGGACTGTTGCGGTCAGCTCTATTATTGTCACACCCGTATTATTATCATGGGTAAAAGATCCTAAATCGTACGTTCATCCACTTAACCTGGACAAACTACTCATCAGACCTTTCTTGAATATCTGTGTAAACGTTGTTGCAACCAAAGCCAGGTATGTTGTCGTTACCTTGGCAGTTATAGTCTTCATTATTAGTGGGCTCTATGCAGTCAACTTAAAGGTGGGCGATGCTAATCCAGGTTCACCTATTCTGTGGCCAGATGGTCGCTACAATATCGATGCTGCTGCAATTAATAATCAATTTCCTGGTGTTGATAGGATGTTTGTTGTGCTTGGCGGTGTTGAGGAAGGTGAAGTCAATGAATTTGGTGGTAAGGTAACAGGCAAGATAAAAAACATTGAAATTCTTGATGGTATGTTACGTTTTCAGCGTTACATGGAGCAACAAGAAGAGATTGGTGCCACCGTCTCGCTTTCAGATGTAATCCCCTCCGTTAATGAAACACTTCATGAAGGTAGTTTCAGGTATTCAGAGTTGGGTCAAACAACTGATCAGAATGGTGAATTAGTTTTCATGTTTGAACGCGCATCTGAACCGGGTGATTTGCTGAGATTCACAGATGTTGATATCAACTATGCTTCTGTCCTAATGTACTTTAAAGATCGCAAGGGCACTACGATTCGAACCGCAGTTGCACGCGTTAAGAGATTTATTGAAGAGAATCCTCACCTTCAGGAAATAGCAAATATTACCCTGGCCGGGGGTACCATTGGTGTCATCGCTGCTGTAAATGAAGTCATATTGTCTGGGCAGATACAATCGATTGCCTTGGCATTATTCATATTAGTCATGATGTGTATCATTGTTTATCGTTCCAGTATTGCTGGAATGTTTTTTATGGTGCCTGTTGTTTTGGCCAACCTTGTTACCTTTGCTTTCATGGCTTGGCAAAACATCGGCATGAACATTAATACTGTACCTGTTGCTGCACTGGGTATTGGCTTGGGCGTTGATTACACTTTATATATTTGTGATCGCATTAAAAGTGAATATGATTTAGGCAAGTCTCATCTAGAAGCTATATCTATTTCATTGCACTGCGCAGGGCGAGGTGTATTAGTAACTGCATTAGTATTAATTGCTAGTGTTGGTGTCTGGCTCTTTTCTTCACTGCGATTCCAGGCTGAGATGGGTATGCTGATTGGGTTATGGTTATTTGTGTCGGCTATGTCTGCATTGTTCTTGATGCCCGCTATGGCATACATCTTTAAACCAAAATTTATTTTTGATGAAGAGCGAGATCAAACTAGTGATGCGAACGATGCAGCCTTAACAGGTAACGCACCTGCATAATTTGTAAATGACATAATCAAATGATGTTATTCATTGTCCTCTTTTATGGCTGGAACCATGGGAGAGGACAATTTGCATTTTAAGCCATAGAAATTAGCAAGCGAGTTAAATTAGATTCTTTCACTAACGAGTTTATATCGATAATTTGATTGATATAATGATTGTAATAATCTTAAGCACGTATTAGTTAAAATTAAAATATGCACCATTAAATTGAGTTTCAAAAATAGGGCAAGCTTTAATGAATAAATTAAAAAATAATGCAACAGAAGCACTAGAAGGCGTACTTTTTGATGGTATGACCATCATGGCAGGCGGTTTTGGACTTTGTGGCATCCCAGAACACTTAGTTATTGCCTTAAGAGATTCTGGCGTTAAAGATATCACTGTTATTTCAAATAATTGCGGTATTGATGACTTTGGTCTAGGTATATTGTTGCAGACACGGCAGATTAAAAAAATGCTCTCATCTTATGTCGGTGAGAATAAAACATTCGAAAAACAATATATGAGTGGCGAACTTGAGCTTGAATTTAACCCGCAGGGAACATTGGCTGAACGTTGCCGAGCCGGTGGAGCAGGTATTCCCGGGTTTTACACTAAAACGGGTGTTGGCACCGTCATAGCTGAAGGTAAAGAACATAAAGAGTTTGATGGTGTTACCTATATTCTGGAAACTGGATTAGTGGCTGATCTATCGCTAGTTAAAGCCTGGAAATCTGATGATGAAGGTAATTTGGTTTATCGAAAAACGGCTAGAAATTTTAATCCTGTAATGGCGACGGCAGGCAAGGTGACGATTGCTGAAGTTGAAGAGCATGTTGCCTTAGGAGATTTTGATCCTGATCAAATCCATACCCCTGGTATTTATGTGGATAGTTTTATTGTGGGTACTGATTACAAGAAACCTATCGAAATAATGACAACACGTGAATACGTAGCTTAGTAGAGGATATATATCATGGCATGGTCTAGAGAAGAAATTGCACAACGTGCAGCGCAAGAATTACAAGATGGGTTTTACGTTAACCTGGGTATAGGCATACCGACTTTGGTAGCTAACTATATTCCCGAAAATGTTCAAGTAACACTAGAAAGTGAAAACGGTATGTTGGGTATGGGGCCATTCCCCTATCCAGATCAAGTCGATCCTGATTTAATCAATGCGGGCAAACAAACAATCTCTGAATTGCCCCAATCCAGTTATTTTTCCAGTGCAGATAGTTTTGCAATGATTCGTGGCGGCCATATAGATTTAGCCATACTTGGAGCAATGCAAGTAGCACAAAATGGCGATTTAGCAAATTGGATGATTCCTGGCAAGATGATTAAAGGCATGGGTGGTGCGATGGATCTTGTGGCCGGTGTAAATAAGGTCGTCATCATTATGGATCATACAGCCAAAGACGGCAGCCCAAAATTTCTTAAGGCCTGTAATTTGCCTTTGACTGGTTCCGATGTGACAGACTTATTGATAACAAATTTAGCTGTCTTTGAATTTCAGGATGGTCAACCAGTTCTTATTGAATTGGCACCTGGCGTTGATGCTGAAGAAATTAAAGAGAAAACAGAAGCTGAATATACTGTATGTCCGAAACTCAAGAGACATTTGCATATTCAGTAAGGTCAACTAGATATTAGTATCGGCAGTGCGACTTTGAAATGTATAGTCTAAATCATTTTTTTAATTGCAAACCATGAGCATTAGGTAATATCAGACGTTATTCATTATGACTAATTCATATTCTGGGGCATGTGCATGTCGAGCGATACAATACGAATGTACTGCTGAACCTGCGTTCTCTTGGAAATGTCACTGTCGCGATTGTCAACGTGCCAGTGGCAGTATGTTGTGCCCTGTAATGTATGTGCCAAAAACAGCACTCACCATTACAGGACAAGCAAAATATTATGAGGTTAAAGCTGAGAGTGGCAATGCAGTACGTCGTGGTTTTTGTTCAAATTGTGGTTGTCCTGTCTTTATTGATGCAGAACTCGTTCCTGACCTTATGGGCATTTGGGCTGGGAGTTTGGATGACCCCAATCAGTTTTCCGCACAAGTTGAAGTCTGGACTAGCAGTGCTCAGAGCTGGACATGCCTAGAACCCGATCTCGACAAATTTAGTCATGCCCCAACGTCCGAACAGATGGCCAAAATATTAAGTTAAGCCTCCTACTAACCCTGACTTTAAGGATACTACTAATGAAAATAACAAGAATGCTGTTTGTTACGCTGTTACTTTTTTTTTCTGTAATTAGGGCAGGTTGGTGTGGAGGTGAAGAAGAAGCTAGTGTCACGATAGCGGCATTACAGCAAACCTATTTTAATGCGGTACAGTCAAAAGATTTTGCCACGGCATACGACATGGTTACAGAAAATATGCGAGACGGGCGCACTAAAGAAAAGTACGTTGAAGAATGGGAGGGCGTTATGAAATCAGCCCAAGTTGATATTGTTGATGGTGGTGTGACTTCTATTGACGTAGACGGTGAAAAGGCACGTGTGCATGCATGGACCAAGGCGAGTGATGTATTTAATGCTGTCCCTATTATTGAAAAAGAAATTGATCATTGGGTTCTTATGGATGGCGTTTGGAAACTTGATTTAACCGAAGTATTGATGGAAGACATAAGTGAAATCCCAACAGAGTAGTTTTGAATAAATAGTTCAATTAATAAAGTGCCATATTCTGGCATGTATCAAATGTAAAAAAGTTAATATCGAAAAAAATTGTTGGAGAAAATCGATGAAGTTATATGACTGTCAAGTTGCACCCAATCCGCGTCGTGCACGTATGTTTTTAGCTGAGAAAGGTATTGAGTTAGAAAAAATAGAAATCGATATTCTTGGTGGTGAAAATCTTCAAGATGATTTTCTTGCTGTAAATCCACGTGGCTTATTGCCCGTTCTGGAACTAGATGACGGTACGCGTATTGATGAGGCAATGGCAATTTGTCGTTATTTTGAAGAAGTTCAGCCGGAGCCTGCATTACTTGGCCGAGATCTAAAAGAGAAGGCGATCGTTACCATGCGTCAACGAAAGATGGAATTTGATGGCATGGTATCTTCATCTGAAGTATTTCGAAATCAACATGAGCAATTTTCAAAACGCAGTATTCCAGGTGGTGGTAAAGATGACATACCTGCTATTCCGGCTTTGATTGATCGTGGTACGCAGACACTGGATCGTTTCTTTTGGTGGTTAGAAAAATATCTAGAAGAAGGGCCATATCTTGCTGGTGAGGAATTCACTATGGTTGATATCACGGCTATTTGTGCAATTGGCTTTGCCGAATGGGTGGAAATACACATTCCAGATGAGAATATCAGAACAAAAAAATGGTATGAAGAGGTTTCGGCACGACCGAGTGCTGAGGCTTAAGCTTATCGGTTAACATACTGTTGCTCGGATAACTTCTTTTGAAGAGTAGAATCGCTTTGGTATTTCCAATTGGATTACTATAGCTATATCTGATTCCATATAGCTATATAATCGTTCTAAATAATAAAACTCCAATTAATAGAGAGGCATGCTTTGATTCAATCATTAGCTAATTTCTTTACTCGCATCATGCAGCGCTGGTTACCCGATGCATTCTTGTTCGCAATCATACTTACATTTGTGGTGTTAATTAGTGGTGTTGTTGCTGAGGATAAATCAGTCAATCAAATGATCGATTTTTGGGGTGATGGGATTTGGAATCTATTAACCTTTTCTATGCAAGCGCTGCTGACATTAGTGACGGGTTATGTGCTGGCAAAAACACCATTTGTAAAACGTATTTTACAGTTAATCAGTGGGGTCGCTAGGACACCAGGTCAAGCAATAGTATTAATGACGGTTATAGCGTTAGTTTCTGGCTGGGTTAATTGGGGTTTTGGTTTAATTGCCAGTGGCCTTTTTGCAAGAGAAATTGCTCAAAGAGTAAAAGGTGTACATTACCCATTACTGGTAGCAGCGGCTTATTCAGGCATGTTGATTTGGCATGCGGGTCTCTCTGGCACTATTCCATTAAAGATTGCGGTTGTCGATGGTGATAGCCTTGGAGAATTATTAGGTGGGCGATCGATTCCAGTGGGTGAAACTATCTTTAGTTCTGAAGTATTGACGACCTGTGCATTATTAATATTGACCGTCCCAATAGTTTATCGATTGATGATGCCGGCTGCAGATCAAGTAAAAGAAATACCGGCAGAGTTAAGAGATAAAGAAGTAGAGGCACCTCCGCCAGCGAGTGATATGACGCCTGCTGAAAAGCTTGAGAATAGTATGCTGATTTCCTTATTGTTGAGTGGCATGGGGCTCTACTATATAACGGGGTATTTCATGGATGGCGGTAAACTTGGTCTTAATAGTCTTAATATGATTTTCCTGATGGCAGGGCTATTATTGCAAAAGACCCCCGCCAATTATTTACGTGCTTTGAATGAGGCGATCAGAAGTACAACAGGCATTGTATTGCAGTTTCCTCTCTATGCCGGAATTATGGGGATGATGGTGAGTTCAGGACTGGCCGTTTCTATTAGTGAGTGGTTCATTGGTATCTCTACAGTTGATACCTTTACTTTATTCACCTTTCTTAGCGCGGGTATCGTTAACTTCTTTGTTCCTTCAGGTGGTGGTCAATGGGCGGTTCAAGCTCCCATTGTTATTCCTGCCGCTCAAGCACTCGGAGTTCCGCTAAATCAAGCGGCTATGGCCGTAGCTTTTGGTGATGCCTGGACCAATATGGTCCAACCGTTTTGGGCACTGCCATTACTGGGGATAGCGGGTTTGGGTATCAAAGATATTATGGGTTATTGCACGGTAATATTACTCTGGTCTGGGATTGTCATGGGTCTGGCAATGATTATTTTATTTTAATAAAATCATTGATACTTATCAGTGTATTGTCGACAATTATGATATGAAATGTTAAATTATGTAGTCAAAGCTACTCTTTAAAGATAAGTTGTCAACAATATAGAGTTAAATATTCATGGCCGAGCCACTTGAGAATGAACCAGCAATTGCTTCAACAATAGCAGATACCGTCTGTAGTAAATTACAAAACGCAATTGTCGAAGGCATAATACCTGCTGGATCAAAAATTAGTGAACCGGCTTTGGCAAATGAGTTTGGTATCAGTAGAGGGCCATTGCGAGAGGCACTAAGTCGCCTTGAAGCGAGTAACTTAATCGAGCGAAAACCCAATGTGGGAGCACGCGTTGTTACATTGACGCGAGAACATCTGGTTGAAATCTATCTTATTCGCGAGTCTCTGGAAGGCTTAGCTGCAAGACAGGCAGCAGAAAATATGAGTGATAAGGACATTAACGAACTCGATGCGCTGCTCGAAAAACACCAGCAACAAATTAAACAAGATCAGAGCTACTATCAAAAAGAAGGTGATATGGACTTTCATTTTCGAATAATTAAAGGCAGTAAAAACTCTCATTTGATCGATATGTTTTCCAATGACCTATATCACCTGATACGCCTTTATCGTTATCAGTTCGGCATGGTGAGTAAACGTGTGCCACGAGCATTCGTAGAACATGGACAAATTGTTGATGCAATTCGTCAGCATGATGGTGAATTGGCGCAATTTTTAATGTCGAGACATATCCGTAGTTCACGCATCAATGTCGAAAAGATGCTTGATGAACACCTAGCACTAACAGATTAATCAAACAGGGAAATACTTCTAATGAGTAAAAAATTGGTTTCACCAGGGGCGCGGTTTCGGCTTGCTGTTGAAGAAGAAAAGCCATTACAGGTTGTCGGCGCTATAAATGCTTACCATGCACGTTTAGCTGACGCGACTGGTTATCGAGCCTTGTATATTTCCGGAGGCGGTGTCGCCGCAGGATCGTGTGGCATACCTGATTTGGGTATTACTAGTTTAGAAGATGTTTTAATTGATCTTCGCCGCATTACAGATGTGACCGAGTTGCCAGTACTAGTTGATATTGATACTGGTTGGGGTGGGGCATTCAATATAGCAAGAACGATACGTTCAATGATCAAGGCTGGCGCTGGTGCGGTTCATATTGAGGATCAAGTCCAACAAAAACGTTGTGGCCATCGTCCAAATAAAGCGATAGTTACTCAAGCAGAAATGGTCGATAGGATTAAGGCTGCGGTCGATGCCAAGACAGATCCTGATTTCGTTATTATGGCAAGAACGGATGCCTTATCTGTAGAAGGGCTGCAGGCCGCGATTGATCGTGCATGCGCTTGTGTTGAAGCGGGTGCGGACATGATCTTTCCCGAAGCGATGACGGAGCTCAGTATGTACCAAAAATTTGTCGATGCTGTAGGTGTACCAGTACTTGCAAATATTACCGAATTTGGTTCAACACCTTTGTTTACAACCGAAGAACTGGCCTCAGTAAATGTTAGTCTGGCGCTGTATCCTTTGTCGGCATTTCGTGCAATGAATGCCGCAGCTCTAAAAGTTTATACGACCTTGCGTGAAGAAGGTTCTCAAAAAAATGTAGTTGATCTGATGCAGAGTCGAGCAGAACTATATGATTACCTCGCGTATCACGATTATGAACAAAAACTGGATGAATTATTTTCAGGAGACAATCCATGACTAAGAAAACAATACAAAAACCCAAGCCTAAAAAGTCCGTTGCCTTAAGTGGGACTGCTGCTGGGAACACTGCGTTATGTACCGTTGGTTTAACGGGTAATGACCTTCATTATCGTGGCTACGATATTTTAGACATTGCTGATACTTGCGAGTTTGAAGAAATTGCCTATCTTCTGGTGCATGGTAAATTACCAACAACAGCTGAACTTAGTGCCTATAAAACAAAATTACAATCCTTGCGCGGTTTACCCATCGCGGTGAAGAATTCTCTGGAGCAATTATCACCTTCGGCTCATCCGATGGATGTGCTACGAACGGGTTGTTCTGTATTGGGTGCTGTAATGCCTGAGAAGGAAGATCATAATTCAGCCGGGGCAAGAGATATCGCTGATAAATTAATGGCGAGCTTTGGTTCCATGCTGCTCTATTGGTACCATTATGCCGTTAACGGTACACGTATTGAAGTTGAGACAGATGATGATTCTATTGGAGGCCATTTCTTACATTTACTACATGGTAAGAAACCTTCTGCTTCATGGGTTCGTGCAATGCACACATCATTAAATCTTTATGCGGAACACGAATACAACGCTTCAACATTCACCGGCCGTGTTATTGCAGGTACGGGTTCAGATATGTTCTCCAGTATTACGGGCGCGATTGGCGCATTGCGTGGTCCAAAGCATGGTGGCGCGAATGAAGTAGCCTTTGATATACAGTCGCGTTACGCAAATCCCAATGAAGCAGAAGCAGACATAAAAGAACGCATGGCGCGTAAAGAAATTGTTATCGGTTTTGGACATCCCGTTTATACTACGGGTGATCCGCGTAACAAAATGATCAGAGATGTCGCCAAAAACTTAGGTACTCAGGCTAAAAACCTGAAGATGTATAAAATTGCAGAACGCCTAGAAAAAGTAATGTGGGCAGAGAAAAAAATGTTTCCTAATCTTGATTGGTATTCTGCAGTGTCATATTCATTGATGAATGTTCCCACAGCGATGTTTACGCCGTTGTTTGTTATTGCACGTACATCTGGTTGGGCGGCGCACGTCATTGAACAACGTGAAGACGGTAAGATTATACGACCTAGCGCAAATTATGTTGGTCCACATAATCAAAAGTTTGTGCCGATTAGTAAACGCAAGTAATAGATTTGTCAGTCCTCGGATGACACGTGATTAATTTCGCAAGATAAACAGTCATTAGCCATCAGGAACTTTAAAATCCTGATGGCTTTTGCTTTTATGAGCTAGTTTATTTGTTATAACTATAAAATGGATAATAAGCAAAATAAACGTTCTGTTTTTTATGTTTCTGATCGAACAGGAAAAACGGCTGAATCTCTAGGTCAAAGTTTACTCTCACAGTTTGATGGTGTTGAGTTTTCAGATAGAACCTTCGCATTTGTTATCACTGAAATGGAAGCTCATTTTGTGGCAGGTGAGATACAGCGTGAATACGAAGCTAGCGGTGTACAACCGATTGTCTTCAGTACACTGGTAAATGATGAGATTCAACAGTTTATCTCTGCTACCGATGCATGTGTCATCAGCTTATTTAATTCATTCATAGATCCGCTTGAAAAAAGTTTGCAGATTAAATCATCACATACTATTGGTAAGCCACATGAAGAATTTGGTGATGAAGATTATAAAAAGCAAATGGACGCGATCGATTTCACGCTTAAAAATGATGATGGCATCAGGACAAATTTGTTTGATAAGGCCGATGTTATATTGGTAGGTGTTTCACGTTCTGCAAAAACTCCAACTTGCTTATATCTAGCAATGCATTTCTCAATCAAGGCAGCTAATTATCCTTTAACTGATGACGATCTTGATAATGAGAATGATAAATTACCTGAATTTTTATTACCCTATCTGGATAAGATTGTTGGTCTAACGATCCGTGCCGATCAACTCAGCGCTATTCGTCAACAGCGTCGACCGAATACTGCTTATGCAACATTAAAAAAATGTCAGCATGAAGTTAAACGTGCGGGAATTATGATGGAAAAAGCAGGTATATTTATTCTTGATTCGACCGCTATGTCTATCGAGGAAATAGCAGTAAATTTAGTAAAGGAAAAAGAGTTATTAAAGAATAACTGATTAAAAATTTAATCTTAAAGGTTTATTGAGTAAGAAAAATTATGACAAAATTGATTTCTAATGACTACATCATGCCACTGCAAGACTTAGGCATGGGAGATGTGGGACTTGTTGGTGGTAAAAATGCATCACTGGGTGAAATGATCAGTAATTTATCCGGTGCTGGTGTAAGTGTACCGGGAGGTTATGCAACAACAGCACAAGCCTTTTGGGATTTTCTTGACCATAATCAACTACGTGAGCGCATAGAGTTTAGGCTCAAAGGATTAAATGTTGATGATGTAAAGCAACTGACATCAGCGGGGAAAGAAATCCGACAATGGATTACCGAAGCGCCATTCCAGACACTGCTACAAGAATCCATGGAGAATGCTTATCACGAAATGAGCGGTGGAGATAATGGGTGCTCTATTGCCGTACGGTCTTCAGCAACTGCAGAAGACTTACCCGACGCTTCATTTGCCGGTCAACAAGAAACATTTCTGAATGTGCGTGGGATTGACGATGTACTACTAAAGGTTAAAGAAGTTTTTTCATCTTTATATAATGACCGAGCCATTTCTTATCGCGTACATCAAAATTTTGCTCATGAAGAAGTTGCTTTATCAGCAGGTCTACAACGCATGGTACGCAGTGATCTTGGTGTAAGTGGCGTTATGTTCACCCTGGATACAGAGTCTGGTTTTGATGATGCTGTATTTATCACGGGTAGTTATGGATTGGGTGAAACGGTCGTTCAAGGCGCGGTAAATCCAGATGAATATTATGTCTATAAAACGTCATTAGCACAAAATAAACCATCAGTATTAAGTCGTAGTGTCGGTAGCAAGGCGATCAAAATGATATACAACGATGATCCTGATAGTGGTGACCTGGTAAAAACTGTAAAAGTATCAGCTAAAGAGTCTACGGCATTTTGTCTTAATGATGAGCAGCTAGAAGAACTTGCACGACAGGCGGTCATAATAGAGAAACATTACGGTCGGCCTATGGATATTGAATGGGCGTTGGATGGTGAGGATAAGAAAGTCTACATCGTCCAGGCGCGACCTGAGACAGTACAAAGCCGAGAGAACACAAATGTAATTGAACGTTACCAGTTAAATGGAAAAGGGAACTTGCTTATTAGTGGTGCTGCAATAGGCCAAAAAATAGGGGCAGGCAAAGCAAAAGTTATCCAAAAATTGGAAGATATGGACGATCTACAAGATGGCGATGTCTTAGTAACGGAAATGACCGATCCTGATTGGGAGCCGGTAATGAAACGCGCATCCGCGATAGTGACCAATCGCGGTGGACGAACCTGTCATGCCGCAATTATTGCACGTGAACTGGGTGTTCCTGCTGTCGTTGGTTGTGGTGATGCGACTAAGAAGATTCATTATGATGACGTTGTCACCGTGGTCTGTTCAGAAGGAGAGAACGGACATGTTTATGAAGGCAAGTTGGACTTTCAGGTAAACCGGGCAGAATTAGATAATATGCCGCCAGCACCTTTAAAAATAATGATGAATGTGGGTAATCCAGGCAAGGCGATGTCATTTGCATCGATTCCTAATGCCGGTGTCGGGCTGGCGCGTTTAGAATTTATTATAAATAACAAAATCGGCATCCATCCTCGTGCGCTATTAGAATACGATGATCAAGAAGCAGCGATAAAAGCATCTATAGATAAACGCATCAGGGCCTATGCAAGTCCAGTTGATTTTTATGTTCAAAACCTGGCTGAAGGTATCTCTACATTGGGTGCTGCATTCGCGCCTAACCCCGTTATCGTACGATTATCAGATTTTAAATCTAATGAGTATGCCAATTTACTTGGCGGCGAACGATATGAGCCGAAAGAAGAAAATCCCATGATTGGTTACCGGGGTACATCACGTTATTTATCAGATGATTTTGAAGCGTGCTTTGAACTGGAATGTCGTGCCTTGCGATATGTGCGAGAAGAGATGGGCTTGGCTAATGTCTGGGTTATGGTTCCCTTCGTACGCACTGTAGGACAGGCGAAGCAAGTCGTTGAGTTATTGGCAAAGTATGGCCTGGAAAGAGGCAAAGAAGGCTTAAAGTTAATTATGATGTGTGAAGTGCCGAGTAATGCGATCTTGGCGGATCAATTTCTTGAATATTTTGATGGTTTCTCGATTGGCTCTAATGATATGACTCAATTAACTTTGGCACTTGACCGAGATTCAGGTTTGGTCTCTGATTTATTTGATGAACGTGATGAAGCAGTGAAGTTCATGCTAAGCCGTGCCATCAAGGCATGCAAAAATGCTGGGAAGTATATCGGTATTTGTGGGCAAGGGCCTTCTGACCATCCGGATCTTGCAAAATGGTTACTAGATGAAGGGATTGAAAGTATATCGCTTAATCCTGATACCGTAATTGATACATGGTTGTATATTTCCGGAGTTGACACCTAAGCTACACTTTAATGTCTTGAGTCTGCTTAATACTGGCCTAAGTATCAAATACACTGTTATATCTTTCTCGTAGAGTATTTTTTTGAACCTTACCCATGACATTAAGAGGCAACTCGCTAATATCAAAAATTCTTTTTGGTACTTTATAAGTTGCTAATTCTTGCTTGAGAAGTATTTTTAGATTTGATTCATCAATTTTTTTATTATTTTCTTTTACAACAACTGCAATAACACCTTCTCCAAAATCTGGATGTGGTACGCCAATCACTGCAGACTCATGAATACCATCTAAAGCATTCATGATACTCTCGATTTCCTTTGGATAAACATTATAACCACCCGAGATTATCAGGTCTTTTGATCGGCCTACTATAGTTAAATAACCTTTGTTATCGAGGAAACCCACGTCACCTGTTTTAAAAAAACCATCTTTGGTAAATTCTTCTTGATATTTTTCAGGGTTTCGCCAATATCCTTTAAACACATTGGGTCCAGACACTTGGATATTTCCGGTTTCTCCTGCTTCTAGAGTCATGTCATCATCGGTAGTTATTCTTACCGCAATATTAGGTAGAGCTTGTCCAACAGTCCCTGGAATACGTTCCTCATTTAATGGATTAGATGCAATCATGACAGTTTCTGTCATGCCATAACGCTCTAATATACGATGACCTGTCTTGGCATAAAAATCATCAGACATTTCTTTAAGAAGTGGGGCCGAACCTGAAATAAACAAACGTATATTTTTTAAGGATGTATCGTTAAGTTCAGAGTGCAAGAGTAAACGGGAATAAAATGTTGGCACACCCATTAATACAGTGACTCGAGGTAAAAACTTAATAATGTCATCAACATTAAACTCAGGTAAGAAAATCATGGGTGTGCCACTAAGTAGAACGCAGTTAAGAGCTACAAAAAGTCCATGCACATGAAAAATGGGCAAGGCATGTAATAAGACATCATCATTATTAAACCCCCAACTTTGATGTACCGTTAATGCATTTGAAGATAGGTTCTCATGAGTGATCATTGCTCCCTTAGGCTTTCCCGTTGTGCCACTTGTATAAAGTATGCAAGCAACATCATCTCCAACAACGTCAGTAGCTTGTACTGGATGACTGATATTGTCAGAGCTCTTAAATAGAGACCCTTTACCGTGCTTATCTAGTGTCAGTAAGCTTATATTTTTTCGTGTATGTAAAAGATTTTCCTTGATGATTGGTGACGCAGGGTCGCAAACAACCAGACCTGGTTCTATATCATCCAGAAAGTAGGATAGCTCTGAAGCCGTATAAGAGGTGTTTAAAGGTACAGATATCAAGCCAAGTTTAAGACAAGCAAGATATAAAAATATTGCTTCAGGTGATTTTTTAACCTGAAAGATAACCCTGTCACCTTTACTAAGCTTATAACTGCTCAGGATTTTTGCTATCTGTGAAGTGCTGCTGAGTAAGTCTTGATAGCTATAGGTTTTATTATCCTTAGTTGCTATGAAGTTTTGTGTTAGGTCAACAGGAAAGCGATCCTCAAAAAGCGCGTATAAATTACTCATATATTCTTATATCAATTTCATGTGCTTATAGATAAACCAGTAAAATCTTTATTTATCTAAAATGGGTTATCAAATACTAATTTATGGAATATTTTTCTTGCTAGTTTACTTTTGGCTTTTCATTTTACAATAAAAAGGCGAATTCTATAAATAGAATTCGCCTAAAGAGACTACTAAAGAGGGACTAAAGTAATCTTAATGTATTAAAAATTCGCTTTTATTCCAACAAAGCCGCTAATAGGTGCACCAACGCCTACAAAACGATTGTCAGTAAAGCCTCCAAAGCCAGGAACTTCATCTGGTTCACCTAGTAATCCAAAGCTTTCATAATCTTTATCAAACAGATTATTAACGCGAGCGAATACTGAGAATATTTTATTAACATCATAATTAGCCCTTATATTTACAGTGGCATAATCGTCTAGGCTACCAAGCTGATTTGATTCGTCGCCCCGTAGAAAGACTCCCGAGTTATACTGTAAATCACCACCAATCGATAATTTATTCGTTACAGAATAATCACCGCCAAACTTAAACGTGTGTTCTGGTATTCCCGGGATAAAGTCGCCGTCTTCAACTTGAATAAGGTCATTGGCATCAGCAAACGGGTTATTTGCACTACTGGATTCAAACGCATCTTGAAAAGTCGCTTGGATATAACTGTAATTAAGAAACCAGCTTAACCGCTGCAGATCACCTTTAAGCCCTAATTCCATTCCAAGTCGTTCGGTATCGCCGATGTTATCGAAAAAGCCTTCATTACCAGAAACACCGCCGGTGTTTTGGAAGATAATGTCATTTTCATTGGTTGTAATGAAACCGCCTACGTTCCAGGCAATGTTATTTAACACTCCCAAATCAGCTAAGTTGCCGCGAAGCCCGCCTTCGAAGCTTTTCGCGACAACTTGATCAAGAGGAGGATCTGCAAGGAAGCCATTTGGCAAGCTACACGGAGCAGTCGGTTCGGCACAGGCTAACTCTACGGCTGTCGGTGCTCGAGATGATTCACTGTAGCTAAAGTAACTGGTCAATCCTGGTTGGTGTGCATAAGTAAAACCAAAGGCTGGGTTAAATCGGTTGTATTCATGTTCGCCTGTGAGTCTAGGTTGCGCATTAGTTAAGCCACGACCACCACCGTCAGTGAGTTCGATATCAGTATGATCTATCCTGCCAGAGAAGGTCAGGTCAAGTTTGTCGGTAGCCGAGATCGTATCAGTAAAAAAGAAAGATACCGTGAATGATTCCGAGTCAATTCCTGTACCTTCTTCGGGCACAAAAATGTTAGTGCCAACAGTACTTCTAGCTGTAGTCAATGAAGCGAGTTCCTGACTGGAGTTAAAGACAACATCACCATAGGTGTAGCTTGCGCCAACAATAAATTGGTTGTTTCTACCAAATAGATCGCCCAAATAAACAGTCTGTAATGTACCACCATAATTCTCCTGCACACGGTCACTACGGTTGTTTAAACCATTATAATCGTCAGGTTCAAAACCATTAGCGTCAGTGATTTGAGTACCATTCTGATCTTCAACAATTTCAAAATCAATGCCCGCACCGGTGATTGCAGCAAAGTTGACGATACCCGCATCACAATCCAGACCAGCGTCTTCGACTTCATCTTCATCAATTTCAAGAAGATACTCTACGCCACCAACAGTACATTCTTCAAATTCGGTGCCGTCACCGTTAAAGGTATCTGTTTCATTGCGTCGATAGAAAGCATTACCCGAAACCTGACTTAAATTGCTAAACCAATGTTCGCCCTGGGCTTGAACAAAGATCATTTCATTTTTGGTTTGATCCGGAGAAGTGAAGACAGCCTCTCTGTCTTGTTCGGCCAGTTCTATAGGAATAGCGCCATTACCGATTAAGTCAGTGTCACCGTAATTGATATTCAAGTCCAATGACGTTGTTGCACCGTCACGATAACTAAAAGCTGTAAAGATATTTAATGAATCTGATGGGGATGCGTCGCGCCAGCCTTCTTCATCAAAATATTGCACGGTACCGTAGTAACCGAAAGTACCATTGTTGCCGCCACTTTCAGCCGTCATAACAAAGCGATCGAAAGAACCGCCATAAACTTCGAAGTTGTGTCCAGTGTGAGTGAAACCATTTTTTGTCTCTAAACTGATAGCACCGCCCAAGGTGTTTAGGCCAAATACTGGATTGCTACCCCCAACAAGGTTCAAGTTAGCAATGGAAGATTCAGGTATGAGATCCCAGTTGACTGTGTCGCCAAAAACTTCATTAACTCGAACACCATTTTGATATACAGCTAGACCTTGAGGTAAGCCAAGTAGAGGTGAAGCTGAGAAACCGCGGTACTGAACATCGGGTTGTAAAGGGTTGTTTTGCGCATCGTTAATGATCAAGCTACCAAAATTACGATTCATAAAGTCAGTAATGTCCAGACTGGTACTTGATGCGAGATCTTCTGCCGTGGCTGTCTGGACATTGTAAGGAATCTTTTCTTTCGGTAAACCAACGCCAAGAACAGGTGTTATGCCGATAACTTCAACAGCATTATTTTCCTGAATGTCGTTTTCAGCTAAAACAGATGAGCATGTAATAGACAATAATAATGTAGTGGCTGCGATACGATATGCAGTCATGATAAATCTCCCCTCAGATAAAAATTATTCTTTATGAAGCAACGAGATAGCCCATTGCTAAGCGTGCGCGAATATTAAAGTGAGGGCTTTCTTTTATATATAGGAAAAAATCCTTAAATACGTTATATAGAAAAATCGCTCATATCTAAAATTATTTAAATCAAACGGTTACAGTTTAAAAAGGAAAATTTCACGGTGTTTTCAGGAATTCATCTATACCAATTCTGCTCACAATATTTAATATTTGATGCTCATTTATAGTTCAGGATTGAGCAATATGTATATTAGATTATCCGTGTCACTTTTAATGATGTCTTTAACTACTACCAGTGCTTATGCAAGTAATGAGGGTGGTCTTGAAGCTTGTATGTTGGCAACAATAGCAATACGTGCAGGAACATATACAAAAGTTGAATACCTGGGTTTTACAGATGAGGGTGTTTCTGCTTATGAAATTGAAATGAAAGATCTTGATGGTAAAGAGTGGGAGTTTGAGTGCGATGCGCATACTGGAGAGATACTTGAAATCGAACAGGAAGTAGCAAGTCCTGATGCAGCCTTGTTTAAAAAGAAAATGAAAGTTTCCGAAAAGGAGGCAAGAAAAATTGCAACGGATTTATATCCTGGCACCATTGAAGAAGTTGAGTATGAGATTGAATCAAATGGACAGGCTTCTTATGAATTTGATATCGCTGATAAGTATGGTGTTGAATTCAAGATAGAAGTTGATGCTACTTCTGGTGATATAGTAGAGGTTCAAATTGAAAAATGGGAAATAGGTGGGGCAAATAATTTATAATATAAAAAGGCCTACCTATTTATAGGCTCACTTGGCTCAATTTGAAAAATATTGTTCATATATATTCTTCCAAAATTTCACGCTCTTCTTCGCTAGTTCTTGCATTTTGAAGGCGATTTTTGATCATATCCTTGTTTATATGTCCGCCTTCAATTAAATCTCTCCGTTCTTCCGGTGAGAGCGAATCCATAAAGAACAAATTACTGGGGGGGTGATATCCCGCTTCAATAATCACATTCGCTTCATTTGCCATTAATCGATATTTTCCAATATCTTTTTTGAGACGATCGTCAGCAAAGGCCTTGTCTGCAATGCCGGCTGTGTATATGGAATGTATTTCCATTTTATAGCTAATGATGTGGCCGGGATCGTCAGTTTTTTCAATTTGATTTTCTATATGCTCAAGTCGTGGTCGTAATAACTCGCGCAAGGTATTAAGGACTTCTGTGTCTTCAAGTCTTTCAGAGTAGATATCCAGAATATTATCAATTGGTAACTGGGTATAAGTATCGGTGGTGAACAGTTCATTTTGGCGATAGGTTAGTAGCTTATAAGAACGGAACCCAAGCTGCTGTTGGATATCAGTCAAATCACGAATGTGTTTGTTAAAGCCTAGGGCACATACCAGTTGAGCATGATTAAGGTCGAGTTGTGCGGCAACAATATTAATACGCTTGATGAAATCTGTCTCTTCACCAGTACTGGTCTTATAAAATATTCGGACAAGTTCATCGTCTGAAGCGGTTAATAATTCTGTAAAACTGATCATAATAGTTTAATTAACTCTCACGGTTTAGTTTCATGTAATCATAAAGGATCTTTTTCTCGACATCCGAAATATTTGGATCTTCGAGACGTGTCTCGATTAAATTCCTCGGAATTAGCCCTTTATTAAGCAGTTTTCTCTTTTCTTGTGGCAAAATGGAGTCTCGGAAAAATAGTTCTCCAACAGGAATAATCTTATTTTCAACAATTAATGTGACTTCATTCAATAAGGCACGAAACCCACTATCTGACAGCTCTAGGCGATTTTCAACAAAATCAATACCAACAACGCCATCGGAATAAATGGCGCGCATTTCTTCCTTATATTTATCTATTATTAGTGAATTTACAGTTTCATCGATCCGCATTTCAATGGACTTAAGTCGGTTCGATAACAGATATTCTATAATCTGTTTATTTGCAACGTCATTTTTTACGACTGAATATATAGAAAGAATATTGTCTAGGCTTACTAATTTATAGATGTCGGTTGTAAAGAATTCATTCCGGGAATTCAATAAAGCATCATAATTATCAAAACCAAGGATAGGAGGTATTTCGGGTAAGTTTCTAGTAGATACATTGAAACCAATGGCACAGATTAATTGTGCCTCGCGTAATTTTAACTTCATCCCAATAGCTTCAGCTTTATCCTCAGTGCTTTCAGCTGAAACATTGAATTTGTAAAGGAGTTGAAGAAGTTCTTCTTCGTTTGAATTTAGAATCTCTTTAAACGAGGCCATGCAAATTTATCCCCGCGGTAGAGTTACTGCAAGATGCCTTGCAGTATGCCCGTGTTTCGAACCCATGGCTTAGCTTTTTGAATTGCCAAGGGGAGTTCGCTAAAGGCGATTTCTGCATTTTTATAGGTGTCGTAAAGTCCATAAATTGCAGTATAGCGAGTTATGCCATTCACATTAACTACGATATAGCCTGCTTTTACTCCTAGGCCTGATTGCTTTATATAGTTAACAATATCATTTTCATTGATAACGCTGCCTAGCTGCAGTGTGTAGTTATCAGCTGCTTGTTGCCTTAGCCAATTACTTAAATTCAATTCGCTATTGGACGTCGAAGGCTGTTCTACTGTTGCGGGTATTGAATTTGTGGTTTTTTCAGGAGTAGGTACCACTTTGTTACCAGCATCAACGTTTTCAGATTTTGTCGCAACCGTGGTTTTAATATTACCCAGTGCCTGCAGCTTCTTCTTTGCTTCCGGTAAGCCTTGATCAGCAGCAAGTTGGTACCACTCTCTTGCCTTGTTGGTATCTTTATCGACGCCATATCCATTTTCATGGAATACACCAAGGTTAAATTGCGCTTGGGCAATATCCTGTTCTGCAGATTTATTGAACCATTCTAATGCTGTGGCATAGTCCTTAGTTTTACTTTGGCCAAAGGCGTACATGACGGCAAGGCTGTATTGTGCATTACCATGACCTTGTTTAGCGGCAGCCTCGAATAATTTTGCTGCTTTTACATAATCCTTTGGGATGCCAATCCCACGATAGTGCATTAAGCCAAGATTGAATTGAGAATCAGCTATGCCAGAATTGGCCGATTGTTCCCACCATTTTGCGGCTTCAAGGTAGTTTTGTTCTACGCCCTGTCCCTGGAAGTATTTTACGCCAATATCATGTTGTACCAATGGAACGCCTTGTTCTGCAGCCATGAGATACCATTTTATCGACTCGGCAGGGCTTTTCTCTACGCCATGACCATAATCATACATAAGGCCCATAGTGATTTGAGCCTGTGAATCGCCTTGTTCAGCCAGAGGTTTGAGTATCTCTAATGCGAGTGCATAGTCCTTCTTCAGATAAGCCTGTTTGCCTGCTTCATAATCTGCAGCAAAAACTACAGTAGAGCAGAGGAAAAATAAGAAAAAGAGGACAGCGTGCATGTTCGTCCATGAATTGTTATCTTTTGAGTGAAATTTCAAATTCGTGCTCATTTATAAGTTATTATTATCACGCTTCTTTATAGTTGGATATTAAGCTATGCCATTGTTTTAGCAAGACTAAAAATTTCTTCTGCATCAAATACTTGGCTATTACTCTCGAATAATTTTTCAACACATGCTCGATGCAATGCTAATTTTAACGTACCAAATCCTATTGCGCCCCAAATTATTTTGCCATGACGATCCTGGCCTCTATCCATCATATCCGTGCCACCAATACCTATTGGCGGTGTCGCATTTGCATCGGCCATTAATTCGATAGAATTATTGTTTTCCCAATGCTCAGGTTTGAGCAATTCAACGCCTGCTGCCCCAGTAGCAAAGACGATATGTGCATCTTCTATCAACTTTCCTCGTGAGTCACAATCAGCCGCTGCTGCGGCTGTGATGTCGACATCAAAACTTTTTTTCATGTCGGCGCAAGCCTGCTCCGCACGACTTAAATCACGAGAACTGACAATAACTTCACTGGCACCTTCTTTCGCAAGCATGATAGCTGCGCGTTGTCCTACAGGGCCTGTGCCGGCTAATACTACCGCTTTTTTGCCTTTTATAGCGCCGCTGCTCAATAATTTAGCAACACCGGCAGCAGCGGTAGTATTACTACCATTACTATCCAGCATCACTGAAACCCGGAAGTCTGCAAAAAAGTTTCTTTGTACGGCTTTAAACAATTTTTCACCCGCAGCCATATCGCTGCCGCCAACGAATAAAGCGGTATTTTTCTTTTCTTTTGGTGCACGGGTAAAAATAGCACCTTCAATCAGAGGTGTGACATTGTCAGGAGTGACGTTACCGTGCCCGATAACATGATCGGCACCG
>JAJFKM010000029.1 GCA_021773215.1 Gammaproteobacteria bacterium
TAAACAAAATCGTCTTAAACAATTACGTGCATTCTGCTTCACTGCGCAATTCAAAAGTATGTCCAAGGCCGCTGAACAAATGTTTCTCAGTCAGCCATCTATTTCCCTTTTAATTCAATCGCTTGAGAAAGATCTAGAGCAGAAACTATTCTTGCGTAAAGGTCCTAGAATCGAATTGACTGCGGAAGGTGACACGTTATTCGAGATGTCCCTACCTTTAGTTGAAGGATTGGAAACTTTACCAGAGAGTTTTGCTGAGAAATGTAAGCACTCAATCGTTGGGAGCCTGAATATTGCAGCCGTTGAGGCGATCATCCTCTATACCTTGCCCGATATCATCAAACGCTATACAGAGTCATTCCCTGATATCCATATCAAGCTTAATAATTGTGCTGCGGCTATCGGTGTTGAGAAAGTACGCAATGGCGAAGTTGATTTTGCCATCGGATCCACACTAAATGTCCCGGATGATGTCGCTTATTTACCAATTTACACATTTGAGCCCGTTTTAATCACTCCAATTGGTCATCCACTGGCGACAAAAAAACAACTAAGCATGCATGACATTAGCCAGTATGGACTGATTTTATCGCCGCAACACATGTCTACATGGCAAATGGTTGATTTGGTATTTAAACAATATAATGTTGATTACAAAGTAAATTTAGAAGCTGGTGGCTGGGAAGTGCTAAAGAAATACGTAGAAAATGGTTTGGGCGTGTCGATAGTCACAGATATATGCCTGTCCGGCAATGAAAGCCTTGAACGCGTGCCATTAACCCAATTCTTTCCTAAAAGAACCTATGGCTTATTCCTGAGAAAAGGCAAGGTTCTATCGCCAGCTGCGCGTGAATTTATCCAATGTATTGACCCCCAAGCAATGGCGTTGTTCAGGACAGCTGAAAACCATAAAGAAAAAAGTACAGAACTTGATATTCAACCAAGAGTCACAATATAAGTAGTGGCATAAATTATGCCTAAATTAAAGTTATAAAAATGACTTGAAAGTAACCATGAGAACGTATCATTATTAGCACACGAGATTATGAGAAAGATGTTTACATTAAATTCACAAAAGCTAAGCGTTAAATAGATATGTCAGACAAAGCTGACAATACTTTTGATGATGACTTGGCTGTTGAAGAAGCCAAGCCACGAGTCAAACGGCCGCCACTATATAAAGTCATTTTGCTAAACGATGACTACACACCAATGGATTTCGTTGTTCATGTATTGGAAGTGTTCTTCTCGGTTGATCGAGAAAATGCTACCCGCATAATGTTACAAATTCATACAAGCGGTAAAGGTGTATGTGGCCTATTCACCCATGAAATTGCAGAAACAAAAGTTTCACTGGTTAATGATTATTCAAGAGAGAATCAACATCCACTCCTATGTACCATGGAAAAAGCCTAAAGGTGACTCATTATGCTTGATAAAGAACTAGAACAAACACTTAATAATGCATTTAGAGAAGCAAGAGAACAGCGTCATGAATTTATGACCGTTGAACATCTTCTCCTTGCCTTACTTGATAATATGTCCGCCACCAATGTGCTCAAAGCCTGTGGCGCAAACCTGAATAGTCTTCACAGTGATTTGATAAGCTTTATACAAGAGAACTCCCCAATCATAGAAGATGACGATGATCGCGATACACAGCCTACATTAGGTTTTCAAAGAGTATTGCAACGTGCCGTTTTTCATGTGCAATCTTCTGGCAAAAAGGAAGTCACTGGCGCTAATGTATTGGTAGCCATCTTTGGCGAGCGCGAATCACACGCAGCTTATTTTCTGAGCCAACAAAATGTAGCTCGGTTAGATGTTGTGAATTACATTGCACATGGCATCGCCAAAATAAATGATGAACATGAAAATGAAGAAAACGTAAATGATATCGAGGACGGTGCAAATCAAGATGACGCTGCTGAGAGCCCGCTTGAAAAGTATGCTGTAAATCTTAATGAAGAAGCCATGCAAGGCAAGATCGACCCACTTATCGGTAGACAAATTGAAGTACAACGCACGATCCAGATACTTTGTCGTCGTCGTAAGAATAATCCTTTATACGTTGGTGAAGCCGGGGTTGGTAAAACAGCTATCGCAGAAGGCCTAGCAAAATTGATCGTTGATGGTGATGTGCCTGAAGTCTTATTAGACTCTGTCATCTACTCACTTGATTTAGGCGGCTTATTAGCGGGGACTAAATACCGCGGTGATTTTGAGAAACGCTTGAAAGGTGTCATCAACCAGTTAAAGAAGCAACCCAATACCGTACTGTTTATCGATGAAATACATACCATCATTGGTGCCGGTGCTGCTTCAGGTGGTGTTATGGATGCGTCGAATATTTTAAAACCTGTTTTGGCCTCTGGTGATTTGAAATGTATTGGTTCAACCACCTATCAGGAATATCGCGGTATCTTTGAAAAAGATCGCGCATTGGCACGACGTTTTCAGAAGATCGATGTGGCAGAACCTTCGATTGATGAGACAGTTAAAATTCTTGAAGGCTTGAAATCACGCTTCGAAGAACATCACCAAATTCGATATACCCATCAGGCCTTACGTACTGCAGCTGAATTAACCGAACGTTATATTAATGATCGTCAATTGCCAGATAAGGCAATTGATATCATCGATGAGGCTGGCGCAGCCCAACAGTTACTGTCGCCATCAAAACGAAAGAAGACAGTGGGTGTGAACGATATTGAAAACATTATCGCCAAGATTGCTCGTATTCCGGCCAAGACCGTTTCATCTTCTGATAAAGATGTCATTCGAAAACTTGAGCGTAACCTTAAGATGGTCGTATTTGGACAGGATGAAGCTATTGGTACATTGTCGAATGCAATCAAGATGTCACGTTCTGGTTTAGGTAATCCAAACAAACCAATAGGTAACTTTCTTTTTGCCGGCCCAACAGGTGTTGGTAAAACAGAGGTCACTCGTCAGCTTGCGATACAGATGGGCGTTGAATTGGTTCGTTTTGATATGTCTGAATACATGGAACGCCATACTGTTTCAAGGCTGATAGGCGCACCTCCTGGCTATGTTGGTTTTGACCAAGGTGGATTATTAACCGATGCTATTAACAAACAACCGCATTGCGTCTTGTTGCTTGATGAAATAGAGAAAGCGCATCCGGATGTATTTAACATCCTGCTGCAAGTATTCGATCACGGCACCCTAACCGATGCTAATGGTCGTAAATCTGATTTCCGTAATGTCATCATCGTCATGACCACAAATGCAGGCGCTGATCGAATGAGTCGTGCTTCAGTAGGTTTCACAACGCAAGACCATACTGGTGATGCCATGGCAAGCATTAAACAAATGTTCAGCCCTGAATTCCGTAATCGACTGGATGCTATTATTCAGTTTAATGCACTGGATAAACGCACCATTGCCAATGTCGTCGATAAATTTCTGATTGAACTCGAGGCACAGCTCGATGAGAAGAAAGTCACTGTCGATGTCACAGAAGAAGCTCGTGAATGGCTCGCCGTTCATGGTTACGACAAGATCATGGGCGCACGCCCCATGGCACGATTGATTCAAGAAAAGGTAAAACGTGCCTTGGCAGAAGAACTCCTGTTCGGCGAACTAGAGCACGGTGGGCATGTTGTTATCACTATTGAAAACGACGATATTGCCGTTGAAATAAAAGATGAAGAAGAAGAATTAGAAGGCGCGACTTAGCACTCTTAATTTCTTTCTATATCTGCTACTTCAACCCTGTTCCTGCCATTTTGCTTTGCTTCATAAAGGCATTTATCAGCGGCACTAATTAATGAGCGAGCATCTGTTTTATTATCTGGAATAACCGTTGCAACTCCTGCACTAATTGTCACATGAGCTGAAACTTCAGAATCACAATGAGGTATTTCCATACTTTTTACACAAGCCACAAATTTTTGACTTATTTTAATCGCTTCATCTCTATTCGTATGTGGGAGAATTACGGCGAATTCTTCACCGCCATAACGGGCAGG
>JAJFKM010000030.1 GCA_021773215.1 Gammaproteobacteria bacterium
CGCTATTTTTATAAACATCGGTTTGAAGACAACATAATTCAGGGTAAGCAAAAAATTATTGGCGTAGTGGTAGTGGTAATTTCAATCCTGGTAGCCTTGTTCCTGATGGAGTAGTGGCTGATTAAGCCTTAAGCCAGAACGTTACTGGCCCATCATTGATTAGACTGACCTGCATATCTGCACCAAATACACCAGTCTCAACTTTTGCATATTGCTGGCGAGCATAGGTAATTAGAGTCTCAAATAGTTGTTTCCCCCGTTCAGGTGCTTCGGCACTAGAAAAGCTAGGGCGTAATCCTTTTTGTGTGTCAGCTGCCAGTGTGAACTGCGGGACGAGTATTAAGCCACCTTGAATATCCTGCAGGCTCAAATTCATTTTGTCCTGATCATCAGGAAAAATGCGGTAATTGATTATTTTTTCAAATAATCGCTGCGCTTGTTTTTCGGAATCATTCTTTTCGACACCAACCAATACGAGTAGACCTGTATTGATTGAGGCAATGGTATCACCATCGATGGTGACTTGGGCTTGGGTAACGCGTTGTAGCAGTCCAATCATCTATGACTGGGCAATTACGATGGATCCGCTAGGTTAGATTACTTTGAGAAAATCGAGGATATTTACAGCAAAGATAGCAACGGCAGCAACAAGCACTACCCAATCCATATTTCTACGAGCTAGAAAACCAGTAAAGTGTAAGATCAGTACGACTACAGACAAGATATAGACAATATAAAAAAGCATCTATTGAGTTCCTCTAAAAATTGGTAGATCTGAATTTTTATTCTTAGATCTATTCTAAGCTAAACTGTGACCATTAAGCCAACATTATGTATAAATTAAGCGACAAGATTCACAGAATTATTGCTTTTTAACGCCATTATCACTCGCTATAAGTAAAATATCGGCAGGTCGATGTGCAAATAGACCATTGGTCACCACACCGACTATCTGATTGAGGTTCTGCTCAAGCTCAAGCGGATTTTCAATCTTCATATTATGCACGTCGATAATGATATTGCCATTGTCTGTCATGAAACCCTCGCGTAACTTGGGTTGGCCGCCAAGTTTTGCAATCTGTCGAGCAACAAAACTTTGAGCCATCGGTATTACCTCAATCGGTAATGGAAATGCTCCCAAAGTGGGTACCATTTTACTGTCGTCAATAATGCAGACGAATTGCTTACTGGCCGCCGCGACGATCTTTTCTCTGGTTAATGCACCGCCACCACCCTTGATTAAATGACGGTGCTTTGTCGCTTCATCTGCGCCATCGACATAGACCGGAATTTCAATGACGCTATTAAGCGCAAGTATCGGGATATTATGCTGTCTCAATAATTCTTCGCTGGCATCCGAACTGGAAACCGCGCCATCGATCCGGCCTTTTATTTTGGCGAGTTCCTCGATAAAAAAATTTACCGTACTACCTGTCCCTACCCCGACGATAGTATCGTCTTCAATGTAAGCAATGGCCGCTTTAGCGACCTCTCTTTTCTTATCGTCTTGCGACATAGTTTGCTCCGCAGAAAAATATGTTTGTGGTGAAGTAAATGTTATCTTATGAACATGTTTGATGAATACAATAATCTAATTGAAGAAGCCAGTCGACGTATCTATGCCGTTGCCAAGCGAACAGATCTGGATCACGCGCCGCAACTGTCACTCAGGCACAAGAATAACATCTGGCTAAAACGCGAGGATCAGCAACCGGTTTTTTCCTATAAGCTTCGTGGTGCCTACAATATGATCGCTTCATTATCCGCAGAGGATCGTGAACGTGGTGTTATTACTGCCTCTGCCGGCAACCATGCCCAGGGCGTAGCTATGGCGACACAGGGTTTGAAGATGAAAGCGATTATCGTCATGCCCAAGACCACTCCTGATATCAAGGTCGATTCGGTCAAGCGCATGGATGCTGATGTGATCTTGCATGGTAATACTTACGATGATGCCAAGGACTACGCGATCAACATGTCGAATGAAAAAGGCATGTGCTATGTCCCTCCTTATGACCATCCGCTGATCATTGCCGGACAAGCAACGGTAGGTGTTGAGCTGATAGAGCAACACCCCACAATGCCAGATATTATTTTTGTGCCGATCGGTGGCGGTGGTTTAATCGCTGGTATCGCAGCCTATACTCAAGCGAACTACCCAGACATAAAGATCATTGGCGTTGAACCCGATGAAGCACCGTGTATGCATCATGCCCTTGAGGCCGGTGAAAGAGTTGTGCTGGATAAAATCGGCATCTTTGCAGATGGCGCTGCGGTCAAACAAGCTGGCGAAGAAAATTATCGAATCACAAAAGAACTGGTCGATGAGATCCTATTAGTCAGCATCGATGAAATCTGTGCGGCAGTGAAAGATATCTTTGAAGATACGCGGTCTATTCCAGAACCCGCAGGAGCCCTTGCCCTAGCCGGTTTGAAACAGTATGTTGCTAGAGAAACCATCAGCGAAAAAGAATTGGTCGCAATTTTTAGTGGTGCCAACGTGAATTTTGATCGTCTACGCCATATCGCAGAGCTGACAGCTTTGGGTGAAAATAAAGAGGCTTTAATCTCAATCATGATCCCTGAACGCCCAGGCAGCTTTCGGCACCTCTGCCATGATCTCGGCCCACGTTTAATCACAGAATTTAACTATCGTTATGGTGATAATAAGGACGCCTATGTGTTTGCTGGCGTGCAACTTAAGCAAGGCGTTGAAGAAAAGAACAAATTGCTCAATCATCTTAAAGAGAAAGGTTATAACGTTGTTGATTTAAGTAATGATGTCGTAGCTAAGATGCATATACGTCACATGGTCGGTGGTCATGCACCTCAAGCGGGTGATGAGATTATCTATCGCTTCGAATTCCCGGAACGATCCGGCGCGCTACTACATTTCTTAACCGAAATGGGCGAACGCTGGAATATTAGTTTATTCCACTACCGAAACCATGGCGCAGCTTATGGTCGTGTATTGATGGGTTTTCAAGTCAAAGAAAATGAACAAGAAGAATTTCAAAAATTTGTTGAAAAATTAGGGATTCCTTATTGGGATGAGTCTGATAATCTTGCTTATCAAACATTTTTGCGTTAATCGTTTTGCCGAAAACGATAAATCGCAATCTCGCCTAATAAATTAGGAAACAACTTCATCCCAAGACTACTTTGATGTTCATGATCAACTGTTGCGCGATCTAATATTTCAATATTATTTGCGCCACATAAGTTTTCAAAATCGGTTAGCGTGCACAGATGAATATTGGGTGTGTTATACCATTCATAGGGTAGTGTTTTTGATTTTGGCATATGTCCGGCTAAAGCAAGTTGTATACGATTCTTCCAATGACCCATATTGGGGAAGGTCACAATCGCCTCGCGGCCTACACGCGTCATTTCTTTTAGTAGTTTGTCTGGATAGCGAATTGCTTGTAGTGTTTGTGTCATGATCACATAGTCAAACGTGTCTTTCTTGAATTCAGACAAGCCCTTATCCAAATCGGTTTGTATAACGTCTACGCCTTTGTGAATACATTGAACTATGTTTTCTTCATCTATTTCCAGGCCGTAACCTTTCACTTCTTGCTGTTCTTGCAGATGGGCCATTAAGGTTCCATCACCACAACCTAGATCAAGTACGCGTGAACCGGGTTTGACCCATTCAGCAATGAGAGACTGATCAGTTCTTAAACTCATGAGATTCCAAGTCCTTCTGCGATTCGGTCAAGCGCGGTACTTAAAACTTGATGGTACCGCGGGATAGGCATTAAAAATGAATCATGTCCCTGCTTAGACTGTATCTCTATATAACTGACAGACTTATCAGCATCAAGTAAGGCGCTTACGATTTCTTGTGAACGCTCAGGTGAAAAGCGCCAGTCACTGCTAAAAGAGATCACCAGAAATTCTGCGGTAGCGGGTGCCATAGCTTTGGCTAAGCTGCCCCCTGCATCACTAGCGGGATCAAAATAATCCAACACTTTGGTTAATAGTAGATAACTGTTTGCATCGAATCGGCCAACGAATGATCGACCCTGATGGCGTAAGTAACTTTCAATCTGGAATTCAGCATCGTAACCAAATTTTAATTTGCCATCGCGAAGTTCACGGCCAAATTTTTCATCAAGGGCATCATCTGATAAATACGTAATATGCCCGAGCATTCTCGCCAGCATTAACCCAAGTTCAGGTTTATCATCTGTCTCATAATAATGACCTTCATTAAAATTTTGATCAGATCGAATTGCCTGACGTGCAACTTCATTAAACGCTATATTTTGTGTAGATAATTTAGGCGCTGCCGCGATGACGAACGTATGTTTGAGTCGGTCTGGGTAGGCAATCGACCATTCTAAACATTGCATACCGCCTAGACTGCCACCAATAATAACGGCCCAGACATCAATACCAAGTTGGTCGGCGAGCATGGCCTGAGTTTTAACCCAGTCTTCAACCGTAACTAGTGGAAAGTCCGGACCATAGGGTTTGTTTGTTTCCGGGTTCTTGGTTAGTGGCCCGGTTGACCCACTACAGCCGCCAATATTATTTGGACTAACAACAAAAAAGCGATTGGTATCTATAGCTTTGTTGGGCCCTATGGCGTTATCCCACCAGCCCGGCTTCTTATCCTGTGGTGTGTGGTAACCGGCAACGTGATGATCGCCGCTTAGCGCATGGCAGATTAATATGGCATTAGAGCGTTCTTTATTTAACTCACCATAGGTCTCATAAACAATATCAAAGCCATGCAATTCACTACCCGAGGCGAGCGCCAACGACTCGCTAAAATGCGCTGTCTTTGGTTCAACCAATCCGACATTATCAACAGGTCTTGTGCCTTCTTGCATGTGTATTACTTTTGATTAGGGTTAAAAACCGTTTTGAAAATTGATCACATAATAAAGGTGACATATTAGAGCTAAATTTGATCAGGTGCTATCTGATAAATCATTAAACCAGTCTGGTAGTTGTGAGGGTTGTTTGATTATCATTTGTTTGTCTCTATGTTTCAGCCCGCTTAATAGTTTTATGTCAGATTGTTTAGCGTTGAATTCGTTCGCAAGGTAATGAATGATGTGTTGATTAGCTTTATTGTCGATTGGCATCGCATTAATTCTTAGTTTCAATCTGTCGCCATTTAATCCAGTTATGGAATTCTCTTTTGCGCGGGTTTGGACATGGATATTAAGTATTAGATCTTTCCCGCGCCAATCATAAAAACTCACACTGTTAGTAGGATAATCTTGCACCTAAATCCATTAAAGGCGAGACCAACAAAATGATCATCAGCTGCATAACAATGATGGCAATCATTGGCGAAAAATCAAATCCGCCGGCCGGAGGGATTAATCGACGTGCAGGTTTTAATACAGGCTCGCTTAATTGGTACATGATGACAGTAATTGGATTATAGGCGCCCGGATTAACCCAGCTGATGACAATCTGGATAATG
This sequence comes from Gammaproteobacteria bacterium, assembly GCA_021773215.1. GTDB lineage: Bacteria > Pseudomonadota > Gammaproteobacteria > Eutrophobiales > Eutrophobiaceae > UBA7359. The sequence goes on from JAJFKM010000030.1 coordinate 5,447, forward strand.
ATAATAAACATGTGTACGTAAATTACTGTTTTTAACAAGTTGGCGATGGTTAAGACAAATAGCCCTGGTGGAGCTGGGATTTGGCCACTGCTGACCAACGCGATAAATATTAATTCTAAGCCTTGCAAGAAGAGCAGCAGAATAATTGAAGGCCAATCAATGCCGAGATAACCCGGTATAAATCGACGCAATGGTTTTATAGGCGGGTTAGTTATTTTGACCAGAAATTGAGATAAAGGATTATAAAAATCAGCTCTAACTCTTGCTAATAAGTAGCGTAATAATACCGCCAGGATATAAAGCCCAAAAACAATTTCTATTAGATAAAGAGCAGCTTGTGCAAAATAGTTACCACCCATACTCATTCACCTAATATTTTTGAAAGTTCGATTGAGCGTTCTTTAGCTGCACTCATCGCTTTGTGTACCAAATCTTCCAGCTTGCCTTGCTGGAATGTATTCAAGGCCTGCTCTGTTGTGCCGCCAGGTGAGGTTACTTGCTTTCGTAGTTCTGCCAGGTCAGAGGCCGACAATAAAGCCATTTTAGCCGCACCCAATGCCGTCTCGATGGTTAATAACCTAGCATGCTCATTGCTTAGTCCCATATCTGTGGCAGCTTTTTCCATTGCTTCCATAAAATAGAAAAAATAGGCTGGTCCACTGCCGGATAAAGCCGTTACCGTGTCCATCAGGTCTTCGGTGTCCAGCCAGATTGCTGTGCCAACAGAGCGCATCATGGCTTCAGCCGTATTCTTCTGCGTCTCCGTCGCATGCTCGTTGGCAAATAAAGCGGCGGCACCCGCTTGAATTAGTGCTGGTGTGTTTGGCATTACTCGAATAACCGCAGCGGATTCTTCTAGCCATTCAGCCAAGGAATGGAGTCTTACCCCGGCAGCGATAGAGATTAGCATCTTCGAACTACCTTTCACTGCACTGGCCAGACTACTAACGACCTGATGCATCACCTGTGGTTTAACCGCGAGGACAATGACATCTGCATTGGCTACGGCTTCTTCGTTATTCTCCAAAGTGTTAATGCCAAATTGTTGAGTTATATTTTGACGTTGCTGCGCATCGGGATCCGTCGCCAACAGGCGTTCTGTTTTGACACCATTGTTTATTAGCCCGCCGATCAGGCTGCGTGACATGTTGCCGCAGCCGATGAATGTTATGTTGCAATTTTCCATTTTACTGAATTAGTTTTACGTTTTGATTTTTATTATGCCAGTTTATCAAGTTGTTTGTTTTGTTGCATTGCGTGGCCCAAATAGCGCGGTACCAATGCGAACGATAGTAGCGCCTTCTGCAATTGCCGCCGTCATATCTTGAGTTGTCCCAATTGAAAGCGTATCAAGTTCGGGTCTGGATATGCTTAATTCCAGTAATTTTTGCTTCAGAATCGAAAAAGGGATTCTTTGCGCATCAAAGTCGCTTGCAGGGGCCGGCAATGACATCAAACCGCGTAGTTTTAATCGCTTAAATTGCTCAAGTTCCGCTATAAAATTATCAGCATCATCTAGCGTGATGCCTGCCTTGCTATCTTCGCCACTAATATTGATTTGAACACATACATTTAAGGGGGCCAGATTTTCAGGTCGTAGTTCATCCAGACGCCGGGCTATCTTGATTCTATCTACTGTGTGTACCCAATCGAAATGACTGGCAATTTGTTTGGCTTTGTTTGATTGAATCGGTCCTATGAAATGCCAAATCAGGTCTGGTCGGCCAATTACGTCAATCTTTTCCACGGCCTCCTGGCAGTAATTCTCGCCGAAATGGCGCTGGCCTTCATTAACAGCGGTCATTATCTCATCAACGCTTCGTGTTTTACTGACAGCTAGCAAGCAAACAGATGCACCAGTACGATTAAAGCGTTTTTCTGCTACGCTTATTTCATTATGTATATGAGCAAGATTATCGATAATTTTCATAAAAAAGAGTCAATTACAGTAGTCTATAATTTAAAATATCAGTAAGATTGATAAAGTATGTGTGGTGGAACAATAATAATCGTCACAGTTTCTGGTTTTGCCCGCCTTGCATGTAAAAAACTAAGAATAATATTGCAACATGCTTGGTCAATAATGTCATTACCTAGTGGGAGGTATTAATGGATATCGGTGAGCTCTTAGCCTTCGGTGTAAAAAATGGTAGTTCGGATCTGCATTTATCGGCAGGTGAACCCCCGATGATACGTGTTGACGGTGATATGCGTCGCATCAACGTTCCGACTATGGATCATAAAGATGTGCATGACATGGTTTATGACATCATGAACGACAAACAGCGTAAGGATTACGAAGAGTTCTTGGAGTGTGATTTTTCATTTGAAATTCCTGGGCTAGCTCGTTTTCGTGTCAATGCCTTTAACCAAAACCGTGGTTCAGGTGCTGTATTTCGAACTATTCCTTCAGAAATTATGTCGTTAGAACAACTCGGTGCCCCTCCTATCTTTAAAGAAATCTCGGATACGCCTCGTGGTGTGGTGCTGGTGACAGGACCGACCGGTTCGGGTAAATCAACGACATTGGCGGCAATGGTGAACCACAAGAATGAATCCGAATACGGACATATTCTTACCGTTGAGGATCCCATCGAATTTGTACACGTCAGTAAAAAATGTCTGATCAATCAGCGTGAAGTGCATCGTGACACACTCGGGTTTAACGAAGCATTGCGTTCAGCACTGCGTGAAGATCCCGATGTTATACTGGTTGGTGAGATGCGAGATTTGGAAACTATTAGATTGGCTTTGTCAGCTGCTGAAACAGGCCACTTGGTCTTTGGTACTCTGCATACCAGTTCTGCGGCAAAGACCATTGACCGTGTCGTCGATGTATTCCCAGCGGCGGAAAAAGATATGATTCGTGCGATGTTATCAGAATCACTAAAATCTGTAATTTCACAAACGTTGTTGAAAAAAGCAGGTGGTGGTCGTGTTGCAGCACACGAGATAATGATGGGCACACCAGCTATTCGTAACCTGATTCGTGAAAACAAGATCGCACAGATGTATTCAGCGATTCAAACAGGACAACAGTTTGGCATGAAGACATTAGATCAGGATCTTCAGCAACTTGTGCAGAAGAATGTGGTAACTCGTCAGGAAGCCCTGTCGAAATGTGCAAATAAAGATAATTTCTAAAACAGTTATTAAGTAATTCCTGATTCAGGAGAGGGCGAATGGAAAGAGAACAGGCGATAAAATTTATGCGCGATCTTCTCAAGTTAATGATTGAGAAAGGTGGCTCCGATCTATTTATCACAGTTGGGTTCCCGCCAGCCATGAAGATACATGGTAAGATGACCCCGGTATCCAAGACTGAACTCACACCTGAAAACACCAAAGCACTTGCCTACGCTGTCATGAATGACAAGCAATTAAAGGAATATGAAGCGACCAAAGAATGTAACTTTGCTGTCGCGCCAGTTGGCATAGGTCGTTTCCGTGCCAATGCATTTATCCAACAAAGTTTTTGTGGTTTGGTTATGCGTGTTATTGAAACCGATGTGCCGAATCTGGATAAGCTCGGATTACCAGAAGTATTGAAAGATGTGGTCATGACCAAAAATGGATTGGTCATCATGGTGGGTGGTACCGGCTCAGGTAAGTCGACATCACTAGCGGCTATGCTTGATTATCGGAACCAGAATACCTACGGGCATATTATCACAATTGAAGATCCAATCGAGTATGTGCATCCCCATAAAAATTGCATTATTATGCAGCGAGAAGTAGGTGTCGATTGTGATGATTGGGAAATAGCGTTAAAGAATACCCTGCGCCAGGCTCCCGATGTCATTCTACTGGGTGAGATACGAGACAAAGATACGATGGAGTTTGGCATCGCCTTTGCGGAAACAGGTCACTTGGCGATGGCTACTTTGCATGCGAATAGTTCTAACCAGGCATTGGATCGTATTATTAACTTCTTTTCAGAAGAGCGTAAAATGCAATTGTTGATGGATTTATCTCTCAACTTGAAAGCGGTTATATCACAACGCTTATTAAAAACAGTCGATGGTAAAGGGCGTGCCGCCGCGATTGAGATTCTACTCAATTCGCCATTGATTTCAGATTTGATCCTCAAAGGTGAAGTACATGAGATCAAGTCCATTATGGCCAAGTCAAATGAACTCGGTATGAAGACCTTTGACCAGGCGCTATTTGATTTGTTTGAAGCAGACAAGATTAAACTTGAAGATGCATTACGCTCAGCTGACTCGATGAATGAGTTACGTCTACGAATTAAATTGGAAGGAAAAGCAGCTAAAGGAGGAGATGCATTAGAAGGATTAGACCATCTCAGTCTCGAAGAAACGGATGAAGAATCTGGCATGATGCGTTAGTCGATCCCATTATTTAATAGATTGTTGAAGACATAATAAGAAAAGGTAACGTTAATACCCAATGGATATAACACCTTATTTAAAACTGATGGTTGAAAAAGATGCCTCGGATCTTTTTTTGACGACTAATTCCCCGATCAAGGTCAAGATTGAAGGTAAGGCCACTCCGGTAGGCAAGACTGTATTAACTGCTGATCTGACCCAGGCCGCAGCCTACGCAATAATGAATGATCACCAAAAAAAGACTTTTGAAGAGACAATGGAGTGTGACTTTGCTATTCCCCTCGAGGATAAAGCCCGTTTTCGGGTAAATGTCTTTCGCCAGCGAGGCGCAGTCGGTATGGTTCTACGTCGCATTCCGAATGATATTCCAACCACAGAACAGCTTGGTGTTCCTGATATATTAAATGAACTCATCGAGAACAAGCGAGGGCTTATCCTGATGGTTGGGGGAACCGGTTCCGGTAAGTCGACTACTCTAGCGGCGATGATCAATCATCGTAATAGCACTATGTCGGGGCATATATTAACCATCGAAGACCCGGTCGAGTTTAGTCATCCAAATATCAAGTCTCTACTTAATCAACGCGAGGTCGGTGTCGATACGCAATCTTATGCGAACGCACTGAAGGCCTCTCTACGCGAAGCACCTGATGTGATTCTCATCGGTGAAATTCGAGACAGGCTAACTATGGAAGCTGCACTTGAGTTATCTAATACAGGCCATCTGGCGATATCCACCTTGCATGCGAATAATGCGAACCAGGCCATGGAGCGCGTGATTAATATGTTTCCTCAGGATTACCATAAACAATTATTTATGGACTTATCATTGAATGTTCGAGCAATAATTTCACAACGACTGGTATTAGCAGTTGATGGAAAACGGTGTGCAGCGATTGAGATCCTGATCAACACACCACATATCGCAGAACTTATCCTCAAGGGTGAGATAGATGAAATTAAGGAGGCCATGGATTCAAGTGGACAAAGGGGCATGCAGACTTTTGATCAGGCGCTATTAAATTTATATAAAGAAGAGCGTATAGACTTGGAAGAAGCATTGAGAAATGCTGATTCAAGGACCAACCTAGAGAATAAGATTAGTTTTGGATAATAAAATATAAGAAATAACTATATAAAAAGGGGCTATATGCCCCTTTTTGCTTTAATAAAACTAAAAATTTGCCGATACAGGTACATCATCTTGTTAACACAGGATATTGAGGTTTTCATTGAGAGAGTTTATTCGTCATCCGACATCAGTACCTTTCCAACTTGATGAGTTGGATAGTGAGGTTAAGCATGGCATTAATACTTTAAATAATGTCAGTTTTGGTGGTGTTGCGTGCATATGTTCTGAACCTATTGAAAAAGGCACGACGGTCAAAATGAGGGTCGAATGTGTTAATCCGAATTTTGAAATAACCGGTAAGGCTGTTTGGTGTCGTATAAAAAACGATCTATATGAAATTGGGATAGAGTTTATTGTTAGCAAGGATCAAGTATTTCATTTACGCATGATCGAACAGATATGTCATATAGAACACTATAGACATGAAGTTTTGAAAAATGAAGGTCGAGAAATTGACAGCGAGGAAGCTGCAAAAGAATGGATTGAAAAATATGCGGGTAATTTTCCAGAAGTATAAAGGTAAATTTTATGGATAAGAAAAAACACATACCTCTGACTGGGTTTCAGGTACTCAATAGCGCTTCATTAAACAAAGGCACTGCCTTTACGGAAGAAGAGCGTGAGCAATATAATTTGCGCGGGCTTTTGCCACCAAAGGTTGTTTCATCTGATACTCAACTTCAAAGAACACTCAACAATCTACGTCGCACTCATGATGATATAGAAAAATATATTTTTCTAACCGCATTGCAATCTCGGAACGAACGCTTGTTTTATAAACTAGTGATAAATCATATCGAAGAGGTTATGCCATTAATCTACACGCCGACAGTTGGTCAGGCGTGTAAGGAATATGCGCATTTATATCGTAGGCCCAGGGGCATGTATATCACCGCAAATGACAAAGGAGATATCAAGGAGATATTGGATAACTGGCCCTATAAGGATATTAAAGTCATCGTTGTTACTGATGGAGAACGTATACTCGGCTTAGGTGACCTGGGTGCGAATGGCATTGGAATTCCAATAGGAAAACTGGCTTTATATGTTGCCTGTGCCGGTATTCCACCGCATCAATGCCTACCGATTATGCTCGATGTAGGTACCAACAATGTGGAGTATTTACATGATGGCTTCTATCTAGGCTTGGCTCAAAGTCGAATAACGGGTGATGAGTATAATGATGTTGTCGATGAATTTATTCAGGGCGTAAAAGAAGTATTTCCACAAGCCTTGATCCAGTTTGAAGATTTTCTAACACCCAATGCGTATGCCCTATTAAATAAATACCGCGATGAGGTACTTTGTTTTAATGATGATATTCAGGGTACAGCAGGTGTTGCCTTGGCCGGTGTTTATGCGAGTACCCGTATATCAGGGCTAAATTTCAAAGATATGAAGATCATGTTTCTAGGTGCCGGCTCGGCTGCAACCGGCATAGCGGATCTATTATGTTATGCCTTGCAACAAGAGGGTTTGTCAGAAGAAGAAGCTAGAAAACGATTATGGTTTGTCGATGTAGAAGGCCTTGTCGTAAAAGGACGCAAGGGTTTAATGTCGCACAACGAACCCTATATGCATGAACATGAACAACTTGGATTCATTGATGCAATTAATGATATCAAACCAAATGTATTGATAGGAGCAACAGGTGCACCGAATACATTTACGAGAGGTGTTATTGAGGCAATGTCTAGTGTTAACGAACGACCAACGATATTTGCACTTTCCAATCCCACCTCGCGTGCTGAATGCACCGCACTAGAAGCATATGAATGGAGCCAAGGTAAAGTCATTTTTGCCAGCGGCAGTCCGTTTCCTGCTCTCGACTATGAAGGCAAGAAATATACTCCGGGACAAGGCAATAATGTCTATATCTTTCCGGGGATTGGCCTAGGCACAATAATTAGCAAAGCATCCACCATTACCGAGGATATGTTTTTGGTCGCGGCACGAACATTGGCAGATCAAGTTAAGCAGGATGACCTTGATAAGGGCATGATCTACCCACCGTTGAATACCATACGCGAAGTCTCAGTTAATATTGCCTTGGCAGTTGCAGAAGATGCCTATGAAACAAGTGTTACAATGTCAGAAAGGCCGGATGATCTGGAGGAGAGGATTAGAAGTTATATGTACGATCCAGATTATTAGCAGGAAGAAATTTGTAATATTAATTTCAAACAGTTTATATAGACTAGCTATATGAATGGGTTTAAATCACGACGACAGTTTTTACAATACGCCATGCTTGGACTAAGCAGTATGGCAATTCCCGCCTTGGTAAAAGCAGACAATTATGAGCCTATAAGCTTAAGCAAAGAAACCTGGCTTGATAAAAACCTCAATATCGAAATACCCAAAGGCAGTGTCATTCGCCAGATTGCGCAATCAAGCCTGCCGGTTATTAATGATAAAAAGTTTCTTTGGCATAGTGCACCCGATGGCGGCGCCTGTTTTGCGACAAAAGATAACGGTTGGATCTATGTCTCTAACAGTGAAATGAAAAACAAGAAAGGCGGTGTTGGCGCGATAAGGTTTAATAAGCAAGGCAACATTGTTGATGCCTATTCTATATTAAATAATACCTCGCGTAATTGTGCAGGCGGTAAGACGCCATGGAATACATGGTTATCTTGTGAAGAATCAGGCGACCATGGACAGGTCTATGAGTGTGACCCTACTGGAAAACAAGCAGCAATAGTACGACCGGCAATGGGGAGCTTTAATCATGAAGCAGCAGCAGTCGATCCTGATAGTGGTTATATTTATTTAACAGAAGATCTAAGAGATGGCTGTTTCTATCGCTTCAAGCCAAACAGTAAAAATGATTTGTCTGAGGGTGCTCTTGAAGTTGCAATTCCAAACAAAAATTTTTTGTCTTGGAAAAAAATAGATGATCCATTAGCGCAAATAAAACCGACACGTTATCAAGTTATGGAAGCCGCACGTTTCAACGGAGGCGAAGGCATTGTTTATCACAACAAGCAGATATTCTTTACAACAAAGATCGATAACGTTGTTTGGGCATACCATACACAAACTTTTTTGATTACCAAAGTTTATGATGCAAGTGACTACCAACTACCCTTACTCACGGGCGTTGATAATATTGAGATCTCACCATCAGGCGAACTCTTGATTGCAGAAGACGGTGGCAATATGCAAATTATTGCCTTGGATCATAATTACGAACCGCATGTTCTAGTTGATGTTCATGGTCAAGACCGATCAGAGATTACCGGCCCTGCTTTTTCACCAGATGGTAAGCGTCTATATTTTTCTTCGCAGCGGGGTAAAACTGGTAAAAGTGAAGATGGTATGACGTATGAAATTACGTTTGCTAATTAAATACAACACATCAGAATAAAAAAAAGCCCGGATAAACCGGGCTTGACAAGAATGGCACATGCTTAAGCCCGTCTTTCCCGCGCAGGCGGGAATCCAGTTAAACAAGAAATATTACATTTACTGGATCCCCGCCTGCGCGGGGATGACAAACGGGAAAAATTATTGTCGATAGTGCTTATGCTTGGGAGCGGTTTATAGACTACCTTCGTTTTCAGAAAGGTAAGCAGCAACACCTTCAGGACTTGCTTGCATTCCTTTGTCACCTTTATTCCAGCCAGCAGGACAAACTTCACCATGCTCTTCATGGAATAACAATGCGTCAACCATACGAATCATTTCATCAACGTCACGACCTAGTGGCAAGTCATTTACAACCTGATGTCTTACGACACCATTGGTGTCAATCAGGAATGATCCGCGGTATGCAACTGCTCCATCTGGAGTTTCAACGTCATAGTCTTTACAGATACCATGCGTCAGATCAGCAACCAATGGATAAGCAACTTCACCTATACCGCCATTGTTTACTGGCGTATTACGCCATGCGTTGTGAGTGAAATGTGAATCAATAGAAACACCAATAACCTGAGTATTACGTTTTTCAAATTCAGGGATACGCTTACTAAAAGCGATTAATTCAGATGGGCAAACAAAAGTGAAATCCAAAGGATAAAAGAAGATAACAGCATTCTTGCCTTTGATTTGTTCTTTCAGATTAAATGCATCAACGATAGTGCCATCAGCTAATACAGCAGGGGCAGTGAAATCAGGCGCTTCGCGGCCAACTAATACAGACATTAATAATACTCCTTAGAGATGTTTATAGGTTTTATAGGGTTAAAGCTAGAGATACGGATTTGAAAGTAAGCTTTTAAATACGTCTCATATTAAATAACGAGGCGTATTATTACAGAGATTGAATAATTTTAGAATAGGTCTAAAAAACGGAGTGTTTCAATTCCAGTGGGGGAGTTGGACTGAGATAAATAGTCAGGTTAATTAAGGACTTACCTTAATTGACTATCTTTGCTACCACGACGGTTGATACCGGTGAATGCGACCTTTTTCTTATCAAGTTCAGACTGGCAATTAACACAGAAACGCACACCGGGAATGGCTTCGCGGCGTGCTGGCGGTATCTCCGCATCACATTCTTCGCAATTCGACAGGCTCTCTCCCACAGGCATCTCGCTACGGGCTTGTTTGATCGCATCTTTGATGCTCGCATCGATTTGTTCTTGAACGGCTCCTTCTGGAGCCCAACCGGTTGCCATGCTTTTACCTGTTTCGTGGTGTTTTGTTGTAATTGGATTATTAAAAGTAGGCTAAATGTTGGGTTTGTGCAAGTTGTGCCCGGACTTTTGGGTTATTTCATGTGTTTATTTTAAAATAAACCCACGATCTTTTAGATACGTTTTCATGTGTGGTCTTGCTTCTTTAACTAACATGTCTGAAATTTGTTCGCTCCAGGATGTTTCTTTTGTTCCGCCGGTTCTGCTTCGATAGTATTCGCGGACTTGTTTATCGTATTCGGAAATTGTTTTTGAGTCGTTGTCGTCTTGATAACGATCTGTTTTTAAGACAACGGATAATGGCAGTCTTGGTTTTGTTTCCGGGTCTTGTGCTGGGTAGCCAAGGCACATGCCGAATACGGGATAGACTAATGTTGGTAGCTCAAGTAATTCGGAGACTTCTGCAATGTTGTTACGGATGCCGCCGATATAAACACCGGCTAGTCCTAGGGATTGTGCAGCGGTCATGACGTTTTGCGCGAACAATGCGACATCTACTGTCGCTGTTATAAACTGTTCTGCGTAGCCCGATTCCATTTTACTGTTGTGCATCTCGCAGACTAACTTGTGACGATTCATGTCAGCACAAAACACGAGGAATCTTGCTGCGCTTGCGACATAGGGTTGGCCGCCGGTTAAGTCGACTAATTGATTTCGTTTGTTCTTGTCTTCGACTTGAATCACAGTACAGGCTTGAATAAAACTGGATGTTGCTGCTGCCTGGCCGCATTTAATTAATTCTTCAAGTATGTCTTGTGCAATTTCTTGATCTGTAAACTTACGTACTGAACTGCGTGCCTGTAATAGATTGATTACTTCGTTCATTAACTTATTTCTCAATTAATTGTGATGACGCGATATAACTCGTGTCCACTATCATAATACTTTTTTTCAAAGGGACTAATGAAATCTGTTACTTCAATACTATCTAGTAGTACATTTTTTTCCGTCACTATGTCCAGTGTTTGCTTGAACTCTTCTGCGTAGATCCGCCAATTGGTTCTTAATTCAATTTGATCGCATAGACTGATCATTTCCGGAAAGACAGGGTGTCCATGCCAGCGGCGTTTTAATTGGTCTTTTTTTGGCCAAGGGTTCGGGTAAAGCAGATAGTGTTTTTTGATATTCCAGTTTGATTGTTTAATCATTCGCCAGATATCAATGACATCGGCTCTTATTAATATCAGATTATCTTTATCATAAAAATTTTCATTTGATATGAATTTATCAAGGCGCTTTTCTGATTTGTCGATACCAACTACTAATACATCAGGGTTTTGTTTAGATAATAGATAACTGCTTTCGCCTGTGCCACAGCCTGAGTCGAGTATTATTGGCAGCTCTAAATTATTTATAATTTCATTCGCTTTATGAAAAATTTCTGCACTAAACGGTCGGTAAGGTTTTCTAAAAGGATTGGCGAGATGTTTCTTTACACTACTTTCTAGATCTTTATGAATGCCTGATTGGTTACTGGTAACGATGCTTGACTTTATGGTCATCAATCGTGGTTATGCTTCCTGAAATTGGATGACTGTCTTTGCTTCGAACACGGGGCCGTCGACACAGACGCGTTTCATAGCTGGGCCTTTGTCTGTTTCTATGAGCACGGTACAACCGGCGCAACCACCAACGGCACAGGCCATGTATTCTTCTAACGATACCTGACACGGTAAATTATATTCTTTAGCCAGTTGTGCGACTGCTTTTAACATCGGTGTGGGGCCGCAGGTGAATATTTCGACTTCTTTACGTTCATCTTCATCAAGCTTATCTAACCAATGACGTGATAAGTCTGTAACGTATCCATTAAAGCAACCGGGGTAATCTTGCAGGCTGGTTAAGCGTGAAGGTATGCCCCAATCATCCAGTAATGGCATTGATGCGATCACCTCGGATGGCATTTCTTTTAACATGATCTGTGAAGGACGGCTTTTAAATGGGAACGGTATTTCAGAACCCATAATAACCAATGGTCTAATATCCTTTGCAGTGTTCTTAATATGTTCTGCGAGAAACACCATAGGTGGAATACCAACGCCACCACCGATTAACAATGGTCGTTTTTTGTAGCCTTCCATTTTGAATGATTGACCAATAGGGCCAATCAAATCGATCTTATCGCCAATCTTTCTTCTTGATAATAAATCAGTGCCTTGTCCATGTACTTTATAAAGTACATCAATAGTTTTGCTTTTCGGATTACTACGCATGATCGACATGGGTCGACGCATGTATAGAGCCGGGTCGCATTGCATATGAATAAAATGACCGGGCTTGGCATGCACCGCTGTTTCTGGTGCTTGCAGACGCATATGATATTGTCCGTCAGCATATTCATCTTGCGATAATAGTTCGGCTTGCTCTACATAGAGTGTGTTACGTGTTGCGGGGTGGATCATCAATATTCCTGTTTTATAAATCTAATAATTGCCACAGAGGACACGGAGTACACAGAGAGAAACAATCAAAACACAAAAGCATTTAGTTTTAAAACTAGCAGCTTTAAATTATAAAAATTTTTTCTTTGTCTTTTTATTTAGTTCTTCGCTTTTCTCTGTGTGCTCCGTGTCCTCGGTGGCTAAAAAATTAATCTCGTTTAAATACAACATTGCCATTATATAAAGTATGGGTAACCTGTCCGGGCAACTCCCATCCTTTGAAAGGTGTGTTCTTTCCGGCACTGAGTAGCGAGGCTATATCGACGCTATTACTCGAATCTAAATCGAGTATACATATGTCTGCGTCGCTTCCTGTGGCTAGTGTGCCTTTATTAATGCCGAGTATATTTGCCGGTTGTGAGGTTAATGCTGTGATCGCTTGTTCCAGTTTTATTTCTTTACGATTAACCAGATGTAGCATTAGTGGCAATAAGTGTTCAATCGTTGAGGCCCCTGCTTCGGTTTGACTAAACGGCGCAGCTTTCGCATCGGCATCGTGTGGCTGGTGATCAGAACATACCGCTGCGATGACGCCGTTATTAATACCGTCTATTAATCCTTTTCGATCACGCTCGTTGCGTAACGGTGGTTGTAAGTGACAATCACTGTTGTAATCGGCGATGTCCATTTCTGTAAGATGTAGATTACAGATAGCAACATCAGCGGTTACAGGTAGGCCTTGCTCCTGTGCTGCTGCAATCATAGAGACACTGCGGGCACTTGATAGACGACAGAAGTGTGCTGTTACTTGTGTTTGTTCAACTAATAACAAGGCGCGACTGAGTGCGACCGTTTCAGCAGTTTCAGGTATGCCAGAAAGTCCTAGTCGAGTACTGACGGGGCCTTCATGTACAACACCGTTATTTTTTAATGAGTAATCTTCAGCGAAAAAGAAAACAGTCAATCCGCAACTATGCGCGTATTCGAATGCGCGTCTTAACACCTCTGTACTTTCAATCGGCTCCAGTGCATTGCTAACACCGATACAGCCTGCTCGTCTTAGCGTATCCATTTCTGCCAGGTGTTCACCCTTTAAACCAAGTGTAAGCGCCGCTAAAGGATAGACATTAGCTCGGTTGGCATCTCGTGTACGCTGATGAATCAGATCGACAACAGCTGTAGTATCTATAACCGGTTTAGTATCAGGTGGACAACATATAGATGTGATGCCGCTGCTATTTGCCGCCTGACATTCAGACTGAAATGTCGCTTTATGTGCATATCCCGGTTCACGTAGGCGAGCGCAAAGATCAACCAGACCAGGCAAGACGACCTTGTCTTTAGCATCGATTTGCAGGTCGCTTTCAAAACCATCGGGTTTCTTTTTTAGGCCGACTATTTTTCCATCGGCGATAAAGAGATCTTGCTTAGCATCTAATTTATTAGCTGGGTCGAGGGTTCTTCCTTTTTCAATAACAATACGCATGGGTACTCCTAAAAATGCACTTTTTACGCGATTGCTGCGTTAG
>JAJFKM010000004.1 GCA_021773215.1 Gammaproteobacteria bacterium
GGAAGGCACCACCCGTCTGGTTCGTGCCGCAATTAAATATGCGCTAGATAACAAACGTAAAAGCGTTACCTTTGTACATAAAGGTAACATCATGAAATTCACCGAAGGTGCTTTTAGAAACTGGGGTTATGAACTGGCCGAAACTGAATTTGCCAATGAAACCTATAGTTGGGATATCTGGGAACGTACCCGTGCTGAAAAAGGTATGCAGGCTGCGCAAGATGAAATGGCCCAGGCTGAAAAAGATGGCAAGGTCTTGATCAAAGATGCGATCGCAGATATTACCCTGCAACAAGTATTAACCCGCCCCGAAGATTTTGAAGTTATTGCTACTATGAATCTGAATGGTGATTATCTATCAGATGCATTGGCAGCCCAGGTCGGTGGAATTGGTATCGCACCGGGTGGCAACATTAATTACGACACCGGCCATGCAATTTTTGAAGCAACTCACGGTACCGCACCTAAATATGCTGGTCAGGATAAAGTTAATCCGGGTTCATTGTTATTGTCTGGTGAGATGATGCTGCGTTACCTTGGTTGGACTGAAGCAGCAGATAGAGTGATCGAAGCAATGGATAAGACCATTGCCAATAAAACGGTCACCTATGACTTTGCCCGATTGATGGATGGTGCAACAGAGGTTAAATGCAGCGAATTTGCAGACGCATTAATCTCAAATCTGTGATGTGTTGAAACTTATATAAAGACTATGTCAGATAGAGATCTGATTGCAGAATGTTCGCAGATTATCTACGACGGCTTTATTCGTTATAACAATAACTTTCACCGTACTACGAAACGTGCACGCACACGTTTTGAACAACGCGATTGGAAAGGACATCAACAGGATATTGTCGATCGTGTTGACCTCTATGAAAAATCAGTCCGACGTATCGTACAGGCATTACGTAAGACTCTGGACGAGCGAGTTAATGATAAAGAACTATGGCACCAGGTAAGAAGCTATTTTGGCGAACGCCTTGATCAGGTTCCTGATAATGATTTTATAAAAACCTTCTTCAACTCAACCACTCGACGTATTTTTGGTACCGAGGGTGTTGACCAAGAAATAGAGTTTACTTCCTCTAGTCCTTCAAATGATCTGCACCTGATAATGTCGCTCAATATCAGACGTTATCCATACTGGGTTTCCCTGCAGCGAATATTCGAAACTATTCTTGACGACTTTTCATTTCGCATTCCCTATGACGATATCAGTCGTAATGCCAAGCGCATTGAGAAGATGATAAGCGACGATACTAAATTAAAGTTTAGTGAAGATGTCGAGTACATAAGATTCGAATTTATCGATTCATTTTTTTATCAGGCAGCACGCGCTTACCTGGTTGGCAAATTAATCCTTAGTGAAGGCGAAACACCTATAGTTATCGCGTTTAAAAACGAAGACAGTGGCATCATGGTTGATGCCGTGTTTCTAAGTGAAAAAGAAATCAGCTTAATCTTTGGCTATACACGATCATATTACTTTGCTGATCCTAACTCAGTAATAGGTGCCGTTCATTTCCTTAAATCAATACTTCCCAAAAAACCTATTGATGAGTTATACACCGTGCTTGGTCGTTTACGACAGGGAAAGACTGAACGTCACAGGACATTCACAACACACTTAAGTAACACCAGAGACAAATTTGTACATGCGGAAGGTGACACTGGGCTGGTCATGATTGTATTTACGTTGCCATCTTACAATCTGGTTTTTAAAATTATTCGCGACAAGTTTGGCTATCCAAAAACTGTTTCACGTGATGAAGTTATTGGTAAATACAAACTTGTATCAAAGCACGATAGAGCTGGCAGGTTGATTGATACACAAGAGTTTTTAAATCTTAAATTTCCTATAAATCGATTCTCTAGAGAATTATTAGTCGAGTTACTAGAAGGCGCCTCAGAAAGTGTGCGTATGGAAGGTAAAAACCTTCTCTTACAAAGAGTCTATACAGAACGACGTGTGCGACCATTAAATCTATACATCAATGAAGTTACAGAAGAAGAAGCTATCGCCGCAGTAATTGATTATGGACAAACGATTAAAGACCTGGCGCAAACGAATATTTTCACCGGCGATCTACTTTTAAAGAACTTTGGTGTTACACCGCATAAGCGCGTTATATTCTACGATTATGATGAAGTTTCATTGGTGACAGAATGTAACTTTCGTGAGATACCTGAAGCCAGTGACTTTGAAGACGAGATGCTGGCAGACACCTGGTACTACGTTGGGGAAAACGACATATTTCCGGAAGAGTTTCTTAAATTTTTATCCATGAACGAAAAACTTAAAATTGAATTCATGAAACATCATCAAGATTTATTAACAGCCCAATACTGGCGTAAGGTACAACAGCATCATATTAGTGGAGAGGTTTCTCTGATTGTTCCCTATACCTCAACAACTTCCAAACTAAAAGAAATAAACTAGACCCGGCCTATTATCAACCATTTTCAATCGAATTTAATATCATTTCTTTTCAAGATTGATTTAAGACGATCATTTTCGGCATCAACTTTATTATGTTCGGCAAATACCCTGTTTATATACACGGAAATTAAAAACATAATCACACCATAAGCAAGAAAAATTCCACCAAGGAAGGAATGATATTTATCGCCTTGCGCAATCAACATAAAACTATGTGGAACCACTGCAGGAAATGAAAAACTTAAATAGACAGTCTTGCTTGCAGAGTAGGTAATAATCGACCCACCAATAAGGGACGCAATAAATAAAAACAATATCCCATGATATAAAACTGAATCAAGTAATGGCAATGTATCTTCTGGGATAAATAAAAACCCGCTAAGCCCCCACATAGTTCCTGATATGGCAGACATAACCAGAAACATCATCAACCAGATTTCGTTATCTTCATTGTGTATGGTTTTGTTGAATCGCCACGTTATAAGAAAGCGTATTAAGGTAAATACTGAGAATACAATAAACCAGATATTTAACGCCTTACTTTGAGAAATATCCTGAAATAACCAGAAGGCCAGGATTGCAGCAACATAAGTTGCACAGTAACTAATATACGACTGGTCATATAGTCTTTGAATTGTCTTAAGTTTCGACATAATTAAAAAGCTCCCTGCTTGAATAATTATCCTTAATTATAATTTTTAATATCAAAGTATATTTTAACTCAAATTTAATACATCTTGCATATCAAACAGGCCATTGTCTTTTTCAACCAACCATTTTGCTGCCCTTACTGCACCATTAGCAAATGTCTTTCTTGATGATGCCTTATGTGTAATCTCAACGCGCTCACCTTCCGTTGCAAACATAACTGTATGATCGCCAACAATGTCACCGGCTCTTATTGTTTCAAAACCGATTGTATTCTTGTCTCTTTCCCCGGTAATACCTTCACGACCATAAACGGCACATTCTTTTAGATTGCGTCCTAAAGTATTTGCAACGACTTCTCCCATACGTATCGCAGTACCAGATGGCGCATCTTTCTTATGTCGGTGATGCGCTTCTATTATTTCGATATCCGCATCATCACCTATAACCTGTGCTGCCATTTCTAATAGCTTTAAACACAAATTGACGCCAATACTCATATTTGGTGCAAACACAATGGCAATTTTATTTGACGCTGATTCAATCTGTTCATGATCTGCATTACTGAGACCTGTTGTGCCTATCACCATCTTGCAATTAGCAGTGACGCATTTTTTAATATTGGCCGTAACTGAAGCAGCAAATGTAAAATCAATCATCACATCAACCTGATCAGCAACGCTTGAGATATCATCGGTAATCAGAACACCTGTTTTACCAATACCGGCAACTTCGCCAGCATCAATCCCAAGCATGGGCGATTCACTGTACTCAATAGCGGCGGTGACCTCGACGCCATCAGTGTCTTTGCAGACCTCCATGATAGTCTTACCCATTCTTCCCGCTGCACCACACACACCAACTCTTACCGACATAAAACTGCGCCTTTATAGATTCTGATATTTGGGATTATACATTGATTATAAAAACTGACTTAATATTCTGGCCAATAACATGTAGTCACTTGTCACATATAATGACTATTGCATTTTAAGCTGGAGGAGGCATTGTCGCTTGCATCGATTCTCTGTCCATCCAACTAGAATACCAACAGTCCAGTTTTGGATGCAGCTTATGCCAATCTTCATCAGGTAATCGAAAATCAAGATAAGCAAGCGCACAAGCCACCGAGATTTGTCCAATCGTGAGCGGTCCAATAAGCCGTGTCATTTCCGAATCTAAAGATTGTAAAGCACGGCAGATCAGCTTCAGCTGTCTTTTGCGCATATCGCTATCTTGTTCAGCTTCTGGGCGTAGACTGTCTAAACGTATCATCACAGCTGCATCCAGTATGCCATCAGCTAGTGCCTGTAGACGCAAGGCATCCCAACGTGCTTTTCCAGAAGCAGGAAACAGCGTTTCCCTACGATCGAGGCTATCTAGATATTCACAAATAACTGGGGAATCAAACAATACTTTATTATCGGCTGTCATCAGGGCAGGCACTTTGCCTAGCGGGTTAGCTTTCGCTAGTTCAGGTGGATTTTCCCAAGGATTAGTTAAGATCAATTCAATTTTATCTTCTAGACCCAACTCTATAGCAGCAATTCGCACTTTTCGAACATAGGGCGATGTTGGCGAAAAAAATAACTTCATTGCTTATGATTTTCCTTTATTTATTGAATCAAGCCTACTACGATACAGATTGTTGTATGTACATTCAATAATTACAGTTGGTCATCATGACCTTTTTGCTTAACTAAAGTGAGGTAAATTATTATGTCTTCAGTAGTCCAACCTGTAGCACCCGGAACGTCAGATGACCCAGAAGTTAATGAATTAATCGACCAGTCTGTCAAAGGATGGTGGCACGATTCTGCAATGATGGGCGCTATCGCCCACCAACCGGACTTATTAAAAACTATCCTGCCAGTATTTGAGTCTTTTTTTATTGCCGGCCGAATTCCAGCACATCAATTTGAGATGATGCGTCTTAAAACGGGTGAAATAAATCGCTGTGGTTATTGTATGACCGTACGTGCCGCTGGTGTGGTAGACGAAGTGGGTCCAAAAGAAGAGGCCTTCATGGGTGAAATTGATGAATCGGCTTTTACGCGTTCTGAATATCTAGGCATCAAGCTCGCAGAATATATGGCCGGTGATCCGAATTATATTCCTGACGAGTTTTATGACGAGTTGAAAAAGGAATATACCGAAGCAGAGGTTGTAGAACTAATTTTCGCCTGTAGTGTTTTTAATTTTGGCAACAAATTTAATATCACCATGCGTCTTGATACGACAGATGAAAGCGATTACGAAAAAGAAATGTCTTATCCGTTTATTCCAAAGGCCGCAGCTAATGGCTGAGGCGCATACACTCAATAAAAATGAAGCTTCTAATTTTTACGATGCAGATACAAACGAAAGTAATGAGTCCATCCAACAGGGTGGCTTCATTATGCTCGATTTTTGGTCGACACACTGTGGTCCTTGTAAATCTTTAATACCGCTGCTGAATGAAATTGCAGGAAAGTATCCGGAGCTTTCAATTTTAAAAGTTAAGATTGAAGAGAATGACAGTTTGGCTGAGGAGTATGATGTCAGAAGCGTGCCTGCTTTATTGTTATTTAAAGAGGGGAAGTACCTTGATCGTCTCTTAGGCAAGTCTCCTTTTCCTATGATCGATAACTTCATCAATAAACATAAATAAACGAAATAAGATTGAAACTCGTTTGATTTGTTTCAATCAATTTTTTTTATGTTATAAAGGATCTTATGGCAAGACTTAGAGAGTTTGATTACGACAAGACCTTAGTAAGTGCTGGTCAGCAATTCTGGGCTAATGGTTATCAAGCGACGTCCATAAAAGACATCGCTTCAGTTACCGGTGTAAAACCCGGCAGCCTATACAAGGCATTTGGTGATAAAAAAGGATTGTTTCTAAAATGTGTTACGCATTATATGGAACATACTTCTTATTACGCCATTCTCATTGAAAATACTGAGGCTCCATTTAAAGAAAGTCTCAGTAAAATTTTCAATCTGATGGTAGATAGTTGTGATGATTCTGTCCGGAAAAGTGGTTGTCTAGTAACGAACTCTGCTTACGAAATGGCCTCTGTCGATGAAGAGATCTTTGGTGAAATGAATAAGCACCTCTCCCAAATGAAACAAGCCGTCCTCAGTCGTGTCCGTTCAGCACAAGCTTCAGGAGAAATTGATAAAGAAAAGGATGCCGATGCGTTAGCAGCTTACTTCATGACACTGATACAAGGTTTGTTAGTGTCTTCTAGAGTAACGAAAGATAAAACCGAAATGCGAATGGCGATTAAAATTGGATTAGATTTATTGGAGTAATACAGAATCAATAAGAATGAGGAGTTTTGTTCGAGTACGCGGCGCGATGCTTTCGAGAAATAGAGTTTACAAATTAGTAAATGAATCCCGCAGAAAGCGTCGCAACAAAGTAATCGGACAAAAGATCCATTCTGATTAACTTGTCATAGAGTCAAAGAACTTTTTCACCCCATCCACCCATGAACTGGCCTGAGGACTATGTTTTTTCCCACCATCATTCATAGTTGCTTCAAATTCTTTTAATAGTTCTTTTTGTTTACTCGTCAACTTAACGGGCGTTTCAATAATGATACGACAGAGTAAATCACCTGTTGATGAGCTTCTTACTGAACGCACACCTTTTGATTTCAAACGAAACATTTTCCCGCTTTGTGATTCGGCAGGAATTTTTAATTTTACTTTTCCATTTAAGGTAGGTACTTCTAGCTCCCCACCCAACGCCGCAGTGGTAAAACTGATCGGCACATCACAATAAAGGTCAGTAGTATCACGCTGAAAAATTGGATGTTCTTTGACAGAGATATGTACATATAGATCACCTGCTGGCCCACTATTTTCGCCAGCCTCACCTTCACCAGAAAGACGAATCCTATCACCGTTATCGACACCCTCGGGTACCTTGACTGAAATGGTCTTACTATCTCTGACTCGACCCTCGCCTCGACAAGGTCCACAGGGATCACTGATTATTTTCCCTTGTCCGCGACACTGAGGACAAGCTTGTTGCACAGAAAAAAAGCCTTGTTGCATTCTGACCTGACCATGACCGGCACAGGTTGGGCAATTTACCGGAGAGCTTCCTTTTTTAGCACCGGAGCCCTTACAGCTCTCGCAGACCACCATTTTTGGAACACGAATTTTTACTGTCGTTCCTGCAACGGCATCCTCCAAGGATAGTTCAAGGTTATAACGTAAATCAGCACCGCGATAGACACGATTACCACCACGTCCACCGCCTCCGCCGCCAAAAATATCGCCAAAGACACTATCAAAGATGTCACCAAAACCTTCTCCACCCCCACCGCCGCCGCCAGCGGCACTGTTCGTTACACCGGCATGGCCGAATTGATCGTAGGCAGCGCGTTTTTGAGCATCAGATAAAACATCATGTGCTTCTTTAGCTTCTTTAAACTTTACTTCGGCCTTCTCATCGCCCTCATTACGATCAGGGTGATGTTTCATTGCTAAACGGCGATAGGCTTTTTTTAATTCTGCCTCATCAGCATTTTTTGAAACACCTAATACTTCGTAATAATCTCGTTTATCTGCCATGCCTATACTCTATTTAATTTTCTATTTTTATTTATATTTTGCATAAAGCTAATACGCAAATAAGCCCGGAGAGGAAAACTCATCTCCAGGCTATTTTATTGTAATGATGCTGCTTATAGAAAAGCTTCTATACGATTATTTTTTCTCGTCTTCAACTTCTTCAAACTCAGCATCGACAACATTATCATCAGCTGAATCATTACTACCTGCAGCTTCAGGGTTCGCACCTGCATCGCCACCTTCTGCTGCTTGCGTTTCCGCATAAGCTCGTTCGGCAAGTTTTCCTGCAACTTCAGTTAACTTAGTTGTCTTTTCTGTAATTGCTTCCTTGTCATCACCTTTTGAGGCCTCTTCAAGATCCGCTATTGCAGCTTCAATATCAGTCTTTTCTTGCTCTTCGACCTTGTCACCAAGATCTTCCATTGATTTTTTAGTCGCATGGATCATGTTTTCTGCCATGTTTCTAGCTTCAACCAATTCTTTTGCAAGTCGATCTTCTTCTGCGTGCGCTTCTGCGTCCTTAACCATGTTATCGATCTCTTCATCAGAAAGACCACTTGATGCCTTAATAACAATCGACTGTTCTTTATTTGTCGCCTTGTCTTTTGCAGAAACATTCAAGATACCATTTGCATCAATATCGAAATTCACTTCAATTTGCGGCACGCCTCTCGGTGCTGGTGGGATATCACTCAGGTCAAAACGACCCAGTGATTTATTGCCCGCAGCCATCTCGCGTTCACCCTGCATGACATGCACGGTAACAGCGGTTTGGTTGTTCTCAGCTGTCGAAAAGATCTGATTCGCTTTAGTCGGTATCGTCGTATTCTTATCTATCAACTTAGTCATGATACCGCCCATTGTCTCAATACCTAAAGACAACGGCGTAACGTCTAATAAGAGTACGTCTTTAACATCACCACCTAAAACACCTGCTTGAATAGCTGCACCAACAGCAACCGCTTCATCCGGGTTTACATCCTTACGCGGTTCTTTCTCAAAAAACGCTTCAACCTTCTCTTGTACCATTGGCATACGGGTTTGACCGCCGACCAAAATAACATCGGTAATATCAGACTTTGATAGTCCGGCATCATCGAGAGCTACTTTACAAGGTGCAATGGTTCGTTCAACCAATTCTCCGACCAATGATTCCAGCTTGGCTCGTGTCATCTTCAAATTAAGATGCTTAGGTCCACTCGAATCGGCAGTGATGTAAGGTAGATTAATATCCGTTTGCACGCTAGACGATAATTCTATCTTGGCTTTCTCTGCTGCTTCTTTAAGACGTTGCAGAGCCAAAGGATCGTTATGAAGATCCACACCCTGCTCTTTCTTGAATTCATCACAAAGGAAATCGATGATTCGGAAATCAAAATCTTCGCCACCGAGGAATGTATCACCATTGGTAGACAGCACTTCAAATTGATGCTCACCATCAATTTCGGCAATTTCAATGATAGAGACGTCAAAGGTACCGCCGCCTAAATCGTAGACTGCAATCTTGGCATCGCCACGTTTTTTATCCATACCGTAAGCAAGTGCTGCGGCGGTAGGTTCATTAATAATACGTTTGACTTCAAGACCCGCGATTCGACCTGCATCCTTAGTTGCTTGTCGTTGTGAATCATTAAAGTAAGCAGGTACGGTAATAACGGCTTCATTAACTTCTTCGCCAAGATAGTCTTCTGCGGTTTTCTTCATCTTCATGAGAACGCGAGCAGAAACTTCAGGTGGCGCCATCTTTTTACCATTGATTTCAACCCAGGCATCACCGTTGTCTGCCTTAACAATTTTATAAGGGACGAGCTTGATATCTTTTTGAACGGCATCCTCTTCAAAGCGGCGGCCGATGAGTCGCTTTACAGCATAAAGCGTATTATCCGGGTTAGTTACCGACTGGCGTTTGGCTGATTGGCCAACAAGCACTTCCTCGTCATCAGCATAAGCAACGATTGATGGTGTTGTCCTGCCTCCCTCGCTGTTTTCGATGACCTTTGCTTCACCACCTTCGAGAACTGCCACACATGAGTTGGTGGTACCGAGATCAATTCCAATTATCTTTGCCATTCGTCTTCTCCAAAAATACTTAACTTACTGATTTATTGTGTCTAATTAAAATAATGTTGTTTGATTAAATGTGGACTGTTGCCCTCTATTTCAAGCCTTTATATTAAAAACTTATGAAATAAACCCTATTATTTAGCAACAACGACCATAGCCGGTCGGACTAGGCGTCCATTCAACTCATAACCCTTCTGCATAACGGTTACCACAGTGCCTGATTCAGCACCTTCTATTTCTTGCATTGATACAGCTTCATGTTGCTCTGGGTTGAATTTTTCACCCTGTGGCTCAAGGGCTTTAACATTGAATTTATCCATAGCTGTATTAAACATCTTAACGGTCAAATCCATGCCTTCACGCAAATCGTCAATATTTTCTGCGCTTTCAGCAGCAGATATTCCCAATTCCAGGCTATCCATTATCGGCAAGAGCTCATTCACAAATTTTTCTAAAGCATATTTATGTGCGTTTTCGACATCTCGTGCCGTTCGCTTGCGAAGATTATCCATCTCTGCCTGCGCTCTTAGCGCGAGGTCTTTATTCGCTTGTGAGAGTTCTTTTTCTTTATTGAGTTGATTCTGTAGAGATTCGATATCACTAAGCGCTTCCTCTGCAGGTTCTAACTCACCCTCAATTTCTACAGCATCACTAGCCTCATTTAACAATTCTTCTGACGTTTCAGTTTCTTGTTCAACAACGTCATGCGTTTCATCTTGAGCTGTTTTATTTTCTTGACCTGACATTTCTAACCTCTTTTTAGACAATACAATCCCCGCGTCCATACGGACGCTCTTTCTAATAAGTGGGGATTAATTTTTCGAGTTCAAGGCAACACCAAGCATTTTTGCCGTAATATCTACAATTGGAATCACGCGCTCATAATGCATACGCGTGGGCCCGATTACGCCTAAAACGCCCAGTATTTCACCATCAACTTCATAGGGAGACGTGACAACACTACAGTTGTCTAGTACGTCATAACCTGATTCTTCACCAATAAAAATCTGCATGCCATCTGCATTAATTGCCTGCTCGAGCAGATGCAAAATATCTCGCTTTTGATTAAACGTTTCAAATAGTTTCTTTAATTTCTCTACATCAGAAAGTTCAGCCAAATCCATTAGATTGGTTTCTCCTGAAAACAATAAATCATCACCCTGACTCTTGGTATCGTCGTTAGTGAATGCCGTTTGCGCCATTTCAATGGCCGACTGCATGGACTGGTTGACCTCTTCTTTCATCTTCTCCAATTCGTCAAGAATTGATGCTCTAACAACTTTCAAGTCTTTACCGGCAAAGATCTCATTAAGATAGTTAGAGATCTGTTGTAATTCAGAACTTGAATAGTTTTTATCCGTATTAATAATTCTATTTTGTACTTCCCGATCATTCACAACCAGTATCACCAATACCCTATTTGAAGATAAGGAAACGAACTCAATTTGCTGCAATTTAGATTGACTGGTACGTGGCAGCATAACGACACCAGCCAATTGGGTAATGTCCGATAGCATGGATGAGGTGCGTTGCATCAAAGAGGAGTAATCATTTTCAGGGGCCATTTCACGTGCAATCTTCTCGACTTCTGCTGATTTAAGGTCATTCACCCTCAATAGGCTGTCAACGAACAATCGATACCCTTTGGCGGTAGGTACGCGTCCAGCAGAGGTATGTGGTGAATGCAATAAACCAAAATCCTCAAGGTCGGCCATAACATTACGTATCGAAGCAGGACTCAAGTTTAAATCTGAATCTTTAGAGAGCGTGCGCGAGCCAACCGGAGCACCATCATCAATGAAATGCTCTACCAAAGCCTTAAAGAGATAAAGGCTGCGTTCGGATAATTGCGACGAATCTGTTGCTGAAACCATACTTAATCGAGTGTTGCCTGAATAATAAGCTGAAATTTAGCACTCTCCTGTATTGAGTGCAAAACATCTTCAACACACATTATAATAAAAGCCAATAAGCAATATTTTCGGAGAGTTATTGGTCGCTCCCACAGAGCATGCTATGTTTGACGAAAAACCAACAGGATAGCTTCATTAATATGTTTAACCGAATCGGACTTATCACCAATTCTGGCGTCAAAGCCATTCAAACGACACTAGCTGAGTTGCTTGAATATCTTGAGTCCCGTGAACGAACAATCATTCTCGATAAATGTTGTGCTGATTTGCTGGATGATCACAATTTCGATGTTTTTGATGCTAGTGAATTAGGGGAACATTGCGATCTCGTCATCGCCATTGGTGGGGATGGCACGATGTTGATGGCATCACATATACTTTGCGATTTCAACGTTCCATTACTCGGTATTAACCTCGGACATGTTGGTTTTCTGGCAGATATCCCAGCAGATAACATCGCCAGCAATATGGATGAAATTTTAAATGGTCAGTATGTCGAGGATGTGCGTTTCCTGTTAAGAGGTCAGGTTTTTCGGGGAGAAAAATGCATATTTGAAGGTAGTGCCATCAACGATATTATTATCCAAAAGTGGAATATTGCCCGTTTGGTGGAGTTAGAAACCTATATCAATGGCACCTTTGTTCATACTCATCGATCTGACGGCATGATTGTTTCATCACCGACGGGCTCTACTGCATATGCGCTTGCAGCTGGCGGCCCAATCGTCCACCCATCTCTTGATGCCTTGTTACTAGTGCCTATATGCCCACACTCATTGACTAACCGCCCAATTGTTGTTGATGGTAATAGTCATATTGAGGTCGTTATCGGCAATAGAGAAGTTGATCAAGCGCATCTTACTTTAGATGGTGAAACAAAGATGGAGCTTATCCCCAGTGACCGCGTTCGGGTAGAGAAGAAAAACAAGAACATAAGATTAATTCACCCTCCTAATCATGATCAATTCCATATCCTTCGCGAAAAATTAAACTGGAGTAAATAAGCTTGTTAAGGCAACTCGTCATCAATGATCTGGCTGTTATAGATAGTCTCAATATTGATTTCAAACCGGGAATGACTGTTCTAACGGGCGAAACAGGCGCAGGTAAATCTATCTTACTTGACGCATTAGGTCTGGTGCTGGGCGATCGCGCTGATACTAGTGTGATTCGAGGCGGTACGGATAAAACGGATATAACAGCAATCTTTTCAATCAACAATAACCCCTATATTAATGATCGCCTTGGTGAAATGGACATAGCATCTGATGATGAGTTATTTATTCGAAGAACAATTAATAGGGATGGTCGCTCACGCGCTTATCTAAATAACACGCCTGTTCCGGTTCAAACCTTACGCGAGATGGGTGAATATCTGGTTGATATTCATGGTCAACACGCACACCAATCATTATCTCGACCAAAGACGCAACGTGAAATACTCGACCAAGCCGGGACTTATGATTCTCTATTGAGTGATGTTTCTGATATTTATCATCAATGGAAACTGGTAAGCGAACAACTCCAAAACTTCGAGACCAGCGGAGATGATTTCGAAGCACGTTTATCCTTTCTCAAGTATCAAATAGATGAACTTATCCAGCTTGATATCGCCGAGTCAGAATATGAATCACTTGTGGAAGACTTTAAACGCCAATCACACTCACAAGACTTGATAGCAACATGCCAACAAGTCTTGACTGAGCTATCAGAATCAGATGCTGCAGTGTTTAGCCAACTCACTCAACATCAGCGTGCAATAACTGATCTATGCAAGATAGATAACTCACTTGAAGGCATTAGTAGCTTGCTAGATAGTGCTGCCATTCAAATTAATGAGGCATGCTCAGAATTAAAAGACTATATCGATCGTTTTGATTCGGATGTTAGCCAACTAAATATAATCGAAAGTCGATTGGACAAGATTCATGAACTAGCCAGAAAACACAAGATAAAACCGGAAGCATTACCTGAACAATTGGTTTTACTGTCATCACAACTAAATCAATTGGAAGGTGGTCAGGAACAACACGAACTACTGCAAAAAAAGAAAAGCGAATTACTTAAAAAGTACAGGATACTTGCTAAAAAGCTCAGTGATAAAAGAAAATCGACGGCAAATAAAATTGCACTGGCGGTAACCGATAAAATGCAGGATCTCGGCATGGGTGGAAAATTTGATATCAGCATTGAAGCAATAGAGGACCAGGAAGAGATAACCCCGCATCAATTCGGCATGGATAAAATTTCTTTTGTGGTCTCTACCAATCCAGGACAACCGTTAAGACCCATCGCAAAAGTTGCTTCTGGTGGTGAATTATCCCGTCTTAGTCTTGCTATTCAGATCATTGCGTCAAAAGACAATGGTGTGCCCACCATGGTTTTTGATGAAGTCGATGCGGGTATCAGTGGTGGCATCGCTGAGATAGTTGGAAAATTACTAAACAGTCTGGCTGAACATCGCCAAATATTTTGTGTTACCCACCTCGCACAAGTTGCTTCCTGTGGTCACCATCACATGCGTGTTATAAAAGAAAGTAAAAAAGGACAAACCTTTACTCAGGTTATTGAACTTGCTGAACCGGAACGAATTGATGAAATAGCGCGCATGTTGGCCGGCATGGAAATCACGAAGGAAAGCCGTGCCAATGCGGCGCATATGCTTAAGTCTGCATAAAGTTTAAAAATAAAATCGATCTTTGCACTAATTCTAAAAAAAAGGATTACTTCCTCTGTTCTATTCTGTATTTTTGATATACATCAAACTAAATTCATTCGTTCATGTGTAATTAATGATAAAGTACGTCGCATATATTTTTTGTCTCTGCTATATATAATGAAATTACTATTACAACTTTCTCTACTTATTTTGTCTGCGACAACTACGGTATCCGCACAAGATAAAATCACCGTCAATACAGCAAACATAGCTGATGTTGCAAGCTATCCAGAACGCTCTGCGCCGGCAACTGTTATTAGTTTAAACGACAGTACGATTAGTGCACGTATCGCTGCACAAGTAGAAGAACTGCCCATACGTGTCGGTGACATTGTTGAAAAGGGCAGTGTCCTTGCCAAATTAGATTGCTCTGATTACAAACTTGCTAGCAATGAATCAAAGGCAAGACTTGATGGACTTAAGGCACAAATCGAACTTGCTAAACGTCGTCTTGAACGGACAAAAAAATTAACCCTGAAAAAATCAGTCTCCGAAGAAATCCTTGACGAACGTGAATCTGATTTAGCGGTACTCAATACTGATTATCGTGCAGCTATGTCTAAAGTTAGAATGGCAAAATTAAATGAGTCACGTTGTATAGTAACAAGTCCCTTTCGTGCTTTGATTAATGAACGCTCAAGCGCGATTGGTCAGTACGCGAACACAGGCACAGCACTCGTCAAGATCATGGATATAGAGCAATTGGAAATTTCTGCACAAGTTTTCAATCGTGATTCTGAACAAATCAGTCTATCTGAAGCGTTATTTTTTGAGCATGCGGATACCCGATATCCGGTTTCTCTAAGGACCGTTATTCCAGCAATTAATTCTGAAACACGCAACCGAGAAGTACGTCTCTTGTTTATCAATGGTCCGGCACTGCCTGGTGCAGCAGGGAAACTTATATGGCGTGACAAACGTGCACATATTCCTGGAGAATACCTTGTACGCCGCAATAATGAATTAGGTGTTTTTACTATTGAAAATGAAATAGCTCGTTTTATACCGGTCCCATCAGCAGAAACCGGACGTGCTAGTCCAACGTCACTCGCCATTGAAATACCGATTGTAGTTGAAGGTCATTTTTCTTTGAAAGATGGTGACGCTGTCACTGTTGCTAATTAACCATGAGTTGGTTAGAACGTTTTTTAAATAATCATGTACTGGCAAACCTTACATTTAGCCTAGTGTTGGTTATTGGTTTTTTGTCTTACGGACAAATGCCACGTGCAAAAGATCCTGAAATAAACTTCAATTGGGTCAACATCACCACTTTCTTGCCCGGTGCGTCATCAATAGATGTTGAAAAGCGCATTACTGATCCAATAGAAGATACTATCCGACGGTCAATTCAAGATATTCGTTTTATTTCCAGTACCAGCCGGTCAGGCATCTCGAATATTCTGATCCGTTTCAATCAACTTGATGAACGAACCTTTGATAAACGTCTAAACGATCTACGCCGAGAAGTACAAAATACATATACAGACGAGTTACCTGATGAAGCAGAAGATCCATTTATCTTTGAAGTCACCACATCGAACGCTTTTCCTTCAGCCAGCGTTGCTGTTACCAGTGCTGGTGATGATGAAAACTTAAGACGACAAACACGTAATATCAAAAAAGACCTTGAGCGCATAAAAGGTGTTGATCGAATTAATGATTTGGGACTGAACGATCCGGAACTACATATCAAATTTTTTCCGGAACGCCTGGATGGTTTAGGTATCACACCCGCAGATTTGGCCGATACTGTAAGAACTTACTTTCGTGATGTTTCTGCTGGAGATGTAAAAACAGATGATGGTCAATGGATAGTAAGAATAGAAGGAACAAATGCAGACCCCGGCACACTGGCAAATTATCCGGTAGTCACAGCAGAGGGTATCGTCCCATTAGGTAATCTTGCTGAATTAACGCGTGCTACTGAAGAGCCAACTGAAATTGTCCGATTCAATGGAGAACCTGCCACCTTACTAGCTATCACTAAACAATCCGATACAAACGTCCTTGATTTGGTTGACGATGTTTCAAATTACATTGAACAACGTAATGTTTACAGTGACGCAACTGGTGTCAGTTTATTACTGGTAGACGACCAAACTATTAGCACACGAGAAGCATTGAACTTAATGCAGACCAATGCTCTGATTGGTCTTGCTATGGTGCTATTGGTCACCTGGGCATTCTTAGGAACGCGCATAGCACTCCTTACCAGTATAGGTATTCCTTTCACCTTAGCCGGTACATTCCTGATTTTAAATTCCGTTGGCTTGTCACTTAACAACATGGTTTTGTTAGGTGTAGTAATTGCCCTTGGCATGATAGTAGATGATGCTGTCGTCGTAGTTGAGTCTATTTATCAACGTATACAAAACGGTGAAACTGGTTTAAAGGCTGCAACGGGAGCATTGAATGAAGTATTTGCGCCAGTCACCACCTCCGTAATGACGACTATGGCAGCATTTTTACCATTAATGCTGTTACCAGGCATTCTTGGTGAGTTCATGAAAGTTATTCCTATCGTTGTCACCTTAGCGCTTGCGATTAGTTTGCTCGAAGCTTATTGGATGCTCCCTGCGCATGTTATAGCAGCAAAACTAAACCTATCAAAACCCTCTTGGCAACAACGAAAAAGAGAGGCTGCGACACACTGGATCCGAATTAAGTACACCCGACTTTTACTCAAAGCACTACGTTATCCAGTTCGTTCTATTATCACTGTATTATTTGTATTTGGTCTTGCAGTTGGCACGATAGCAAGTGGACATATACGTTTTAACTTTTTTGAAGCAGATGCCCTACGTTTGTTTTATGTCAACATTGAAATGGCACGAGGCTCGACTTTGGAAGAAACCAACCGTGTACTACAAAAAGTTGAACTAGAAACATTAAAACAAATTGACGAGCATGAATTACGTGCCTCAATCATTTATTCAGGGCAACAGTTCACTGAGACAGAGCCGCTGTTTGCCGATACCGTCGGCCAAATTATGATCAGTCTAAATCCAGATGATGATAACAGCCGTAGTGTCGATGAAATTGCTGATGCCGTTGAAGCAAACGTCCTTGATATCCCTGGACCAACAAACGTATCTTTATTACGCATGAAAGATGGCCCGCCAACATCAAGGGCTATTAGTGTAAAAGTTCGCGGTGATGAATTTGGGGAAATTAAAAATGCTGCAAATGCATTAGTCAGTTTTCTCGAAGCTGACCCTTTATTTAGTAACGTCACACTAGATTATCGGCCAGGGAATCCCGAATTAGTACTACGCTATGATGGTGAAGCAATAAAACGCGCCGGTATTGACCCAACTGTCTTGAGCCGCAGCATACAAGCCTTTGTTGATGGTGAAATTGTTAACGACTTTCAGGATCAAGGTGAAGAAGTTAAACTTCGCGTGTTAGCCAAACAAAATGATTGGACTGATATTGAAGAATTGTTGCGACAAACTATATCATTACCCAACGGACGCTCTATTGCGATAGGTGAACTGGTTATTCCAGAACATGGCTATGGCCAACACAATATACGACATTATAATTTCCGCAGGACCATAACCCTTGAAGCAGATATAGATAAGGAACAAATAGACACCGTCGCTGCTAATGATTTGATAGTCGAAGAATGGAAGTCTCTACAAAAGAAATTTCCGAGTATTAATCTGGATTTTTCTGGTGTACTTGATGATATCAATGAAAGCATGAGTGCAATTGGTACTTTATTTCTGTTTGGCGTTGGTTTGATCTATATCATTCTAGGCACACAATTCAGAAGCTATTGGCAGCCACTTTTAATTCTCGTCACCGTGCCATTGGCATTCACCGGGGTTGTACTTGGCTTATTAGTAACAAATAACCCGATCAGTCTTTATACTTTGTATGGTGTAGTCGCCTTGGCCGGCATATCTGTCAATGCCGCAATCGTACTTATCTCTGCTGCAAATGCCCGCTTATACGCAGGGATGAGTCTACTGCATGCGACCGTTTATGCTGCACGTCGCCGTGTCATTCCTATTTTGATTACATCGCTCACAACCATTGCTGGGCTTTTTTCCCTGGCCACAGGTTTGGCAGGCTCGTCTCTTATCTGGGGTCCGGTAGCGACAGCTATCGTTTGGGGTTTGGCTTTTTCGACAATCCTGACATTATTTGCAATTCCAATGCTCTATCGCTTGTTTATGGGAGCAGCAAGTAAATCAATTGCGAGAGATTAGAAGCTAATTACTTTGGTTTCACATACAACACAAGGCTATGTTCTATCAGGTCATAACCATGCTCATTGGCAATTTCTTTCTGTAAACGTTCAATCTCTTCATTTTTAAATTCAATGACCTTGCCGGTATTTAGACAAACCATATGGTCATGGTGCGCACCTTGATCTAGCTCAAACACAGAATGACCGGAATCAAAATTATGACGAATCACCAAGCCTGCTGTCTCAAATTGAGTCAACACTCTATAAACTGTTGCCAGTCCGACTTCTTCACCAAGACCCAATAAGGTTTTATAGACATCTTCAGCACTCATATGCCGTTCTTTTGAGTCTTCCAAGATTTGTAGAATTCGGATTCTCGGTAAGGTTGCCTTAAGACCGGCTTTTTTTAAGTCTGTCGCTTCCAAGTAAAGCCTCCGCCGCAAGAAAAAGAGTAGATATTCAACACTGTGAATATTGTAAATTGGCGGTAAAGTATACTTTAAGTCATAATAAATGTCGTTGAGGAATTCCACTGCAACAGTTATCCTGCCTGAATATTTCTCCTTATTAACCGGTAAAAACATTAAGTCT
This sequence comes from Gammaproteobacteria bacterium, assembly GCA_021773215.1. GTDB lineage: Bacteria > Pseudomonadota > Gammaproteobacteria > Eutrophobiales > Eutrophobiaceae > UBA7359. The sequence goes on from JAJFKM010000004.1 coordinate 19,149, forward strand.
TTGCATGAATAAATTAGCTATAGTCTTTATATCCCTAGTATTTCTCAGCGCGTGCACCAAAAGCTTCGACGGTGGTTACGAAATGCCTTTACTCTATAAAATTGATATACAACAAGGTAATGTTATTGAGCAAGAGATGCTCGATAGGCTCAAACCCGGCATGGATAAAAACCAGGTGAAATTCATCATGGGTACACCGGTACTCATAGACCCATTCCATAATAATCGCTGGGAATACATTTTCAGTTTCCAGAAAGGTGGGGGTATCAGGGAGCAGCGTCATATCACGCTACACTTCGATGAAGACGACGAAAAGCTTACTCATGTCACTGGTGATATTAAAGCTGCTGATGGCAGCAGAGATGCAACAAAAATTGTTGAGGCAGATGCCGTGGTCGTACCTAATTCGGGCAAGAGTAAAAAAGGCTTTTTTGGTCGCCTAGTTGATACAGTTAACCCATTTGATGGTGATAAAGAAAAACCAGTGAGTGATGAGGAAACCGAACCATTAGATGACAACAAAACCGACCCCTTGGACGGTGAATAAAATTACTTATTTTTTGCTCGCCGACGTCTAGCTTCTTTTGGATCAGCCACTAACGGTCGATATATCTCTATACGATCGCCTTCGCAAAGCAGAGTATCTAAAGATTGAATCTTGCTAAACACACCTACTTTATTAACTGTTAGATCAATCTCGGGAAAATATTTTAATACGCCTGAACGGCTAATGGCCTGATTAATATTGCTGCCTTGAGGTATTTTCAGCGTTAAACTATTTTGACTTCCGGGTTTAATGTAAATAATTTCTACAGTAATAACCTTTTCCTCAACCATACACATCTCGCGCACGTATGATAAAGGCATCGACTAAAGAATCAGTAATCTTTTTAAAAGCCGCACCGAGAGCATGTTTTAATAATTTATTTTTGAACTCAAACTCCATTACCAATATCACCTGACAACCACCATTTTCATTTTCTAAAAACTGCCAATGGCCATACAACTCTTTAAATGGTCCTTTAACAAGCTTCATAATGACGGATGTATCAGGATCAATTGTATTCGCTGTTGTGAATGTTTGTTTTAATTTGCCGATTGCGATTGAAACAGAAGCCACCGTAGAATTGTCTTGAGACTCGAGGATATTGGCGCCTGTACACCAGGGAAGGAAATCCGGATAAGATTCAACATCACAAACCAAAGAAAACATTTCATGTGCACTATAAGTGACCTGTGCTTGCTTATTTATTTTTGTCACAACCTGAACCAGTTACTCAACAAACCCTAATAGTTTAAAAACACCAATTGCGTTCAGGAATATTACAATTACCCCAAATGGCGCGACATAGCGAACAGCAAATCGCCAAGACTGATAGGCAAGATTATCACCCAGTCCCAATTCTTCTACGGTTGACGATCTTGACATCAACCATGCTGCAAATATGGCAACCAGCAAGCCGCCTAGAGGCAACATAATGTTTGAAGTTAGAATATCAAAGATATCAAAGAATCCATTTTCTTTTATTACACCAGCAAAACTAAAGGAAAATGCCCAGTGATTAAATGATAGAACCGTTACTAAACCAAGCAGCCATGCGATGATCCCGGCAATCGTTGTCGCTTTAACACGTGACATATTTCTGTTTTCAACTAGCCAGGTCACCGCCGGTTCCAAGAGTGAAATAGCAGACGTCCATGCGGCAAATAGCAGCAAGATAAAAAATAGTGTACCGAAGAAGGTACCAAATGGCATTTGTCCAAAGGCAATGGGCAAGGTTATAAAGATCAAACCTGGGCCACCGGCTGGTTCAAGCCCATAAGTAAACACTATTGGAAAAATCGCAATACCGGCCAGAATAGCAACTGAGGTATCCGCAAGGGCAATTGTAAAACAATTAAATGTGATTGAAGATTTTTGCGATAAGTAAGAACCATAAATCATGATCGCACCCATACCGATACTGAGGCTAAAGAATGCTTGTCCTAAGGCTGGCAAAAGAATATCGGCAAAAAAGTTCTTGTCTGCTAACCGTTCAAAATCCGGTACGAACAGATAGGTAATTCCTTCCATGAATTTTTCTGTACTCATAGCGTAACCAACCATGACTAGCAGCAGTATCAATAAAGCAGGCATTAAAACTTTAACCGCTCTTTCCAAACCACTCTTTACCCCACGAGACACAATCACAACACTCATAACTATGAATATTGTGTGCCAAGCCAATAATCTTTCTGGATCTGAGATTAATTCGGTAAACATCTGCTTGGAAAATTCGGCATCGGCATCGACAAAAGCGCCCGCACCCGTTCTGAAGATATAAGCCAATGTCCAACCAGCGATGACACTATAGTAAGACAGGATAATAAATCCGGCTACCACACCCATCCAACCCAATAATTTCCAATACCGACTCAGCCCTTCTTCTGCAGCCAAGGTACCCATAGTATTTATCGGACTTTGGCGTCCACGGCGACCTAATAATATCTCGGCCATCATGATAGGAATCCCCACCAACACGACACAGACCAAATACACCAGAACAAAGGCGCCTCCTCCATTTTCACCAGCTAAATAAGGAAATCGCCAAATATTACCGAGGCCAACAGCAGAGCCGGTCGCAGCAAGAATAAAGGCCCAGCGGGATGACCACTGACCATGAATGGATGAACGTTTAGCAGTCATGTTTTTAGACTCTTTTTTGTTTCATTTTCCGCGAATTTGTCAGTTCCTACAAGCAGGCAATATTTTCTCAATTTGTCTCAAGATACTGACAGATTTGCCGCTATTGTTTAAAGAATTATTTGGGAAATATCATGGGCGCTGTAGCAGCAAATAAAACAACAAAAACTACCTTACCAAGACAAATAGGTCGGTTTGAACCGATCGACGTATTAGGAAAAGGTGCACAGGGGATTGTCTATCTCGCAGAAGACACGCAACTAGGCCGGAAAGTCGCGATAAAAACGCTGGATAAAAGCCGGCAAGATGCGGAGCAACTAAACCAGGAAGCTAAAAATGTTAGCAAACTGAGTCACCCGCACATTATTCCGCTTTATGAAATTGGCTTTCATCAAGAATCACCCTTTCTTGTCTATCAATACTATGAAGGCGAGCAACTTAAACAGCGCTTACAACGTGAAACTAAGTTAAAACAATTTGATGCTGTAAAAATAACCGATCAAATACTGGATGGGATTGGTTACGCGCATAAAAATAATATTATTCACCGTGATCTCAATCCTTCAAACCTGCTCATTGATAAAGATGGCAATACCAAGATCATGGATTTTGGTATCTCGGTAATTACCGGAACGATGACGGCAAGTACTGAAGTAACCGGCACGGTAAATTATCTTGCACCAGAACAATTAACCAATAGTGAACTGAGTCCAGCGATTGATATATTCGCTAGTGGATTGATTCTCTATGAAATGCTGACAGGTCATCAAGTGTATGCTGCCAATAATTCAATGGCCGTCATGTACAAGATAACTAATGACATCGTCGCGCCACCATCAAAACGTAATTCGGAAATAGATAAAGATCTTGATGCAATTGTCATGAAGGCACTGGAGAAAGAACCGGCCAACCGCTATGCCAGTGCTGCAGAGATGCAAGCAGCACTGAAAAAATATCTTACCGTTGATGATGATGAAAGCGAATCAAATAGTAATACCTCCAGCACAGTTGAATTTCTATTACGCCGCATGAAGCGTAAACAGGATTTCCCTGCTGTATCTGCTCACATAACCGAGATAAATCAAAAATCCGCTACTTCAAATATAAGTTCGGCAACTGAGCTTTCAAATGTAATCCTTAAAGATTTTGCTTTAACTACAAAAGTTGTTCGTCTGGTTAATTCATCATTTTACGGTCAATTCGGCGGTGAAATCACAACGGTTTCCCGAGCGATTGTGATATTAGGTTATGAACAAGTTCGTGCAGCCGTATTGAGCATTATCCTGTTTGAACATTTACAAGATAGTGAACAAGCTAATGAATTAAAAAATGCAGCCTACACCGCATTAATGAGTGGCATCATCTCTCGTGAAAAAGCGAAACAGATGAAAGACCTCAATGAAGATAATATAGAAACATCATTTGTTGCATCCATGTTCCACACGCTGGGTAAGTTATTAACTATCTATTACTTCCCGGAAGAATTTGAGGCTATGAAGACATCGGTATTGAATAAAGGCATTGATGAAGATCAGGCCATGCGTTCTGTGCTAGGTGTTAGCTATGATGAACTTGGTCGTGGCATCGCAAAAGAGTGGAAACTACCCGATATTATTGGTGACAGTATGAAACGCCTGCCTGAAGGTACGGTGCCTGTTGCCAAGACATCAAATGAATCCTTAAGACAACTGGCTTGCTTCTCAAATGAATTATGTGCGATTAACAGTTGTGATGCTGATACAAGCGATGCCTATGAGGCATTGGCCATCCGCTACAAAGACTCGTTAGGCGTTACCAAAGATAGTATTGATAAACTTTTAGAGTCTTCCATAAAGGAAGCCGAGGAATTCACACGAATATTAAATATCGATACCAGTAAGGTAACCGTATTCAATAACATCCGTAAAAATACAGCTGAAAAACAAGACGGTGAAAACTGGAGCACAGAAGTTGTTGAGAAAAGTGGTGATGCCGATGACGGCGTGACAATTGAAACCGTTAAAGCTGAGCCGAAGACACAACAGCAAAACCAGCACGATATTCTGGTCAATGGTATCGCCGAGATCACAAACTCACTGCTAGACGATTTTAATCTCAACGAAATTCTGACGATGGTTTTAGAAACAATCTACCGCGGTATGGGATTCAACCGGGTTTTATTTGCTGTGCATGATGCGAAAAACAAACAGGTCATAGCTCGTTTTGGTCTTGGCAAGGGTATTGACGAGATTATTCCAGACTTCCGCTACAAAATATCTGACTCGGAAGATGTGTTTGTATCAACGATAAAAAAAGGTAAGGAATATATTGTTCTGGATGTGAACTCTGATGAGTATAAAGACAAGGTTCCAGCATGGCTTAGAAGACTCACTATGCCAACTACGGTGGTGCTTTATCCTCTGATAGTAAACAAACGTTGTCTTGGGTTGATCTACGCAGACAACGATGACGCTAGTATCAAGATATCTATGGAAGCCCTTGGTTTTTTTAAGACCTTACGCAATCAAGCATCATTGGCAATTCAACAGGTAAAGAAATAATCAGGGTAAGTATTAATGTTATCTAGTTTACGAAAAAAGAAACCGACTGGAGAATCAGTTCCAGAAAAAGAATATATCGGCCGTTTTGAATTAATCTATGAATTGGGTAAAGGTGCACAAGGTGTTGTTTACCTTGCCCAGGATATTAAATTAAATCGGCAAGTTGCGGTTAAAACACTGCTGCATAAAAATAAAGATGGCGAACAAATATTCAACGAAGCTAAAAACGTCAGTGCTTTACAACACCCGAACATCATCCCTCTATATGAAATTGGTTCACAAAATGAAAGACCCTTTCTGGTTTACCCTTATGTCAAAGGTAAAACTCTAAGCGACTATATTGTCGCAACTGAAAAGCTAACCATTTTACAATCTACTAAACTCATTTCTGCCGTATTAGATGGTCTTGCTCATGCACACGAAAAAGAGATCGTACACCGTGATCTGAATCCATCAAACATCCTGATTGATGAAGATGATAATCCTCGTATTATGGATTTCGGTATATCAACTTTCTCCGGACACAGCACTTCAGAGAACAGTGTCGCTGGTACAGTAAGCTACATGGCACCAGAAACACTCAATAGTGATCCAACCGGCCCCTGGTCTGACGTATTTTCAATAGGCGTTATATTGTTTGAGATGCTTACCGGTCATTCCTTGTTCAAAGCGGATAACTCTATGGTCTCGATTTATAAGATACTAAATGAGAATATCCTGCCGCCATCAAGCCGAAATAAGGCTATTGATAAAGATCTGGATCGAATCGTCCTTAAAGCATTGGCAAAAACAAAAGATGAGCGATATCAAAGTGCAATTGATTTGAAACAAGCACTTGATGTCTACATGGATGAAGAAACAGGCGAAGCTGTAACAGAAGTAAGCGCACCAACAGATGATAAGGCTGTCAGAGAACAAGCCACAATGATGTTGTTAAAGAGGAGCCTTACAAAAAATAAAGAATTTCCAGCGATGGGAAACAGTATTGCTCAAATCATGCAGGTTTCTGAAGGGCAAGGATGTGCTGAAAAACTGGCTGAAATAATTTTAAGAGAGCAATCGCTCAGTAGTAAAATTTTGAGTCTGGTAAATTCCAGTAGCTATGGTCAATTTGGGGGAGAGATAAAAACTATTTCGCGCGCCGTAGTAATCCTTGGCTTAACTCAGGTCCAGAACATCTGCATCAGCATCATGGTATTTGAAAAACTGAGTAACGGTCCAATGGCTGAAATACTCAAGAGCAATACCTGCCAGTCATTTTTAAGTGCCATCTTCGCAAAAAAACTAACCAAAAAATCATCTTCAGTAAACTCAGAAGAAGCCTTTCTCGCCAGTATGTTTCATAACCTGGGGAAGCAAGTCACCATTTATTTCTTGCCGGACGAATATAATGACATTCTGAATTTGGTTATCGAAAAAGGTATTGATGAAGACAAATCGAGCAAAAGAATACTGGGAATTAACTTTGCCAGTATCGGCCAATTTATCGCAGTTGAATGGCAACTGCCGAAAAACATAATATTAGGCATACAACCCAAACCACAAAGAATCACACAAAAGCCGACTAAGCCAGAAGATTACCTCGCGCAAATATCTTCTTTAACCAACGAGATTGTTCAGGCTGCTGCTTGTGGTAACAATGAACAAGCAGAAAAAGAATTAAAACAGATTATCAATCGATACAAAGCCAGTTTTTCTTTGACTTACGAGAAAGTGACCCAGATTCTGGTTATTCTTTTTGACGAGCTAATCAGTCACTGCGAAGCATTAGGCATAGACCCACACAAAAACACATTCTGTCAAAACTTTATTTCATTTACCAAGCATGATTATGACTTCGATGAAGACAATGGGGAGGACGCCGAATCCGAAGAAGCCTCTCCTACCAAAAAGCCATTCCATGAAGCTGCTTTAACCTTCGGCATCGCCAGAGTCACCGGCATGATGTTTAAACCGTACAAACTCCCTGAATTGCTCAACGTCATGGTTAATACATTATATAGAGGACTTGAGTGTGAGCATGCCATTATCTTTCTCGAAGACAATATTAATGGTGAAATGAGAGCGCAGGCAGGCGCTGGTTCAGCTTCAAGCTCAGGTGGAGATATATCAGCGGTAATGAAACGTTTTCATTTTCATGGGACTGACAGTGATGACATCTTTAATCAGTCCATGAAAAAACAAGCTGATATATTTATCCCTGACGTGACTCACTCAGCACTTATCAAAAATATTCCAGATTGGTGTAAAAAAGTGACCTTCCCTAAAAACCTGCTTATCTATCCAATCTGCTCAAGCAAAAGGTGTATCGGTTTGCTCTATGTGGATAACGCTCGCGTATTATCATCCAAATCTAAACAAGCATTTGAATATATCGATATCATGCGTAAACAACTCGCTGTTGCACTCCACAAAAAATAATAGCCTGCCACTTAATTCAGTCATACTTATAAGTAGACAACTCCTGCTATAATCCGCCGGATAACTAACCCGAGCAGGATAAGATGAGTAAAGATAAAAAATCTGGCGGCGGCAAAACCATTGCCCTGAACAAAAGAGCGCGCCACGATTATGCCATCGAAGAACGATTTGAAGCAGGTATCGCCCTCGAAGGATGGGAGGTCAAAAGCTTGCGTGCGGGTAAAGTTCAGATCGTCGAAAGCTATATACTATTGAAAAACAACGAGGCCTTCCTGTTTGGTGCGTTAATAACACCGCTGCCTACAGCATCGACACATATCAGCCCCGAACCACAACGAAGTCGCAAACTACTATTACATCGTACCGAATTAAATAGATTGATTGGTGCCGTCGAGCGTAAAGGCTTTGCCTTAGTCCCTACTGCACTCTATTGGAAAAACGGCAAGGTCAAACTGGAGCTCGGTATCGCTAAAGGCAAAAAGGCACATGATAAACGCGAGGCTGAAAAAGACCGCGACTGGCAAAGACAGAAAGCACAGATAATGAGACATAAATAAGACTAACTTCTTCTAATTAGCCTCTAGCGCCATTCTCCTGCCTGAAACTTTCATTACTCTCACACAGTCAGACATTTGAACATTCAATGTTTAATTGGTGACAGTTAGTCTATAATCCAATCTTCTTCAGGAAATAAAACTCGGGGGCGTACTGGCTTCGACGTGGATATGAAACCTGAGGGGCATGCCGAGGTGCAGATTACCTCGTAAATACTTCTGCAAAACTTTTAGTTGCCAACGAAGACAACTACGCACTAGCAGCTTAATAACCTGTCATAGTGCCGTCTGCCCATTCGTGTGCTTGTGCACGGTGGAATCAGGCGTCGACTCTCACAAGACCGCGATGATTCTCG
>JAJFKM010000031.1 GCA_021773215.1 Gammaproteobacteria bacterium
TTGTGCTTGGCAGTCTGACCTTTGACTTAACGGCAAACAACGATGACCTCGTTGAGAACCCGGCGGAGACGTTTGCGTTGACAGCCAACGCGGCAACGATAACCGAAGGTACGGTGACGGTGGACGGCACGACGTTTGATATTGAGACGGTGACGATTAACGACATTGACCAAGACTTAACCTTTGCGTTGAGTCGTAATGTGGCGAGTATCTCTGAAGATGCCGGTGAGAGTGTGGTATTTACAGTGACGCTAGATGAAGCAATTAATACCGGAAACAGTGTGAGTATTGACGTGGGTTTTGCGGGTACGAGTACGGCTGGAAATACCGATTTAACGACGACCTTGGTTGCAACGTTAATAGCGCAAGCGGGTGTAACGACCGGAGTGGCGTTTGACGGTGTGGACACCTTGACATTTGACGATACATTTGTCGGCACGGCCTTTAACTTTACGTTAACAGCACAAGACGATGCATCGGATGAAGGCACCGAGGCGCTGACGTTGGAATTAACAAATGCGACCAATGCGAATGGAACGACGAGCATTACGACGCCGAGTGCTACGGTTAATATGACTGAAGCAGATGCTGCAGTAACACCACCTACACCTACAACACCAGAGGCAGACCTTAATCTGCAACAAATAACTGGCAATAGTGTTGATGGTTTTCCAGAAACAGAGAGCGAGTCGGATGGTGAAACTGATGAAAATAGAGAGTTAAGCGCGGATGGTGCAGTAATCGATGCTGTTTCAGGTGCTTATAGTTTAGGTTCAGTTCGTGCTTTAGATGCAGATGGAGCTGTATTGGATGCAGTTGAAGGCGCTAACAGTAGTACTGTTTATTTTGGTGATACGGTGGATGGTAAACTTGCCGATAATACTGGTCTATGGGATATCAGTGGTGTTAAGGGATTTTCTGTTAGCTTTGCTGTATCTGAATCAAACGAGGGTACTGGTTCTGAGTCTGAGCTCAGTTTATTCCCATTACGTGTTGGTTCTCCAGAAGCGGAGATGAAAGATCAGTTAATCGTTAAATCGATTTTACGGGATAGATCACTATTTCTTGAGGTTGATTATTCGATTAATAGTGATCCGAATTTGTTAGCGACGAGCATTTCTGTTCTTCAAGTCAATGGTAGTCCGTTACCTGATTGGTTACGAATTGATGATAAGGGAAGTTTGGTTAGTGGTGAACCGCCTGTAGGAACGGAAATGATTGAGTTACGTATAGAAGTTACCTTGAGTGATGGTACCGTAATTGTTCGTTATCTTGATGTTAATGTGACTAGCGGTGAAATAGCCGCATTGCAAAAAATTGGTGACGAATTTATTGCTGGTGCAAGTTTATTCGATGATCAAATTGCACAAGAAGCAGTTAAATTTGATGATTCAATAGATAAAATAAAAAATATCTTTATTAATTAGTAGTTTATAATTAAAATCAAATGCTTACTGTTAAGTGTTGGGGAACACTTAACAATTGCTAATATAAATAAATATTATTAATTAAAGCGATTATCTATTTTATGAATAAAAATATGGAAATATATTTGTAGGTAATAATGAATTACCGTAATTACATAATCGTATTTACCTTGTTCATATCGGGTTGTTCATTTATTCCCGTTCCATTTACAGCTGCAGAGTTAAAAGACCAAGCTGGCAAGGATAATGCCCGAGTTACTCAAAATCAGGAACCGGTTGGTGGCCCTATTTCTCTTTATGAATCGATTGCGCGGGCATTAAAATATAACCTTGATTTTCATCTTGAGTTTGCTGAAAAGATACTCTCTGAAACTGAGCTAGATCTCTCTCGCTATGATTTGTTACCGCAATTAGTTGCAGAGACCGGTTATAACGGTCGTGATAAATTTAGTGGTTCATCAAGTCAGTCATTGATTACAGGCACACAATCCTTATCAACTTCGACTTCTTCTAATCGCGATATTTTTAATACTGATTTGAAGTTAACCTGGAATGTACTTGATTTTGGGCTGTCGTATATCAGGGCAAATCAAGCAGCAGACAAAGTTCTTATCGCTGAAGAAGAACAAAGAAAAGTTGTTAACCGAATTGTTCAGGATGTAAGAACCGCTTATTGGCGTGCAGTCAGTAATGATCGATTAATTGAAAAGATTGAAAGCTTATTGAAACGGGTTTCTAAAGCGATAGAAGAATCAAAACAAATCGAAATAAAGCGTTTAGATCGACCTTTGACCGCGCTAACCTATCAACGAGAGCTAATTGGAATTAAACGTGAACTAGAAGAATTACAGCGTGATTTATCAATTGCTAAGATTCAACTTGCGGCATTAATGAACCTAAGACCAGGTGAGAGCTTTCAGTTGATAATTCCCGAGAGAGTAGAAGCGATAAATAAGGTCGATATCTCTCCAGAAATGATGGAACAACTCGCTCTTGAGAATAGACCTGAGATCAGAACTATTTCTTATGAACAAAGAATCAATAAAAAAGAAGCTAAGGCAGCAATATTAAGTCTGTTACCTGGCCTGGATATTAATTTTGGGAAAAGTCACAGTAGTAACTCATTCTTGTTTAATAATAACTGGTTGAGTTATGGTGCTAAAATTAGTTGGAATCTACTTGATATTTTTAGATACCCGGCAACGAAGAGAGAATTAGGTGCTAGAGAAAAGGTTCTGGAAGCGAGACGTCTAGCATTAAGTATGGCCATTTTGACTCAAGTTCATGTGAGTCTGGCGCAATATGAACATGCGCAACGCGAATATAAAACTGCCGCAGATTATTATATAACGCAGCAAAAAATTCTTGCCCAATTAAAATCGGGTGTTTCGGCCCGCACGGTTACTGAACAATCCTTAATTCGAGAAGAAATGAATATGATGGTTGCGGAGATTAAATACGATATCGCTTTCTCTGATATTGAAAATGCCTATGCCAGTATTTTTGCATCTTTAGGGATTGATCCTTTTCCAATCGACGTAAATATGGATAACGTCGATTCATTGGCAAATTCAATTATGCATTACTTTGAAGGTTTATCTTTACATGAACAACTTTTTTCTATGAAGGTTAAATAGGGCCGGAGCAGTCCAATGAAACATAATGTATTAAATTCCAAGCTAATAATATTGGTACTACCTATTATTTTTCTTTCTCAAGCAGGATATGCTGAAGACGATGATTTCTTTTCAACAGGTATAGTTTCAGACAACGTTAGGGGGCTCATTAAGCCAGTAGAGAGAGCTATTATCTCAAGTGAAATTTCTGCGAAAATAAATAGCATTCCTTTTAAGGCAGGCGATCGGTTTAAAAAAGGTGATTTGTTAGTTGGTTTTGATTGTTCTTTCTATCGTGCAGATATGGCGTCGGCTGAAGCGGCATATAAATCGAGACAAAGTGTGTTTGAGAATAATAAGCAGCTATTAGCATTAAATGCGATAAGTGATATAGATGTTGCAATCTCTGAATCTGAAATGCAAGTCGCTCGAGCAGATCGCACTATGAAAGCGATACGGGTCAATCAATGTAAAATAAAAGCACCCTATAGTGGTCGCGTGATTGAAGTTGCTATTAATGAGCATGAAACAGTCCAGGCGGACAGAGAAATTTTATCGATATTGAATGATCGTGATTTAGAAATTGAATTAATAGTGCCATCGAACTGGCTAAATTGGTTGGCTGTTGAAGAAGCATTTTCATTTATGATTGATGAAACTGGAAAGGTTCTCGACGCTAAAGTTTCTAAAATTGGTGCTGTAGTAGATCCTGTGAGTCAGACAATAAAATTAACCGGTAAATTTTCTGGTGATATTAATGGTGTGCTATCCGGTATGAGTGGTACTGCACAATTTAGTAAGAAGAATAATTGATTATGAGCACCGAATCACAAGGACCAGATATAGCTGCAGTATCGAAATTATTGCAATTAGAGTCTATGGCGCGTGCTGCCACATCAGTCGATGCGTTGCGATTTATGATCGTAAATGAAACACGTCGTTTATTACCTTATAGACAAGCCTACTTGTTTTCTTCTATGCATCCAATAAAACGTGATTGCAAGCTTGTCTGTGCTTCTAGTGTTTCCGTGATTGAAGACCATGCCCCTTTTGCTACCTGGCTAGAAAAAACGGTTGCTGCAATATTTGATAGTGAATCTATTGCGACACAAAGAGTAATTGATGAGGCACAATGCCCAGAGAAATTAAAAGAGGGTTGGCAGGAATTTTCTTTACCCTTTGCTCTTTGGACGCCATTAAAATTACCCGATGGCACTTTTATTGGTGGTCTATGGGTCACCAGAGAAACACCATGGCAAGATAATGAACTTGCTTTATTTAAGCGTCTTGGAGAAACATACGCGCACGCTTTAGTCGCTATTGCTAGCAGAAAAAAGATTTATCATCGACCAAAGAAGGTAACTTTTGCTGTTTGGATAATTATGCTGTTTTTATTGGCTGTTTTTATAAAACCGATGCGATTATCTGCATTGGCGCCAGCTGAGATCGTTGCAAAAGACGCAGTCATTGTTAGTTCTCCAATGGACGGTGTTATTGCAGAAATTGACTTCCCACCAAATACACATGTCAGTAAAGGGGAAACTGTTTTTCTACTAGAAGACACAAACCTTCGAAATGAATATAACATTGTAGAAAAGACCTTGGCGGTAGCAGAAGCAGAATACCGTAAGGCGTCTCAGGACTCATTTAGGGATTCAAAAAGCAAATCGCAAGTAGCATTGTTGAAATCCCAAGTAGCGTTGCACCGCAGTAAACTGGAATTTGCGGCAGAACTACTGGATAACATTCATGTTGACGCAGCGAAAGAAGGATTACTTATCTATACGAATAAATCGGACTGGATTGGCAAGCCTGTTCAAGTCGGTGAGCGGGTCATGGAGATAGCAGATCCGGATAAAATTCAATTAAAGGTTAATTTATCGGTTGATGATGCAATCGTTTTGATTGAAGGTGCTGATATTGATGTGTTTCTGGATACAGATCCATTAAATCCGGTTACGGCAAAGCTTGTCAGTGCCAGTTATATGGCAGAAAAATATAATCAGGATACGCTTGCATATCGACTCTATGCAGAATTTGATGAGATTGATAATAAAAAATTGAGAATTGGTTCACAGGGGACAGCTAAGATATATGGTGAACGTGTATCTATATTTTTCTATCTATTTAGACGTCCTATATCATATGTTCGTCAGCTTTTTGGTGTATGAATGAGCCAGCCGAAGATATAACACTGCCGGTTTTACGGCATGATTTACAGTTGCTTGAGGGCCCTGTTGCACTTGATGGCTCACCTAGTTGGATAATTCTCGACCCGCTCAGAAATAAATACTTTTACATTGGTTGGACCGCATTTCAGCTCCTGTCCAGATGGTCTGTTGGCAAAGCTAGTATTTTAATTGAGAAAATCAAGCAAGAAACCACGCTTGATGTACATGATGATGATATCCAAAGTCTTTTATCATTTCTTTTTGCCAATAGTCTTACGCTTAATTCTGCAAATGGTACAAGCGATGATTACCTCGAACAATATTTAGCAAGTAAGCCCGGCTTTTTAAAATGGCTGATTCATAATTACTTGTTCATGAAAATACCCTTAGTTAAACCAACCGACTTCCTCAGGAAAACACTTGTTTATTTCGAACCATTTTTTTCGGTAACCACAGCCGCATTACTCGCATTTCTTGGACTGATCGGGCTCTATATGGTTGGACGACAATGGGATGAGTTTACGTCTACCTTTCTATACTTTTTTAATATGCAGGGACTCGCATTTTATTTTATATCACTAACAGCGATTAAAATATTACACGAACTTGCACACGCTTATACGGTAATCAGGTATGGGTGTCAGGTACCGACAATGGGGGTTGCGTTGTTAGTGATGTTTCCAATTCTATACACGGACACATCAGACACCTGGAAAGTTAAATCAGCGATTGAGCGTGCTCATGTTGGCGCTGCAGGTATGATAATGGAGTTGTATATTGCTTGTATTGCGACATTTGCTTGGGCATTTTTACCTGATGGTATATTTAAAAGTGCAGCATTTATCATGGCAACAACGGGTTGGATATTGTCATTAGCAATTAATACAAATATTTTAATGCGTTTCGATGGTTATTATATTTTTTCTGATTTGCTCGGTATTCAAAATTTGCAAAAGCGTGCATTTAGTATTGGTAAATGGAAGTTAACTGAAGTTTTATTTAACTTAAGATTGAGGCCTCCCGAAGCATTATCATTATCAATGTTGAGAAAGCTCTATATTTATGCATGGTGTGTTTCGGTCTACCGAATATTTCTGTTCATAGGTATTGCAGTACTTGTCTATTATATGTTTTTCAAGATATTAGGCATAATTTTATTCACAATAGAAATCCTCTGGTTTATCGTATTGCCAGTGGTTGGTTTAATAGGGGGTTGGTGGGAAATGAGATCCAAGATTATAAAAACTAGTCGTTTTTATCTTACGGCAACAATTTTCACCTGTTTAATTATTCTTTTTATTTATCCGTGGAATTCAACTATAAAGATACCAGCGGTTTATAAGAGTCAAGATAAAGCGACATTGTTTTCAGTAGCACCCGGTTTTATTGATTCCAGTTATTTGATCGAAGGCAAAAGTGTAGAAAAAGATGAAATCTTGTTGACATTAAATTCACCTGAAATAGATCATGAGATAGAAGTCACATTACAAGAAGTCGATATTTTGAAACTTCAGGCAAAACGAATTGCTGCAAGTTCAGAGGACTTATCAAACATTCAGATAATTATCCAGCAGTTACAAGAGTCACGATCTAAATTAAACGGCCTATATGAAAAGAAGAATGAGTTGACTGTTCGTGCACCAATAAGTGGTGTGGTTTACGATATGCAAGAGTCATTGCATCATGGTCGATGGATCAATGAGACTCTGCCTATTGCAACAATTATTGTTTCTGACAAACCTACTATTGAAGGTGTTATTACAGAAGAAGGATTAGCACGGATACATCTCCAGACTAGCGCAAAATTTATTCCTGAAAACCCACAATTAAATTCAATATGGACTTTTGTCCAGGAAATAGAGCAAGCTAATCTCCAAGCTCTGGATATTCCAGTATTGGCCTCTGTTTTTGGCGGTAAAGTACCGGTTCAATATGATGAGTCAAATCAATTGGTTCCAGATAAATCAGTGTATCGAGTTCGATTTAATATTAGTTCTGTTGAAGATGTCTCTGTAGAGCAAGTTATACGTGGTGTGGTGCATATTGAAGGAGAAACACAAAGCTTTATTAATAGAGCGTATAAACTAGTGGCTTCAGTATTACTTAAAGAGTCTGGTTTTTAACTAACGATTAAAAACATGGTGATTTACATGTTATATCAGCGGGCATAAACGTTATATTCATCACACTCAATTAGTATGAAACGAGACATAGTTCTCATGTAATTAATTCATAATGTGAATCAGCACACATCATTTTATTTAATTTATTATATAGTTTAAATATGTCTCACAACTATATGTAAAATAGATGAAAAAATATTACACACTTATTACATTTTTAGCCGTTATTCTGTCAAGCACGGCATGTACATCTACAATTAGTCATGTTGTTGAATCTTCCGAGCCCGATAATACCTTGTTAGTCTATGAGGATGGTCGGATGGAATTCAATTCACGCTTTATTAATGAAGATGAAGTCGTCATTTATAACGATGGTAGAGGTGGCGAACGTGCTGCAATAAAAGTTCGTGTGCCAATACATTCAGATTTTTATCGTGACTCTATAGTCGTCGTACGGGTTGCTGATCAATTTGATGAGTCAGTAGCTGATGGCCACCATGATGCTGTAATTACAGATAATATAAATTAATAATGTGTTGAAAACCCGTGCAGGACGTAGTCGGTAGACACCGACAGTAGGCGCTTTATGCGATTTCTAAGTACCTCGACTTTGTCTCCTGAGTCGTTCTACCTCCTGCGTCCTTGCAGTCGTGCATCCATGCAGGCAATATCAGCCTCGCAATAAATATTTTTCAGCATTTAATACAGCGCTTTGTATGCCTTCAATAACAACAGCATCGCCAATTTCAAACTGGAATGTATTATCAAATGAATTAAGCCTATGTCGGCCTCGTCTTACTGCTAAGATCGTAGTATCAGTTTTTTCAAGATTAATAATATCCATTGATTTTCCTACAGCATAACTATCAGGTAATAATATTACAGTGTGTAATCTCAAGGCATCAGGTTCGTCCATGCCTAAAGATTCTTCGCCACGAAAATAACCGCGTAGTTGCCTATAATCATCTTTTCTTGCTTGCGCGACAAAGGCTAATGACTTATCTGTTGATATCCCCATGTGTTGAAGTACATGTATAGCAAGCATCATGCTGGCTTCAAAGCTTTCGGGGACGACATTACTCGCACCAACATTATGTAAATTATCCATATACTGGTCATCTTTACTGCGAACAACAATTGGGATGACTGTATTAATCTGGCGTGCGCTTCTAATAATATGTTCTGCGATCAAGGCATCATCAAAAGTAACAATCAATGCGCTTGCACGAACTAACTCTGTTTTTTTAAGTATTTCAGGACGGGTACTATCACCGTAAAAAACATTTTCCCCTGCTTCCCAAGCCTCCTGTATTAAGCTGTGATCTAAATCTAAAGCGACGTAAGGAATATTTATTTCTCGAAGGATATTGGCGAGGTTTTGTCCAATACGACCGAAACCACAAATAATCACGTGTCCAGATAACGTTTCGCATGCCGAATCCAGCTCTTTTGTGGGTGCATTTAATCCCGCTTCATAGGTCCCACGAAATATGCGTTCAGTAATTCGTCTGTTATATCGAATTAGAATAGTTGTGATCAGCATACTTAATAAAGCTGCCGCAATGATGGGTTGTGTTTCTTGCAATGTTAATAAGCCATTACTTATTGCAACCATAAGGACAGCAAAACCAAATTCACCAGCCTGACCAAGTATTAAGCCAGTCCGGAAAGCAACGGGTAATTCATATCCTAAAAGACGCGTTAAGATGGCGATTACTGCCCCTTTGCCGACAATCAAACCTGCCGTTAATAGCCCTATCCAGAACCATTCTCTAAAAATGATGGAGACATCTAATTGAGCACCAACACTAATAAAAAATAGTCCCATTAGGACGTCTCTAAACGGCCGTATATCAGCTTCTATCTGATGTTTGTATTCTGTTTCGCTAAGCATCAACCCCGCTAGAAAAGCCCCCAGTGCCAGCGAGAGCCCAAGCTGATTCGTAAGCCAGGCGGCAGTTAAGGCAATAAATAATGTCGCGAGTGTGAATATTTCGGCTGAACGTGTTCTTGCTACCAAATGATAAAAAGGCCTCAATAACCAGCGACCTATCTGGAGCATAATGAAAATTGCAAATATTCCTTCGCCTATGGCAATCAGGATAGGCTGGATTAATGATTGATCATGATCCATGGATAGAATTGGAATAATGACCAGGAGTGGCACAACCGCCAGATCCTGAAAAAGCAGAATCGCTATAGTTAATTGACCATGGCGCGCCTGCATTTCCAGTTGATCAGTTAATTGTTTGGCAACAATTGCTGTTGAAGAAAGCGCCAGCGCACCACCGACAACCAATGCAGCTTGCCATTCGATACCTGTTAACCAGGCAATAAAGCCACCGGACAAGGTTGAAATAACGACCTGACAACTACCAAGACCAAATACAGTGGCTCTCATCGCTATCAGTCTCGATAATGAGAATTCGAGACCAACCATAAACAACAGGAACACCACTCCAATCTCAGCCAGAGTTTTGATATGTTCACCCTCTGGCAACCAGCCCAATGAATATGGGCCGACTAAAACACCGACAAATAGGTAACCCAAAATTGGGGAAAGTTTAATTCGTTTTAAAACCCAAACGACAAGTAAAGATATTGCCAGTAAGGTTAGGCCTTCATTGAGAGCTGTATGATCCATAAAGAATTATATTGAGTTTCTTTTGGTTATTATCAAGGTAAAAGGATGTTATTAAAAGAGTCTCTAAAAAAGACTTGGATAGTCTGTGACCGTAGTAGATTCAAAGTTATACTGATTAACCTATTTCAATAGTTAATGAACAGAAGGATTAGACAACTATGCCAGTTTGGGAACAAGTTACACTAGTCATTGTTATGGTTGCGATCCTGTTTTTCTTTTGGCCTGGCGCGAAAAAAGAGATGGAAAATAGTCAACAGATAGAGAATCCGGATTGGAAAGGTGCATTAGTTCCTATTGCGGCAGTCGTATTATTTGTTTTTGTCTTAATTGCATTGGTAAGTGGCTAATACCTGTGATTAAGGAAATATATTGATTGAAGACGTCAATAAAGTACTTTGTTTCTGGTTTGGAACCGAGTCCGATCAAAAAGAAATCATAAGGCAACAATCTGACTTATGGTGGGGAAAGGATTCTGATGCCGACCTTGATATAAAGGAACGGTTTGGAGAACTTTATCAATTAGCAATTAACGATGAGCTGGGTGATTGGCTAAACAGTATAAAAGGTCAATTAGCATTGATAATCGTATTAGATCAATTTTCTCGAGTCATCAATCGTGATAGTCCAGATGCTTATTCACAGGACAGTAAGGCTTTGAAAATCGCATTAGAAGGTATTGGTAAAAATTATGATAATTCATTACGTTTTATCGAAAGGGTCTTTTATTACATGCCTCTGGAACATTCGGAGAATCTGGATAATCAAAATCAATGTGTAGCATTATTTCAGAAGCTGCTATTTGAAGTACCTGAAGATTTGAAAGAAGGTTTTGAAGGTTATTTACAATTTTCTGAAAAACACAAAGAAGTTATTGAACGATTTCGTCGTTTTCCCCATCGAAACAGAGTGTTAGAGCGACTATCCAGTGCGGAAGAGTTGGAATTTCTAATACAACCAGGATCATCATTTTGACGGAATAATCACTCTGGATAGTGATAAACTACGGCCGCTTTTGGCAAATTTACTGAGGAAGAGAAATGAGTTTGATAAAGAAAACGATATTAATTTTACTAAGCATAGGAATGCTTAATTCAAATATAGTACTAGCAGAGGAAGAAGAACCTGAATTATTGACAGCAGGAGAACTTCTCGATAGCTGCGAGGTAGGTTCGGTTCCAGGTGCTCCAAATTCTGGCTGTATGCAGTATGTTGTTGGTCTGGTCTTAACCGTCATGCAGTTGCACCAAGCAGAACAAAGCGCGCCATTTTTTTGCATAAATCCACAGCTGAATCCTAAAGAAGCCGTAACGGATGACGTCATTGCCTATTTGCGTAAGCAATCTTCACGTTCTAAAGAACCAGCACAAACATTGGCTTTGGAAGCACTTACAAAAAGTTATCCTTGCACCGGGATAGGTGGCCAAGCCTAAGATGCAAGCTGCACAACGTAAAGAAAAGTATAATCACGATAAATTGCAAAAACGTTTGCGACGTAATGTCGGTCGTGCCATTGCTGATTTTAATATGATAGAAGCCGGTGATCGAGTGATGGTTTGCCTATCAGGTGGTGCTGATTCTTATACGATGTTAGACATCTTGCAAAGCTTGCAGAGAAATGCCCCAGTAGAGTTCGAATTGATTGCTGTTAATCTCGATCAAAAACAACCCGGTTTTCCTGAACATGTGTTACCTGATTATCTTGAAGCACTTGGTATTGAATATCATATAATTGAAGAAGACACCTACAGCGTAGTCAAGCGCGTTATCCCTGAGAATAAGACATTTTGTGGTTTATGTTCCCGGTTGCGTAGAGGCATTATTTATCGCTTTGCTAAAGAGCAGGGATATACAAAGATAGCCTTGGGGCACCATCGTGAAGATATTATTGAAACCTTATTTTTAAATATGTTTTACGGTGGCAAGTTAAAATCAATGCCAGCAAAGTTATTAAGTGACGATGGTGATAATGTTGTGATTCGACCACTGGCGTATTGCGCAGAAACAGATATAAAGGCTTATTCCGAAGAAAAAGCGTTTCCCATTATTCCTTGTAGCTTATGTGGGTCACAAGACAATATGCAGCGACAAGCGATTAAGAAAATGTTGTCTGAATGGAATACACAAAAGCCAGGCAGAGTAGAGTCGATATTTACCAGTATTCAAAATATTGTTCCATCACATTTATTGGATACCGATGCATTTGAGTTTGAACATTTGGGAGCAACTCAACGTGAACAAACACCTGATACAGATGCCTGGTTACTTGGCACACAGGATTAGATATATTTTCTAGCCAACTATTATTCTCGATTAATACATGTCTGAACTTCCTATTGTTTATCAAATACTTATATGGAGCATTCCGGTGCTTTTTGCAATCACCTTGCATGAAGTAGGACATGGTTGGGCAGCCATGATGTTGGGAGACTCAACGGCAAAGGACATGGGAAGATTATCGATTAATCCATTAAAGCATATTGATCCAGTTGGTACCGTTGTCGTGCCGCTAATTATGTTTTTTGCCAGTGGCTTTATATTCGGATGGGCAAAGCCTGTGCCGGTGAATTGGAATCAACTTAATAATAAAAAACGCGATATTGCATTGGTTGCTTTAGCCGGTCCTTGTGCGAACCTGCTTATGATTGTGTTTTGGTTATTTATTGCCAAATTATTTATTACAGCTGCAGATCAAGGTAACTCAGTAGCACATATCTTAACCTTAATGGCTTGGGCTGGTATTGTAATTAATAGTTTATTGATGATTCTAAATCTTTTTCCATTACCACCATTAGATGGTAGTCGAGTGGTTTTCTCACTGTTACCAGAATCAATTGCATCTCGGTATGCGAAAATTGAACCTTACGGTTTAATTATTCTTGTTTTATTATTAGTCAGTGGTGTTTTATTTAAAATAATAGGACCGCTTATTTTTGGTTTTCAACAAATTATGTACTCAATAATAACTTAATTATGACATTAGTGACTTTAGTCTGAGTAATTTCAGCACCTTTGATTATGTGGTGTTATCGATAAATTTATTATTGTTTTTATTCTCAAGACCCTTATGCAGAGATTCAAGCGTAGCCGATTCAAAGTCTATTAGTTCTAAGCTCTATGCTCTACGTGCTATTAATATTATTCTATTCTTTTTATATATTGCTGCTTTGTTTAAATTGAAATATTTATACCAAATGCTAGAAGTCGAATCCCTAGTGAAGCGTATAGCTTATGAAACAGCCGAAGAGCAAAATATCGAGTTACAAAGCCCGTTAACTCACAATATTGATCTGGACAAAAGATCGTCATCAATAGTTGATCAAACCTAGTTTTCCTTCATAAAGCACTTTAATAAAAGCTCGTAAATTAAACTTTTTCACATTTTTCATCATATTTATACTTATATATAGGCAATACAGAGCGATGAGTGTCGTTCGGTTTTTCTTGATTTAGTATTCGGCTTGTATTTAAAATCATTCTAAACAACGAGCTGTCAGTGGCAACCACCACATTGGTAGCGAGAAATAATAAGGTGGGTATATAAATATATAATCAGGGGTAGTAAGAATATGGCAAGTTTTGATAATGGCTTAGTCCAAGATGATTCAGGCAAAGTAGTCGGTAATGTTTGGGCTGGAGTAGTCAGAGATGGTGAATCAGCGGGAGCAGGTAATCCTGTTGGGAAAGTAAAGCATGGCTTAATAAGTGATACTGAAGGAAATGTTCTCTTTAATGTAAAGAAGGGCATTATCAGAAATGGAATAGCACTGGGTGGTGGCTTGAGTCTCGGTAAGGTAGACGATTTGGGTATTAGCGGTATGTTAGGTCAGCCACAAGACGAGGTTGTCGCAGGCTATCATTTCTTAGTGAAGAAGGTCGTTTAATTAATTTAGAACAGCGACTGTTCAAATTAATGTGCAAAAAAACAAAACCAGCCAACCTCATCTTCGAGGTTGGCTGGTTTTTTTGTTATTAAGACGGGTTTATTTTTCTACTTTGTGTAAATGCAAATCTTGTTGTGGGTAAGGGATAGATATACCTTCTTTATCAAAGCGCAATTTAACAGCCTCAGTGAAATCAAACATCACTCCCCAATAATCGGCAGACTTAACCCAAGGGCGTACAACGAAATTAACGCTGCTATCGGCGAGTTCTGAAACAGCAACAACTGCCTCCGGATCTTTTAGTATTCGATCATCATCTCCAATCAGTTCTAACAAAATATCCTTCGCCTTTTTAATATCATCGTCATACCCAATACCAAAGACCATATCAACACGACGAGTATCTTTTGCAGAGTAATTTGTAATGTTGCCACCAGTAATACCCGCATTAGGAATAATAATCGCTTTATTATCACCGGTACGCATTTGTGTTGAGAAGATTTGAATGCCTTCCACTACACCTGCAACACCACCTGCCTCGATAAAGTCGCCTACTTTGAATGGGCGAAAAGCAATAATCATCACGCCGGATGCAAAATTTGCCAAAGAACCTTGTAGTGCCAAACCAATGGCTAAACCAGCCGCACCAATAATGGCGACAAATGATGTGGTTTGGATTCCAAGTTGACTTAATGCCGCGATAACAACAAAAGCGACCAAGGTGACATAGACTATATTGCTGGAAAAAGAAGCAAGCAATGCATCTACATTGCGTCTTTCCATCATCAAAACAACATATTTTTTAATTTGTTTAGCCAGCCAAATGCCACCAAATAAAATGGCTGCGGCAATAGCAATATTCGTTAGTAACGCTATTAAAGTGTCGCCCATAGTAAGTCTCCAGAATTTATGATTAATCGATTATTTTTATACGGCGTATTGCACCCTCAAATTCAAAGAAAAGCAAGCCCGATAAAATCATGGCGCAGCCGATGATAACTTCACTCGTTATTGCTTCATCATTAAGAAAATGACCGAGCATCAGAGCACACACGGGGACTATCAATGTTATTAATGAAGTCCGAGTTGCCTCAACTCGTTTTAGTACGAAGTAAAATAAGAAGAAACCCAGCAATGAACCAACGGTCGCAAGATAAACTATGGCTGCCCCTGCACGAAAAGGTATATCGGTGGGAACCTCAATGCCAGCACCAAACCAAATACCAATATATAAAATGGCAGAAACAAGTAAGCCGCCTGTCACTGTTGAATAGGTATCTATGTCAGCATCGATTCTTTTTACCATGACCATGCTGAAAGAATAAAACACCGATGATGTGATGACGCCAATAATACCGTAGGTAGTGTTTGGCCCGAATTGCAAACCAGTATCAAACATAATGTATAAGCCAATAATACTCATGATGATCGCTAAAGTTCGACACAAGGTTAATCCACGCTCACCGAGTAATTTCATGGCAAATAAGCCAGTAATGATCGGTGTTACACCGTAGATGATTGAAATCCAACCTGATGGGATGTATTGGGCACTCCAGTACACTGTCAGCATGGCAGTAAATAAACCCAATCCAGCCGCAACATAAGTTTGCAGAGCCTTACGATGCATGGCTAAGCGTTTACCAAGTAGTAGGATAATGATAAATGCGAGAATAGCACCTAGGATCATTCTGCTTGATATCCCAAACAAAAACCCCACGGACTCACTACTCCATTGAATAGCGAGTGGTGTCGTTGCCCAAATGAGGACAATTGAAATATAGGCTGTAATAACTTGCATGTTTTTTACTCCTGTTAACTTGTCGCTAATGATTAGTATGGAACAAAATCATGATTCTCCATCTATGCTTCCGCAGCATACGACCGCCATGGATGGCGGAAGTGTCGATAATGCAGGAGCAATTATCGACCAGTACATCCTGTACATAAAAAAAAAGGCCTCAGGTGGTAACCTGTGGCCTTTTTATATGAATCAAATTTGTTGTATTAAACCTTATGATTCTCCAGCACACAGACAATAGCAGACCCGCTTGAGCATACAGCGCAGCCAAGTTGAAATCACTATTGTGTGTGTTTGAGTGTTCATAGGCGCGCGAGTTTCTGCCTATTTAGTAAAACTGTCAAGTGGTTTGCTATCAAAATGATTAGTGTTTTGAAGTAACTGCTGAAGTTTCTTAGGCGATGTTACCGCTTTTGATTTTATGCCATCAATCTCAATTGAGGCAGAAGCAGACGCTGCTGAATTTACATTAATTAGCTTATACCAGGCTGGATTACGCTGGGCGATTTTTACAAACTCTTTTAAAACAGGATCATATCCTCTTCCATGAATCGTAATAGTCAATGGTGTTGAAGACATTTCACGGTCGATGAGCAATATACCGGCTTCTTCCATGCGCGCTGTCGCAATCTCCGGGATACATAGGTAACGCAAACCATGCTTTGCCATCTTTGTGAATTCTTGTTCGTCACTATAATAACTCAGTAGATTAGCGAAACGGGTTAATGATATGTTTTCGTCGATTTGTCGAGGAGGCACCGTTTCATTTTTAGAATGTAATTTGCTGTTATAGCCACAAATCTCATTTTTAAAATTACGATTAATAAAGCGTGCTGAGTCACATGCCAGAGTTAGATACTGATTGTCTAGCGTTGCACGGTAAAGTTGTAACATGGCTCTTGCCATGGAAAGGGTATCAGAGAGGTGCAGTGGTTTTTGAGTCATTGTATTAGTTAAATAGCCATTATTGTGATGTCGGTAGTATTGGTTTATCCAATTGGCAGCATTAATAGCCATCATTAAACTACTTTGATTCCCACAGTATTCGTAATGTGTTGCCAGAGCCTCAATGATCCAACCATTTTCTCTAGTGTGTATGCGTTTATCGACTTCTGGTATGCCAATTTTTTTTCGACTCGCATTGTTGAGTGAAAAAAATAACATTGGGTTGATGCCAGCGATGCAATCGGATTGGCCTGAATAAAATGCACCAGAATCTGAAGTCATAAAGTTCTTTATGTAAGTTTGAATCGAATCACAAACATCTTGATATCTACTAAATTTCATTTGAGCATAAGCTAATGCATACAAACGGAGATGGCCTGCTTGAGCTGCCATGGTTTTCCGATAATGAGGAACATCCCATTTTCCCTGTGTAGAGTATTGATAAACGCCTCCCCACACGGGATCAAGTAATGCAGAGGCATTATCTAAAGTGATCCTTGCCATACGTTCTTCATTCTTGTCCTGATCAGCAGCTACAACTAAAGAGTATTCTGTGCTGTCGCGATCAATAAACTTAATCGGCGATAAAAGACCTCCTTGTTCCTGATCAAAACTTTGCATGTGCATATAGCGCAAGCGTCGTCGTACTTCGTTGCTTAAAACAGGATTAACCTGCTCGGTTAATCTTAATGAACGTTCTTTAGGTACGGGGATTTCACAGGTTGATTTTAATAATGCGTGCATAATATTTCCTCAACTAAGAATAAATGAATGTTTGAATTTAGCGGTAATCATGTAACGTAATGGTCCGCCTGATTGAATGGCGTCAAAGGGATAACAGGTGATTAAAATTAATGAATTATCTGAATCGACAGGAATAGCTTCTACTTTTGTCTTATCGATAATCCGTATTTCGGTGACTTGGTAAGCGCTCGTTTTTTTAATTGATTGAAGTTCTATATGATCGCCTTTTTTTATATTTTCCAGAAAAGAAAAATGAGTGTCTCGATGTCCTGAGATAATTACATTGCCGTTTTCGCCTGGCGGCGTACTACCAAAAAGATGCCCTGGGCCGAAAGCCAATGAAGAACCACTAGCCCCGGCCAGGACGATGCGACTAATACCAAGAGCGGGTGCACTTAGACGAGCGACAGGCCAGGTATCTGCCCATGGCCAAGGTTTCACCTCCTTATTGCCACTGAGCGTTTCTGTCCATGCTGTCTCCAGGAGGAGTTGTGCGACCACCGCCTTGGCATGGATATAGGAGCCTTGTCCTATGAACCATAAGCCGCAGAGGGGGAGGAGGAACACTATTAGTACTTTCTTAAACGTATGAATCATGACGACGGGTTAATATCAAGATTGTGGTAAGTAAGAGTAGTAAAATGCCTATGATGAAATTAAGCCGAGCGTCAGTTGCTGTTGCCGGAAAGGGTTGACCAAAGACCTTCTTATGATTCCAGCCAGCAGGTAGATGTGTTGGTATCGCGTGTGAGTCCAGGTTTTTATCCAGTGGTCGTACGGGTGTAACATCGACGGCGACCAAGCTGGTAAATTTGCTAACCAGATGATGTTCTAATGCGGTATCAATGATCAGTTGTTTTATAGATTCAAATTCAGCATCACGTTTTTGTTCCATTAATGCCGAGATCTTGTTTCGCGCCCAAAGAGTAGAAATACCCTGTCGATGTTGTCCACCATTTAACTTCAGACTTGACGACCAATTATTGTTGGCAACTTCCCCACTAATATTGATTTCATTAGGTAGTTGATTAGCTTTTGCGGTAATGAGTAACGGCTCTCCGCGATAAAGGTCACTTATTTTTTGTGGCCAGGATTCTATATTGGCTGCAATATTGTTAGCGGTATTATTTATCTGACCCCAATCTATAGTGATGTCTTTTAAGATCGGGTTTTCGATCTTTTCAAACAGGTTTTGCATGCGTGTTTGAACTTCATTAAGTTTGCCAATATGTGTATGTGTCCCGCGGCCATAATTTGCGGCGCGTTGCATAAAGTGTGAGTTGGGTGCTGAGCCAATACCAATTGTAAATAAACGACTACGCCCCAGTTCATTTTGAATAATTTCAAATAAGGACTGCTCATTGCCAATACTGCCATCAGTCATGAATATAATTTGACGTAAACTATTATCATTCGATTGATTAGCGAGTGCTGTATGTAAAGCAGTTGCCATCTCAGTGCCGCCACTAGCCTCTAATGCGCGAACATAATTCAATGCTTGCTCTAGCGTTGCTGGATTTACTGATTCGGCATGATTGAATAGTTTTGCTGTGAATGAATTAAATTGAATAACATTGAAGCGGTCGCCCGGTTTAAGTCGTGTTAATGCAAGTTCAAGTGCCGCACGGGCTTGTATGATTGATTGACCACCCATGGAGCCAGAGGTGTCAATGACATATATTATTTCTCTATGTAATGATTCTGTTTTTTTAACCGTGGGGGGTACCATCATTATCAGCGCATAGGTATCACCATTCTTTTCTTCTGTGAACAATGCTGCCTTGGGTGCATCACTTGCATGTGGTTGCCAAATTAATTCGAAATCCCGGTTTGCAAGAGTCGTTTCCTGTTTAAGCTGGATCTCATAATGATCAGCCTGTTTATTAACCTTAATGTCATGATAAGGGCTATTTATTTTTTCCAGTAACAATCCCGCATCCAGATTGATTTTAAGTGTCACCTTGTTCTTACGTTGACTACCCGGTGGTAATACCGGCGGTGTAATTCGTGCTGCATCAGGGACTTCATTAGTATTTAATGACCATCCTGTTCCGGCAAAACCTTCAATACGTTGCTTACCGGGTATATAACGTGGACCGACCACCATGGGGAAGCGTAATGAGAAAGCACCATTGTCATAATTAACGATCTGTTGATACTCGATTTCTACCTTTACGGTTTCATGCGGTGCTATATTGGCAACGGAGGTGGTAAAGATATTAGGCCTTTCCTGTTCGGTAAGCGCAGCCTGTTTGCCTTGTTTCTTTGCTTGTTGGTAGATTTTCTTTGCTGCTTGTTTCTCTTTGATTTGGCCTTCGATGATACGCTCACCGATTTTAAGCCTCATATGATCAACCGCTGCGTTTTCAGGTAGTGGGAACACATAAATCCCTTCCTGCCAATTATCAGTGGTGTTGCTAAAACTTTGCGTGACACTGACGCGGTTAATCATGCCGGTAATGTTCATCACGACATCAATGTCGAGTTGTGCGGCTTTTTTATATTGCTTATTCTCTTTAAAAAGAAGCGTCCCATGGCCTAATTCATTAAAGTTAGCGACAATATCTGTAGCAATAATGTCATCCTGAATAACAGTGTTGGCCTCAGCATTGATGCTGTTGAATAACACCAATATAATTATTGCCAGGTTAAGACAAACGCTTAACCCTATGGAAGCAAAAAATAATCGTGGCGCTGCGAGTGATTTTATAGAACCAAGAGGAGCATGTGACATGATAATCTCAAGCCTCCGTATCAAGGGTTAAGTTAATGGTTACCTTGCGATCGAAAATATAGGCTTCCCTATCTCCCTGACTCGCCGTTGCAGCACGCTCGCCATGCGCCTGTAATTGGAGTCGCTGATTTGAAATGCCCGCATCTATGAAGGTAGTCCGTACTTTATCAATACGTTTCTTACTGAGATGCAGATTAAAGTCTTCCGAGCCACGATGATCTGCATATCCAGAAATCTGGATTTTTATCTTAGGGTAGGGCTTTATTAATTCAGCTAGTTGTTTGACCTGTGGGAGGACATCTGCGCGTATCTCCGCATCGTTGGTTTTATAGTAGATGATATAAGAGATTCCCTGGCTTAACTTTTCCAGAGACTGGATCTCACGGTTATTAACAACCTGTTGGAATTCTTCTTTAAATTTCGTCTTGGTATTTGATAATTCAGTTTGTTGATAGGCTAGCTCAATGCTTTGTGCATTTAATTCTTTTTCCAGTGCAGCGATCGTGGTATCCGTATCAGTTTCCCGTACCCCAAACCAAGTGCCACTCGCAGCACCAATAACCGCGCCCGGTGGGCCAGCAAGAAGACCTCCAATCAGTGCGCCAAGTCCAAATCCGACATTTCCTTTTGTCGGATCGGGATCTTGTTGTACCTCCTTCGCGTTGACGGTGAATTGAGTGCTTAATAAAAGTACAAGTGTTAATGTCTTACATAATTTCATGTTGAATGCCTCCTGTTTCAAAACAGCCCTTAATCGGATTAAACTAGATATCATTTAATAGGCTGCACATGGCAGGCGAAGGGTCGGAAACTGGAAATGTGAGGATGAAATGTGGCAAAAAAATGGCAATGACAGCTAAGGTCTTTAAATTCCCGCACAAGCACTCTAAAGTGCGTAAAACAATAAATAGTGGAGTAGCGAATGCCCAGGCAAATTATTCTGGTTGAAGATGAACCCATACTTTGCGAAAACTATGCAATTGCTATTCGTCAACAGGGTTATGAAGTACTTACCTGTAATAACAAGCAGGACGCTATAGACAGTGTTAATAAACGATTGCCTGATCTGGCCATTCTTGATGTGGGTCTTGGCGATGATGTGGAAGCCGGTTTTGATCTATGTCGGGAAATTCGTTCACTATCAAACACCATTCCAATAATTTTTCTGACCGCGAGAGATACAGATTTAGATACGATTTCAGGTCTACGTCTGGGTGCAGACGATTATCTGAGTAAAGATACCAGCATGCCGCATATTCTTGCGCGTATAGCGGCCTTGTTCCGACGTATACAAGCCTTACAAACTACTGTTGAAGATGAACAGATTAAACATGGCTCCTTATTAATTGATGCTCAACGTTTTCAGATAGAATGGAAAGGTCTTGCCGTTGATTTAAGTCTGACTGAGTTCTGGATGGTTCATGCCCTTGCGAAAAGAGTAGGCCATGTAAAAAATAGAGAGCAGTTGATGCAAGATTCAAATATCTTTGTTGACGATGGCACAATCACCTCGCATATCAAACGTATACGGAAAAAATTCAAAGAGCTTGATGACGATTTCGATCACATAGAGACCGTATATGGTGTTGGCTACCGATGGAAGTCTTAAGTTTTCTTTTATCATTTAAATATATTTCAGCCACAGAGAGCACAGAGTTCACAGAGAAAGATAAATAATAATTAATGCATCGTAATGACTATTTTTTTTGTCTCCGTGTCCTCGGCCGCTGCTCCCGACGCGACTCTATCTCCTGCGTCCATGCAGTCGTCTGTGGTATTAATAATTTTCTTATAATGAAAAATACTGATGAGTAATTCAAAAATCAGGTTTTCTCTACGCAGCAAATTAATGCTGTTGTCTATTGCCGTGTTGATCATTCCCTATATCGGCTTTGATTACTTACGACAGATGGAGACCTATCTAAGAGAAACATTAGAAGCTTCTCTGGTTGATTCGACCTATGCCGTTGCGGGCGTCTTAAATGAAAAACCCAGGTTATTTGAATCAAGTTTTAACGAATCTACAAACAGTCTATATGTCCATCAAATGAACCATCCAGTTGAACTGGATGGTTATACTGATGATTGGCTATCCTATATTGATTGGTCGGAAACATACTTATCGGAATCGGGAACTGATGTAGACAACTTTAAATTAATAATCACCAAAGATGACGATTACTTCTATGTCTTAATGCAGGTCAAAGATGATATCCTGGTTTATTCGACCTTGAATACTGAGGGTGAAATTAATGGCGACCATGTTGTTATTGTCTTTCGTGATAAATATCAACGCTTACATAAAAATTATCTGGCACCGAGTGGGCCAGGTCTAGTCAGACCTTTTCGTTATGAAGAAGTCTACGATGAATACGGCGTAGAAATTCTTACACAAAAAAACCTGACCAATACAGCTGCGGTCTGGCAAGCAACAGATGACGGTTTTAACATTGAGATAAAAATTCCGGTGTACCTGCTCGGTGAACATCTTGGTTTTATCTTGAATGATGTTGATGATTCGAATGGATCTCTCACAGGTAAAACAATTAGCACCTTTGATAATGATGATTATGCTGAACCCGGTAAAATCATAAGTTCATCAAAACGTATTGAAAATATTATCTATGCCCAGGGGCGCAGTGTAGGAAGACGGATTTGGGTATTAGATAAGTCTGGCCAGGTATTAGCGAGTGATGGTAGCTTGAATCGTAATTTTCCAGACAATGCCTTTAATATTGTTTACACGCTGTTACTACCACCAGCATATGATTACTTTAAAGACGACCTGGCCGGCGCGTCCCGTTTACAGGGAGAGGAAGTCAATCAGGCTTTGTCCGGCAATACTGAAACGCGTTGGCGCTCATCTCCTGATGGCAAAGCAGTGATAGTCTCTGCCGCAACACCGATCTGGTTTGATAATAAGGTTGTTGGTGCCGTTGTTGTCGAAGAGACGACAAATAATATACAAATAATGCAACGGCAAGTGTTGGCAGGCTTATTTAATAAAACCCTGTTGATATTCCTGGCAATTGTTTTTCTGCTGTTACTCTTTGCCAGTCGTTTATCTTCGCGCCTGATAAAACTAAACCGCGAGACTACAGAAGCAATCGATGAACATGGAAAAGTAATCGGCGATATTTCTGCGAGTAATGCCAGCGATGAAGTTGGCGAGTTATCCCGGAATTTCAGTAATATGCTTGAGCGCTTACAACAATACCATCGCTACCTTGAAGGTATGGCCAGCCGCTTGTCGCATGAATTGCGTACACCCATGGCGATTGTTAAATCATCATTAGACAGGCTGCAACATGAGCAAGACGAAGAGGGCAGGAAGGTTGCTCTTCAGGCTGCTGATACCGGCCTGCAACGCCTGCAAGCATTATTAACACGTTTAAGTGAAGCATCAAGATTAGAACAAGCACTACAAGAGGCAGATAAACAAGCAACAGATCTGAATGATTTTTTAACGCAATGTGTCGCCGGTTATCAAAGCGCCTACCCGAATCAATTATTCATGTTAAACACACCCGAAACGATTATAAACTACACCATCAATCGTGATCTGTTTTTCCAGATGCTGGATAAACTCGTCGGTAATGCGGTTGAGTTTTCGCATCCAGACAATGCAATCACATTAAATTTAATAGATAAGACCAACGCAATAGAACTACAAGTGATTAATATTGGTCCTGCCTTACCAGAAGAATTGCTTGATGACTTGTTTAATTCAATGGTCTCCATCCGTGCCGAACGTAAAGAAACTGGCCCACACCTTGGACTTGGCCTTTTTGTAGCACGTTTGATAGCCGAGTTTCATAACGGCACCATCACCGCAAAAAATATTGAGAAAGATGAAGGTGTGTGTATGACAGTGATACTAAATAAAGAGTAGTCATATTTAGCTTTACTTATTACCCGAGCTTACTGGTACAGTTCATTAATCTTCAATACATCTAATCTAAATTAGGCATTAAATCACAAGACAATTATCATCTATATTAAGTAGCATAAACATATTTTATGTCTGCTTTTTGCGAATGGGTATAATGTTGATATGCTGCAACCGACCCAAAGCAGAAATTAAAGGATGAATAACAAAACTAAAAAAACATCTCGAATACTTATCTTTGGATCGTTAACGATAGTTATATTCATTAGTGGTTTTGTTGCTGGAGATTATTTGTCTGAATATGACGTGCTGTGCGAAAAAAACTTCTCACCACATAAATTACAAAGAGAGTTCAAATCAAAAGACGGAATCATAATACCTGTTGGAACTATTGTTTATGTTAGAGGGTGCAAACCAAATACTGACGTTCTGTTAAATTTTTATGTTGATAATTGGAATTATAAGCATATGGAAGAGCTGAAAACTGGTCCAAACCCAGCATATCACCTAGATGTTAAATAACTGCTTCTGGCCTAAATATGAATGATGATAAGATCAACCCATGAAGGACTTCTAGGAGGATATTGAATGGAATCAGATATTATAGAAAAAAACTCAACCTTTGTTACAGTTATTGCTTGGATAGGTATTGTCATTTCAGGTTTTAGTACACTGATGGCACTACTACAAAGTATTATGTTCACCTTTATTATGAATGAGGGGTTTGATGAAGCATTAAATGCATCACAAGCAGAACAAAATGAAAATATGCCGCCTATATTTGCATTCATGGCGAATAATTTTGAATACTTGTTTTATTTATTTTTCTTAATATCGTTTTTTTCTTTTATTGCTTCTGTCGGTTTATTAAAGCGAAAAAACTGGGCGCGAATTTCTATTATTGGGTTACTCGTATTAAGTATTGCATGGAATTTTGGTGGTTTCGGTGTTCAATATACTATGATGTCAGATTTTGGGAGCTTGCATGGCACTTCCATGACCCTGATGACCAAGGAGGAAATGGAAGATAAAGCAAAGAGAAACTATGAAAAAGTTCTTGCTCGGTATGAAGATAAAGAGTGTTGTGAGAAAACAGATCCATGTTGCAAGAAGCCATTAACATATGAAGAACAACTTAAAAAACTCGAAGAGAATCAAGCGCAACAAATAAAAATACAGGGTGAAATGAAAGGCATGTTTAAAGGGATGATGATTTTTGGCATTTTTATGATTCTTATTATGTCTGCCATTGAAGGCTGGATTGTCTGGAAACTTACCCGTCCTCAGATAGTGAGGGAATTTAAACCAGATATTATTTCTTAAAGTCTACTTTCAAATTTGTAAAGCAGAATTTAAATTAAGCGGTAATTTGAAACTAATCATAGTCTTACTAGTGATAACATCATTATCGGGTTGTTCTGATATTTATACTGATATTGAAATGGTGTTCGAGGTCAAAGATTTGCCCTCTGAATCAAAACAGTTAGAAATAAAAACTTTCAGCGTTTCAAGCCGAAACCGAAAAGGGATAACAACCTACCGAGATATAGCCACAATTCATATATCTTCAAAAGGAATCTACCTTGATTCAGGAACTCCATTTTCAAAGAAAGTATTTATCCCAACAAATGAAGTTGCTGGGTGTGCAATGACATGTTTTGGCACAGATGACCAACATGTAGACTTTCTCATTCCGAAAACTGGTTCAGACTTAATGGTTCAGAGTAGTAAAGCTCTGCTAAATTGGTGTTGGGAAAATAAGAAGCCTATGTTTTCAGGAAAATCGAAACGAGAATGGCTGTATAACAAAGCATCTCTTCCCCCGGCAAGTGAATTTGTAGAGCAGCTTAGTGATCGAAAAATGTTTGATGAACAAAGAAAGCAAAGCTGTCTTGGATATTAATAGTATAATAAGACAATCTAGACGACCGTTAATGTGGCCGACTAAGTATATAAGTTAACGTCCGCTTCTGGCCGAAATACGAATGATGACAAGAAACACCAAAAGCAGACATATTGGGTATAATAAACTGCAATAATTAAAATCTTAATTCACTTCTTCATATTCACTGAGAGGCACACAACTGCAGAACAAATGTTTGTCGCCATGTAGGTTGTCGATACGTCCTACCGGTGGCCAGTATTTATCTTCATGTAATACCGTCATGGGGAAAAAGGCTTGTTCTTTTGTGTAGGGATGTTCCCAAACTTCTTTTATCAATTCCTGATGAGTATGCGGCGCGTTTCGTAATACGTTCTCTTCAGCATCAGCAGTTTTATTTTCGACAGCCTCTATCTCTTTTCGAATCAGAATCATCGCATCGCAAAAGCGATCTAATTCACGTTTGTTCTCACTTTCGGTTGGTTCAATCATTAATGTGTCGGCTACCGGAAAGGACATGGTTGGTGCATGAAAACCATAATCAATTAAACGTTTGGCGACATCATCCACGGATATGCCCGTTGTAGCCTTGATGGGTCTCAGATCTATAATACATTCATGCGCGACCATATCGTTTTTTCCGGTATATAAGATCGGATAATGAGGTGCCAAGCGTTTGGCAATATAGTTTGCATTTAATATCGCTATCAACGTTGCACGTCTTAAACCGTTATCACGCATCATGGCGATATAAGCCCAGGAAATAGTCAGGATACTGGCAGAACCCCAGGGCGCTGCTGATATTGTACCTATGGTGCCTTCCGGACTGGCATCGGGATTAACACCACCAACAACAGGATGGTCTGGTAGATAAGGTGCCAAATGCGCTTTCACCCCTATTGGTCCAACTCCCGGACCACCGCCACCATGCGGAATACTAAATGTTTTGTGTAAATTGAGGTGTGTTACATCTGCACCAATTTTCCCTGGGCGACTGATACCGACCAGTGCATTAAAATTCGCGCCATCAAGATAAACCTGCCCGCCATGTTGGTGGATGATGTCACAAATATCACGAAACGCTTCTTCAAAGACACCATGCGTTGATGGATAGGTGATCATTAATGCGGCTAGATTTTCCGAGTATTGCTCAGCCTTGGCTTTTAGAACATCTACATCGACATTGCCGTTTTCATCACAGTCAACAACGACAATCTTCATCCCTGCCATTCTGGCGCTGGCCGGATTGGTGCCGTGGGCAGATGCCGGGATTAAACAGACGTTACGTTGTGGATCACCATTGACTTCATGATATTTGCGAATGACTAATAGTCCTGCGTACTCGCCTTGAGAACCGGCATTGGGTTGCAGGGAAAAGGCATCGAAGCCGGTTAAATCGCAGAGCATATTTTCCAGTTCTTCAAACAATTGCAAATACCCTTGTGCTTGATCAAGCGGGACAAAGGGATGCATGGCGCTGAATTCACGATAGGACAAGGCTTGCATTTCAACGGACGCATTGAGTTTCATGGTGCATGAACCTAATGGAATCATTGCCCGATCCAATGCGATATCTTTTCTGGCCAGACGTCGCATGTAGCGCATCATTTCTGTTTCCGAATGGTAATCATTAAAGACAGAGTGCGTTAGAAAATCACTGCTGCGTTGTAATGCTTGTGGAATGCATTCGGCAATGCTTCTATCTAATTCATCAAGGTTTAATTTCCCATCAACATTAGAATCAAAAACGCGAAATAGACTTTTTAATTCTTGTCGTGAAGTTGTTTCGTCAAACGCTATACCGAGTGTGTCTTTATCAAGCACACGTAGATTAATTCGAGACTCACGTGCCTTTGCTGCAAAGCGTCTTGCTCGACCCGGTGTTTTTACCGTGATGGTGTCAAAGTAGGCCTCTGTTGTTATTTCATAGCCCATTTCAGTTAATCCGGCAGACAGAATTTGTATCATTCGATGCACGCGACCGGCAATTAAGCGCAGGCCTTTAGCACCATGATAGACTGCAAAAAAGCTGGCGATGATGGCGAGTAATACCTGTGAGGTACAAATATTACTAGTGGCCTTATCACGGCGTATATGTTGTTCACGCGTTTGTAAGGCCATGCGCAAGGCATGATCACCATGATTGTCTTTTGATACGCCAATGATGCGACCGGGAACAGAACGTGCGAATGCCGTGCGCGTTGCAAAGTATGCGGCATGGGGGCCGCCATAGCCCATAGGCACACCGAAGCGTTGCGAACTACCAATAACAATATCAGCGTTCATCTCGCCCGGCGGGGTTAATAGCACCAGACTGAGAATATCGGTGGCAACAGTGATTAATGCAGATTGCTCATGAGCACATTCTACTAACGGACGAATATCTTTAACCGATCCACTGGAGCCCGGGTATTGTACTAATACGCCAAATACTTCTTTGCCTTGCAGATCCTGCCAGGGGTCTCCTAAAACAATATCAAAACCTAATGAATGAGCACGTGTTTGTATCACGGCAATCGTTTGTGGATGACAATCTTGATCAACAAAAAATGTATTCGATTTTGATTTAGCGACGCGTTTAGACATGGTCATCGCTTCGGCAGCAGCGGTTGCCTCATCCAACAACGACGCATTAGCGATCTCCATGCCGGTAAGATCAATGATCATTTGTTGAAAGTTAAGTAACGCTTCCAAGCGACCTTGACTGATCTCTGCTTGATAGGGTGAATAGGCTGTATACCAACTCGGATTTTCCAATACATTACGTTTAATCACCGGTGGCATAACCGTGCCGTGATAACCCATGCCGATCATAGAGACATAAACATGATTGCGTTCACGCAATTTACGTAGATAAGTGATTACCGCACGTTCGCTTTTGGCTTCTGGTAATGCCAGCGGTTCCGTAGAGACAATATTTTCCGGAACAACCCGTTCGATAATTTGTTCGATGGAATCAAGCCCGAGATATTCGAGTATCTCTTCGATTTGACTACGTGTAGAACCGATATGGCGGCGAACAAAATCACCACGCATCTCCAGTTCTTCTAAAGACTGTTGTTTTTTTTCCATGCCTGACATCTCCAGCGCAAGGGTTAAAAGATAATGTTTAAAATGTTAGGTTCTGTTTTTGTTTAAAACACCTTAATTAATTTCAATTTATATGCAGTATGATTATTCTTGAATGGATGACAGGTATGCTGCTTCATCCATGAGCTGATCAATTTCAGCCGGGTTGTCCAATTTTAATTTAAGGAACCATCCCTTTCCTGTTGGGTCGGTGTTTACTTTTTCCGGTTCATCGCTTAACAGTGAATTGATTTCTAAAACTGTGCCGCTGACAGGTGCTTTTATATCACTCGCTGCCTTAACCGATTCGACCACAGCGATATCTTCATCTTTTGTGACTTGTTGGCCAATTTCAGGCAGCTCTACATAAACCACGTCACCCAATTGTTTCTGGGCAAAATCTGTAATACCAATAGTGACTGTCGTATCGTCATCGACACGTAACCACTCATGGTCTTCGCTGTATTTTAATGCAGACATCTCTTATGTTCTCCTTTTGTAATAGCGGTGTTCGACGAAAGGTAGTGCGACAACTTTAACGTGTTGAATTCGATTACGTACTTTAACGATGAGTTGTGTACCAACGGCTGCATATTGTTTATTGATATAAGCAATGGCTATCGGTTTTTCGACACTGGGGCCAAAGCCTCCACTGGTAACTTTACCTATGCACTCTTCTTGATCGTAAAGTATAGATGTCCCTTCTCGAATAGGCGCTTTCCCATCAGATAATAGCCCTACACGTAAGCGCTCTACGCCATGTTGATATTGTTGTCGAATTGTCTCAATGCCGGGATAAGATTGTGATTCATCTTCCAAACGCGATTTTGAAATTACCCAGTTTAAGTTGGCTTCTACAGGTGATGTATTCTCATCAAGGTCATGTCCGTATAGACAATAGCCGGCCTCTAGACGCAACGAGTCGCGTGCGCCCAAGCCAATGAACTCGACTTCTTCTTCGGCCAGGATACTTCGAGCAAGGTTTTCTGCCTGTTCAGCGGGGATTGATATCTCAAAGCCATCTTCACCTGTATACCCACAACGATTAATGAAACAGGGAACGCTATTCAAGGTAAATTCAGCGCCAGTCATGAACACCAGTTCGGTTGCTTCTGGACAATAACGTTGCATGACGCTGCCTGCTTTAGGGCCTTGTAGCGCCAATAAGGCAAAGTCCGTTATTTCTTCGAGGGTGCAGTCATCGGGTAGATGACTTTGCATGTATTTGATGTCGTTGTCTTTGCATGCGGCATTGATGACGACGAAAAAATAATCGCCAGCATTGGTGATCATCAGATCATCAATAATACCACCCTGTTCATTAATGAAAACGCTATAGCGTTGTGCATTGTGTGGTAGATTTTGAATACGACTGGGAAGCAGAGACTCTAAAAACTGAGCAGCGCTATCGCCTGACAGCTTAACTTGCCCCATGTGTGATATATCAAATAGTCCGGCATGTTTGCGTGTATGCAAGTGTTCTTGTTTAACACCTTTTGTATATTGCACCGGCATCTCATAGCCAGAAAATGGCACCATTTGCGCGTTCTGTAATATATGTAATGGGTGTAATGGTGTTCTTTTTAGCTCTGTTTTGCTCATACCTTATAATCTTGTTTAGTAACGGTAACTAAGCTGGGTTAGCTACAGGACTTACTGTTTTTCAAACATGATTGCTGCGGCGCAATACTGGCTAAGATTGATCGTTTTTGCAACTCAATAATAAAAAAAAATCTAAAAGTGGGTTGTCTCCCTAAATCGTTATTCTTGTGTTGTTCTAGCTATCAAGCCAGATTGTGTGAGTGATACGGTGTATGTCGTTTTATCAGACATCGGTAGATAAGTAGCGCTGCCATAATGTGCATCGATCCAGGGTAGCCATTTTTTATAATTATTTATTAATTGCCAGTAATCGATATTGTCTTTTTGCTCAAGTGAATAAACAGAACGGGGCTTATGCAGTTCATCATCGATATCAGAATATCGACCACTTAGTCGTTGCAGACGATACTGTGCATTAAAACCTGCTAATTGTGCCCAGCCATGCCATTTAATAACGCGGGCATCTATTTGCCATTCATCTCCGTTTATCATGAAGCCATCAGTTTTGTTCTGATTGGTGTATGTGATTTTAACTCGAAATTCTTGTTCGCCTAGTTGTGTGAATGATAATTCAGCAATGTCTTTTTCATAGGTCAGACGATCATAGCTATAAAGGTTTGTCGCAATGGACAGAAATAATAAGCCGATTAGCAGTAGCGATACGCCAGATAGACTTTGAATGCTGGCACTGAGTATTTTTCCGCGTAAAAACCGCCTGATTCCCATCACGATAAATAATACGCTTAGAGTCAAAAGTACGCTCAAACAGCTTAAAATCCGGGAGTCTAGATTTATGGCATTTTCTATATTTATAAGCTCACTCAAAATCATCAATATTTGTCTGAAACGTTAATTAATTGGCTTAAAATGGTCTGTCATTAACAGGCAACACAGCTTACAATTCATAGACGCTCTGTGAAACAAAATATGTTGCAGAAACAGCATATATTTCGCACTATTTCTAATAGTCTCCTGCGTTTGGGATGGAACCGAATTAAACTAATCTATAGATTAAGCTATTTAATTATTACTTAAGATAAAACAATGTCAGAAGCCAACGAACAGCTGCATAAGCAAATAAGAGAACTAATACCAATCAATGAGTTACCGCCGAATCTTCAGGCAAGATTGTTGGAAAAAGCCAAGATTATGGAGGTCAAAAAATCACGATTTATCTTCAAGCAAGGGGATAAAGATGATTACTCCTACTATCTCCTGGACGGTGAAATTGAACTGCATGCAAATAATCAGCTAGATAGTGTGATTCAAAGTGGCAGCGATCGAGCTAAATATGCCTTAGCTCAATTGCAACCAAGACAATATTCTGCAAAGGCAAAGACAGCGCTTAAAATTCTTTTGATTGAACGTAATAATCTTGACCAATTGATGTTGCTGGCTCAAGAGACAACGGCAGATCCTACCTTAAGATCTGGCACTGGCACGGCAATGGAAGTCGATGAAGTCGACGGAGTCGATGATGATACCGACTGGATGACGCAGATGCTGCAATCGGAATTGTTCTCAAAAATACCGATGGCGAATATTCATCAATTATTCGCCTTATTGGAAGAGGTCGAATTCAGCGCCGGTGATGTCGTCATCAAACAGGGTGATCCGGGCGACCATTATTACATTGTTTCTGAAGGGCGTTGCGCTGTTTCCAGAAAACCCACGCCTACGAGCAATGATATAAAACTTGCTGAACTAAAAACCGGTGATAGTTTTGGTGAAGAGGCGTTGATTTCTGAATCTACACGTAATGCCACTATTACCATGATTACAGATGGTATCTTGATGAAGTTAACAAAAGATACCTTTGTTGAGCTTGTTAAAAAACCAACGTTACAATCACTAACATTTGATGAATCCGATGCATTAGTGAACGAAGGTAGTGCGACGTGGTTAGATGTTCGTTATCCCAACGAGCATGGGGAATCATCTATTGAGGGTAGTCTCAATATCCCATTAAATTCCTTGAGACTGCAATCCGATAAGCTTGATACTTCGATGATCTATGTCCTCTATTGTGATACCGGTGGACGAAGTTCGACGGGTGCTTTTTTGTTAGCCGAAAGAGGTTTCGATGTTTCTTACCTCGATGGTGGTCTGGTAAATAATCCTGAAGCAGTTGGTGTACAAACAGTCGTGCCTAAAGCGCCAGAACCTAAAAAGCAGGCCCCTGTAAAACCTGCGCATCCAGAAAATAATGAGGTTGATGCGGAAGCTCGTTTAGAGATGTTGAATGCGGAGTTGGAAACAACGCAGATAAGAATGGCTAAGGCAGAATCATCAAAAGATGACTCTGATGCTGAAAAGAAAAAGGAACATGAAGCGAACCAGAAAAAGTTAGCAGAAGAAAAAGAAAAGCTCGAGGAAGAAAAGAAGCTAGCACAAGCAGAAGCAAAGAAAAAAGCGGAGCAGGAAGAAGCGAAACTCAAAAAGTTGCAAGCAGAGTCTGATATGCATATGCAACAGGAAAAGAAAAAGCTGGAAGAGATCTATAACAAAAATGCCCGGGATATGGAAGAAATCCAAAAGGCAAAAGAAGCCGCAGAAGAAACGCTACGCAAGGAACGCGAGAAGTTGGAGGAGCAGGCTGAAGCTGCAAGAAAACAAATAGAAGAAGCTACGCGGATCAAACAGGAAGCTGAAGCTTCGAGAAAAAAACTGGAAGAGCTTGAGGCTTCGAAGAAACTTCTGGAAGAAGAAGCCGAGAAGAAAAGATTACAAGAAGAAGTACGTGAAAAACAATTGCAGGCAGAAGCCAAGGCTAATATAGAAGAAGAACGCAAAAAACTGGCTGAGCAATACGAACGTAATTCAAAAGAATTTGAAGAATTACAAAAAGGAAAAGCTGCTGCAGAGGCCGCAAAACTGGCAGCCAAAGCAGAAGCTGAAAAAATGATCCAGGAATATAAGTCGTCACACGACAAGACGCGAGCTGAAGAAGAGGCCAAGCTAAAAGCTGAGCGTCAAAAACTGGAAGAAGAATCACGAAAAATACAAGAGGCAATGAAACAGATTCAGGCCGCCAAACTCGAGGCGGCACAGGTCAAGCAAGAAGCACTTGCTGAAGCCGGTAGGTTAAAAGAAAAACAAATGGAGTCGACTAGTTCTAGAGAGCAACGCGAAAAACTGGAAGTCGAAATCAAGGCAGCTCAGAAAAAGGCCGTTGAGGCCGAGCGTGAGATTGAGGACGCGGCACATAGAGAGAAATTAACCGAATCTGCGAAACAAGTGAATGAAGCGGATCTAATCAAGAAGAAACAGCAGGAAGAGGCATTTCTTGCACAAATCGAAGGTGATTTACAAGATTTTGAAGAAACGCAGGAAGAAGAGGCAGAATCGGTAACTCAGGTACAAATGCATTCGGACATGATGAAACGCATTAAACTCAAGGCGGCAGATGCCAAGAAGAAGGCTGCTCAGGCAAACTCAAGTCTACTTGATGATATCTCCAATCAGCTCGGAGAGAAAAAATAACCCACGCTTTATTTTTTAATTTTCAGTGGTTCTTCAGAAAACAATTTCCCTAATAATTAACTATGAACAAAGGAGTTTAATAGTATGAGTGATCGTATTGTAATGCGTGTCGGTGAAGCGTTAGTTGCGGGTGGCCCACCTGGAACCGCAGCAGAACCTGAAGTTGTAATTGGTGAACTTGACGGGCCTTTCGGTACTGCATTCGCTAATCAAATGGCTTCACAA
The DNA here is from genome assembly GCA_021773215.1 of Gammaproteobacteria bacterium. Lineage (GTDB taxonomy): Bacteria > Pseudomonadota > Gammaproteobacteria > Eutrophobiales > Eutrophobiaceae > UBA7359. The sequence goes on from JAJFKM010000031.1 coordinate 34,234, forward strand.
GTTAAAGGACATACAAAAGTCTTGGCTATAATGAATACCGATACTATGGTTCGTCCTGCCACCTTGATGGTCAGTAAAGTAACTGTTAATAAGGAACGCTATACAAATATCCTCATGGGTACCGTTCAGGGAGCTACTGCAAATGGAGTCCTGGATGCTGTTAGAAATGGTGACATTCCAAAAGATAAGGCGAATGAACTGGGTATCATTGTTTCTGTTTGGTTAAATCCTCTAGTAGCCACTGCAGACGATCTGGATCATAAAATATTATTTGATATTCATCGTAAGGCTACTGCAATGGCAATTCATAAGGCAATGAATAATGAACCGGACATTGACTGGTTGTTGGAGAATCAGGAACAGATAGTACACAAATACTATCAAATGGGCTTAGACGGCAAGATTTAATGCGCTTCTCGGGCAGGTTCGTTGTAGTCTGCGGGAGTAAACGCTGATGACTTTTGATGGTACGACTTATTACTTAAAATCAGCCATAGTACTCTTGTTGTTTTTATTTCCATTCGCTGTCTCAGCAGAAAGCAACGAATCTATCCCGGTAGTAAATAGCAATACGATTCTATCACCTGAAGAATTGTCATCTACTTATCATCGTGTTGATACAGTAGAGTTCGAGGATGGGTTTTATAAATTCCAACTTGAATCAGATGTCGGTGAATTTGAATTAAAATCTTTGGCTGTTTTGAGAAAACGACTCAATGAAATAAAGATTTTATCTCAGGCAATAATCCAATATGAAAACCAGGACGAAGATTTTTCAGATGAGTTGCGTAGTCAATTAAGTCTTTCCAGTGATTCAGCTGATGATTTTATAACGTCTCCCTTTAAAACTGCGAGAAATCTGGCAGGTCAATTGAGTAAAAATCTGGATGCAACATTGGAGGGAGAAGATCCTTTTGTTCGTGATCGGTTAAATCGCTATTCGCAGAGAGAACCAAACGATCCAACGGTAGCCAGACATAAACGTAACGCTGCCTTTCAGTTGGGTCTCGACATGTACTCTAGTAATAACAAGGTGCAATCTTTTCTGAATACAGTCGCCAATGCACGAGCCTCTGGTAAAGTTTCAGCTGGTGTTGGTTTAAGTAATGGTTTTGTAAATTCTCAAAAACAGCATGAGATGGATACAAAGATAAGGCACATCCTCAAGAGTAAAACGCTATCCGAACTGAATGAATATAATGTCGATTTGCTTTTAAAGTTGGGTATCAATAAAAAGTTGATTAAGGCTTTTATAGAACACATGGTCTTATCACCGACGAATAAAACAACAATTGCTACTTATCTGTCGGGGCTTGAAAAAGTGTCTCGACTCGACTCATATATAGAAGTGGTTTTGACTGCAGACGATGAGGTGGTAGCGCTGATATTTGAACGATTGAGTAAAATGTTGTTTCACTATTATAATGAAACTGAAAAATTTTCTACATTTTATAACTTTAAAGGTCAGTCAGCTGTACTGACCGAATCACGAAGGATTGTTTTTTTTGAATATGCAGATTTATTAATCTGGTCTGAAGAGAATGAAAAAAAATATACGCAAGCAGCAAAGCATGCAATGACTTCTGGATATAAAGGTTGGGAAGTTGTTAGCTTGGGCAGTTTGACCTCTTTTGCTAGTCAACATATGGAAGCTCTCGCCTTTAAGCATCAAGCTGACTTTCTAAAATCCTCAGATATCAGGTGATTTAATAGATAAGTCCTGAATTTGTTTTTTCAATTTGTCATTCCTGTTGTTTTGAAGATTCAAAAGTAATGTTCTTATATTCTTAATATGTTTCATATAGATTGTCAGTAAACCTATTTCAATCGGTGTTTTTGTACTGCCAATAGAGCGAATTCTTTCCTCATAATAGTTTAAATCATTGAGCAGCATTTCCTCGTTGTCATCGAGCATCTTTTCGTAGTGAAAGATCTCCCAGAGTAATTCTTTTTCTTTCCCGTCTATTTTTAGTAATTCGTTTACTGGCACTGGCTTACCCTCATAATCATATTAATCTTATGTAGCGCAATCGCTGTGCCAATAGAACGAAAATCAATATAAATATAATAAAAACAATCAGATATAGAATAAATGAAGGGTTTATTTTGACTGAATTTTGTTATAAAACAGGCTAATACGTCGTTCAAGCGCGACAATATTTGAGAACTTATACGTCGAATATCTAAAAATAATTTTTTATATGAGTGCGCTGTTAATGATGTGAGCATGTTCACAGAAACAGGTATTAGAGGTGTCATGATGATGGATTAATGGCTTAAATGTATTGAGTAACTATCTGAGCATAGTTATTGATAATTATTATAAAGTTAAATCACGGAACAAATGAGTAGATATGGCATCACAATCCAATTTTGAATTAGCCAGTATCCTGCAAACACTTATTCCTATAAGCAATCTGTCGAAAGACAGCATTGAGTTAATTGTTCCAGGCTCACGTGTGAAAGCAGTTTCTAAAGGTAATATCGTTTTTAGTGAAGGCGATAATGACGATTATGCATTTTATCTGCTTAAAGGTGAGTTAAAACTAATTTCAACAGATAATACAGACTTCCGTATCTATTCGGAGACAGATGGCGCACGTTATCCATTAGCCCAGTTCCAACCTCGACAATATACTGCAAAAGCAGAAGAGGATTCCTTGATCCTCTGTATAGATAAAACATTGATGGATTCATTACTCATAGGTAATGATGCAGATATATCTACTTGTAACTCTGGCCTTGAAGTTAATGATATAGGTAATGACGAGGATGAAGATTGGATGACGAGAATCTTGCAGTCTCCACTCTATACCAATATTTCAGTGGAAAATATTCAAAAGATATTCTCTAAAATAGAATCAATCGATGTCAGAAAAGGAGACGTAATTGTTAATCAAGGCGACAATGGTGATTACTATTACATTATTCAATCTGGTCGCTGTCAAATTAGCAGGAAGCCAACGCCGACCGCTCAAGGTATAAATCTGGCTCAAATTAGAGAAGGCGATGCCTTTGGAGAAGAGGCAATTATTGCTAATACTAAGCGCAATGCTTCTGTCACCATGCTTACGGACGGACGATTAATGCGTTTGAGCAAGGATGATTTTGTAGAGCTCATTTTATTTTCAATACTTCAAAAAGTAGATTATGAAACAGCGCAAGCTATAGAAGAAAAGGGAGCAATATGGCTGGATGTTCGATATCCAGATGAATATCAGGATTATTCAATAGAAGCTAGTGTCAATATACCCTTGAATATACTTCGTTTGCAGGTTGGGAAGTTGGACAGATCAAGGCAATACATTACCTGTTGTGATAGCGGGTCTCGTAGCTCAATAGCTGCTTTTATCCTGGCGCAGCATGGTTATGATGTATATCAACTGAATAGTGGTTTAAAGGCACATTTAAGGCATATAGATAAAGATCAGGCAGAAATAATTAAAACAGATGAATTAAGTTCTGCAGATATTTTACCCTTCAAAAAAAGTGATAGTTCAGATGAAAATATTATGCATGACGAGTTAAGAGGACTACGTCAAGAGCTTGAAAGTATACGGGGGGAATTTAAAGAGGTAATGCATATAAAAGATATTGCTTCTGAATTAAAAAAATCGGTAATTGATCTGACAGATAAAAAGTTTAAAGAACAAAGAGAAAAAATAAATTTGCAAACGCAAAATACAAATAAACTTTTTCAACAAGCTAAAAAAATGCATGATGATATAGAACAAGAACGACAATCTATTTATAAGCTAGTAGAAATACAGCAACAAAAACATGAAGAGACAGTGAAGAATTTTCAGGCCGAGATAGAGAAACGGTTTCTTGAAGAAGAAAAAAAGATGCAGACATTCTATTCATGGAAGGCGAATGAGATTGAAAAAATAAAGAATATGCAACAAGCAGCAGAGGCGGAATACCTTAGAATAAAAACAGTAGAAAAAACAGATCAGGGTACGCAGCGCCAACCTGCACAAAATCACGCATTAAATGATGACCTTAAGGAATGGTTGGCGGAACAAGTGAAAAATGAATCATCACCACTGAATAAAGAGCTTAAGAGAGCAAAGAATAGAATAGTGCAACAAGCGGATGTGCGATATAAAAAGGCAAAAAAAATATCAAAGATACATGACCAGTTTCTTTCCGCTGAAATCGATGTTTTATTAAAAGATTCTAATAAATAACAATAGTGTATTAATTAGCGGCACTTCAAAATTTCATATGATCTTATTTATTTCAAAACTTATATAATATTGTTGCTTGTATAGATTCTTCTGTAATGCCTTTGATACCAAACTTATTGTGCCAATACCAATATTCAATGCCCACATAAAACTTATCGCTTTGGCCGGATAATTTTCCTGCATCAAGTAATAATTGTGGTTGTGTCAAAATATAGTCGACACCACCTGTGGCAGCGGCACTTACCCAATCCAGAAAGCCACGAAACTTGAAATCCAGACTACCGAGAGCAAAAGGTATGCTCCACGCTGGAGTAATTTGTAATCCCACACTATTAACATTATCTTGCTTATAAGCCATAACGTCTAACTGTATAAATTCAGTGTGAGGGATTTTAAAACTGATGCCTCCTCCTAATAAATAAGCAGTAAAGGGATCCGTTGAAGGTTCACTCCCAGCATTAATCCCCGCAACTATTGAAAAGTCATTAAAAACACCGATAGAAAAGTTTTTATTTGATAATTTATTTAAGCTAAGTCGAGAGTACCATTCTCCATAGACTTCAAGGCCAATATCACTTCTTTGAATAACATCTATGAAAAGAAAGTTTTCTCCATATCGCCACCCATCTGCATGTTCTAGTGTGATCGTATTGTGACGACTGGAGCCTAATTCGAATCCGTCTCCTGATAGTAGTTGAATATTGGAGGACGACCATTCGAATATATCATCGGCATGAAGATTTGCAGATACTAAAAACATTACTAACAATAAAAATGACGTTTGCATGTCTTATTACTTATAGTTAGTAGGCATTTTGGCTGAGATATAAATACCCTACCGTTTAAATCGGTTTTCGATTAATTCGAGAAGTGGTTGGGGTTTGCCAATACCATATCCCTGAGCATAATTAACACCAATCTCTCTCAACATTCCATTAATTTCATCATTTTCGACAAACTCAGCTATGGTTTTCATCCCCATCACTTGGCCGATTTCGTTAATTGATTTCACCATGGCGTGATCAATCGGGTCATCAACAATATCTTTAACAAACATGCCATCGATCTTTAGAAAATCCACAGGTAGATTTTTTAAATAAGCAAATGAGGATAAACCGCTACCAAAATCATCCAATGCAAACCGACACCCGAATCCTTTCAATGTTGAAATAAACTTCTTAGCGATGCTTAGATTGGATATAGCTGCAGTTTCAGTAATTTCGAAGCATATTTTTTCAGCATCAAGTTCGGCCTCATCTAGCTTGGTGATAATAAAGTCTAGTACATTCGGGTCGGTTAATGATTGACCTGATAGGTTGATAGAACAAAAATTAATTTGGTTTAAAAAGATAGGGTTATTTGCTAGTAAATCAAAGGAAGTATTAATGACCCAGTAGTCTATTTTTGAAATGAGGTTATAACGTTCAGCAGCAGGCAAGAATGCTCCTGGTGGAATGACCTCATTTTCTTCACCGATCATTCGAATTAGAAGTTCATAATGTTTATTTAAACTGGTGCCTAATGGAACAATGGCTTGTGCATAAAGACAAAAGCGATCATTTTCAAGTGCTTTATTGATACGTGTTACCCATTGCATCTCGCCACTGCGTTTTGCCATAGTCTCATCTTCGTCATGATAAACATGAATACGATTACGTCCCAATTCCTTGGCCATGTAACACGCTGCATCTGCACTTTTTAATAGCTGGGTTTGATTAGAAGTGTCTTTTGTGATGGGTACTAAACCAATACTGGCACCGATTTTGAAAGTGTGTTCATCCCAGGAAAATTGATAATTTTGGATGACTTTTAGTAAGGTTGTAGCAACTCGGTATGCATCATCTAGTGAGCAATGCTCCATTAATACACCAAATTCATCGCCTCCCAAGCGTGCCAGAGTATCGCGTTTCCTTACAATACTTTGTAACTCACTCGTAAGTTGGCGCAATAACTCATCGCCAGCTGTATGCCCACAGGTATCATTTACTATCTTGAATTGGTCAAGATCCATGAAACAGAGTGCATGTTGACTATCATCATGATGAAGAGTTGATAGTAAGCGTTCTGTGCGGCGTTTAAATTCATGTCGGTTTACTAACCCGGTCAAACCGTCATGACATGCTTGGAAAGTAAGCTTTTCTTCAGATTGTTTACGTAATATTGTAATAGCAACGATGTTTGCCATGCGATTCATTAAATCAATATCACTTGCGTTAGGTTCTTTTTTAGTGCGGAAATAGAGTGCCAATGAACCTAAAACTTTTCCATCCGAGACTGTAACTGGAGTTGACCAACATGATTGCAATTCATGTTTTAGCGCAATATCACGAAAATCTTCCCACAATCGATCATTTTCAATATCACTGACAATAATCTGCTTGTTAAGATAGACGGCCGTTCCACAGGATCCAACTTTTGGGCCTATTTCAATTCCATCAATTAATTTTATATAAGCACTCTGTAAATTAGGTGCTGACCCATGTATAAGATGCTTCTCACTGTCATCAAGCAGAAGAATAGAAGACATACTGTCAGCAACAACTCCTTCAATACTTATTGTTATCGTATCCAGTATCTCAAGCATAGTGTGATTTCGAGTGAGCATTTCCAGGATCTTATTTTCTAAAGCGAGTACTGTTGCAACATTTTTTCGTTCTTTTACTTCATTATTTAATTCGTCTGTTCTTAATTTAATTATGTCTTCTGTACGTAATGTACGGCCTGTTAACATCAATAAACCTATGCCAGAAATTCCAGATATTAAAAAACCACCAACAATGATTAGCCTTATCGTCCATGACGAATAAAGAGTGATAAATTCGCTTGTTGGTGAAAATTGGATTTTCCAATATTGGTTTGCAACCTTAATTTCATGAGAAATTTTATAATCGAATTGTTTAGGAATAGTATGTTTGTCATTAATATTATATTTGTCGCTATAAAAAAGATGTGATTTATTTTTCAATGAGACTAATAAATTTAATTTTGATATTTTTTTATGAATATTTTTAATTTCGTTTTCCAGTCTAAATACAGTGGCAACGAAACCAGCAAGCGATTCGCAATTTTTATGTACCTCATAAAGGGTATTCTTTTTATACACCGGGGCATAAAAGACAATGCCAATTTCTTCTTCTGTTTCTTGTACTAGTTTTAATGCATCAGTTACAGTAACTTGCCCGGAAGCACATGCTATTTCAGTTGCTTTAAGTGCTGATGGTGTGTTTCTTATGTCATAACCCCATGCAGTCTCATTGCCGGAAAAAGGCTCTAAAAATTGAATTGGAAAATAGAGTTCTTTCACAGGTGACCTTTCCATTATTCCTTGTTGATTCTTGAATCTTATTTGCGTACCTGAACTGTCTTCAAAAGTTTCACGTTCCTCATGAAGTATTTTTGGTGTCCATTCAAGCGCCTTTATCTCAGGATGTCGCGAAAGGTTTGGCTGTGTATATTGGGAAAATTCTTCTGCCGTTACATTATTGGAGCTTTCAAAAAATGCTTGTAAATTTTCAACTGAATCCGAATGTGTTGCGATACTGTTTTCTAGTTCATTTGTAAAAATAGTGGCATTCCTTTCAAAGGCACTTTCAACGGCTCTTATTTCTTGTTGATAAGAGAATTTAAAGATGACAAATGCAATTGAGATTAAAAAACAAAGCGGTAGAGCAACGTTAGTAATTCGCTGTTGCCAAAAGTTACGAGGCGTACCAAAAAAACAAAGTACAATGGGTGTAAAAGTAACTACACCGATAGAATCACCAATCCACCATGTGCTCCAGGCGAGTGATAGATCATTAATTGTCAGGATATCTTTAAACCATAATGTAAAAATACCGATAGATGCCGATATGGTGCAGCTAATGGGGCCTGCCATTAGGCAGAATAAGAGAATGGTTCGTTCCTTAAGTAACGCTTTATCTTTTTTGAGTATTGGCTCTATTAGCTTTGTACCAACCCATGCTTGGAGTGCTGCTCCTGCTGAAATTACAGTTCCGATTAAGAAGGATGATATGATTTTTTCTGTATTAGATGCGTCAAGAAATGATGTGGTTTGAACTAAAATACCACCGATAATAATTCCAGGTAAAATACGGGGTCCAGATATCAATAGAGCAGCTAATGCGATTCCCGCAGCAGGCCAAACAGCCGCAGCATTAGCCGGAGGTATAGCCAGTAGCATACCTGCTTGTCCAGCTATAAAGTAGGCAGTTGCTGTAATGAAGTTGGATGCGAATAAATTATGGTTCATTATTTTATTTAATGAGTGTGCATAAATATATTGTAGTCTTTTTAAGAGCAAGATTCTTGCCAATGACTGATTATGACAAGAATGACAGGATGTTTTTATTTTTGCGTTTTATCCGAAAACTAATGCTGGCTTGGTCTACATATGCATGCGTGGATAAATTTAAGCGTCCAGTACAATGGAGTAATAGAAGAAGTATTAATAAGATTACGTGAGGATTACCATAACTCCCATACAGGCGTGAGACCTTGTGGTAATTCTGCGAGATTGCCGAGTTGACTCCAGGGAGTATTGCCGCTGTGAAAATCAGATCCGACTGACGCCGCTATATCGTAACGTTTAGCATAAGCAGTAGCCAATTCAATTTCATTTGATTGATTATGCCCGGTGACAACTTCGATAGCTTCACCACCGAGTTCTTTAAATTCTTTTATTAAATTTCGCAATTTAGTTGCGGTAAGTTTATAACGCATTGGATGTGCTATAACTGAAACGCCGCCAGCGCCATTAATGTGAGCAATAGTTTCTTCGAGGCTGGGCCATTCAACAGAGGCATATCCCGGTTTATTATTGACTAGAAAACGTTTAAATACATCTGACTGGTTTTTTGCATTACCATTTTCTATTAGGTAAGTTGAAAAATGTTGGCGTGTTACTGTTCCACCCGCCGCAATACGCTTGGCGTTTTCGTATGCATTATCAATACCAACCTTCTTTAGTTTCTCACCTATCTTTATTGCACGTTCTTCGCGTAGATGATTAAGGTGAGATGTTGCATCAATTATAGTTTTGTTATCAGCTTTAAAGTTCAGACCAACGATATGGATCGTTTTATTGTTCCATAAGCATGATAACTCGATGCCATTTATGAGAGTTACATCGTGCTTTTTTGCAGCACTACGCGCGGCAGCTAATCCAGAGACTGTATCGTGATCAGTTAACGCTATAGTATCGATCCCCACTGTCCTTGCTTTTTCAACTAGCAGCTCGGGCGACAATATGCCATCTGAAGCAGTTGAATGAGTGTGTAAATCGAATACGTGTGGCATTGATTTTACGTTTAGTCCCGAAAATTTATATATTGTAAAGGTAGTTCAAATTTTGCTTCTTTAATCGCTGCAATGGTCTCTTGTAAGTCATCACGTTTTTTCCCGGTGATGCGGACTTGTTCTCCCTGAATCGCCGCCTGCACTTTTAGCTTGCTGCCTTTGATCATTTTGACAATCTTTCTGGCAAGTTCTTTATCAATGCCTTTTCTTATCGCAACGGTTTGTTGAGCTTCTTTATTGTTTTCAACAATATCTCCGTATTCCAGACAACGAATATCAATACTGCGTTTGACTATTTTTGTTTCAAGTATGTCATGAATCTGTTTCACCTGAAATTCAGATGAAGAGGTGATCGTCAGGCTATTCTCAACCAATTCAATCTTCGAGTCGGTTCCCTTAAAATCAAAACGATTGCTTATTTCTCTGTTCGCTTGATCAATCGCGTTAGTAAGTTCATGTTGGTCGATTTCAGATACAACATCAAATGAAGGCATCGTTTAATTCTCCGTTGATTTAATCTTCTGTGTTTAAGCTGGATTCTAAAATTATACCATCAGGATGATCAAGCTGTATCGATTGCAGATGATGACCTATTACATAGGCGGTGCCACTAAAACGGTTCTGACCATCCGGGCTGAATTCAAAACGGTAATAACGGTGAAATGCAAAATTACCAGAAAAATCTCGACCGGGTTTAATAGATGTCATCGCCACAGTTTCGTCCAAAAACTGGTAATTAATATCGCGACAATATCGACGTGAGCGTTTCACAGCCAGTTCGCGTGCACGTAAGGCATCCTGCCAAAACCAGACTGCAAGGCCTAGTATGATCAGGAAAATAATTTCATTCATCGATGGTTATCTCTGTAGTGCTTATTTATATAAGCAGACTTAGTTAGTTAGATATGGTTTGAATCTATCATTGTAACGCTCTTCAAAGCCTACGTCGGTTTTGATGAGCATATAAAGTGCAACACCTACTTCATTTGCCAGTGCCAGTGATTTTTCTGGTCCCGATACCATAAAGGCCGTTGCTAACGCATCTGCATGCATTGCAGAGCTGTGAAGTACAGTGACAGCGGCTAGTGTGTGACTAATAGGCTTACCCGATACCGGGTCAATCGTATGTGAATAACGAACACCGTCTTTCTCAAAATAATTTCGATAATCTCCAGATGTTGCCATGGCGATATTATCTAGGTTAACAATACGTTGTACCGAGCGTTCCAGAGGGTTGGCTTGTTCAATACCAATTTGCCATGCTTGCTGCTTTACATTCGTGCCCTTGCCTATGAGTTCGCCACCTATTTCTACCAAATAGTCCGCAATACCTAAGCCATTCAGGTGCTCTGCGATCTTATCGACGGCAAAGCCTTTCGCAATACCAGATAAGTCAATGGTGACAACGGGGTCAGATTTGGATATTCGCTGCGTTGATTCATCAAAGTCTAGTTTTTCAAAGCCCGTATGTTGCTTTATAGATTCTATGAGTGAGTCAGAAGGTATATCTCGGGTATACGGATCAGGACCAAAGCCCCATAGGTTTACCAGAGGGCTGACGGTTATGTCGAATGCACCATTGCTTATCATACTGATGTGATTGCCATGCTTGATAACTCGATATAGATCAGCAGACAAGACATGCCAATCAGTTATTCTGGATTGATTAAAAAGAGATAATTCCGAGTCTGCAATATAAGTGGACATGGACTGATTGATATCAGTCAGAATACTTTCAATATCTTTGTGTATTTTTTTCTCATCAAGGGCAATATCGGCAGCGACAATCTTGATTGAATAGGTAGTACCCATCGTCAGACCATTGATGGTTACTAATTCTTTCTGCTGACTCTGACAAGAACAAACACTTGTTAATACAGTCAAAAATAGAAGAATACTTTTCATATAAAAATTTCAAGTATGTGATTGTCTAACGCCATAAAGTTTAGAGTAAAGGCCATCCTGAGATAATAATTCGCGATGCGATCCCTGTTCTCCAATAGTACCGGCTTCAAAAACATAAACATGGTTGGCTTGTTTAATCGCGCTCAATCTATGTGCAACAATGATGGTTGTTTTATTTTTTAGGAAATCAGCTAGGGCAGTATGAAGATGATATTCGGTTTCAGCATCTAATGCTGATGTTGCCTCGTCAAGTATAACTACCTTTGGATCGCTTAAAACCATGCGGGCAATTGCAAGTCGTTGTCTTTGCCCACCAGATAATCTAATCCCTTGTCGTCCCACTATGGTATCAAGTTTGTTAGGAAGTTGTTCAACGGTTTCTTTTAATTGAGCAATCTCAAGTGCGTGCCATAATTGATTCTCATCAAGCTCACGACCCAAGGTTAAATTTATTCTGACAGAATCATTGAACAATGCAGGGTGTTGTAAAACAGTGGCAACGTTTTCGCGAACAACATCCAGGCCAATCTGCGTGACTGGAATGCCATCGTAAAATATTTCGCCGCCCTTTGCAGGGTATAAACCAATTAATACTTGAACTAATGTAGATTTACCGCCACCGCTAGCACCAACGAGTGCAACCTTCTCTCCTGGTTCAATAGTGAGATTGATGCCGTTTAAAACATCAGCGTTACCATTATCATCGCTAGGGCCATAGGAAAAATGGAGGTCGGTGATTTTTATACCAACGGTATTCTTATCTTCAAATGGATTGATGATATGCGGATAGTCTGGTTCTAGTTCAAGCTTTATTAATTCATTTATTCGACTCAATGCAGCTTTGGCATTATAAAAGGCATATTGAATATTCAGAACTTCCTGTACCGGACCCATCATGAACCAGAGATATCCGAATACAGCAAACATCTGACCAATAGTTAATCCGGAAAAAACAACCATCATCATTGCTACGGCACGGAAGATATCGAAACCAAATAGGAACACAACAAAGCTTAAACGGCCTGCTGCATCGCTTTTCCACGCAAAGGCAATACCGTGATCTTTGACTACATTCGCTTGTTCAATAATACGTTTTAAATAATGCTTTTCTCTGTTGCTGGCACGTATCTGATGAATAGAGTCTAGTGTTTCTACTAAAGATTGTTGAAAAACTGCAAAGGCAGAGTTTTCATTTTTCTTTAATTCCTTAACTCTCTTACCCAATACTGTTGTGAAATAAATTACGATTGGATTGGCAAAGAGTATCAATACTGCAATTTGCCAATGCATAATAAGTAGAATTATGGCAACACCGATTATTGTCAGAGTGGCGACTAATAATTTACTCACCGTTGACCCGACAAAATCATCGACAGTCGCCAGATCTGTTACAAAATAAGAAGCGACTGTACCACTGCCGAGTGTTTCGTATTCAGACATTGATACTTTATTTAGACGTGTGAGTAGTGTGCGTCGAATAAGAAAAATGACGTCTTTAGCAATGATAGTAAATTGTCTTGTTTGGAAAACATTTAAAACTAATGCTGTAAGACGCAAGCATAAAGTCATGATTAAAATAATTGAAATATACAGCACTGGCCCGTGCCAAACAGAAGGGGTAATAGCGTTTATAGAACTAACCACTACGCCGGGTTGATTTAATAGAACCTCATCGACTAGTAAGGGCATTAATAATGGCACAGGTACGCTTGCCAGTGTCGCTATTACGGCAATAATATTCGCCATGATCAATTGGCGCTTATGTTGTTTTGCTATATCAAGAATATATTGCCAGTTATATTCTTTAACATCTTCATTGATGTGGGCTTTTTCAGATAACGCCTGTTTTGTATCTATTGCTGTAGTCATAAGTTATCAATATTCATCACACGCCACAGAGTACACAGAGGTCACCGAGAAAAACAATTAATAAATTAAGTTTTATAGTTTTATTGAATGATTTTGTTTTTGCCTTTCTCTGTGGCCTCTGTGGCAAATTAATGTTTAAACAGCGTTTCATTAATATCGTTTCCAGACAATCGCTGGTTCCTCCATCAATGAAGCTTGTTCACGTAGACCTAGTATTTGTTCTTCCCAATAGTTCTGAGTATTAAAGAATGGAAAAGCGATGGGAAACGCCGGATCATCCCAACGTTCAGCGAGCCATGCCGAATAATGTATCAGTCGCATTGTTCTAAGTGCCTCGATTAAATGCAATTCGCGTGCTTCAAAATCTCGAAACTCGGTATAGCCTTCCATAAAATCATTGAGCCCCGTCGTCATATAATTACGATCACCTGACAGGAACATCCATATGTCCTGTACCGCCGGACCTGAACGAGAATCATCAAAATCAACGATATAAAAGTTTTCATCACGAACTAAAATATTTCCTTGGTGGCAATCTCCATGCAGCCTTAATGTTTTGTAGTCGCCTGCTTGTTCATAACAGTGCTTGATTCTAATAATAAGATCTTCACAAAGTGTTGAATAGGCTGGTTCCAAATAGGCAGGAATAAAATCATTCTCTAATAAGTATTGAACCGGTTTTATAGCAAAGTCTTCTACATTAATGCTGGGTCGTGTTTCAAAGGGGCTGAGTTCACCAATATTATGTATCTGAGCTAAAATTCTTCCTAGCTGTAACAAGTGATCCGGATTATCCAGTTCGGGCGCATAGCCTCCAAATCGTGGATAGATTGAAAATCGATAATCGCCGTAATTAAATAAGGTTCCATTGTCTATGGCTATGGGCGGGACGACAGGAATCTCTGCATCTGCCAATTCCAGCATAAACGCATGTTCTTCCTTGATCATGTCATCAGTCCAGCGGCCAGCGCGATAAAACTTGGCAATTATTGGTACTTCATCTTCGAGTCCTACTTGATATACACGGTTTTCATAGCTGTTGAGTGCCAATATTCTGCCATCAGAGACATAATCCAATGATTCAATCGCATGAATAATCATATCTGGATCGAGTAGGCTGTAGCTGTGTAGGTTTTTTTCTTTAGTCATGCCGATGAGTCTATCAGAAGTCATACATATCGAGTTTTATAATAATGATTTACTATACAAAACAGGGTTATACAGGCTAAGCTTTTTAAATAGGATTTAGTCTAAGGAAAAATTTGGCTATATGAGTGTCCAGTTATCTGTACTTACAAAAGATGCTACTGCGGGGGATGTCGATGCCCAGCTACAATTAGCGGATCTTTATGAGAATGGTATCGGAGTCCGGCTAGACCCTGGACAAGCCGCTTTTTGGTATCGCAATGCCGCTGAACAAGGTTCAAGTAAGGCGCAATCGCGCCTTGGTCAAATGTATCTACGTGGAATTGGTGTCCCCGAAGATCACGTGCAAGCTGCTACCTATTTAAACCAATCAGCAGATAAAGGTAATGTTACTGCCCAGGCTAATTTAGCCTGGTGTTATCAGCACGGGCTTGGTGTAGAAAAAGATTTTCAGCAGGCCTTTGAGTGGTATCTCAAATCAGCAGAACAAGGCCATGCGGGTGCACGTTATAATCTGGCATTCATGTATTCCAAAGGAATTGGTATAACAAGAAATGATGCTGAGGCCTTGAAGTGGTATTTACGCGCAGCAGAACAAGGGCACATGAAGGCACAACTTAATGTTGGATTGATGTTGGCACAAGGAGAGGGTACCGAGAAAGATGAAGCAGAAGCAGCCCGCTGGTATCAGGAAGCAGCTAATCAGGGATATGCCAAGGCGCAATATAATCTGGCCTTAATGTATGGTGGCGGTCTTGGAGTACCGCAGGATGATGAAGCCGCATTTAAGTGGCATCAGCTCGCAGCCAAACAAGGATATGCGCGCGCGCAATTTAATGTGGGTTTGTTCTATATTAATGGGCTCGGTGTGCCGCAGGATTTCAAAGCGGCTGAACAATGTTTTCAATCTGCAGCAAAACAATCCTACGCCAAAGCAAACTATCAACTAGGAAAGCTCCATGCATTTGGACTCGGTGTTCCTTTAAACGAATTAGAATCAGCTAAATATTATGGCATGGCTGCCGAGGCTGGTTATGTTAAGGCACAGTATCGTTTAGGGCATCTCTATGTCAGTGGTTTAGGTGTGCATAAAGATGAAGCGATTGCATGCACGTGGTTTGATAAAGCAGCAAGGCAGGGCTTTCAAAAAGCACAACATATGTTAGGTGTAAGGTATGCAAAAGGATTAGGCGTAGAAAAAAATTATATTCGTGCCTATGCCTGGTTACTGTTGGCGAATGATAAGGGTGATGCGGATATTCATGAAGCGTTAAAGCGTGTACGTGATAAATTATCGGAAGGTCAAGTGTCAGAAGCTGAGGTGCTAGTCACAGAGTTTAGTCAATCCTATAGGAGGATAGAAAGTCGAACGATGGCTTAAATTATAAGGCCGGAGACGTGATTTGTACTTTATCCAGTTCCAAAGGCTGGTCTAGCTTTTCCAATATTTCCTCTTGCTGATACAAACGTAATATATCGTAATAACGTCTTATTCTCCTGACAAATGCCACCGGCTCATGTCCTCTAGCGTAGCCGTATTTGGTTTTTTTATACCATTCTTTTTGGCTGAGTTTTGGCAAGTGTTTTTCAACATCAATCCACAGGTCAGGATTATCACCTAACGATTCTGTAAGAATACGAGCATCCTCTAAATGTCCGAGACCCACATTGTATGCTGCTAATGTCATCCATGATCGATCGGGTTCTTGAATTCTTTCAGGCAGTGATGCTTTTAAGATGTTCAGATATTTTGCACCCCCCATAATACTCTGTTTCGGATCCAAACGATCTGTTACTCCGACACGTTTCGCAGTATCTTGAGTTAGCATCATTAAACCACGAACACCTGTATGCGAACGTGCTTTATCATTCCAATGTGACTCTTGATAACTAACAGCTGCTAGGAATCGTTCATCAAACTCATTGTCTTTCGCTGCATTCTTGAAGTACAAACTATATTGCGGCAGTTTTTCTTTTATAAGTCTTAAATAATAGGAGCTATCCGTATAATTAAAGACATTAAGATGCCGGTAATAAGTATTGTAACGTTGCTCCAGTTTGCCACTTTTTTTATATCTATCAATAAAATTATTAATCGAGTTAGAAATGGACATATCATCATCTTTATAGCTAAGCCAGTGTGATGGATATTCCCTAGGTAACGTTAATGCAATTTTTATTTCAGGATAAAGATATCGGTAATAGGTATATACATCTGCATTGACAATACTGAGTCTGAAATTGTCCAGGTTGACTTGCTCCAGAACCTGTCGGGTATTGCCATTGGGTAATTCCAGCCAAAACAATGATGGATAATTAGTTTTTAGATTGGATAAGACCAATGAAGGTTTACTTCCCTTGGCGACGATAACCGTGCTGGGTGTAATATCTTCAATAACTTTCGGTAAATCATTATTACGATTTCCAATGACATACCATTCATCCTGATTATAGGCTGTTCCACTCTGAATTTTATCGTCAAGATAGGGTGGGGCGCTGCCAGCAATACCTAAATGAACTTTACCTTGTTTCAACAGCGTTATAATTTCACTTATGGTATTGGCTCTGGTGATTTCAAGCTCTGTGCCAATCGATTTTGCATAGTCACTTATGATTTCATAATCATATCCCTGAATATGTGATTCATCCGGGAAATATAGAGGGGGGGTTGCTATTAGAGCAATTCGCAAAACCCCACGGGACTTAATGCGTTCGAGCTGAGATAGATCATCAGAACAAGCACTCAATACTGCTAATAGGCAGATAAATAGCCCAATAGCGAGAATGCGTATTGATTTATTGTGGACGACCATGATTTCAGTTTTTTCTAGTAATAATTCTCTGTATTAGTCAGGCAAATATTCTATATGTTCACATTCTAAAGCAGACTGGTATATCATGATGCCTACAATAGTTTAAAAATAGTAATAATTAATGTGTTTCGCCGATTACGGATAATCTCTATTTTATGCCTGCTTAGTGTTTCTCACACTAGTTACGCTGAGACATTGCCCGTCGAAAGTTTTGACGAAATAGCGGTCAATACCTTCTGGAATGAGCTCTATGCCAATGGCGGTTGGTCCTTGTATTGTGGTTTTCGTTTCGATCCCTCCGTGGCATTAACCGAAGGTCGATTATTTGTGATTGAGCAGATCTATCCGGCAAGTTGGATGTTGCGATATATGCAGTGTGATAGTCGCCGCCAATGTCGACTCAATGTAGAGTCACGTTTTACCCGTATGGAAGCCGATATGCATAATCTATATCCTGCCTGGCAGGATGCCGATGTGGCACGACGCGATTCCAGTTTTGGCATGATCGAGGGAGAGGATTGGCGCTATGAAAATTGTGATTTTGAACGTCATCATAATAAGACAGAACCCAGACCAATAGCGCGCGGTAATATTGCCCGTGCAATCTTTTATATGCATACCCAATACGGGGTTCCCGTAGCTAAGGATATGTTGGATGAATTAAAACGTTGGAATCGTCTGGATCCACCGAGTAATCAAGAGATGTTACGCAACAACCTAATCGAAGAACTGCAAGGCAATCGGAATAAGTTTATTGATAACCCTTCTATGGCAGAGCAGATATCGAGTAAGTGGTTAGCGGAAGAATAATAAGCTGAGTTGTTGTTATTTTGAGGCCAAAACCAAAGAAAAATAGGCATTCTCATCTTCATAATGGTCAGTAATTGAGAATTTGGCTTTCTCAAGCATCTCCTCAATACCCGTATAAGTATATTTCTGACTGATTTCGGTCAGTATATTATCTCCAGTATCAAACTGAATAGACTCACCTAGTTCATCGATGTGCACCTTCTGCTCAGTGTTGGAAACCAGACGCATTTCGATTCTTTCTTTATCAGTATTGAATGTAGCCGAGTGAGTAAACTCGTCGGTATTGAAATTAGCATTCAATTCACGATTCAAAACATGCAATACATTCAGGTTAAATTCAGCAGTAATACCTTGAGCATCGTTATAAGCAGCATGTAAAACGTGGTCTTCTTTTACACGATCAACACCAATTAATAAGTGATCGCCATAGCGCATCGCTTTATATACTTCTTTTATAAATTCCTGGGCATCTTCTTGTTCAAAGTTACCAATAGTGCTGCCGAGAAATACAAACAAATGTGAGCCATGCGTCGCCGGTAAATTACCCAGACCACCATGATAATCGCCCAATAATGGATTCAGCCCTAGCCAGTCGTACTCTTCAGACAGCTTTTGAGCTGCTTCAATCAATACTTCTTCACACACATCTAATGGTGCATAAATACATTCATTAGATGTCTCTTGGCAAGCATCAAACAATCGACGTGTTTTTGTTGAGTAACCACTACCCAGTTCAAGTATCTGATCCGGTGTTGTTTTATTGATAATATCAACGGCATACTTGGATAAAAGGTGGTTTTCAGTGCGTGTCGGATAATACTCAGGCGTTGAACAAATCTGGTCAAATAACTCAGACCCGCGCTCATCGTAGAAGTATTTTGGTGACAAACTGCGGGGTGTTTTTAACAGGGATTCACGTACATCATCCACCATACCCGGCAGCATCCGTGTCGGCATGACAGTGGTACAGACAATCTCTTCCTGTTGAGTAGTGTAATTTGATATTTGCATAAGATTCTCTGCTTGTAGCAAGAGAAATAATTAAGACACAAGGTTAACATTGTCAGTTTATAATGCCAATGTGACAAATACCCATGATATTTGGTAATGCAGGTTTATAGCACGTCTGTTTTCACCCAGAGCAGCGTTGTTCCTCCTACAGGGGGCAACCATGCGCGTCGTCTCGCCTTGCTATGAATAAAAAACAGACACACTCTAAATTCTTCATTTCCATATATCATGGGTATATCTATGACAGATGAATTCATCATCAATCTAAACTCACATAAGGTGATATGAGGGTCTGTTTGTCTTTAATCTCTACCTCTGTTGGTAGATGAAAAAACGTCAATCAAGGCGCGAGGAGAGCAATTTGGTTATTCCAAATAAACGACAAGCAACGCAGAGTGGCGTTTTTTCAGACCCAACCCCCTTAACAATCAATTTTAGGGCCGCAGTTGTTTTCGCACGCAACGGCGTTATCACTCGCTCAGGTAGACTAACTACATTACGCTCATTCTGTCTTGTTGCGCACGAAAATAACTCGCGGCAGTGGCAGAAATTAAAGATAAACAGACCCTGATCACACATGAATAAACGTCTCAGCGATTTGATAAGGCAAGGAGCGACGATTATCACGCCGACACAACGTCTCAGCCGTCACCTGCGTTACTTATTTGCGACAAATCAACTTGCTCAAGGCAAGCAGGCCTGGCAGACACCCGACTGTTTGCCCTGGACAGCGTGGTGTAGACGTAGTTTTGAATCTCTTTCATTTCGCACTGAAGATAAAGTCACTGTATTGAGCAATCTACAGCAACAGTGGCTCTGGCAAGAGATAATCAACAATTCGAAATACAAGAATCAACTTTTACAAATAACCGCCACGGCCAAGCAGGCGGCGCATGCGTATCAACTCTGTCAGCAATGGTGTGTTCCTATCTTTCCAGATGGCGTGTATCTCTCAGAAGATGCCTCTGCCTTTAAGCAATGGGCATATGATTATGAGAAGCAGAAGCGAGAAAACAACTGCTTGGATGATGCCGAATTACCAGATTATATCGTCAAGTATGTTGCTGAACTGAAAAGTAATACAAAGAAGATAGTCTTCTATGATTTCGATCAACTGACAACACAACAACATAAGCTCAAACAAGCATTTATTGATATAGGTATCGAAGTTGAAGAGTGTGATCCTGAACAGCAAAATCAATCTATCAGTATAATTGAGCAAACAGATAAGCAATCAGAAATCTGGTCTGCGGCATGTTGGGCAAAACAATGTTTGCAAGAAGATAGTAATGCAACGATTGGAATAATCGCGCCAAACCTCAGTAGCTTGCGCGACAAGATTGAATATGGGTTCGCATCGGTATTCACACCACAAAAATGGCTGAAGCCAAATGAACCCCAATATAACCCTTATGCCATATCATTAGGCAAACCTTTATCAGGCTATCCCTTAATACATACAGCAATGAACTTGCTGGCTCTGGGCAAACGTAAGGTTTCAATTAATACGTTGAGTAACTTACTACATTCCCCGTTTATAACAGGCGCAACAGAAGAAGCAGCAACGCGAGCAAAGTTTGATGCGGCTCTTAGGCGCATCGGTGAACAACAACCGGGTTTTAAAACATTATATTGGATTGCTGAAACGCGTTGTAAAGAGTTTGAACAATGTGAACAGTTTATTGGGCTATTAAAGACCTTTGAGATTTCAATCTTAAGCCATGCCAAACAACAAACACTACGCGAGTGGACGACAAGTTTTTCGGATTGGCTAACGGGATTCGGTTGGCCGGGGGAACGCAGCCTAAATAGTGATGAGCATCAAACCATACAAGCCTGGCAATCCGCGTTAACGCAATTAGCAAGTCTGGATGGATTAACAAAACCCGTCAGCTTTAGTACCGCATTATTCCAATTAAAGAGATTACTCGCAGAAACTCGATTTCAACCAGAGACAATAGAAACCCCGATACAAATTCTCGGTATGACGGCGGCAGCTGGTATGCAGTTTGATCATTTGTGGGTGATGGATATGCAAGATGATAACTGGCCAGCAATAACCTTAGCCAATGCCTTTATCCCTATAGCCTGCCAACGCGACTTTAATATTCCTGATGCCAGTGCGGAAACACAACTGAATTTAGCGAAACACATTACGGAAAAACTCAGTGCCTCAGCAAAAGAAGTCGTGTTCAGTTATGCCAAACAGGAAGGGGATCGACTCTGTCGACAAAGTCCGTTAATTAGTATTGATGATGTAAAAACTGCTCGTCAGTTTAACCAATGTGATGATTATAAAGATGCGCTACTCGCATCATCACAAATGGAAAGCTTTATTGATATTGATGCACCTGAGATCCTCGCTGGTCAAATTGCCGAGGGCGGCAGTGCTTTATTCAAGGATCAGTCGGGTTGTCCGTTTAAAGCCTTTGCCAGGCATCGTTTATATGCGGAGTCACTACGTGATAGCGATATTGGTTTAAGTGCGGCCGAACGCGGCAATCTGGTACATACTGCCTTGCAATTTCTATGGCAACGTTTGAAGACCTCAGAGAATCAGGCCTACCGATCAGAATCAGAGCTGACAAAGATGATTCATTCGGTTGTACAAGAAGCGATCAAACAACAGATCGCACAACAACCGGAAACCTTTACCGATCGTTTTACCGAGCTGGAACAACAACGACTCGAACAACTACTAAACGACTGGTTAGCGATAGAGAAAGAGAGAAGTCCTTTTAAGGTCATCGCAACAGAAGAATGGCAAACGGTAATTTTTGAAGATATCGAATTACATCTACGCGTGGATCGTATCGATGAGTTGGCCGATGGTCGTTGCGTCATTATCGATTATAAAACCGGTGCCGTAAGTAAAAATGACTGGGAATCAGATAACCCCAACGATCCACAGTTGCCACTCTATGCCGTGACCAGTAAACAAGAGGTGGCCGCGATAGCATTTGCCAGTTTGAAACGTGGCAAGTTGGGATTCTCCGGGCAAGCTAATGGCGAAGACATACTGCCGGGTATAAAACAGGATGAAAATTTCTTATGGCAAGATCGTTTTGACCATTGGGAAGAGGTCTTAACCAAGCTCGCTAACGATTTTCGTAGTGGTAAGGCGATTGTAGAACCCACGACATCAGCTTGCCGCTATTGCGACCTGCAAGCCTTGTGTCGTATTCATGAACGTATGGAAAATATTGATGATGTTGACCAACTGGAGGGAGAGACACATGTCTAAGCCCATCGTTGATCATGAAGCAAGACAACAAGCGCTAGCTCCAGATCAATCGTTCATCATTCAAGCTCCCGCGGGTTCAGGTAAAACCGGCTTATTGATACAACGCTATTTACGATTGCTGTCATTGGTCGATGCACCGGAAGAGATTACTGCTATTACCTTTACCCGCAAGGCAGCGGCCGAAATGCAGAGCAGAATTCTCGATGCGCTAAACAGTGTGAAGAACATGGAAGTGAATAAGCAAACAGAACCCGAGTCCGAACATGAAAAAACGACGTTTAACTTAGCTAAGGCAGCATTAAAACGCGATCAGGAAAAGGGTTGGCAGATCATTGAAAATCCCGGTCGCTTGCGCTTACAAACTATTGATTCACTGTGTGCGCATTTAACGCGTCAGATGCCGATGTTGGCGCGGCTGGGTACGCAACCGGAAACACTGGATGATGCCGAGCACCTCTATCAACAAGCGGCAATCAATACATTGGCCGAACTGGAAAGCGGGGCAGGTTGGTCAGAGGCAATTGCGAATCTTGTATTTCATCTGGATAACGATCTACCACGTATAAAAAATCTGATCGTCGATATGTTAAAGAAACGTGATCAATGGTTAGCCTATGTCGTGCAGGACCATGATCGACACGATATGGAACAGGCCTTGGTTAGGTTGATAGAAGATCAGTTAAGCAATACCGCCGCATTGTTTCCAAAAGAATTTGAAAGCGAATTATTAGCGTTAATACAGTTTGCTGCAATAAATCTGGCAGAGACCGATCCGGAAAATGCAATTACGACATGTTTATCGATAACAACCATGCCGGATAACAATGCGAATAGTCTGGAACATTGGCGCGGGATAACTGAATTATTACTGACCAAGACGGGTACATGGCGTAAACAACATACCGTTAAAAATGGTTTCCCTCCGGCAAGTGGTAATAAGCTTGCAGCCGATGAACGCGCGAGTAAGAAAAAACAAATACAAGGCTTATTAACTGCATTGCAAAAAGTGGATGGCTTGCAACATAGTTTGGCAACGATCAATGCCTTGCCATCGGCAAGCTATACCGATGCAGAATGGTTAATCGTTAATGCCTTATGCGAGTTACTCAAACTCGCTGCTGGTCAACTACGCTTAATCTTTGCCGAGCGTAACCAAATGGATTTTATTGGTATCGCCGAATCGGCAGTGAATGCATTAGGTACAGACGATGCACCGACAGAACTAGCCTTGCAACTGGATTACCATATTAAACATTTATTGGTGGACGAGTATCAGGATATCTCTGTGAATCAATATCGTCTGTTGCAACGCTTAACGCGTGAATGGTCCATAGATGATGGTCGCAGTCTGTTTCTGGTCGGCGACCCGATGCAATCGATCTATCGTTTCCGTGAAGCAGAAGTGAGTTTGTTTATAAAAACATTTCATGATGCATCGCTCGGCAACATCCCACTCGAAGCATTGCGTCTCAGTGTCAACTTCCGTTCGCAACAAGGACTAGTCGCTTGGGTGAACGACAGTTTTACTAATATATTTCCCAGACAAGATGATCTTATTACGGGTGCGGTGACCTATAGCAGTGCAGATGCATTCGATAAAGCCGCAACGAGTAATAACGTCAGGGTCTATCCGCTCTATGGGCGCAGCGATAAAAAAGAATCGCAGCATGTAGTCGAGATCATTCAAGAGATAAAACAGGCTGAGGCAGCCGATAATATCGCCGTTCTGGTTCGTAGTCGTTCGCATCTGGCCGAGATCGTCCCGGCCTTAAGGGCAGAGCAGATCGGTTATAAAGCGATAGACATTGAAGGCTTGGGTAGTCAATCATCGATACAGGATCTCCTTGCCTTAACGCGCACCTTTCTGTTTCAAGCCGATCGCGTCGCCTGGCTAGCTTGTTTGCGTGCGCCGTGGTGTGGTCTAAGTCTTGAATCTTTATTTACGTTAAGTGATCAGAACCGCGAGAGAACAATCTGGGAATGTATTTGTGATGCAGAATTCGTTGGGCAGATTCAAGACGAGCAACAAACAAGATTGCAAATGTTTAAGTCCATCTATGAAACCATACAACAACAGAAACAACGTCTATCGATACGTGATGCAATCGAATCTTTCTGGATACAACTCGGTGGTCCGGCAACATTGTCTAACAAAACCGATCTGGAAAATTGTTTAACCTATCTCTCGTTACTCGAAACATTAGATCAAGGCGGTTCGATAGAAGACTTACAAGAATTAATTGATGATGTAAGTCAATTATATGCTGCGCCTGATCTTAAGGCCGATAATCAAATACAAGTGATGACCATACACAAGGCCAAAGGATTGGAGTTTGATCATGTCATCCTGCCAGGACTAGGACGTTCGCCGCGATCGAATCAGGGTGATTTACTGGTCTGGTTATTACGCCAGCGTGATCATGGAGAAGAAGACCTTGTTTTAGCACCCATACGCGAAGCGGGTCAGTATCAAGCGCCGATCTATGATTACATCAATAATACGGATAAAGCCAAACAGCGATACGAAGATGCACGATTACTCTATGTCGCAACAACTCGCACCAGGAAGACATGCCATCTCATCGGCCATGTAAACCTGAAAGAAACCAAAGGCGAGCTCAGTTGTGAACCACAAAGCCGTTCCTTGTTGTCGCACCTATGGCCTACCGTAAAATCGGTGTATGAAAAACACATGCCAGCGACGAGTGAGCAAGGTGGGGAGGAATCGACGCTTGTGATCAATCAAGAAACGAAACGCCTAAACAAAGACTGGCAACACCCCGAACTACCGACAGGTTTAACTTGGCAACAAACAACGCAAGATGAAGCTGAAGCAGAACCGGTTTTGATCGAATTCGAATGGGCCGGGGAGACCATTAAGCATATTGGCTCTGTCGTGCACAGTGCCATTCAATGCATAGCTGAACAAGGTATAGCGAAGTGGACACCGGAACGGATTAACGCGGAGCAACAGGGTTTTGATAATGCGTTAAAACAATTCGGCGTACCGGAAAGCGAACGAGCGGATGCAGTGCAACGTGTGATCAAGGCCTTAATAAATATGGTTAACGATGAACGCGGGCAATGGATACTCTCTATTGTGCATAAACAACAAGAAAATGAATATCCAATTAGCGGTATTGTTAACGATAAATTAAGCAATGCGATACTGGATCGAACCTTTGTCGATGAAAACGGGTATCGTTGGATCATAGATTACAAAACCAGTCGCCACGAAGGCGCAAACCGC
Source organism: Gammaproteobacteria bacterium (assembly GCA_021773215.1). Lineage (GTDB taxonomy): Bacteria > Pseudomonadota > Gammaproteobacteria > Eutrophobiales > Eutrophobiaceae > UBA7359. The sequence goes on from JAJFKM010000031.1 coordinate 59,770, forward strand.
GATGCGTTTCTAGACCATGAGCAGGAACGCTATAAAGAACAGCTGGAAAAGTACGGCACACTAATGAAACAACTCGGCGAAGAAAGTATAAAGCTGGGATTATACTTTCCCTTATTGCAGGGTTGGCGAGAGTGGGGCTATAACGATTGATTTAACGGTATAAATTGTGTTCAAAACTGAACTCGAAGGCACGAGCTTTTAGCAGAATATGTTCTAGTATTATCAGACAGTTCTTATTTGATATATGGAATAGTCATGACACTCAAAAACTTGCTCTTTTTACCTATTTTACTCGTTTCTGCGACTGTTTATGCCAGCGAGAAGCCTGAATTTGACATTGACGGTCTGAAAATAGGTGATGAATTGACGAATGAATTTTCCGAACAGTATTGCCGAAATGGAGATAGCGGAAAAAGAGAAATAGAATGTAAACGGAAACAGAAAATCGATGGAGTAGATGTATCGATATTGTATTTATTTTATGATGCTTCACTCGTCACTGTTTCTTTAAGTTTTGACTCAAAGGACTTTTCTAAACTGGTATGGGTATATCGCAATAAGTATTTAGATTCGCCCTATGATCAGTTTGAAGAACCAATTTCTCTCGGTGATGGTATGGAATATACGAACGAAAAAGTTCTATGGTCTACTAATTCAGGCGATTTTATTATAGAGAAATACGGGCATAACTTTATTAAAGGTTATGCACATCTGGATTCTAAAAAATATAATAAATATGCAAACAAAAAGAAAATTCAAAGAAACGGTGGCAAATTAGCAAGCTTATTTAGTGAGCTATTTGTCTGGGAGGTAGTATTTTAGTGATTTTTTCATCCTTCAGTAGAAAATAGTATTTATTTGATATCTTCTTCCAGTATTTGCATATCATCTTTACTTAATTCCACATTAACTGCTTGAATACTATCCTTAATGCTACTGGTTTTGCTTGCGCCGGGTATAGGGAATATAGATTTACTCTTATGTAATAACCAGGCGATCATGATTTGATAAGCCGACGTATTATATTTTTCAGCTAGATTTTTCAACAAATCATTATCGCTGCGTTGAGCGTGCTGGTAATGTCCGCCGACAGGGCTGTGTGCAATGAAGGTAATGTCGTTGTTTTCACAATATTCAACTACACCATTGTTAAATGATGTTCGCTCAAAAAGATTGCAGCGATTTTGTACAGAGATAATTTGAGATATAGAAAGTGCCAGTTCAATATTTTCAACAGACACATTTGATAAACCGATATGTTGAATCTTGCCTTCATCTTTTAATTTTGCTAATTCACCTATGGAGTCCGTAAGTGGCACTTCTGGATCCGGCGCGTGTAATTGATACAAAAATATTGAATCGGTATTAAGATCCTGCAAACTCTTTTCGCAAGACTGTCTTAGCCAGGCAGGACTGGCATCGACTGTCCAATTGCCCTTGGGACGCGTAAGGCCGCCTTTCGTCGCTATGAAAATGTTACTGGCATTATCGAAATGTGTTAACGCTCTTGCGACTAGGCGTTCATTGTGACCAACGTCAGTATCGTCGACACAATAGACATTAGCGGTATCAATAAAATTACCATTGCCATTAACAAACGTATTAATTACGTCTAATGCTTGTTTTTCATTGGGACGGCCTTCAAGAGATAAGGGCATTGCGCCTAAGCCAATAGGAAAGAGTTCAATGCTTGTATATCCCAGTGTCCTGTTCTTGGTCATTTTAATTGTTCAATTTAACATTTATATCAATAGTGTTAAATATAGATTAATTATTCCACAAGGAAGTATTATCTTTTAGTATCTTTTCACCTTGCTTAAGATCATAGCGTTCCATCAGATAACAGAAACAATCCTGTTTTACGATGACTTTATCTGTTGTTAGCATCGCCGGAACAATCACTCGTTTTGTAATTATGTTGTTATCTTGAATAAAAAAATAGTCATCAAAGATATCTTTTCCTTCTTCGTCCATAACGATTAGTGGTTTGGTGATATTGTTTTTAACTTTTCCCAACAATGTGTCGTTAAATATTTCTTCGAAATTTAATGTTTCAATACCCTTAACAAATTCAATGTCGGCTTTGTCTCCGTTAAAACTAAAGTCATAGTCTCCAGGTAGTTTTACAATACCAACTGTATGATACAGATCAATTGTGTTTTCAATATCAGTTTCGGCTTCCAATGTCTTCAGCTGAAGTAGCTTATCTATATAATGAGTTGTTAACTGAATTCCATACTCATCACCAGGTTGGCCGCATTCGAGAGTGACAGATGGGCAGAATTCAGAGAATGCAAGGCTCTGTACTCCAGTGGGACGGATAAAGTAGATTACCATGCGACTAAACTCTCGTGCGAGTTTCAGGAAGCGTCTATCCAGTTTATTGATACAGGCATAGTGAGGGTTTAAACCATTATTATTATGTATATCAATACTCGCAAATATTTTTCGTTCACGCATTATCTTGATAACTGATCTCACCATTAAATGTTCAGGGCTGTTACCATTACCCCATATTCGATTAAAATCATCCTGGCTTTCGAGTTTGCGCTTTTTATAACGTGCGGCCTTAACGTTACCAATAAAAATAGATAATGAACGTGGTAATGTCTTACCTTTATATTTATTGAGAATATTTTTCACGACTTCCCAACCACTATTCTCATTCCCATGTAATAACACCGTCAAAAAAATTGCGGGTTCGCGATTACCTTTGAGATGAACCAATGTCGGGCCAGGCAAGGCTTCATACAAACGATGTGCTGGTAAGGCCAGTATTTTATCAGGCAGCTTATTCAGAATTTTCAACATTTATATTTTCCACTGGTGTACTGGGGTGCCGCTATTTTGTCTGTCCAGATAGGTACGTGTTAATCGATGAAAATCTTTACCATATTTATCAACCCACAAACGTTGCCAGTTTGCTCCATTTTGTTGCGTCTCGACTCGTTGTTCGATGATGGATATATATTTATTGATATCTTCCTCTAAAATATGAAGTTTTTCTAATCCACGTCGTGCAGCAGGTATCAGTGTATTCAATAGTAATTTGCTTGTTTTAATATTACCCTGATTGGGCCAATTGATGATTGTTGACAAACCCTGTTTAGCGCAATTATAAAAATTATCTTTAGCCTGTTGGAAGGAGAGTTGTTCAATCAATGCATCAATATCCTCCACTAATTCATGAACAAGGCCGTAATAGAATGCGGCATTAGCAATACTATCGATAATGGTAGGTCCTGAGGGTATAACTCGATGTTCTATTCTAATATGCGGCGTACCATCTTGATCAAAGCCTATCAAAGGTCTGTTCCAACGCCATATAGTACCGTTGTGAAACCGCAAATGGCTCAGTTGCTTAATATCGTCCTGATCTTTGAATGGCACCAGCACAGGGTAATGTCTCAGGTTTTCTTCATAGCATTCAAGCATTGATTGTCTTACATAAGCACTACCAAAAGTGACGCGTCGATAATCTTCCTTGCCCAGTTCCACTGCTTGCTCAAATAACGGGATACGTGTTTCATCCCAAAGATCGGATCCAAATAAAAATGGCGAGTTTGCAGTAGCAGCAACTATCGGTGCAGAGAGTATTATTGATGCATTATAAAAATGTGCGGCAATAGTATGCGGAACTTGCAAATGCAATTGCAATGAAGTGCAGGCTGACTCTAGCATAACATTCTGGTGTGAGGTCTGGATTGAATCAGTTCCGTTGATATCAAGTTTGAGGGGTTGCCCATCTCTAAGATTAAGTACTTGATCGTTCAATGCCTTGTAACGATTTAATTTAGACATGTTTTCCAGCGTTAGTTGATGTTCCTGGAGACTGGGTAAGATTCCGATCATCATCATTTCGATGGATAATTCCTTCGCAACATCACAACAATTTTTCCAGGTGCTTTGTAGCTCCACTTCCATTTTGGATAGTGCACTATTTTGTAGTTTTATCGGGTTGCTATTCAGCTCGACATTGAATGCTGCAAGTTCGTGCACAACAAGAGGGTTATTCAATTTATTTAGAAATGTTTTATTAACAGGCACAGGCGCGCCCGATAAGCTAACCAGTAAGGCTTCAATCTCGAAGCCTGCAATACTGCCGTTGTTTGAAAATTTCTTATTATTGAGTAGTTCAGAAAGGAGCGCTGTTTCGTCTTTTAAATGAGTATTAAAAAGATTGAAGTCATGATTAGAAAAATGACTGGATTCTATTTCTTGTCCCATCAACCAATACTCATAATAAAATAGACCTACATCTCACTAATACGAGTTCAAATTATACGACTTTTATTTAATTCTGTTAACATCGCGGCATGATTAAAAATAAAAAAGCAAAAAGTGCACGAGATTTATTTTTATCTGAATATCAGGGTATATTAAGTACACATTCAGTTGATGTGCCAGGATATCCTTTCGGTTCAGTGGCGCCCTATTGTATTTGTAAAGATGGATTCCCGGTCATTCTAATTAGCAGCATTGCACAACATACTAAAAATATATTAGCTGATCCTAAAGTTTCGTTGACAGTTACGGAAGTTGGTGCAGATGATTCGCAAACTGTGGGAAGAGTGACCTATCTTGGCGATGCCGAACTTATGGATACTAATGATAGCGATAGTATGGAGCGCTACTACCATTATTTCCCTCAATCTCGTGACTATCACTTAACGCATGATTTTAATTTTTATGTCATTAAGCCGATTCGCGTCAGGTTTATTAAAGGGTTTGGCCAGATTTACTGGGTTGAAAAAGATGATTTTCTATTAGCTAATCCATTTACCCTTGATGAAGAAAAACAGATGCTTGATCATATGAATGCAGATCACCTTGATGCCATCAGGCATTATTGCGATCTTTGTACTATATATTATAAGGATTCACAGTTACCTGAGATGGTTGGTATCGATAGCGAAGGTTTTAATCTTCGGATTGGCTCAAAAATATGTCGCATAAACTTTACAGAGCCAGTTGTTACAGCAGCTGCGGTTCGTAAAGCATTGGTTGAAATGGCAAAGGCTTAAGCTATGAATAAGACACTTATTGTATTAATACTCGCGGTTATAGTACTGAGTTGGAATTTTGTCTTTACCGATTCAAAAAAACTCGAATTAACAGATTCGGCGAAGGTGTTACAGGGATTATCTAAGGCACTAAAATACAAAATAGCCATAAAAGAATATTGGAAAGCGACAGATTCACTGCCGAATGCAGAGGCATGGAAAAAGTCAGGAAAAAAAATCGAGGTTGATTTATCAAAGTCATTGGTTAAGAACATTGAAGTAGGTGTTGATGGACCCGGTGTAATAACAGTATATTTTACTAATAAAGAGATAATAAAAGTTGAAAAGGAAATTAATGACACTAAGGTCATGCTGATGCCAGAAGCAAAAGGCGAACGACTAGTCTGGGCATGTAAGGGCGATATTGATGTCGATTATCTTCCAAAGAAGTGCCAATATGTTAATGATGAAAAATAGTCATATTTAATTTTGTTATTAGGTGTGTTAAAGACTAAATAAATCAAATAAGGTCAACATCATGCAGATAAGTCGAGATGAACTATCTAAAAAGCGTTGGTTATTTGCAGTGCCAATATTGATAGGATTATTAATAACAGTAATTCTTGTCAAGACCAGTCAAGCTCCGACACAACTTCCTATCATTGAAGCCACGCGTTCGGTCCGAGTAATTGATGTGCCCGTTGTCGAATTAGTTCCACGTGCTGTAGGTTATGGTAGCGTCGCGCCAAGTGTTGCGCTTGATGCTGTTGCTGAAGTCGATGGCAAGATAATCGAAATGTTGCCGAATTTAAAGAAAGGCAACATTATTCAAGCAGGCAGTGTGTTATTAAGAATTGAGCCTACAAGCTATGAACTTGCAATTGCAGAGATAGAGACCAGTATTGAATCTACTCGAGCTCAATTGGATGAAACATATGTTGAAGCAGAGAACACACGCGTTTCACTTGATATAGAAAAAAAATCTCTAGAGTTCAGTAAAAAGGAACTTGATCGTTTAAGTAATATAGTAAAAAAGGGTGCCATATCACGTTCTTCGTTGGATCAACAAGAACGTACTTATCTTACGCAATTGCAAAGCGTTCAATCTTTGAAAAACGTACTTAACCTGATGCCAGTAGAGCGCAAGCTTTTGCAATCGCAACTTGCTGGTTATGAAGCAAAGCTGGCGAGTGCGAAGCTTGATCTGGAAAACACTATCGTTACCGTAGGATTTATTGGTCGTATTGCCGAAGTTAATATTGAATTAGGCCAATATGTTCGGGTTGGTGATGTGATGGTCGTGGTTGATGGTATAAGCAAGGCAGAAGTGACAGCACAAGTTCCGATATCGCGTATTCGTCCTCTCGTACCCGTAAGCGGTACCTCAACAAATCAGATCAGTGATGATATGTTTGAAAAGATATTGGGTTTTAAGGCTAAGGTACTGTTGCAGGAAATGAGTGTAGAGTGGGATGCACGTTTTGTTCGCATGAATGACACTATAGACCCGAAAACCAGAACTATGGGTGTTATCGTCGAGGTTGACGAGCCTTATAGCAAAGCAATCCCCGGTGTTCGACCACCATTGGTTAAAGGTATGTTTGTTGAAGTTAGACTCAGCGGTAAACCTATCGTTGATCAACTTGTGATACCGCGAAATGCATTACATGAAGATAAGGTTTATTTGTTAAATAAAGATAGCCGACTAGAAATCAGAAAAGTTGAAACCGCTATCGTTCAAGCTGATTTCGTCTCCATTGCATCAGGCCTGGAACAAGGTAACCGAATAATCATCTCTGATTTGGTGCCTGCTATTGATGGCATGTTATTAAGTGCTGTACATGATGAGGTTGTCAAAAAAGAATTAATTGAAGTTGCAAGCGGAATGACAAAATGATTCGTTATTTCACGAGTCATCCAACAGCAGCAAACCTGTTGATGTTGATGTTAATTATTATTGGTTTGTTGGCAACACCTACACTTAAACGCGAAACATTTCCTGACTTTGCCGCACAAGAAGTTGAAGTTCGCGTTGTCTATCCTGCTGCTAGTTCAGAAGATGTGGAAGAAGCGATTTGCCAACGCATCGAAGATGCTGCTGATGGTATAACAGATGTTGAAGAGATCCGGTGTGAGGCGCGTGAGGGTTTAGGCATTGCTGTTATAAAGCTGGTCGAAGGTGGCGATATGTCGCGTTTTCTGGATGATGTAAAAACAGAAGTCGAGGCGATAGATAATTTTCCTACGCAAAGTGAATTGCCAATCATTCAACAACTTGGTCGCACAGATCAAGTGGTTTCAGTTGCTGTAACAGGACCAATGTCGGTTAGCCATCTCAAGGCCTATGCGGAAGAGATAAAGGATCGCTTACAGTTTTTAAATCAAATTTCGCAGGTTGAAATAGAAGGTTTTTCCGATCATCAATTACGCATTGAAATCCCGGCGTTGATACTAAGGCAATATGGTCTCAGCATGACTGATATCGCCGATAAAATATCAAGACAGAATATTAATATTTCAGCAGGTGGTATCGAAACGAAACAAAAAGATATTCTGGTTCGGTTTGATGATGAGCGTAAAACACCACAAGAATTAGAAGGGCTGATTATTTTAAGTGGTGATACCGGTGCTGAAATCAGGCTAGGGGATATCGCAACGATAACGGATCAGTTTGAGTTGAATGAAGACAAGATTTTATTTAATGGTGAACGTGCTGCATTATTAAAAATTACCAAGACTAAACAACAAGACACACTCGATGTGGTTACAGCGGTAAAGGCTTTTGTTGAAGAAGAACAGCTACGCGCACCTGCAAATGTTAATTTTATTTTAACTAAGGATATGGCCTCGATTGTTCAAGATCGCTTACAAATGTTGCTGACTAACGGTTGGCAAGGTTTGATGTTGGTGTTTCTTACCCTGTGGTTGTTTTTTAAATTGCGATTCTCCTTTTGGGTCGTAATGGGCTTGCCGGTTTCATTTCTGGGTGGCCTGGCAATGATGGCACTACTTGGTTATTCAATAAATATGATTACCATGGTGGCCTTGTTAATAGCATTGGGTTTGTTAATGGATGATGCCTTGGTGATTGCTGAAAATATTGCTACGCATCTGCATAAAGGAAAGTCTGCGTTACAAGCAGCAATTGATGGTACCAAGCAAGTTGCACCAGGTGTTATGTCCTCCTTTTTAACAACGGTTGCTGTGTTTGGGCCGTTAGCGTTTATTGAAGGTGATATTGGTAAGGTATTAAAAGTATTGCCAGTTGCGCTAATTTTGGTGATGGCGGTGAGTTTGATTGAAGCCTTTTTTATATTACCCCAGCATTTAGCGCATGCCTTGCATCATCATGAAAATGATGAATCAAATGAGTTTCGAGAAAAATTTGATAATTTTATAGAACACTTGCGACATGAGTATCTGGGTAAGGCGATTGATACGGTTATTCATTGGCGTTATTTATTTTTGGGGCTGGTCTTTGGTATCTTTCTATTATCAGTTGGTATGATAGTCAGTGGCATTTTGAAGTTTCAGGCCTTTCCTGATATTGAAGGCGACGTTATTGAAGCGCGTATTTTATTGCCGCAGGGAACGCCACTTTGGCAGACAGAGTCTATCGTTGAAAAAATATCACAGGCATTAAATCGTGTTAACAATAAATACACGGCAAAACAAATTGATCAAAATTCCTTAGTCGTTAATTCTAGCGTCAATTTTAATAAAAATATTGATGCTAGTGAGTCTGGGCCTCACGTTGCGACAGTTGTTGTTGATCTACTAACAGCAGAGACGCGTATTGGGACTATCGATAATATTATTAATGATTGGCGTTTAGAAGTTGGGGAGATTCCTGATGTATTAAGTATTAATTATAAAGAACCTGCGGCAGGACCAGCAGGTTTGCCGATTGATATGCGCTTGAGCGGTGCGGATCTGAATACATTAAAAATGGCCTCAATGGAATTACAAACCTGGTTAGCCCGTTATAAAGGGGTACAGGATTTATCTGATGATTTGCGCCCGGGCAAACCTGAGATACGATTACGTTTACGCGAAGGTGCATTAGGTCTTGGACTAGATTCTTCAAACATCGCGAATCAATTACGAGCCGGTTTTTATGGTTCGACTACGAGCGAAATCCAGGTGGGACAGGAGTCTTATGAAATAGATGTGCGATTGACGGATGTTGATCAAGATAGTCTGAATGATTTGGAAGATTTTAGAATAATTACACCGGATGGCAGTTTAGTGCCTTTATCGGTTGTTACCGATATTATATCGACGCGTGGTTACGCACGTATCAACCGGATTGATGGTAGACAAACCGTGACGATTCAAGGTGATGTTGATACACAATATGCCAATGCGATGGCCATTGTGACGGATACCCAGGAAAATTATTTCCCAGAACTTTTATCACGTTATCCAACGATTAATATTTCGATAGAAGGTGAGGCCGATTCGGGTGCAACAACGGCAGGATCAATTCGGCGTGGGTTTATGATTGGATTGGTGGGTGTTTTTATTTTATTAAGTTTCCAATTTAGAAGTTATGTCGAACCATTAGTCGTTATGGTTGCAATCCCACTAGCCTTGATTGGTGTTGTTTGGGGACATCTTATCATGGGTTATAATTTGTCGATGCCAAGCATGATGGGTTTTGTTTCGTTGTCGGGTATTGTTGTTAACGATTCCATTTTACTCGTTGAGTTTTTAAAACTGCGTGCACGCGAAGGGCATAATGTGATTGAGGCAGCAAAGATGGCTAGTCGTGAACGTTTCCGTGCCATTCTATTAACATCAGTGACAACGATAGCAGGTTTGATTCCATTGCTATTTGAGAAAAGTACCCAAGCACAGATCTTAATACCGTTAATAACCAGTATTGTATTTGGTTTATTGGTAACAACCGTACTTGTTTTGTTAGTTGTGCCCGCGTTGTTTAGTATATTAGACGAATTTGAATTAACGTCGGTTTCTAAGGAAAAAGAAAATGAATTAAACGCCGAAACGGTTTTGTAGATGCATAGTATAAAAATAATAAATGTGTGTTAATAATTTAAAAATATAGAAAATTAAGCAGCAACTTCGTCGGCCAGCTTATCCGTTGTAGAACGCAGATTATCACTCAAGGTCTGAGCGAGACCCTTAAGAATATTTACGCCTAACTCCGGTTCTGAGCCTACCATTACGTCAAATGCACGTTGTGTCAGTACAGCCAGTTTTGTATCTTCGTGTGCTCTGATAGTGGCAGAACGAGGGGAATGATCGATCAAGGCCATTTCGCCAATACAACTACCTTCGTACAAGGTCGCTATCACGGTAGTGAAGTTGCGCCAACTCGTCATTTTAATGACTTCCAGCGAACCTGAAATAATGAAACAGACATAGTCTCCATCATCACCTTCACTAAATAATGTTTCACCAGCACTCAATTCGAGTGTTTCAAAATACGACATGATCTTATCCATCTGGTTATGAGATAGATAAGAAAAGAATAGAAGGTTTTTAAGTTTATCTTTCATCTGCAATTTCCGATTTTAATCCTATAAGAACTTATCGGCAGATGTGGAGTAGAACTTTAGACAGGTAGTAGCACTGGGATTCAATAATTTGCGGGATATTAAATTTTAAAATTAGCCCCTACATTGGCTGACTTTATCAATGTGAGAGGCGCTAATATTGTGATCATGATCATGGGAATCAAGAAACTTTGCTTCCAATACATAAGCCAGGGATTCCAGCTCATTCTTACATTTAGCACCTTGATCTACACCGGTCTGGTACTGCAGATAATGGACTAACTCATGTAACAGGATTCCCTTGCCTTCATCAGTCTCCAGATCGATAGAATCGAGTAAGTAAACCGCCTTCTCATTAAAATTGTATAGTCCAAATATTTGCAGACTATCGGGATTAACCGCCTTTGGCAGTTCACCACCAAAGGCGACTTCAGCTATTTTTCTGGAAGAGACTTTTTTTATGTCCGGGATATTATGTATATCATATGAAAACGACGAGTGACTATTTATCCAGCCGAGTAGTCCTGCGGCGAGTTCTGCTTCTGTATTGAACGAATCCAGATCGAGGTCAAAGCCAGCTTGCACATTTGTCTGCGTGACATCACTACTGATATGCATACTTTGAGGGCCAATACCATCGCCTGACTTTGCCTGTGCAGTTTGAGACATAAGTCCGGCAGTGAGCATCATCACAGACACCACATTTGCGCGACGACGATTCTTAACACGTTTGATACCTTCAAGGAAATCAGAACGACGATCTTCTTTTAACTGATAGCCTTTTGCCTTAGCAAATTCAACTACCTGTTGAAACGAAGCCGGGGCTTTCTCTTCTAAACCATGTTCATAAACAAGAGTATGTTGCCCATTAATAATACAGGGGTGAACCATAGCTTGTTCTTTTTTCTTCATCTTCATCGAGCCCATCACCCGGTCAACCCAGTTGGCCGGGGCTTTTTGCGCTTCAGTTTTGTGAAGACTCTCCAGAATGTTAATTATCTTTGTCATGTCCGCTGCTTATCCTGAATTAATAGGCGTTAATAGATTGGTTTAGATCTTTCCACCGCTGATTTCACTTGCCGATGCAATATTCATATCAGGAGTGTCACCACTGGCGATCAAGTTGCTGACAGTGTCATTGATAGCAGTACCATAAGCATTACCAATTGTAGAATAATCTTCCTCAGCCATGACTGCGGTGTAACCAATAGCATAGGATGCCTTTAACAGACCCATTCCGTCTTTAGAACCATCACCCATCATCAATTGCATGGATGAATTATCTTTATCACCAAGGATCTGGTCATAAGGTCCCCATAACTTAGGCGCACCAAAGGCACCACCACCGACCAAGACATCCAATACAACCTTGCCTTCACCAGCGTGATAACCTAGAGCACCAAAGCCATCACCTTCGTAGTAACTGAAGGTCTCGCCATTGGCGAAGGTGTGCTGATAACGATTGATATATCCACCAACATAACCTTGTGGCATTTTTATACCGCGAGTACTAACGCGTTTTAATTTACCTTGAGACTTGGCCTGCGCAGCTACGGCAAGAATAGATTCTGTTTCGCCGTAAGGGTTTGTGATAAAGCGTTTACCATTCTCTTGTGTGTACGCACGGTCGTTACGGTCATAAGTCCCGGTTACTTCGATATCAGACATGACACTAATTCCGGAGTCTGGGGAAATATCAGCCGCAGGGGCTGCACCCGACATGAAGATGCCACTGGCCAGCAATAATAAGGGTAAACTCTTGGCGAGCCGTCTTTCAAAATTAACGGGCTTGTTACTTTTTACACGCTGATCTTCTTTAATAGAAAATGAATTTTGTTTTGCATAAGCCTTAAGCTGCTCATAGGCTTCAGGACTTTTATCCATAAGTCCGTATTCGTGAACTAATACTCTATGATCATTTATGATACAAGGATGAACTTTAGTAGCTGTTTTGAGACTGCGCTTAATTTTATTTTTAAGAAAAGTCTCAGTTACTCTCTCAATCCAGTTTCCAGACTCATCATTCCCTTCATACATATTTACAGCGGCATTGTTACTCATCTCATCGTCTCCAATAAATTAAACACCAAGTTAAAATAATCTTAAGCAGACTCAACTAACGGTTTCCTCGAATCTACCCATTGTTCTAAAAAAATCTCAAAATCTCTTCTAAACGTTTCGGTCAAACTTAATCTTTTTACCCGAGAATCATGCGTGTCATGAACTCGTGTTATTACTTCCATCTCTTCAAGTAACTCCAGGTTTCGAAGTGACCGATTACGCGATTCACCAACATTCAAATAAACTTCTTTTACCGATGGCTTATGTTCGCGTAAATTACAGATGCCAATAAAAAAAACAGTGTCAAAAATTGATCCAAGCATCTTACTTCTGTTCAGTACTCCAGATTCAACCGAATACTTTTCTATCAAATCAACGAAGCCATTTCTAACCTTTAATAAATTTTCTAGTTCGCCTTCGCGATAATGTAATTTTATTACTTCTTCTGGCATCGTCTTTTGTCCATAAGTTTAGTTACTCAATTGCATCATGCAATGTGGAAAGGGTTCACTTCTGAACCGTTTAAATCTAAAGCTGTAATAGATGTTCATATTTATATAAACGAAAAGCACAACATTAAAATTTGTCTATTACTAAATTCCATTAAGGCCATTCTAAAAAATGCGTTCTCTAATGCGGCAACAACATTAGAACCAAATCCGAATTCAACCTTATGATGGGTTATCGGCAATTGTGCCTAAATACTTGAGGATTCAATGACATCGTGGCGACCGAATAGAGCTATGTAAGTAACTGAATTTATTTGATATTTATGGAAACTAAAGAGATAGGTTCATTTCTAAACCTTTCTTAGAATAAATTGTATTGATAATGCTAGTTTCTAATTAATGGCTGATGCTTTATATTTTGAAGGGGTCAAAACAATAAATTTAGATCTCCCTATTATTGAATTATCGATATAGCCATATTCACAGTTTGATTTAACCATGTTTAAAATTCGAAAACTTATACTGATTATTCTTTTAGTTTTAAGCACAGCTTGTAGTAACAAGTTTTTCTACAGCCAACTTGATTGGCTGATCCCCTGGTATGTTGATGACTATGTCGATCTCACCTTTGTACAAAAAGAGAATCTAGATGAGCAGGTCGAGATGCTATTGCAATGGCATCGGGGAGAAGAGTTATCACGCTATATTGAAATACTAAATCACATTGAAAAGGATGTTACGGAAGATGTCACCGTAGAGACTGTGAAAACCTGGTTTGATGTGGTACTTTTTTCAGCGAAACGAATCGAAACTAATATTCTGCCTTCAGCTATAGCACTGGGCGAAAAATTAACCGAAGAACAGATGGCAGAATTTGTAAAGAACCTTTGGGAACGACAAGCTGAGCTTGAGGATGAGTATTTAAGTCGCAGTAATGAAGAATACATTGAGGATAATTTTGAAAATTTAGCTGACAACCTAGGGAAATATGTCGGTCGTTTAAGTGATACGCAGAAAGAACGACTTAATAAAGCAGCAAGTTCCTTACAGCGATTTGATCATGTCTGGTTAGAAGACCGCAGAGCTTGGCTAGAAAAAGTTGAAGATTTAATGAAACGAGAGCAGGGGTGGCAACAAGCGACGATAGACGCCTTTGTTTTACGCGGAGAACAACAACCAAAAAGATTTAAACAATACTTAAGTTATAACACGAATATTATTAATGAAGCGATTGCTGATGTGATTAATCAACTGAGTGATAAGCAGCGAGGAAAATTATTAAATGAGATCGCTGATATAAGAAATGATTTTCGAGTGATTATTGCTAGTGCGAAGTGAGAGTCTTGTTCTATTTTAAATTAAGTTAGCGTGTTGAGGTCTCTCCCGGCCGTCCATATCAGTCCTCGGTTTAGTTCCTAGTTAGCGTACAGATCCTCGAAAATATGTTCCTGCATTTTCTACCGCCTACATCCATGTCGTCGGTCGCTCTCGGCCGTCCATGGCCTACGCGACATAAAAACATCCTGTTTTTAACGCCGCGAGTACGCGTCTTCTCATCCACACCACCGCCACAAATAAAAAAACCACCCGAAGGTGGTTTTGATATTTGGTGGAGGCGGCGGGAATCGAATCAGCCGTCAATTTAATTAAATCAATATCTTGTGTCATGTTGTGTCCTTCCTGTGTCTATATAAGTGAGATAATTCAACATCTAATTGATCTTCCTCTCTAGGAATCCATTTTGCGTAAGTGGAGATTATTTGAGAAAGGTCTGTATGTCCCATCTGTTGTACTACCCACATAGGTGGCCTTCCACTGGAAAGCATATTTGATGCAAAGGTGTGTCTGGTGACGTAGGGTTTTACGTAAGGTATGCCTGCTTTCTTTAAAGCCGGTATCCACGCTCTTTTTCTTACTGGTGAATCATCTTTCCAAGGTTTTCCAGTGAATGGGTTTAAAAATACATCGCCCAACTCTGTATAATTTTTCTGGTCTATAAGAGCATCTCGAACAGGTTGTAACAGAGTGATTTGTCTAATGCTTGATCTGGTCTTGGGCGTTGACTTATTACCAGAGCGATTTCTTGTTTCGTGTATATAAGCAGTTCCATTTTTTAAGTCGATATCATTCCATTTTAATGCAATGTACTCACCAGTACGTGCGCCAGTAAAAAAGGCAAATATAATCATGTTTTTTATTTGCCCTTCGCAAGCGTTTATAACTGCCCACATATCATTAGTATTGAATGGGGTAATTATTTTCCGCTCTATAGAAAGAGGCTTAATTTTTTCTAAAGGATTCGAATCAATTAATTCATCTTGGTAGGCTTCTAAAAAGATTTCCCGTAATGGTATCTGGTGATTTTTAATAGTCTTATTAGTAATACTTAACTGTAATTCATAAATCCATTCCTTTATATCTACTGCTCTAAGATCTGATAAATAAAGATGACCAAATCTAGGTATAAGGTGATGATAGACACTCGAGGTATAGCCTCTGATAGTAGTGGGTGATAAATCCCTACCTCTAATTCTTAACCATTCTTCAAGTCTGTCCTTAATTAGAATGTCACTACCAGATCTATCGAATTTGGCTTGAGGATTATTAGGAAAATGTTTAGCAAAACTAAATGTCCCTAAAGTAATATCTGCTTGTATTTGGTTAAGTTTAAGCTCCGCTGCCTTTAGGTTTGCTTTATTAGATGCTGATAGATAGGTCAGTGTAGGCCTGTATCTCCTTCCTTTGAGGTAGAAATCAAGGAAAATACTATCCCCTCTAATGACTATACGGCCTTTGCCTTTAGCCACGTTCAATCCAACTGTCTATTTCTTTAGGGCTAAAGAAAATTCGGCCATTAGGTGCTTTTTTATAATGCTTACCTGCGATCCATTTGCCTTTCTTTATGTAGGCGTAGACTGCATCATTTGTAAATCCATAGAGCTCACAAAGCTTATTAATTAATACCCAATTCATATATCACCTCATACGTTAATGTATTTGAGGATATATAGTGTAGATAGTCTACATTAGTCTGTCAAGGTTACTCCTCTATAGATTTTAAGTCTTTGTCTTCCTTGTATTTTCCAGTTGCTACTTTCCAAAATGAATTGATTTTTTCAGCTAGTGCGAGGCCAACATTTCGTCTCCCTAGTGTTCCTTTGTCAGGACAATAATCTTTGAATTTAAAGTTTTCGCCAAAGACTTTTTCATATTTGTTGTATGTGTTTGATCCATGACAAATTCGGAGTACGCGCCATCCATATATTTGACCAATATATAAAGCTCCAATAGCACTCTCTAAAGTATTCATCTGACCTTTAAAGTTTCCACATGCTTCCTTTATGATTTCTTCTGTATCTGGATGGAGATCCTCTTTCATAAGCTTAGAGGACTCTTGCTTTCTTATTAAATCGCGTTCAGTATTTTTCATAATGGTTCATTTGTAAGTGCTGTATATTATATACAGTATATTTACTTTGAGAAAAATATAAAGTTTAAAGGGAGAAAAATATGGTTGCTGAATCTACAGTATTAATGAAGTGTTTAGAGCAACCAATAAATGATTTATATGAGATTGGGAAAGATAAATTCAGTGAGCAACTAGCGCCTATAATGGGAGCGAGGGCTATCAGGAAAATAGCTAAACACATTGATGATGTTAGAAAAGTAAAGACAATATGGCAGATTGATAGGGAAGTGTTGCTAACAGATTTTTACTATCCATCGAAAATTATAATAAACCAAAATAAAGTAATAATAAGTGCTGTCAATAAATTGCCAGACTATGAAGGCATCATAATAGAAGGTACAGCAGGGCAAGGAAAATCTATTTTACTTAGGTTTTTAACGTATCAAGAACTGAGAAGTAAAAAACGTATTCCAATATTTATTCAGTTTAGACATATTGAATCAAATGAAACTATTTCAGACCATATTAGAAAAGAACTTGACGTATGGGGGATAAGCCCAACAGATAGTATTTTAGATTTCTTATTTGAGTCCGGGAAAATAATACTGTTTTTAGATGGGTTTGATGAAATATCAGGGAGTCGAGTTGGCAGATTAATAAGGGAGTTGGAAAGATTAAGGATAAGATATAAAAAAACTACGATTATTATAACTTCAAGACCTAATAGTGAAATTGGTAAATCTGCACATTTTAGAATCAATAAGCTTGCTGAACTTGAAGAAGAAGATTTGCCTCTAATACTTAAAAAACTTGTTGATGATAATGCAATAAGAAAAAATATAATTAATTCACTTAAAGAATCAAGCCAGTCTTTAAAAGAATTACTGAAGACTCCATTAATAGTAACAATACTTGTAATTACCTATAAGCAGACGCAAAGCATTCCTGATTCTTATTCTGATTTCTATGAAAACTTATTTTACACTTTGTTCCTTCGTCATGACAGTAGTAAGCCGGGCTTTACAAGAGAAAGAAGCACTGATATATCTTTAAAAAACTTCTTTGACGTGTTTAATGCATTATGTTTTGAATGTAAAAAAACAGAAAATGTTAATTTTTCATTCAGTGAGTTTCATGATCTATGTGAAACAGCATTAAAAATAATGAATGTTAATTGTGATTCAGATAATTATATTAAAGATTTAACTAAAATTACTTGTTTAGTTATTGAAGAAGGTAATGAGTATTTTTTTATTCACAATAGTGTAATGGAGTATCATTGTGCTTGTTTTTTAAAAAATAGAAATAATGATGCCGTCGAAAAATTCTACGCATATTTTCGTAAAGATCCGTATTTAGCGATTAACTGGAGTCTAGTTTTAAATTTTCTAAAAAACATTGACTCTTATAGGTACCTCACACAATTTGAAATACCCCTATACGAAAATGCCTTAGATTTCCTTGGAAAAAATAAAAATGAATGGAATAGATTAACCTATGATGAAGCTAAGTCTATGTTAATGAATAGTGAGTTTGGAAAAAGAAAAGAAGATTATGATAATAATATTGATTCATCTTTTTTTCTTAAGACTGCTACGGACGGTTGTAAATTTATTATTTTTGAACACGATCCAATTACTAGGCTAAGCTTTAAGTTATTTAACCAGATGAAAGGCTTTAATATTGATAGTGCAAAAGAATATTTAGAGTCAAATAAGGTGATGGTCTTAGAAAAGAGTGAAGGATTTTTTATTAGTTTATATGATTTGTTTTCTATAGATAATCTACAGGATGAAGCAATAGAAATGCTACAAGATGCTATGGATGAAATCATGAGCAGGTATATTAAAGACATTGAACTTGTGAAAAAAGAAGATGAAATTAAAGACACTATAACTTTTTGACTTATGCAAATATTATATCTTCAGTATCCCATCCAACCCATAGTAGCACTACTCCTTCTGGTCCAAATCCATCTAAAACCCAAGGCGACCGATAAGAAAACCCTGTTGATTTATTACACCACCATTCGCCATCACGTTTTATTTCGTCTCCTGGTGTTGAACAGTCCCTTAACCAGTTAGGTGCTCTCCAGTAGGATAATTGTTGCCTTGATACGCCGTAAACTCCATATACGCGTGCACCTTTAGGCATTGGTAAGTCTGTTCCTTTACTTGCGTACTTTGCAATATAGCCAACAGGACGATATGCCCATTTAGCGTTAGTCATGCCTTCTTTCCACCATCCTTGTTTATCAGGTAGGGGAGGTGTGACTCCTCGTGGTAGGAATAATATAAGATGGTAATGAGGTCTACCTGCCTTAGTCATCTCTAAGACCCATACGCCTTTTATTTCAACACTCCGTCTTTTTCCCCATTTTCTATAGCAGTCTATTAATTTAGATATCTGTCTTGCTTCCCATTCCGCATCAGGTCTATAAGTCAAAGTTATCATTGCCGCTCTATACCTAAACCCACTGCTTTGTAATTGTTCTTGAATAATCTTTGAAGCAGCTATGACTATTCTTCGCATTTTTGATAATCGATTGCCTCTTGTAGTAACTCGTAATGGTTTTTGCGTCTTACTTGTTTCTAAAGAGACAAGCCCAGAGGAGGGCGGTGCGGCTGCGCCCGCTACCGCCTTCCCATCGCTGTCTGTTGGGTAGCTGTAGTCGATTGCGGAGCTCATGATCGAGTACCAGTGCAAGGCCATGAGTTCAACGCTACTTTATGTTTTAGTAGAGCATTACCTGAAGAATCTAATATCTCTGCATGTCCATCAGGATAGAGTCTGTGGTGAACAGCTGAGAGCTTGTTAAGACCTATAGCTTGTTTGTCAGTTATGGGAGCATCATCGAATAAAGGAAGTGCAGAATCTCTCTTCTTCATGATGAGAGTCCTCTTGATGAAGAGGAGACTTCGTTGGGCGTGGAGAACTTTTTAGTTAGTGCCCATTCTGTGTCCAAACTGTGTCCATACATAGGACATAGCCGACTATCGAGGGCAAAAAGGTTTGTCAGTGAAGGAGATAGAAAATCCAGACAAACCGAGGACTTAGATAGTCCCCAGTGGTCTGTAAAGTTTACTGGTTTGGTGGAGGCGGCGGGAATCGAACCCGCGTCCGCAAATCCTCTGCCATCGGATCTACATGCTTAGCCGAATCTTTAATTTAACTCAATGCTACCCGACCGGCAGGGAAGACAATGAGCGATCCCGATTAAGTTTTAACGAATCCACCTCGGACGAGTTTCATCGCGGTCTTGTGAGAGTCGACGCCTGATTCCACCGTGCACAAGCACATCAGTGGGCAGACGGCACTATGACAGGTTATTAAGCTGCTAGTGCGTAGTTGTCTTCGTTGGCAACTATGGTTTTGCAGATGGATTTACGAGGAACCCTGCACCTCGGCATGCACCTCAGGTTTCGCAACCCACGTCGAAGCCAGGTCACCCCCAAAGATGTTACAACAGCGGATAGTTTACCTCAGCGTGCAGTTCATTGCTATGACGGCCCTGAAATTACCCCGGAAAAATTATCCCTGCCAGACACTATATGGGGACAGTGGCGCCAAGTTTCAATAGCGTGATTGTCATCTCGACAGAGCCGCCATTCCACCCTCCGCCGGTGTGACG
>JAJFKM010000032.1 GCA_021773215.1 Gammaproteobacteria bacterium
TTTAGCGTGGAAGAACCCGCCTTTTCTACGTCAGTAAACTGCTTGAAAAATTGGCACGTTTTTGACTACTTTTCACTCATCTTACAGCTTGTATTATACGCTAAAATAAGACTGATTTGAAGCCAAAATAGACTTATAAACCATTGTTTTTATTGTGTATTTTATTAATTTGACCAATCTGATCTAGATTCTCGAAATATGAACGAAATACCGTGAAACGGGAGCTTTTATGTGCAAAAATTCGCCCAAAGAAAGAGGAGAATTTACTGAAAGATAAAGTCATGTATAGATAAATAGACAGGGTGACTGTTAATCACTAGGTCGGCAGTTCGAGCCTGTCCCGGGGAGCCAAACGAAAGACTTTAAAGAGTGATCTTTAAGGTCTTTTTTTTCGACTTAATCAATCAAATATATTTTCTCTAATCTATCAAGTAATGAACCGAGTACTTCATTTTCCATTTTCACATTCAACTTTTCAGCTACTAACTGTTGTAATTTGATAGCTGTCTTAATGTAATCAATTTGTTCATCAAGCGAGAACTTGCTCCAGTTGTTATTATTTTTCTTACTATTGTGCTCTTTCAAAAGTAACTGCAGATTATCAGGATGATGCGGCCCCGGTGTTTCCTTACTTAACAATGCCATTGCGTGGTCAACTTCAAAGCCTAGCCCGAAGAATTGCTTAAGCTGTTTAGAAATAGATTCAAATTCTGCAACTCGATATTTCTCATAATCAGTAAAAGACTCTTCTGCGTCTTTAATGATTTTATTTCTATCAATAGGAGCTAAGTCTTCTTCAATATCTTTTGCTTCATGTTCTACTCTGAGATCTTCTGATATGTAACGAACTTTCCTAGGTCGTTCGCTTGTATCAATTTCGATTTTATCTGTATAACCACCTGTGCTAATGATTGAACTGATCCTAGCTGCAATCTCTCTTAATCCGGTTGTGTCATTAGCATGATTCTCAGCTTCACGCTCTGCTTTCTCTAATAACTCGGGGTACATCTCACCAAATTTTTGCGCCCATTCAGAAACAATGACCCAATCATCAAATGTTTTTAGTGCTTCAAGATATTTTATTCTAAAGCTACTACTCATTCTGAGTCTCCATCAACTGCTAAAGCATCCTCAACCATTCTGAACTCAACCAAAGCTGCTTCCAACTGCTCTACTATTTCAGCGGCGAGTATTGCCGGTGCGGGTAAGTTATCGGCGTCTTCTAGTGAATCATCTTTCATCCAGAAAATATCCAGGTTGGTTTTATCTCTAGCGATGATCTCGTCGTAGGTGAAGGCTTTCCAACGTTCGTTGTTTTTGGATTCTTTACGCTTGCTTCTATCGCCTGCTTCATAGAGTTCTATGAACTCATCAAAATCATTCTTTACAAGTCGTTTGGTTTTCAGGGTCATGTGCACATTGGTACGGAAATCGTAGAACCAGATCTTTTTTGTCCATGCTTTTTTAGAAGCTGGTTTTGCATCAAAGAAAATGACGTTTGCTTTTACGCCCTGGGCGTAGAAGATGCCTGTCGGTAATCTAAGTACGGTGTGGAGGTCGGTGCGTTCCATGAGGGTTTTGCGCACTGTTTCGCCGGCGCCGCCTTCAAAGAGGACATTATCTGGCACCACCACGGCAGCTTTGCCGTCGATCTTGAGCATGTTGGCAATGTGTTGCACGAAGTTAAGTTGTTTGTTGGAGGTGGTGGCCCAAAAATCTTCGCGCTCGATGGTGAGTTTTTCTTGTTCTTTTTTACCAGACTTTTCATTAATAACGGTAATAGAACTCTTTTTGCCAAAAGGCGGATTCGCCAACACCATATCGACACGGTCATCCCCCACTTCTTTGGTCAGGGCATCATTAGATGTAACGGGGCATTCATCACCGCCGATTCCATGCAGATATAAGTTCATGGCGCATAAGCGCACCACGCTATCGACTATATCGTTTCCGCGTAAAGCGTGTTCTTTGAGGTGACGACTTTCCTTTTTAGAAAGCCCGCCTTCTTGATCGGCCATGTAATCGTGTGCTGCTAATAAAAAGCCACCGGTACCACAGGCAGGGTCAGCAACAGTGTCGGTGGCTTTGGGTTGCATCACTTCTACCATCGCCTGGATTAACGGGCGCGGGGTAAAGTATTGTCCGGCTCCGCCTTTTACATCTTGCGCATTGCGCTCTAACAAACCTTCGTAGATTTCGCCTTTCACATCCGCTGGCAAGGTAGTCCACTTTTCTTTCTCAATTAATTTAATTAAGCGTTCGAGTTTTGCAGGATCTTGTATTTTATTTTGTGCTTTACGAAAGATAGTACCTAACATACCACCTTCCTTGGCTAAGGCTTCCAAGGTATGTCTATATTGGAGTTCCAAATCATCACCATCTAACTTTACCAAGTCAGCCCAAGCATATCCTTTAGGCACCTTAGTTCCCTGGTCACCTTTTTCACGCTCATCTGCCATCTTAAGAAAAATCAAATAGGTGATCTGCTCGACATAATCCCCATAGCCCACGCCGTCGTCACGTAAGACGTGGGCGTAGTTCCAGACTTTGTTTACTATTTCTGATGCGCTCATTTATTTCTCAATTCTGCAATCATGTCTATGACTCATCTTCTGTATTTTCAGTAGTCTTTAAAGTCAAAATGTAATCATCATAGTAATTTACATTTACTTCAAGTTGTCCACACACCTTCTCTAACTCTTCCTTATCAAGGCTAGTTGCAAATATCACTTGTCCGTTAAATGATTTCGTTTCCGAGGCTTTCTTAATCAATGACGAAAAGCTGATTTTACTTGCCTCATGCTGCCTAGGTTCATCGAACACAACAAATCCACCATGTTTAATTTCATTCTCAATACCCGCCAGCTCAAGTAGAGCTAAAGTGTATGACCAAATTATCCTTATATAATCACTTGCGGAGGTTTCAGCTACAATGTCGTAACCTTCTTGTTCTGGCCGAAGGGTCTGCGGCGATATAGAGACTGAACTGATTGAAGTAGGGTTAAACCCAAATGATGTTAAGTTGGCTTTGATAAGTCCTTCGAGTTTCCGAATAACTAAACCACGATCTTCCACGTGTGCATTTTTACGTGCTAGCTTCAAGGAAGCTGACGCAATATTCCATGAATTAAATATTCTCTCTGCTTGCTCATTAATATCTGCTTGTATTTCTTTCAGCTTAACAGTATTTCTTAGCTGTATTTCAGCTTCAATTTTCTCTCTTATTTTACCTCTTACAATACCATTCACATCATTCTGGTCTGCCCTTAATTCGCTTAACTTTTCTTGCTCAGACTCAAGCTTGGCTCTTAGTAGTTTTGCCTTTGACTGCAATTCTTGCAAATCCGATAAAGACCTTTTCTTAATCGAACCAAAAAAGTCTATTTGATTCTTTAGAAATTCAATGTTCTCCTCGAGAGTCATAGGCTGCCTCTTAACAGCGCTACTGCTCAACGTATCAAAAAGGTCACTCTCGCAAATTGGGCATTTAGTCGTTTCTAGATCGGCACTTATATCACTGCCAACAGACTTAAGTCGTCTCAGTTGCTGATATTGATCAAAGTCATGCCTTAAAGTACTCAATTTGGCGTCAATTTCTGAAACAGATAAAAGCAGTGACTCAATGGAATTGGATGTTTCTTCAAACTCACGCCTCAATACCCTGGTAATACCAAACTGGGAATTTACCTTGTCATTGTCAACAGTCGAAGCCTCAACTTCTTTTGATATATTATCTATAAGTTTTTTTAACGATTTTTCTTGCTCTTCAACTGTAATGTAAACATCATTCTCTAAATATGTGAATTCAATAGACTGGGAACCATCATACTTATCTATATCTATGAGCTTATTAATTCTTACAGAATTGTAGTCTGCTATACCTTCTGACGAAGTTATCAGCGAATCCCTCTCTTCTTTACTCTTATCAATTTGAGATTTTAATCTGGATAATTTCTTATTGTGCTCAAAGCTATCAATACCAAGACAAAATTCTGCTGCCGATTTCTTTACATTCTGTATTCCATATTGTGTTGGTATGTTTGCTTGAATTTCAGACCAGCCACGCTTTTGCTCAATAAAAAATAAAGGAAATATTGTTTCTAGATATAGTTTTGTTTCTTTACCTTCAAATGTAACTACGCTTGGCAATTCCCATCCAATATATTCGGCTAGCCAATTATGAAAGCCTCTTTCACTTTTCGCAGAGCCGACCTCGCCAGATGAACCTAGAAAGTAATCTTTCTCCGTATCATTGACATTAACTTTAACTTTATTGTCGTGACCCAATATATCTCTTGTTAATATTGCAGTCTGGTTCTTACTATTTTTAATAGTGATACAAACTGACGAACTACTCACGAAGTAAGGGTTTTTATCGACCTTATTATCATATATCTCTTCATACAGAGATTTGGGGAAAGGCCTCTTCCTTCCAGGTCCAAGAATTGCCTCCAGACCTAAACCATAGGCAATTGCGTTTACGCAAGTAGATTTCCCAGACGAATTTTCTGCTCTAATTACATTCAGCCCGTTTTGAAATGTGATTTCTGTTGAAAAAAAGCCTCCATTTGTATTGGCAGCAATTTCAACATTAATTATCGTAAGACCTAGCATTATAGTAGCCCGCCTGTCAGTCCTTTTATCTTATTGTCAGTCAACTTCTTACCAACTTCATCTAAGAAATTCATTTCGTCCTGCATAATCTCGTTCTTTACTAGTATTTCTTGTAGTACTTGCCCACTATCAGTTAAGTGGACCCGACCATCTTTTAAAAGCACAAATCCTTTAGCTATTGAAAACTCCACCGCTTTATAGGTGGCGGTATCCACTGACACAAGAGGTATGTCATTCGTCCTGCCAAGTATATAATTTTCATATTCGACCCAACGCCGCTTTCTAATAAGCATCCAAACCAATATATTTACCTTTTTTGAGTCAAGATATTTTTTCTCTCCTGATACAACAGCAATCGATATGATGATCAGGGAAATCCTCCACAAAGGCCTCATCTCAATTGGGACTGGATACGCCTTGTCACTTATAACCGCTTTATAGTTAGTTTTATTTTCCATTATTTAAAATCCATATAACATTCTGCCAACCATTTCGATAAATACCCGAAAGACAAAGACTGCATATTCTTATCCGACATAAACTTCGAATGCTTTGTAAAAGCCTGTTTATTATCTTCGACGATTTTTTGAACAAATCCTGAATCTACATCATCTGCAAATATTGAAGCTTCCTGCATGCTTTCTAGTTGAGCCCTTGCACTATCTTCAATCAATTGATACAAATCTGGATGGTCATCCCGTAGCTGCTCTAAAAACCTATCTATTTGGATATATCTTTCTACGACTTTCTCTTTAAACCTGTTTGATGAAGCCCCCATTAATGAGTTTGATTTACGCTCAATGTTATCTGAAAACTCAGAATTACCGGACAGCCATTTAGATTTCTCTTCATCTGTTACTTCCATTAAAGGAATATCTATAGCTGAACTATAAACAGACTGCGCAAAAAGCATCCCATCTCTATACGTTTCAGCAGTTTCAATTTTTACAATGAAATTATCGTTATCAATATAAGAAATATTTTGTTCAATTATTTCCTTTTTCTTTTTATTGCAATATTTAATTAAATCTTTAGATCTATTTTCCGGCGTTAATAAGACCCATTGGTCAATTACTATATTATCTAAAATCTTATATATTTCAGATTCATTTTCTTTTAATTTTTTCAGATCATCTCGAATTTTATTTTGAATTCTCTGCTTGTAGACCTTCATCTCAATTCCGTAATCTGGGTAGTAGCATTGAAATAATGTCCCATCCACAGTAAAGAATTCCAAACCTAAATCACCAGCATCTTGATCCGGCACAGGCCAGAAATTTTTAGCACCATAGTGATGTCGCAACATAATCTCACAGAATGCTTCCCATTCTTTAGGCGACATATTTTCTATAAAACTAGCCATACTTAATCTATGCCCATTTGCATTTACAGCATTAAACTTTTTAAGAACACATTCGCATACTCAAAATTATTCTTCTGGTCTTGTAATTGATATAGCCATTTTTCACCATGAAACAAGTTATTCCTTAAGCGATAAACAACTATAAGACAGCCAATAACCCTAACAACTATTGTTGCGTTTTCGTTACTTAAAGCCTCCATCACCTCAGCCGGGTTATGATTGCGCTCTAAGTGCAAGTGAGAAAAATACTCGGTTATTTGACCGTTTCTGAAATAACGCTCTTTCAGATATATTAGATACGTATCACAATCAAAATCCAATAGCCTTCCTCGTTGGCCTAAATCCGACACATATTGGCGAATAGTCTGAACACTGCAATATCTATTCATCTCAGTGCCTTCAAACAGGCTCCAGAGAAATGAAAAATCATAAATTGCGTCTCGCTCTTCCAGTGACAGGTTCGCAAAACCTGGCACCTTAATTGACAACCACTCTAATGTTTCTGGAGTCATTTCTCTTCCCTATTGGACCTTTCCTGAAAAAGCAGAAACCAATATTGACTGTTTATTCTTTTCAGCTTTTATTAGCTGCTGATCTAGTTCTAAATCCATGTGTTCGATCGAGCTCAACTTCTCTTCAATCAATCTCACAATTTCTATCTGTTCATCTACAGATGGCAAACCAAACTGTATTGCCTTTATGTCTTCAAGACCCAACCCTACTTTTGTTGCTCCTCGTTGAAGTAACTTAAATTGTTCTTTTGCAAAATCACCAGATAACAACCATGCCAAATACAAACCCATAGAACGTATAACTGGCCTTGCTAAAGAAACATGTTGGTTTATATAAGCTTCTTCAAAATCATTAGGCACAATCCCTACCATTCCTACATCAGCTGTTATTGAGATTAGTGAGTCACCAGGCTCTACTTTTGTTCGACTACCTTCCGCGCCTTTAGGTGGGCTTACTCTTTGAATATCTTCCATATCTAATCTGACATCATAATGTTCGAGGTTGCCCATCCTTAAGAATATTGGTCCTTCTTCTGAGTAGTATTTAGCCCAACCTCTGGAACCACTGGTTACATAGTAAAAAACCTGATCAGTAGTTACGCCTACCCACTCTTCTGGTATTCGAACATCTGAATTAAATTCTATTGCTTCTTTATACTTCTCCTTCCACTTATCATCCTTAGGCATTTTCCCTTTAGCTTTGAATTGTTCGAGTTGTTGTTCTTCCCATTTTTGGCGGCGTTCTTTGAGAATGCGTTCGAGTAGTTGGGAGGCGGGTTCGAGCTTACCTTTGTTTGCTTCGCGCCATTCTTTGGTTAGCTCGCCGGTGACGGCGGCTTTGAGGACGGATTGGCGGTATTGTTTGAGGAGTTGTTTGGCTTTTTTTAGTCCTTCTATACCGGCATCGATATGAGAAAAGAGTTCTTCAATTTTTGCGACGATACGTTTTTGTTGTTCTGGTGGTGGTAAAGGAAGTGGTATTTCACTAATCGAACGTGATGACAAATGCTTAACCGTGACCGCTGATGTCTCAGCATGGATTACATCAAGATATGGCTGAAGGACATATGACAAAAATTTAAAGTCATATTCATCAGTCTTTAATGATATTTTACATACTCGCTGATTCAATAGTGCTTTACCGCCTTTCCATATTGCACACCTAAAATCACCGTCCATACCAACAAGTAGGTCACCATCATTGACTAAATATGTTTCATCAAACTCGCCATCATAAAAAGTTTTTGTTGAACTCTTACCCACATCTCTTATACGAATAAGCGGCGTACCCTTATCACGAGTAAACTTAGTTGACTTAAAGGCGAAGCCATTCAATATATCTGCAATATCATCAACGGGGATTCGACCCCAGCTCTCATGCTTAGCGAGCAGAGGATTACTAGAACCCTCAACAATTTCCTGTGGTTTTCTCGATAATGCCATTGTTTATATTCTTTCCTGTGACTCTAAATGCTTACGCAATCAGATACCCATTTAATTCGTTAATTAATGGTTCTAATTCTTTCCCAAACAGCTCCCTAGCCCTCAACAACCCACCCTCCTGATTAAAAGGAATGTAGTTAAAGTCATCTACCGTCATTTCGGCATTTTGGGCAATTTGTTCTTTTATTTTATTTAGCCAGTCGAGCTGGTCTGACTGAAATGCTTTGTCTTGTTGTTTTAACCAGTTGTCAAAACGATTGTTGACCAGCTCAGTAAAGGGTTCGAGCACATCGCTTAGGCCGGTTGAAAAACGTATGAGGCTGACGATGTTGGTTAACAGTTCTTTGGGCGGCACGCCTTTAACTTTGTTCTTTTCCAACTGTTCGTAGGCCTTCCACACTTCTATGGGCGCGAGATTATACGGCGGTTGTTGGATTTCTTCGGCCAGCTTTTCGATTTGCTCGTAACTCAGGTGACGCGTTTGGTAGGGCTGTTGGTAGATAAGCTGGATGGCGTCCAGTTCGTTTTTGTGGTCTTGAATAAATTGTTGCCAGTTATTAATCATTCCTTTAGCGCGTTCAATGTCATAGCCTGTGTAGATAGGCTTATCTGGTGTTTCATCAATTAATTGGTCGGTGTTTTTGCGCAGCTCTTCAACAAGTTCACGCAGGTCTGGATTGTGGAAGGGTTTAATTAAAATATCTGCTTTTGGTTTAAACGCAGCTTGAATATCTTTTTCAGTTGGCTCTTCGGTTTTGGCGTGTATTTTTGCGGCTTCGATGAGTGGCTCTTCATTGGTGGCATGTATGAGTTCACCGGCGATGAGTGCCAGTGGTTTGCTGATGCCCAGTGTTTCGTTAATTACGCTGTTAACGTGTTTGCGTTGTTGATCATTCAGTTTTAGATCTAAGCGGATTAAACGATTGCCTAATGCTCTGAGTGTTTCTGAGTTGCGATCACCACGTGCAATTTGTTCCATTAATTTTGCGGTGGAGACACTGGGTTTGGTTTCTAATGATTTAGTTTCGGTTTTATCTGTTTCGGTGACTCCGACACAATCGACTAACACAAAACGACTTTTACCGGGGGCATCCGGCGTCACCTTGTGTAGTTCATCGAGGCTGATAACGCGAGTGCCGCGGCCTTTCATTTGTTCGTAGTAGGATTGGCTTTTAACATCGCGCATGAACATGACGCATTCTAACGGTTTGATGTCGGTGCCGGTGGCGATCATATCGACGGTGACGCTGATGCGGTATTGCGGATCGGTGCGGAAGGCTTTGATGGCTTCTTCTGCTTCGCGCTTGCCAATTTTGTAGGTGATTTTTTTGCAGAAGGCATTGCCTTCATCAAAGACTTCGCGCACGGCATCGACGATGCGATCACAGTGGTCGTCGTCTTTGGCGAAGATTAATGTTTTTGGCACCCAGGTCATTTTGCCGTTTTCAAATTTTCTTTCGGGGAAGCATTCTTTTAAGCAGCTGTCTTTATAGGCCTGAATAACAGTGCGAATCTGGTTGGGGGCTAACACGCTGCGGTCGAGCCGATTGGCGAGCCACTTTTCTTCATCGTCGAGAATTTCCAGACGTTTTTCCTTGGTCAGCCGATCACGTATTTGCACGGCTGCGCCGGCTTCGATGGTGTTGCCCTGTTCGGTGAGCTCGGTTTTGATGCGGTAGATGTCATAACCCACATTGACCTTGTCGACCACGGCGTCTTCGTGAGTATATTCAGACACCAGATTCTGGTTGAAAAAACCGATGGTCTTTTTGGTGGGTGTCGCAGTGAGACCAATAAGGAAGGCATCGAAGTATTCGAGCACCTGTCGCCAGAGGTTATAGATAGAGCGGTGACATTCGTCGATGATGATGACATCGAACTCTTCAATGGGTATGCCGGGGTTATAGGCAACAGGCCGGGGCTCTTTACTAATGGTGCTGCCTTCTATTTCAAACCCTGAATGTTCATCGGCTTCATCATCCAGCTCTTGTCCGGTGAGTTGGCTATACATACGCTGGATGGTGGAGATGGTGACTTTGGTGGCATCGGGGATACCAGCACGACCGAGGATGTTGACGTTGTAGTGTTGGGTGAATTTACGGCCATCGTGGGGGATGACGAATTGTTCAAATTCATCCTTGGCATTGGTGCCGAGGTTGCCACGGTCGACCAGGAACAATACACGTTTAGCCTTGGCAAATTTGGCCAGCCGATACACTTGAGTAACGGCGGCATAGGTTTTACCGGAGCCGGTAGCCATTTGTAATAATGCGCGGGGCTTGCCTGCTTTTAGTGATTTCTCTATGCCGTGGATGGCGTCGATTTGGCAAAGGCGCAGTGGCTCGGTATTCAGTTCGGGCAAGTCGTTTTGTAAACGATCTCTTAGTGTGTCGCTCTCTTCTAACCAGACTTTGAAGGTTTCTGGTTTGTGAAAATGAAACACGAAACGTGAGCGTGGATGGGGGTCGCGTTCATCGCGAAAGCGTATTTCGTGATTGGTAGATTCATAAAGGAAAGGTAGCGGTTGGTCATCCGGTACCCAGCGTTCGATAAACTTAACGGTGGAAGATGCATAACGTGCGGATTGTTCTGCCACGCCGCCGAGTTCTGTACCTTCACGCTTTGCTTCAACGATGCCGCACGCTTTGCCTTCAATAAACAACATGTAATCTGCTGGACCAGTATCAGTATCCATCTCCCTAACAGCGACACCGAGTTTTTCAAACAGATTAATTTTCTTCTTATCTTGTATAACCCAACCGGCAGCCTCGAGCTTCGCATCGATCTTTTCTCTCGTTTTGGCTTCGTCGATATCAGTTGGTGGAGTCATCTCATAATGCCCTGATATATCGACTCAAATGATATGCAGCTAATTTCTTATCTTCCAGCGAAACGATTTCTTTTTTCTTGCTTATGTAATAAGGGAATTGTTTAGGCTCTAGCACCCATATCTCTGAATCATTTGGTGATTCTACAAACCACCCAGGGAAAAGAATAACAGGCTTAATTAAGAAAGTTTTACCCGTTGATTCTTCTAATGTACGTTTTAACCAAGTACTCGATGCTTTTACCTGAGTAATGATTTTCGACATATCACCCAAACCATCAATCGTAAGCTGCCCTTTTTCATAGTGCACTTTTGGATTAACACGATTAGGTTTTGAATATGTTTTTGTCTCAACAAGAAATATGCCTTTATCAGAGACAACCACATGATCAATATTAAAGTTATCTCCAACGATATCATGAAAGACCATGCATCCCTGTGTTCTAAGCTTTTCTAGTTCCTGACCAACGACTTTTTCACCATCTACTCCTAACCGCATGTTTTTGACTTTTTTTCTCAATTTTATGAGCTTAAAAATACAAAGTATCGAGACTATTATGGCCATTGATGCCAAGAGTGAAATTGACTTTAAGGTTGGAGTGATCTCTTGCAGAAATCTAATCCATTCATAAATGGTTAAAGAAATAAAAAAAACAGGTAATAGAATAAAATTGAGTGCTTGATCATTTATGGTCTTATTAATTTCTTCTTGTAGCGATTGGCCAGCAAGCCTGAGTGGTTTATCCTTTAACGGACTTGTTTTTTTATCCATATCCCGAAATCTCCCCAACTTCAGTTCCTGATTATTATTAATTTCCCTATGGATTTACTTTGCCTGATTTGATTGGGGTTTTAAAGTGAAGATATCAATCCAGTCAGTAGTATTATCGATTTTCACCATTTCATGTTCTCGACCAAATAGAAGTGAATTTCATAAATATACACATTATGAGATATCAAAATCATTACTCTATTGTTTGATCTATTTGATAAACTCAGGGTGTAAATTTGGTAGGATGTTGAATAATAAAACCACATATGATTGCAGCATCATCTGAACTCTCAAAGCAACCAACATTCAATTGGTGACAGAAATGGTGACAGAACCAGAAAATAAAACGTATAATTCTATGTTACTAATTGATTTATATGATAATTATATTCCTAATAATTAAGTAAATTCAAAATATCGAATAGCTATATGTCTATGAAAAATAAAAACGGCACATTATTTATTATTGCAGCACCTTCTGGTGCAGGTAAGACATCACTCATAAAATCTCTAATCGAAGAAGATAATAATATTGATGTCTCTATCTCATATACTACACGTCAACCAAGAGCGAATGAGAAAAATGGTGAGGCATATAACTTTATTGATGAAAGTGAATTCAAAGGACTTATAAAGAAAAATTACTTCCTTGAATATGCCAAAGTCTTTGGTAACTACTATGGCACCCCAAAAGACTGGGTCGAACAAGAATTGCTTACTGGTAGAAACTTCATCCTTGAAATAGATTGGCAAGGCGCTTTGCAAGTAAAATCTCAATTGCGTAATAGCGTTAGTATTTTTGTCCTGCCACCTGATTATGAAACACTGCGAGATAGATTAATCTCACGCCAAAAGGATGACACGGAAACCATCGAGCGGAGAATGGACGCCGCCTGTGAGGAAATTTCCCACTACAAAGACTTTGAATACATCGTTATAAATGATGACTTTGAGTCCGCCTTGGCAGAGATCAAGGCCATTATTACCACCACCAACTTGGGCAGCTGCCGACAATCGACATTTTATGATGATTTTGTCAGTCAAATCATGGCACAAAAGGATTGAATTCAGTAGAATAGCGTTCCCACAAAACACTGGTTATTTTTTAACCGGAAAGAACTTGAAGTTTTATACAAGATAAGAAGAGGAACACCATGGCCAGATTAACCGTTGAAGACTGCTTAGAAAATGTTGTAAACCGCTACGATCTGGTTTTATTAGCGAGCAAACGAGCGCGTCAGATTGCAATGGGCGCAGACCCCTTGGTTCCTGCTGAAAACGACAAACCTACTGTTATTGCCTTACGCGAAATAGCTGAAAATTTAGTCAATAATGACAATATCGACACCATCAACAAATTTGAAACAGAAGACGAATTCACTGAATCCGATTTTAATATCCCTTCTGCAGAATAATCACTAACACTCTTCCAAACAGAAAGGCGCGGCAAGCGTCTTTCTGCTGTTGTATCATACAGTTCCCGTACGCAAGACCGTACATTTGATTAATACCACTGTTAAATATAGCCGTGTATACAATTAATGACCTTAGTAAACTTATTGGCACCTATCTACAGCCAGATCAGGTCTTTAAAATACAGCGCGCCTATTACTTTAGTGCCAAAGCGCATGAAGGCCAAAAACGTGTCAGTGGCGAACCCTATATTCATCATCCTTTAGAAGTCGCTCGCATCCT
>JAJFKM010000033.1 GCA_021773215.1 Gammaproteobacteria bacterium
CAAAGAAATCAAAGATGCCGTTGAAGAGATCATCTGGAAACTCGACAGTGGCCAACTTCGTATAGCAGAAAAGGTCGATGGCGATTGGGTGGTCAATCAATGGTTGAAAAAAGCCGTACTGCTTTCTTTCATCCTTGAAAATAATGTCGTTATGCAAGGAGGCCTGACAAATTACTACGACAAAGTCCCTAATAAGTTCTACGGCTATAACAAAACTAATTTCATCGAAACCGGCGCACGCGTTGTTCCTAACGCTACGGTAAGACGCGGTAGTTATATCGGACAAAACGTCGTCTTGATGCCTAGCTTTGTTAACATCGGCGCCTATGTCGACAGCGGCACGATGGTCGATACCTGGGCAACGGTTGGTTCATGCGCACAGATTGGTAAAAACGTTCATCTCTCCGGAGGCGTCGGTATCGGTGGTGTACTAGAACCCTTGCAAGCCAACCCAACTATAATAGAAGACAATTGTTTTATCGGTGCACGATCAGAAGTTGTTGAAGGCGTGATAGTCGGTCAAGGCTCCGTCATTTCAATGGGTGTTTACATAGGTCAAAGCACACGTATCTTTGATCGCGCTACCGGCGAAGTCACCTACGGTTATATCCCACCAGGCTCAGTAGTCGTTTCAGGCAACCTGCCTTCGAATGATGGCAAATACAGTTTGTATTGTGCAGTTATCGTGAAGACAGTTGATGAAAAAACTTTAAGCAAAGTTGGTATTAACGAAATCCTGCGCGACGTTTAAGAAGCAAACATAATGTCCGTAACCCTCTATGGCATAAAGAACTGCGACACGGTTAAAAAGGCACGGAAATGGTTAGACGCCAATTCCGTGCCGTATACCTTCCATGACTTTCGCGTCGATGGCATCGACAAAACCCTCGTCAATAATTTTTTGAAACAGATCGATCTTGAAATATTGATCAATAAACGTGGCACAACCTGGCGTAAATTATCCGAAGAAGAAAAAGAAATTAAGAATAAGACACAAGCTATAACGTTAATGATCGAGAACCCGGCAATCATTAAACGCCCCGTGTTGGATGTGAATAATACGATAGCTGTTGGGTTTTCTGAAGAGAGTTATAAATCGATTACGTTTTAACGGCCGCTTCTGGCAGCCATAAGTAGACCGTTTATAAAATTAATATTCACTCTAAAATTAACAATACCTAAGTAGAAATAAGCGTCTATTATAGACAAGACAACAGCAACAGCTCCTAAACTAACAAAACCGGTAGCAAGTAATTCTTTTAATTCAAATCATTTTGACCAGAAACCGAGAAACGGTGGAAGACCCGATGCCTTGCAGGTCACGCCATTGTCACAATATATATGGCATACTCTTAGTTTAATGATCGAGACTGTGTGCACTTTGCTCCCTTTAGAAATCAGATCCAAAGATCGTAAGCCTAAATGTGGCTTATCGGTCACAACTCCTGTTTAAGGAAAGGGATATACTCAAAACGAAATGAATATACTACACATCTCAGATATGCATTTTGGACCTCGTCACTGGCTTGGAAAAAGTGAATTGTTGTTAGAGAAGTTGAACAGCTATGCGGCCGATATTGTATTCAACACAGGCGACAATACGACAGATGCTCTCGAAAATGAATTTGAAGCCGCTGGGAATTTTTTGAAGTCAATTGAGTGCAAACACATGATTTCGATTCCTGGAAATCATGACAAACGAAATATGCGTAGCGCTGACTATTTTCGTGAGTATATCGACGACACAGAAGTCATTCGGCCATTAAATCGTGACAATTGTAGAAAGAATAATATATTTCTTGATGGAAATACCAATGGCTTAAAAGAACATTTTACTGACATCAATTTTCTTAAAAACATCACGATTGATGGTGAGTCCGTTCTGGTAGTCTGTCTCGACACCAACACACTCTATACAGACAAAGGTTTTGTCGATACTGAAATGCTGAGAACACTCTCTCATGCAATTAGCAAAGAAAGTTACGATAGAATAATTCTTCTAAATCATCACTCAATCCTGGACACCGATTCAGACCCCCTTTTCAACTCCAGAATGGTTGTCGAATTCGTCAGAGAAAATAATATAGAACATGTTTTCTGTGGCCATACTCATCAGTTGTCGATAATGAGATCAGCCGACCTGTATCACAAACACTCATTCACTCAATATAAGAATGGATCACTATCAAGCGCCAATACACCCAACGACACAAATATGTTTCTGTATTATAAAAACTTTGGCACCGAAGCAATGGAGATCCATATAGTTAGAGCCATTGTTGAAAATGATTGTCTGAAATTTAAAGAAGAAATACTTTCCACTAAACTAGGCATTAGCAAAACGATCACTTCCTCACACTAAGCAAATAAAATTCGCGTTGGGAATATAAAGCTTCATTTGCCTTGTTCAAGGTTGCTGTTTATCTAGTCAGGAACATAACAGTATTATTAAAGCGTCTGCTCTAGGACGATTTTATCATAGCTCTGAGTTCGGCCAAAAGTGGAAATAACGATTGATCTCATCGATGTATCGTTGCCACGTTGCTCTTGAGTGGGAGGCTACGCATATTTAATTACCCGCTTGATTTCCGAGTCCATTCGTCAGCTCTGTTTTTAATTTCCTGAATTTTTACATGAGATAAAGTATTTTCACAATAATTTATTGTTTGCCTCGTCCTTTGTTCAAGATCATCGTCATAAGACTTTGCAAACCGTTTTGCTAAGTATGTCCAAAAACATCCTTTATCTAGATCCACTGGTCCAATTTGGCCCGAACCATATGTTTGGCCCAGATTAAACATTGCTTGTGCTTCTCCTAAATCAGCAGCACGTAAATATAATTTTTCTGCTTTTAATCTATCTTGTTTTACACCGTAACCGAGATCATAAAGATAAGCTAAATTATGTGTTGCAAGAGCATGCCCTTGTGCTGAAGCCTTTTCATACCAAAACTTTGCATCTGTATAATTTTTTTCAGCTTGGTATCCACTACCTAAACTGTTTTGTGCTTCAGCATGCCCATTGTCTGCAGCTTTTTGATACCATTTTTTAGCTTTTCTTCCATTTGCACTAACTCCAGCTCCCCAATCAAAAGCTGTCCCTAAAGCAAACTGTGCTTCTATATCACCATTATTAGCTCTAGTTTCAAGATTTTTAATGTCTATATCTGCTGCTGCTAATGCAAAAACATTAAAAATTAAACCAATAATTAAAAGTAATATGCGTTTCATAATATCTATACCCGTCGTTTAGTCAGAAGAATGTTTTTAACGTGTCGCTTTGAGATGATTGGTTAAACCTAAGTTAAGCTGGGTTACAATCGACAGTGCCTACTACTTCTGGATATTGAATTTTATTTCCTACTACATAGTTTGTAGAAAGTATATCGACTACGATACAACCAATTACACCAACTACGGCACAAATACCTGCGGCTGAACTATTCTCATTACCGTATCTTTTCCTTTTTGTTCGTTGGACATTTTTAGCTTCATCAATTACCGGGTCGGCTTGAGATTCAGAACAGATTTCTTTTGCACGTTTTTCCCAAATTGCTTTTGATTGTTCAATTGACGACTTAGATTCACCTACATATTTTAGTGTATATACATTTGCGCTACTGCTAAGCATGTGAAATCCAGGTTGAATTGCTTTGAAGCTGGATCGATATTTATCGTAAACTGGATTGTCACTTTTTTGATTTATTGAATTACATCCTGATAATGCAAAAAAAACTATAATTATTGATGTGTATTCAATATAATTTTTCATTTTACAAACTCAAGGCTATTTAATAGGGATTGTGCCTGAGTAGATAGCGATGAATCCTGATTCCCCGAGTAGTATCTATTGGAATATACAAGATAAGCCCCTTTAGAATGATCATGTGGATTTCGACAAGTGGTGCCTATTACTTCTAGAAACATTGGTTCAGAGTTATTTGTACGTTTTTTTGCTGATAAATCTTCGTGGATACTCTCGAACTTGATACATGTTCCATGCTTTGTGTTGGCGGCAGAAATCTCATTCTTCTTTTCAATAAAACGAGACCCATCTGTATATTTTTTTATGCCTTCCTCAATAAATAAAATGAAGGCTTCATCGTTATAGAATTGGGGGAGTTCAAGTGACCGTGCTTGAATGGCATATGTTTCATCTGCGCCATTACCCTGTTTCGCTAACTGGACTGAGTCAGCATTTCTTTGCACAACAAGCCAGTCATCTTCATTCGGAACAGAACAGGAGAAATCCTTAAGTGCGATTCTTTGAAGCTGTTGTTTTTTCTCC
This sequence comes from Gammaproteobacteria bacterium, assembly GCA_021773215.1. GTDB lineage: Bacteria > Pseudomonadota > Gammaproteobacteria > Eutrophobiales > Eutrophobiaceae > UBA7359. The sequence goes on from JAJFKM010000033.1 coordinate 4,288, forward strand.
TTCCTTAATTCTCCAGAATTATCATTCAATAATCTTTGAATGTTTGTATATATACCAAGTAATGTCCCAGTCCCGCCGGCTTCCCAAACTGGAATGTCCTTGCCTTCAGCACGCATATTTACAGCCAGTCCCTTTTCATTCTCTACAAAACTAATTCTTCCTTTAACTCCTTTCGATTCCACATAGAAAATATCGTTTATAAATTCAAAATCTTCTCTTTTGTAACTATCTAAAAATCCATTTGCAAGAGACGTTTTTAACAAGTCTTCAGTTAGTAGCATAGCTTTTGACCGTTCAATTTTATAATACTGATCCTGACTTGGGGTAGTTTGTATATCTACAGATGCACAACCTTGCATAAAAAGTAATAGTAATAAAATAATTTTCATCTATTAATATAACACCTATTATCTCGTCGATACCGAGTGACCTTATTTCTGCTTTGGGTCGGTAGCTGAATATTTCTATCATAACGAAATTTTAAAAGCAGACATAAATAATTTTGAAGTCATCTTTTAGATGATTAACTTTGATTCTAAATATACTCAAAGCAGATGAGCCGGATGCAATCATAATAATATGACTAATTTCCTATCTCCTTTAACATCTCAACCGAAGGTGCAAAGAAATAAGCACCACTCTTCGCTGTTGTATAATTCATTAAGTGATCATGCAAGCCATCACCACTGACGCCGAAGATATTCGCTAGCATCTTTTCAAGGATAGTGTTGTCTTTGCTGTAGGCTAGAAAAAACAAACCTGAATCACCTGAAGCCTGTCCATAAGGTAGGCTATGTCGAACGATTTCGAGTTCTTCACCGTCTTCTTCTATGACTACCCTGCTGACATGTGAAGTCTCCGGCATTACATCATCTTCTAGTTCTATACTGTCTGGCTTGGTGCGACCGATAATCTTTTCCTGTTCGTCATCAGCTACCGTTTGCCATTTTGGTAAGTTGTGCACATAACGCTGCGCAAGGACATAACTACCGCCGTTAAATGCTGGTTCATCGTCTATTAATGCTACTTCGGCACGTTCGTCTCCTTCAGGATTTTCAGTGCCATCGATAAAACCAGTTAAGTCACGATCATCCAGATAATGAAACCCCTCGACTTCATCGAGGACCTGAATATTTTCTTTAATGGGTTTGATAAATTCACTCGCGAGAACATAAACCATATCTTTTCTATCAGCATGGATATGCAAGAAAACATCACCACCGGTAGCGGGGGCAGAAACATCGCCTTTGCCTAGCTCAACAAACGTTTTCAACCGTTGCGGCCTACCTTTCGAGTAAATATCACCCCAATAATCTGCACCAAAGGCCAAACTGGCATACAGCTTATCAACTTTGTGTTCCTTTTTTATTGTCTCGATTAACACCGGAAGAGATGCGCATTGCTTAACAACGTCTTTCGTATTATTAGTCACATTGATAACCATGTATAAGGCATGTGGCGCGGCTTCAGGTAATATTGCTGACTGTGGCGTACTCATTTATGTTTATTCCCTATCTACTATAAAAGGTGTCAGATTCGTATGGCACTTACTTAAGCCCGTCTTTCCCGCGCAGGCGGGAATCTAGTTAGACATGACACTCTACATTCACTAGATTCCCGCCTGCGCGGGGATGACAAACGAGAAAAATATTATCTTTGAAGCTTAAGTTAAGTACCATTCGTGTCAAATTAGTATTTCGAACAGACAAACACTATAACAATGTTTTTCTTGCGGCTTAAGGCTATCAGTAAGTTATTAAGCTAATTTGTATAGTACAATCCTGCCTTGATTAAAACAGTAGCTTTTTTATTACATCAGCAATAACAATTTCCGTCAAAGGCCGACCCCTGAATGAAGCGCGCGCAAGCGATTTTAAAATCCACTTTTGGTTACGAACAGTTCCGCCATCATCAAGAAGACATTATTCAGGAAATACTGAATGGCAATGACGCCCTTGTTTTAATGCCAACCGGTGGCGGCAAGTCCTTGTGTTACCAGCTACCGGCACTGGTACTTGATGGTATGGCGATTGTCATATCACCACTGATTGCCTTAATGCAGGATCAAGTTGATGCCTTAAAGCAACTTGGGGTCAACGCTGCCTTTTTGAACTCCAGTATGAGTCATGATGAAGCACAGTTAGTCGAGCAACAATTAGTCAATAATGAGCTCGATATTGTCTACGTGGCACCGGAGAGGTTACTGACTAATCACATGCAATTTCTGCTCGATCGATGTCAGGTTTCTTTATTCGCTATCGACGAAGCACATTGCGTATCTCAGTGGGGGCATGATTTCCGGCCTGAATATCAACGACTGAAAATTTTGCATGAACGCTACCCTTCTATTCCACGTATTGCACTGACGGCAACAGCCGACCAACGCACGCGTGAAGAGATTATTTCACAACTGCAATTGGAAGCGGCAAAGGTATACGTTAATAGTTTTGATCGGCCGAATATTACCTATGCTATCTCGGAAGGGAATAATCCTAAAAATCGATTATGGCGTTTCCTTGAGGACAACCATAAAGACGATGCCGGAATTGTTTATTGCCTGTCACGTAAAAGTGTCGAGGCTATCGCTGAGTGGTTGAGCGATCAGGGACGGATAGCTTTACCTTATCACGCAGGTTTGTCTCAAGAGATACGCCAAAAAAACCAACACCGATTCTTGCGCGAGGATAGTGTCATTATTGTTGCAACAATTGCCTTTGGTATGGGCATAGATAAACCCGATGTACGTTTTGTTGCGCACCTCAATTTACCTAAAAGCATCGAAGCTTATTATCAGGAAACGGGACGTGGTGGACGTGATGGCGAACCGGCCAATGCGTGGATGGCCTATGGTTTAAAAGACGTGATTACCTTGCGGCAATTTATGTTGAACTCTAATGCCGATGAAATTCATAAGCGCGTTGAACATCATAAACTCGAATCGATGCTTGGGCTTTGTGAACTCATTACTTGCCGACGTCATGCCCTGCTCGAATATTTTGATGAAGCATCGATTGAAAAATGCGGCGCATGTGACAATTGTCTTAGTCCTCCGGAAAAATGGGATGCAACTGAATCAGCACAAAAAGCGCTATCGGCAATATATCGAACTGAACAACGCTTTGGTGTGAATTATATCGTTGATATTTTGCTGGGAAAAAATGATGACCGTGTCCAACGAAATGGTCACGATCAACTTAGTACCTTTGCTATTGGTAAAGATTTATCAACTACAGAATGGCGTAGTGTTTTCAGGCAATTGATTGCCTTAGGTTATATCGACATCGATATGGAACGGCATGGCGCATTACGTCTTACCGAAAAATGTCGTCCGGTATTACGTGGTGAACAGAAACTTGATTTGAGGAAACAATCTCAAGAAGAAAAAATCACTAAGGAGGCAAAACAAAAATCTGTTGTCCGTCCACAAGATCAAATTTTATGGGATGCCTTACGATCGCTGCGTACAAAATTAGCAGATGAAGCTGGCGTACCGCCTTATGTCATCTTTCATGACGCGACCTTACAAGAGATGGTCAGGAAAAGACCTGGTTCTAATGACGGCATGATTAGTATTTCTGGTGTGGGCGAACAAAAACTCCAACGTTATGGCCAGCAATTCCTTAGCGAGATTGCAAAACACCCTCTTCCTGCGTTACTGGACAATAATCTAAGTAAAACTATTAATGAAACATTGATACTCTATCAGCAAGATATCAGTATTGAAAAAATTGCAGAACAACGCGATAAAAACATCAGCACTATTTACACTCACTTGGCTGATGCTATTGAAGTCGGCTTGTTAGAAGTACGTGACGTGCTTGATCTTGATGATGGTCAATTTGACGAGATTGTTTATACCATTGAAACTATGGAAGACGATGATAAGAGCCGACTCAAACCACTCTATGAAGCCTTAAATGAAGAATACGAATATGGCATCTTGAGGTGTGTGCAGGCATCGATTTGAATCAAACAGCAGTATAGGTGGCTTGCTTGTTATGGTTATTTAGTGTGTTAATTAATGATGATATCGTCCGTTTAAGTCTTAGTTTCACTAATATTAAAAACCTTGCAGTAAGACCAGTGAAAATTAATTATTTTATAATTAAATCAATAATATATATACATGCACGTACCTTGATTTAGCAGGCATGATGATCTATCTTTTATAGTGAATAACATGAATTTAGCTTTTTAAATGTACCCTGAATATAAGTAATAAAAACAAGTGATTAATTAGGAGATATATAGCATGGCTAATGTAAAACTGATTATTCAATACCCTCATCCACTCGATGTTTACGCATTTGATCATAGTTACAAGGAGGAACATATGCCTCTAGTAACTGAAAAACTGGATGGCAAAACTAAGATCGTGACAACAACGGCATTACCTCATGCCCATCACATACTTCCTGCATATCATAGAACCTCTGAAATATATTTTCCTTCTATGGATGCATTGCTCGCCAGTACACAATCAGATGCGGGAAAAGAGATCTTGGCGCATGCCGCTGAAATTTCAACGGGGGGCGCACCAAATTTTATAATCGCCGAAGAAGAGGAAGTGATTGAATTCTAATTCAACCAATAAGTTGTGATTTTTTGTTAATTACTTTTATGCTTTATAGTAATTTTTCTACTACTTCACTAACTTTAGTTGAAAGCTGATCAACCAATGATTCTACTTGCTGTTGGTTTTCACCTTCTACCATAACTCTTACTAAGGGTTCTGTGCCCGAAGGTCTTAGCACGACTCGACCCGAATCGCCGAGGGTGTTTTCAGCATCCTTGATGGCATCATTAATTTCATTATTGGAAGCAATATCAATTTTCTTTTGAAGCTTTACGTTCTTCATTATTTGTGGAAACTTTTTGATATTGCCAACCAGCTCTGACAATTTTTTCTGAGTTACTTTCATAGCCTCTAGTACTTGTAGAGCAGCTATGATTCCGTCACCTGTCGTTGTGCGATCAAGGTTAATAATATGTCCGGATGTTTCTCCACCCAAGACCAGTTTTTCTTTTAGTAATAACTCCATTACGTAACGATCACCAACTGAAGCCCTTAAAAAATCCAACTGCAAATCTTTTATAGCATGCTCCAGACCCAGGTTACTCATTACGGTACCAACAACGGCACCATTTAATTTTTCTGTATCTAACTGCGCAATGGCATAAAGAATATCGTCACCATCAATAACATTTCCCTGCTCGTCTATCATTATTAAGCGATCACCATCACCGTCCAATGCTATGCCGACATCAGCACGTGACTCTTTCACCAGGGCTTGTAATGCTGCTGGAGATGTCGCACCACACTCCTCATTAATATTTAGTCCGTCGGGTGTTGCAGCATGGAGAAATACTTCTGCGCCTAATTCTTCAAAGACTTTAGGTGCTATGTGGTAGGTTGCGCCATTGGCACAATCGACAGCAATTCTCAGTCCGTTAAAATCAACATCATTATGTAATTTTGATTTACAAAACTCGATGTAACGTCTTGGTGCATCTGTAATGCGTCGCGCCTTACCAAGATGACGTGAATGCACGGTTTGCATTGGTAAATTTAATTCATATTCAATTTCATGCTCAACTTGATCGGGTAATTTAGTACCATCACCTGAAAAAAATTTAATCCCATTATCATAGAATGGATTATGCGACGCGCTAATCACAATGCCTGCTTGGGCGCGTGTATTCTTGGTTAAATAGGCTATACCTGGGGTTGGCATAGGACCGAGTAAGCGAATATCAACACCTGCCGCAGATAGACCTGCCTCAAGCGCTGACTCAAACATATAACCTGATATCCGCGTATCTTTACCTATCAATACAGGGCCATTACCTTTTTTTGCAAGCACACGCCCTGCTGCCCAACCAAGTTTCATAATAAAGTCAGGTGTGATGACACCTTCACCGACAATGCCGCGGATGCCATCGGTTCCGAAATATTTTCTACTGTTGGTATTAATCGTGATTCACTTATCGATTATGTTATAGAGAACACTATTGTGCGGATAAAAACGAAACCTGTGAAGTAAAAAATACTTCACAGGTTTGTAGTTACATTATGCAGGTTTGGCTGGTGGCTCGCCTGAAGGCGCATCATCTTCTTTGGAAGATTTTGTTTTAGTCTTTTCCTTTTTCTTGGCAGAAGACGAATCATCATCGTCACTATCATCCCATCCTGATGGCGGTCTGGGTGTTTTGCCTTCCATAAGGTCATCAATCTGATCAGCGTCTATCGTCTCGTACTTGATTAGCGCTTCAGCCATGAGGTGAAGCTTATCTTCATTCTCTTTCAGAATTTTCTCTGATCTAGCATAGTTTTTGTCAACAATAGAACGAATCTCTTCATCGATAGTATGGGATGTTTCATCAGAGATAGCCTTATGTTGTGTCACTGAGTGACCCAAAAAGACTTCGCCATCTTCCTCGCTATAAGTCAATGGACCCAGCTTTTCTGACAAACCCCATTTAGTTACCATATTACGTGCAAGTAATGTCGCGCGTTCAATATCGTTACTTGCTCCAGTGGTAACCATATCCGCACCGAAGATCAGTTCTTCTGCTATCCGTCCACCAAATAACGTCGAGATCTGACATTCCAGTAATTGTTTAGAATAACTAAGACGATCTTCTTCTGGTAAGAACATAGTGACGCCTAAGGCGCGTCCACGAGGAATGATTGAAACTTTGTAAACAGGATCGTGCGATGGCATCAATCGACCGACGATAGCATGACCGGCTTCATGATATGCGGTGAGTTTTTTCTCTTCCTCACCCATCACCATGGAACGACGTTCTGCGCCCATCATAATCTTGTCTTTGGCACGCTCAAATTCTTCCATCTCAACCAATTTTTTATTGGCACGTGCTGCAAATAATGCGGCCTCGTTTACCAAGTTGGCTAAATCAGCACCAGAAAAACCCGGTGTACCACGAGCAATGATGCCTGCCTTGATATCATCACCCAATGCAACCTTGCGCATATGAACCTTGAGAATTTGTTCGCGACCACGAATATCGGGCAATGGTACAACAACCTGACGGTCAAAACGCCCTGGCCTTAATAATGCAGGATCTAACACATCGGGACGGTTTGTTGCTGCGATAACAATCACGCCTTCATTACCTTCAAAACCAACCATCTCTACCAATAATTGGTTTAAAGTTTGCTCGCGCTCATCATGTCCACCACCTAGACCAGCGCCACGATGACGGCCTACGGCATCTATTTCATCAATAAAAATAATACATGGCGCATGTTTTTTGGCCTGTTCAAACATATCACGCACACGAGAAGCGCCGACACCAACAAACATCTCAACAAAATCAGAACCTGATATCGTAAAGAACGGTACTTTCGCTTCACCAGCAATGGCTTTTGCTAATAACGTTTTACCGGTACCAGGAGACCCTACCATTAAGACACCAGAGGGTATCTTGCCACCCAGTTTCTGGAATTTCCCAGGATCACGTAAAAATTCGACTAACTCTGCTACTTCTTCTTTTGCCTCTTCAACACCAGCAACATCACTGAAGGTGATCTTAATCTGGTCTTCGCCTAATAATCGTGCACGACTCTTACCAAATGACATTGCGCCACGACCACCGCCACCGCCTTGCATCTGACGCATAAAATAAATCCAGATACCGAGTAACAATATGATAGGAAACCAAGAGATCAGAGCATGTGCCCAAAATGAATTTTTATTTGGCTCAACACCCTTAATTTCGACGTTGTTCTCCAAGAGGGTGCCTATTAAGGCATCGTTGCTGGTTTCAGGGCTATATGTAGTGAATAGCTTATCATCCGACATCCTGCCGCTTATTGAGCTGCCTTCTATGCCCACCTCGACAATACGTCCGGTTTTTACATAAGAGATAAATTGAGAATAGCTGATATCCCCAGTCAATGCCGGGTTACCAAAATTCTTGAATACCATCATCAGGACTAGGGCGATAATTACCCACAAGACCAGATTTTTTGCCATGTCGTTCAAATCAATAAACCTCAATAATTAATGATTTCATATTTCTACTATAACCTATACGAACGGGCTAAAACATAGAATTCCCGCGACTGATCACGTGATGCGTCAGGTTTTCGAGTCATGACCTTGGCAAATCGTTCCTTCAATAATCGCCTATATTCATCCGTTCCAGCGCCTTCAAACAATTTGATGACTAAATCACCACCAGGCTTAAGCACTTGATCGCAAAAATCATAGACTAATTCCGCCAAAGCGAGACTTCGCGCCTGATCAGTTATCCTGATACCTGTTAAGTTGGGGGCCATATCTGAAATTACAAGATCGGCGCCCTGTTTGCCTATATGACCAATACACGCGTTTTCAACTGCTTCGTCGGTAAAGTCACCCAAGACAAATAACACCCGTTCAATCGGGTCCATGGGCAATATATCGACCGAGATTACTCGACCATTAGCTTTAACTTGTTCGCTGGCGTATTGCGACCAACTTCCTGGTGCTGAACCCAAATCTACAACACAGGTATTTGGTTTGATGAGTTTATCTTTTTGGTCAATTTCCTGAAGTTTGTATATAGCGCGCGAGCGGTAATGCGAATCACGAGCCTGCTTTACATATTGATCTTTATTTTGTGCGTGTAGCCATTGTTTATTGGATTTTTTGGCCATCAGAACACTATTAATTACACATAAAATTCACTAAAAATTCGATTCTATATGTACTTCACTTCGAGAATTTCGTACTCAATTACCCCACTTGGTGCATTCACATCAACGGCGTCATCTTGCTGCTTTCCAATTAATGCTCTTGCAATCGGTGACGTTATCGAAATCAATCCTTCGTTAATATCGGCTTCTTGTTCACCAACTATCTGGTAAGTGACCTCTGCATCAGTATCGATATTTAATAGTTTGACAGTCGCACCAAAGACAACGCGACCTTCGGCATCAACCGTAGTGACATCAATTATCTGTGCATCGGCCAAAGCCGATTCAATAGTATTGATACGACCTTCTGCAAAACTTTGTTGTTCGCGTGCAGCATGGTATTCAGCATTCTCACTCAGATCTCCATGCGCGCGAGCCTCAGCAATCGCTTTGGTAATTCGTTGACGGTCTACCGTTTTGAGTTTGTGCAGTTCTTCTTTTAATTTTTCCGCACCTCGTACAGTCATAGGTGTTTGACTCATGCAATTACTCCTTTATGTAAATCTTGTAGACTATTTACACCAACGCTATCTCTTTGTTTCAATGCTTCCATAGTTGCCATTGCACCCGCTATTGTAGTTGTGTAAAAGACCTTATGTTGAAGTGCCGTTCTTCTAATTGAGAATGAATCTGCAATCGCCTTTTTATCCTCTGTGGTATTCACAATTAAATCAATTGCATCATTTTTCAACATATCAACAATATGTGGTTGCCCTTCTCTTACCTTATTAACGCGTTCACACTTTATACCTGCTGCCTTTAATACCTTACAAGTGCCACTAGTGGCATAAAGTTCATATCCCAATAAAGATAATTCTCTCGCAACAATAACTGCCTTTTCTTTATCTATTTCTTTAACACTGATAAATGCATTTCCCTCACGTGGGAACTCTTCTCCCGCTGCCAACTGTCCTTTTGCAAAGGCTTCACCAAATGTTTTTCCAACTCCCATCACCTCGCCGGTTGATTTCATCTCAGGTCCTAGTAAAGGATCAACGCCCGGAAACTTAATAAATGGGAATACAGATTCCTTAACTGAATAATAATCTGGTACCGGTACATTTGTTAAGCCTTGTGATGCCAAACTGTTACCTACCATACAATTTACCGCCACCTTAGCAATAGATATACCCGTCGCTTTAGAAACAAACGGTATCGTTCTTGAAGCCCTCGGATTTACTTCCAGGACATAAATATCATCATTCTGTATAGCAAACTGCGTATTCATTAAGCCAACAACATTTAAAGCACGCGCCATTGCCCCAACCTGGGTCGCAATTTTGTCTTGAACTTCATCACTTAAACTATAGGGGGGCAGTGAACATGCCGAATCACCTGAATGAACTCCCGCTTGTTCAATGTGTTCCATGATCCCTGCAATACAGACATCCTGGCCATCTGATATCGCATCAACATCCACTTCAATGGCGTTATTCAAAAACCTGTCCAGCAGTACTGGTGACGAGTTAGATACCGCTACAGCATTGTCCATGTAATTTCGAAGGTCATCTTCGTTATACACAATCTCCATAGCTCGACCGCCCAAAACATACGACGGTCTTACAACCAGCGGGTAGCCAATTTCTTCAGCTCCTTTAACCGCCTGCTCAACGTTTCGTGCTGTTCGGTTTGGTGGTTGTTTCAAACCGATATCTTCTAATAGTTTTTGGAAGCGTTCTCGATCTTCAGCTAGATCAATTGAATCTGGACTGGTACCTATAATTGGCACACCAGCACTTTCAAGATCTCGTGCCAATTTTAAGGGTGTTTGCCCACCATATTGCACTATCACACCATACGGTTTTTCAACATGAATAATGTCTAATACGTTTTCCAATGTTAATGGCTCGAAATAAAGACGATCAGATGTATCGTAATCCGTGGAAACTGTCTCTGGATTGCAATTAACCATAATGGTTTCATAACCTGCATCTCGCATGGCAAATGCGGCTTGTACACAGCAATAATCAAATTCGATTCCCTGACCAATTCGATTTGGTCCGCCACCGAGCACCATGATTTTTTGCTTGTCAGTTGGCGCAGCTTCACATTCAACATCGTAAGTCGAATACATATATGCCGTTGCTGATTCAAATTCTGCTGCACAGGAATCAACACGTTTAAATACCGGGCGAATGTTTTTATCGATACGTAGTTTTCTTACATCGGATTCAGATAGATCAGCTAATTCAGCCAAACGTTGATCAGAAAAACCTTTTCGTTTTAATTCAACAAGACGTTTTTCAGATAATGATGAAGCACCTTCATTTCTTAGTTTATTTTCTTCTTCAACAAGATCATGTATCTGAACTAAAAACCAGGGATCTATAAAACAGATATCGAAGACTTCATCAATGCTCAAGCCATGACGAAATGCATCTGCAACATACCAAAGTCGATCAGCACGTGGTACGCGTAATTCTTTTTCAATTTGTTCTAAAATATTTCCAGAGGATTCATCAACAATTTCATTAAATCCGGTAACACCCGTTTCCATACCACGAATTGCTTTTTGCAATGACTCTTGAAAAGTGCGGCCCATGGCCATGACTTCACCAACTGATTTCATTTGTGTCGTCAGTCGATCATCTGCCTGCGGGAATTTTTCAAAAGTAAAACGAGGTATCTTAGTGACTATATAATCGATACTGGGCTCAAAAGATGCTGGTGTAGCACCACCGGTAATTTCATTATCAAGTTCATCAAGCGTGTAACCGATCGCTAATTTTGCAGCAACTCGTGCAATCGGAAAACCGGTTGCTTTTGATGCCAAAGCAGATGAACGCGAAACACGTGGATTCATTTCAATTACAATCAACGCACCATTTTCAGGGTTTACAGCAAACTGTACATTCGAACCACCCGTTTCAACGCCAATTTCGCGTAATACTTTAATAGAAGCATCACGCATCATTTGATATTCTTTGTCGGTCAACGTTTGTGCTGGTGCAATCGTGATTGAATCGCCTGTGTGAACACCCACAGGATCAAGGTTTTCAATTGTACAGATAATGATGCAGTTATCTTTTTTATCGCGCACCACTTCCGTTTCATATTCTTTCCAGCCTAAAATGGACTCATCGACCTGAACTTCATTAGTCGGTGAAGCTTCCACCCCGCGTTCACAAATTTCCATATACTCATCGCGATTGTAGGCAATACCACCACCCGTGCCACCTAAAGTGAATGATGGTCGAACGACAGCTGGGAAGCCTATGATATCGATGGCGGCTTTGGCTTCTTCCATGTTATGGACTATCTCAGACCTCGGCATAGCTAAGCCGATCTTATTCATAGCTATTCTAAATAAATCGCGATCTTCGGCTTTATTGATCGCTTCTTTTTTAGCACCGATCATTTCTACGCCGAACTTTTCAAGTACACCTTTCCTATCCAAATCTAAAGCGCAGTTCAACGCTGTTTGTCCACCCATTGTTGGCAGTAATGCATCTGGTCGTTCTTTTTCTATAATTCTTTCAACTGTCTGCCAGTTTACAGGTTCAATATAAGTCGCATCAGCCATTTCCGGATCAGTCATAATTGTTGCTGGATTAGAGTTCACTAGGATGACGCGAAAGCCTTCTTCTCTTAATGCCTTACACGCTTGCGCACCGGAATAATCAAATTCACAGGCCTGGCCTATGATTATTGGACCTGCGCCAATGATAAGGATGCTTTTAATATCTGTACGTTTAGGCATGGGTATATTACGTTTTATGTTCTTGCATTAATTCAATGAAATGATTGAAGAGCGGTTTTAAGTCATGAGGGCCAGGACTCGCTTCCGGGTGTCCTTGAAATCCAAACACAGGAAGTTTGTTATGATGTACACCCTGGAGAGAGTCATCAAACAAAGAACGATGCGTTGCTCTAAGACTGTCGGGCAATGTTTTCTCATCCACTGCAAAGCCATGGTTTTGACTAGTGATCGACACTTGGCCACCATCAAGTGATTGCACTGGATGGTTTGCACCATGGTGACCAAATTTCATTTTGCTTGTTTTTGCACCCAATGCTAGTGAAAGCAATTGGTGTCCAAGGCAAATACCAAATATCGGTATACCTGAATTGATAATCTCCTTTATTGCAGTTATTGCGTAGTCGCAAGGATCGGGATCACCCGGGCCATTAGATAAAAAGACACCGTCTGGTTTTTCTGCCAATATCTCATTCGCCGGCGTTTGCGCAGGAACTACCTTAACCTCACAACCCAAATCCGCCAAAATACGAAGAATATTTCTCTTAACTCCAAAATCATATGCGATGACACGCCACTCTTTTTTACTAGAGGAAGGTTTAATTCCACCTTCAATATCCCAAGTTCCATCTGCCCAGTTATATGCTGATGATGTCGATACTTCTTTTGCCAAATCCATACCAACCAGACCCGCAAATGACTTTGCAGTTTTGACTGATTTCTCAGCATCAATATTTTCACCCGCGACAACACAAGCCTTCATTGCACCATGCTTGCGTAAGTGTCGGGTTAGTTGACGCGTGTCGATCCCTGCAATAGCAACTATCTTATGTCTGATAAGATAATCACTCAGATTTTCAGTCGCGCGCCAATTACTCACCACTAGTGGCAAATCTCGGATAATTAGGCCGCTTACAAAAACTTGGCTAGATTCCTCATCCTCGGAGTTTGTACCAACATTTCCAATATGAGGATGCGTTAAGGTCACTATTTGCTTGTAGTAGGAAGGATCAGTAAGAATCTCCTGATATCCTGTGATAGAGGTATTAAAAACAACTTCACCAATGGACTCACCATCGATACCAATCGATGTACCGTAAAACAGTGAACCATCTTCAAGGGCTAACAGGGCATTTTCTGTCAAAAAACGATACCTCTAATACTAATCGTCGCATTGGATTTACTTTCCATTTGCGACGTTGGTCTATATGGATGCAGGTATTCAGAATTCGCACAAGACACCTATTGTTGGTACCAGAAACAAAAATCCTGAGAGTACATCCTACACATAAAAAAGGGAGTAACCGTATGGCTACTCCCGCAGAATTGGACGATGATTATACTGTAAGGCACCATAGGGTGTCTATCCAGTTAACTGATTTGAGATGAATTCTAAGAAGAAAAAATACCTCGTTTGCGAGGTCGATGTACTAAAGGCATCCGGTTGTTATGGCTGGGAAAGTGTCATTAATGGTTTACATGTTCAGTGTTTAATTATTTATCATCAAAATAAGATATTGAGTTATCTTAATCGCTGTCCCCATACAGGGGTTAATCTTGAATGGGTGCCACATCAATTCCTTGATCGTAATAATGAATTCATCCAGTGTGCTACGCATGGTGCTTTATTCAAGATCGGAAACGGTCTCTGTATTCACGGTCCCTGTGCCGGTGACAAGCTGGAAGCAGTCGAAAATGCAATTATTGAAAACAAGATCTATTTGATTTTATAAGGATTAAATACGCTAACGTGGTATTTTTAATGTAATTTATTATATTGTGGTGCTAACCTTGTATAATTCAAAAAGACTTAATATTCATAAAAATCGTCATTTGGTGGGATTAGTGCCATAAATGAGTGAAAAAAAGCGACATCTTAACGCGCTCAAAACCGGTCAAAAGCTACATTGGTACGAGATACGAGATATCTTGGGCCAGGGTGGCTTTGGGATTACCTATCTTGCCCAAGACCTTAATCTTGGCCATGAGGTTGCGATTAAGGAATACCTGCCAGTTGATCTTTCAATCCGAACCAAAAGCGGTACTGTTTCCCCTGTCTCTGATGAACACCATGAAAGATACTATTGGGGTCTAGAACGTTTTTTAGATGAAGCTCGGACTCTTGGACAATTCAAACATCCAAATATAGTACAGGTTCGAAATGTATTTGAAGCGAACAATACCGCCTATATGGTCATGGAATATGAACTCGGTGAAACATTTCAAGACATCTTGGATCGACGTAAGACAGTCAGTGAACAAGATCTTAAGACAATAATTTTCCCAATTGTTGATGGTATGAAAGTCGTTCATGCCGCTGGTTTTATTCATCGTGATATAAAACCCGCGAATATTTTTCTGAGAGTGGACGGAGACCCCGTTTTGCTTGACTTCGGCTCAGCTAGAACCTCATTAGGACAGGGAGACCAATCTCTAACCAGTATCTTTTCACGAGGCTATGCACCTATTGAGCAATATAACACCAGTGAAGAGACACAAGGCGCCTGGACTGATATTTACTCTATGGGTGCTACCATGTATCGATCGATCAGCGGAATCGCTCCAACAGATGCAGTTGATCGTAGTGCGGCTATTGCCCAAATAGATTGCGATACCTATGTTTCAATCACAGAGATTGCCGGCGATGCTTATTCTGAAGACTTTTTAAAAGGAATTGATTACGCTTTGCAATTTCGTCAACAAGACCGTCCACAAACAATGGCCGAATGGACTACTACATTTGATCGTCGTGATATCAGTAGCCGAAATCATTTCACTAATGATAATTCAATAATTGAAAAACAAATTACAGCTGCTGAATTGGGTGATATTAGTGCACAATCAAAACTCGCTTTTATGTATGCGAAAGGAATCAATGCTGAGAGAGATGAAGCCTGTGCTATAAAATGGTATCTGGAAGCGGCAAATAATAACCACGTTAATTCTCAGTATAATCTTGCACTAATGTACGCCAAAGGCAGGGGTGTCAAACAGAATTATCATCAAGCTATAAAATGGTATCAAATGGCTGCTGAGCAAGGTGATGAGAGCTCACAATACGCGCTCGGTATGATGTATATCAAGGGTATTGGTACAGAAAAAGATAACGAACTTGCCTACCTCTGGTTTTTAAAAGCCGCTAAACAGGAAAATACTAATGCAGAATTTAAAGTTGCTGAGATGTTACACAAAGGTATTGGTATCGAAGAAGATCTTAACGCTGCATTTGAATGGTATGAAAAAGCCTCTGTAAAAGATCATACATTAGCTCAAATGAAGCTGGCTTATATGTATGGCAAAGGGCATGGCACAAAACGTAATGATACAGAAGCCTTTCATTGGTTTAGAAAAGCGGCTGAACAAGGTCATCCTAAAGCTCAATACAATTTAGGTGTAATCTACGCAAAAGGACGCGGCATTACAAAAAATCTGGATGAGGCAAAAAAATGGTATAGCCTTGCTGCTGCCCAGGGTGATGAGCATGCGGAAAAAGCATTATTAAAAATTTGTTCTTAATAATTACTTTCTAATAAAAGTTATTTCTTAATACACAGAAACACAAGCAATTTCACAAAAGCACAGCAAATTTTATAAGTGCTCTAAAACAATAGTCTCATTTTAAAATTGTGCTTAATTTTTATTTCGTACGTTTGTCTAACCATGCGGCCACAGATGGCGGGATCATTTTTTGTGCTTTCCCGCTAACGTAGATCCCAATGTGTCCACCTGGGAACTCCAGTGAATTATAGTCTTTGGAACTCACACAACCTTCTAGAGCTTTAGAAGCATCTGTTGGCACTAAATGATCGTCTCTAGCGTAAATATTTAATATGGGGATAGTTATCTTGCCAAGGTCGACTATATCATCACCTATCTTGACTGTTCCCTTAACAAGTCCATTTTGTTGATAGAATTGTTTTATAAATTCACGATATGCTTCACCGGCTAAATCAGGGCTATCAAATATCCATTTCTCCATACGCATGAAGTTCATCGCTTTTTCTTTATCGTCAAGGATGTTTACAAGATCCACATACTTTTGGCCCATTAATGAATAGGGTTTCAGGGTAAGAAATGTTGCGTTAAGCATTTCACCTGGGATGTTACCCAATGTATCCACAATTAGATCTATATCGATCTCTCTTACCATATGACTTAATAAATCATCTTTGGTGTGATAATCGACTGGCGTAACTGTAGTAATAAGATTTTTAATCTTTTTCTGGTGCAATGCAGTATAACAAAGACTAAATGCACCACCCTGACAAATACCTAGCAAATTGATATTTTTTCGTTTGTGTTTTTCGCATATCACATCAACGCAACGGTCGATATAGCCATTGATATAATCGTCGAGAGTTAAATACTTATCGGCACTATCCGGGTAACCCCAATCAATTAAATAGACATCAACACCTTGGTCAAGTAGACCCTGAATCATTGACCGTCCGTCTTGCAAATCAGCCATATATGGTCGGTTAACTAATGCATAAACAATCAATAGCGGAACAGAGTTTTGTTTTTTTGTGCGAGATTTAAAATGATATAAAACCAGATTATCTTCTTGGTAGACAGCTTCCTTTTCAGAAACACCTACTTCAATCTCACCCAGATCGGCCAAGGTTTTATAACCTTGTGCTAGTTTTGAATTGAATTCGTGAATCTCATCCACAACATCTTCAGGCTTAATATTGAATGGGTTCATTAATTACTCCAAACTTCAGAATTTTATTTCTATCATGCCTTTGTCGGCAGATGTTTTTTTAGTTTTTTGTTTAGCTTTCTTCTTAACTGCTTTTACTCTAGTTGCCACCTTCTTCTTAACTTGCTTAAGTTCAACTACATTTGAAGGTTTAGAAGTTACTCGTTTTTTAGTTTTGTTTTTTCTTCTAACAACGGGCTTTGTTTCTTTTTTAACAACTACAGGTTTGCTGTTTTTTTGTTGTAGTTGTTTTTTAAGATTGTTTATCTCTGAATGCATTTCGTTTACTTGCTTGCGTAATTCATAATGCCTGCGTTCCAATTCATCCATAGATTTAATTGTAGGTATATGCAACTCTGATAGCATATCTTCGGTAATTTCATGGCTTTGTTTCTTAAATGCCATCATTGAATTCACTAATCGTCCATTAAGCTCTGCATATTCTTTTGTATAAACATAATCGCCGTAAACTTTTTCATTTGATTCAATCCAAAGATCGTATATCAGTCGCATTGAATCAATTTTTTCATCATCTTTTGACATGCTTATAATTCTTTTACGCATTAATTCAAGTGCTTCTTGATTTAAACGTAGCATCACAGTCTGATATTCCTGAAAGTTTTCCTGATAGTTGGATAGTAATTTGAGAGCATACTTTGATTTATCCTGAGCTTCACGACTGTAGCCCAAGCCAGGTATAGATAACATCTGATCTCTTAATTTTCCCAAATCAAGGTTCAATCCATCAAAAACTTCACTAGGATCGAATGATGAATTAGAAAAAGCTGATTTCATCAAATCTATTGGCTGCTCAAAATTGTTCAGAAAGCCATTTAAGTTAAACGTATTCTTGCCACTTGAAAAAGCAGACTCGATCTCTTTAAATTTTTTATTAATAAAGTCTGTTAATTGGTCATTATTATTTTTTGAACGATTTATTCCATCAAGTAGGCTTGAAAATTGTTCGCTCATGAAATAATAATTACGACATTGATCCAGAACCTTCTCAAATATATTTGAGCTTTCATAAGGCATATCAGTCTTGGCAGACTTCCACCAATCATCCATTGCATTTACCCATACAGAATCTATTTTGGATTCAGGTGATTTAAATGCCATCAATGCATCCATATATTTTTTTTGGATATCAGCCAAATCAAAATCATTTAATGGTGTTTTATCTTTATTACTCATTTTTTATATTCTCTGAGTTCTGATGTTATTCTTTAAAACAGCTTATCAAATAAGATTAACTCTTTTTACAAAATACTACAGATATTCTAAAAACAGTCAGTATTCTAAAATAATTTCAAAAAAAAACCCGCATAACTGAGTGAGTTATGCGGGCACACATCGAGGAGGAGGAGTTAATAATGTGATTAAGCCGCTTTTTTACTACGCTTTGCAGCTGGCTTTTTCGCTACGGGTTTTGATTCTACAGTTGCATTTTCGATATTTTTTTCGAAAAAGCTTACGACATCATCACGTGAACTATTCAAGATATCAGCAGCTTTAGTGCCGAGCTCCATCGCTTTAGTGCCATACTCAGTTGCATATTTCGTTTCAGCAGCCATCAAATCTTTATAATCTTTGGTTGAACTAAGTGTTTTTACAAATTCAACACCAGATTCGATACTGTACGTCGCAAATCCCATTTGCAATTCTGCTAAATTTTTGAATACATTAGTGTTAATAGCACTTAATTCTTGCATAGCATCATATGAAGATTTACCAGCTTCTGTCATTTTCTCAATTATTTCGTTTTGCATTTCTATATCTCCTAAAAGTCTTTTAAGTTTAGATTCCTATAATTAGCGCCGTCGAAATAATTGTGCAGCGCAACATATTGCAATGCAACATATCTTAGGTGATAAGCTATGTCAACTATTTTTCGCGAACGATGTGCAGTAGGAATAGACTTGATTGTAGGAGTAATTAATACAAAATTCGCAAATCTGAAAAGATGACTTTTGCTCTATAAGTCCTTGTTAAAAATGTAATTCTTCAGGTGATGCAGAATAAGCTTCCATCGCTTCTAAAATCTCATTTTTAGCAACTTCAACCTCGTACCAACCGTCAATCTTGACCCATTTATTGGGCTCCAGATCCTTATAATGTTCAAAAAAGTGGGTAATTAAGTCTAGTAACGCCGGTTGTACATCCTGATAAGAATTAATATTACGGTTAAATTTCGAAACCGAATCAATAGGTACGACCATCACCTTGCTATCATCCCCAGCCTCATCAGTCATTTTTAACACACCAATCGGGCGACAAGGTATGACTGCACCCGAGATTATTGACATAGGTGTCATAACGATTACATCTACAGGATCACCGTCTTTAGCAAGAGTCTTTGGTATATAGCCGTAATTACAAGGGTAATGCATCGACGTATTTAGGAAACGATCAACGAACATCGCCCCGCTCTCTTTATCCAATTCATACTTAACGGGAGGTCCATCAATGGGAATTTCAATAACAACATTCACTTCATGTGGCGGGTTCTTACCTGCAGTAACTCTATCAAGATTCATTAATTGTTCCTTAAAGTTTTATTTATTAGCGCGATTTTCAATAAGATCGTCAACTACAGCGGGCTCAGCTAGCGTACTCGTGTCACCCAATGTATCCAGTTCGTTAGCTGCCACCTTACGTAATATGCGTCGCATGATCTTTCCTGAGCGTGTTTTTGGTAGTCCTGGCGCCCATTGAATAACATCGGGCGAAGCAATCGGACCAATCTCTTTCCTGACATGCTTAACTAGATCCTTGCGCAAATCATCAGTTGCCTCTACGCCAGTCATTAAAGTGACATAGGCATAAATGCCCTGCCCTTTTATATCATGTGGAAAACCGACAACCGCTGCTTCAGCAACGTCGGCATGTGAGACTAAAGCGCTTTCAACTTCAGCTGTCCCCATACGATGGCCCGAAACATTAATCACATCATCGACACGACCAGTAATCCAGTAATACCCATCCTCATCCCGACGAGCTCCGTCTCCACTGAAATATTTACCCGGGAACATCGAGAAATATGCTTCCTTAAAACGAGCGTGATCACCATATAAAGTTCGCATCTGACCTGGCCATGGCCGTTTTATGCATAATGCTCCCTCGGTAGCACCCTCTAATTCATTTCCCTTATCATCAACGATACAAGGTTCTACACCAAAGAAAGGGAGTGTTGCAGAGCCCGGTTTGAGTGGAGTAGCGCCAGGAAATGGGGTGATAAGATGACCACCCGTTTCCGTTTGCCACCAGGTATCAACAATAGGACATTGTCCTTTTCCGATGACATTGTAATACCATTCCCATGCTTCAGGATTAATTGGCTCTCCCACCGAACCGAGAACTCGCAAACTCGATCGGTCTGTTTTATTTACAAACTCATCACCCTGTCCCATCAACATACGAATAGCAGTTGGAGCAGTATAAAATGAGTTCACTTTCCATTTATCCACGACCTGCCAAAAACGGCTGGCATCTGGGAAATTTGGCACCCCTTCGAACATCACTGATGTAGCGCCATTGGCTAGAGGCCCATAAACAATATAAGAATGGCCTGTTACCCATCCGACATCGGCTGTACACCAATACACTTCTCCTTCCTGATAATCGAAAACATATTTATGTGTCATCGCTGCATACAGCAAGTAACCACCGGTTGTATGTACAACGCCTTTTGGCTTGCCGGTAGAACCAGATGTATAGAGGATGAATAAGGGATCTTCTGCGTCCATCTCTTCAGGAGGACAATCTGCTGACGCAGCTTCTACAACATCGTGATACCAAACATCTCTATCATTGTTCCATTCGATATCACCGCCAGTACGTTTAACAACAATACATGTATGCACATTAGGACAGTCGGCTAATCCTTTATCTGCATTGGCCTTCAATGGTATATGTTTCTTACCGCGGAGACTGTAATCACTGGTGACCACCACCTTACAATCTGCGTCATTAATACGATCGCGTAGTGCATCAGGAGAAAAACCGCCGAATACAATTGAATGAATAGCACCGATTCTGGTACAAGCCAACATCGCTACTGATGCTTCAGCAATCATGGGCAAATATAAACAGACACGATCCCCTTTCTTGACGCCGCGTGCTTTTAGAGCATTAGCAAATCGACAAACTTCCTCATGTAGTTCCTTGTATGTGATTTGTCGATCTTCTTCAGGATCGTCACCTTCCCAAATAATGGCGACTTGATCACCGCGTGTCTCAAGGTGCCTGTCCAGGCAATTATATGAAACATTTAATTTGCCACCAACAAACCAATTGATATTTGCTTCGTTATAGTCCCAATCCTGAACCTTGTCCCATTTAGAAGACCAACTCAGGAATTCTTCAGCTTGTTCTCCCCAAAATGCATCAGAGTCGTTTATTGACCGCTCATACATCTCACGATATCGTTTTGCATTGATATGCGCACTTTCAGCTATATTTTCAGGTACATCGTAAGTTTTTTCTTCAGACACAGTAGTCCCCCAACCGATTTTATTTGCCAGTGAATTATTTATAGTTTGGAAAAATTAGATATTGATCTAGATCAATTCTTCAAATAAATAATTTAATTAATTTCTTCTCAGAACGACACATCATATACCCGTCGGTTAAATTATTTAAATTTTCTTTTATATAATCAGCACTTATGTTGCATATTGCAACACAGCATATGTTTGATCATGCATTATGATATTCTCAAAACACCTTGAAATTATTATCTTTCTTGTAGCGCTAATTAGATGAAAATACTTTTTTCAATAAATCGGTAGTTCTAGCGGCTGGATCAGCTCTAATTGATTTTTCTTCATTAGCAACAAGATTAAATAAGCCATTGACTGCTTTATCAGTAACATATTTATCCAGATCCAGTGATTCGACATCTATTAATTTTGACATCATGCCAAGATTATCTATGAGCGCTTTATAATTTTCAGTCACACCAACATTATTAGTAGCCTGCTTAACTATTGGTAAAAACTGTTGATGTAATTTACCACCACTAGTTTTTTTCAGGTACTCAGTAGCGGCGTTATCAGGTCCTTGTAAAATTCCATATGCATCTTCAATAGACATGGTTTTGATGGCATTACTAAAGATAGACATTGCTTTGGGTACTGCTTTTTCAGCCGCCCTATTCATAGACAATACAAACTCATCGGCAATCTTATCTTGCTTTAATTTTCTCAAAGCAGTCTCAACAGTTTGCAATTTTTCTGGCATTGGAATTCTTAATTTTGGGTGCGCAAAAAATCCGTTTTGCTTCCCCAAAGTAGTTACTGCGCTCTGACTTCCTTTTATCAATGCTTCTTTCAAACCAGAGACAATATCAGCATTGCTAAGATTTGACATTCCCAATGATGCTGGTGCTTGTTCTTTGAAAAACTCAACAAAATCATTCCACGCCGAGTGGCATGGCAAAGATACTCCAACCAGTATTGGCAGCAGCAATAAAGGCTTTAAACTATATTTAATATTCAAAAGAAGACCTCGCTTTCATTTATAAATCAGACTGTATATTCTTACAAATGAGTATAAAAAATAATTTTAAGTATCATATCTCATCAATAAAGTAGGGGAATAACTATGAATAAGTTTGTGCTAATAATTATCGCTATCCTGTTACCACCGGTTGCTGTTTTTCTGAAAAAAGGCGCAGGTAAAGATTTAATAATTAATATAGTTCTGTGTTTACTAATGGTTATCCCTGGTGTTGTGCACGCTATTTGGCTAACCACGAAGTAAAAAAAAGGGATCAATCTTTCGATTGATCCCTTAGATCAAATTGATTTGATAACTGTTATTTAGCTAACACATCAACACGTCGGTTTGCTGCTCTACCTTCTCTTGTATCATTAGATGAAGTTGGATTCATTTCACCTTTACCAATCGCAGTAATACTAGAAGAAACACCTTTTGAAGCAAGGTAGTCCTTTACTGAATTAGCACGTCTTTCTGATAATCCCTGATTGTAAGCATCTGGACCGTTACTATCAGTATGACCTTCAACTGTGATACTAGCATCAGATCGAGAATTGATAGTTTGAGCAGCATTATCAAGAATTGATTTTGCTTCACTGGTCAGTGTTGCACTATCAAATGCGAAGTTTACTCCTGTCAGTGAGACAATCTTTCTCGTACAACCATCAAGATTTACGACGGCTCCTGCTGGTGTGCCTGGACATGAATCAAGGTAGTTAGGAACGCCATCACCATCATCATCTAAAGCACAACCATCACTGTCAACTTTGATACCATCTGGTGTAAAAGGACAGCGATCTTTAGCGTCAACAACACCATCACGATCTTGGTCATCTGGCCAGAAATAGCCTGTTTGTTCTCTAGGCTCTGGAACTACTGAAGGTGCAACACCACATACAGAGTCCGCTGCTCTGCCGCTGTGACCCCAACACTCTCCGAACGCATTCTTCCAGACTTGACCACCTGTTGTAGTTACGAAACCATTACCTGATCCGCCAGTTCCTGTACCTGCGCATGCTGATAGTAAACTAAGCATAATCAGCACACTAAGTAATTTTATTTGATTCATTATTTTAATCCCTCTAATTTCATTCACGATGTTTATGTTGTTTTTCAGATAACCTTCTGATTCTTAAATATTATGTGAACTGTGTCACATTATTTCCCCGGTTCACAGTCTATTTATGAGAATAACGCTCCTGAACATATTTGTCCACGATATCACGGAATTCCTCAGCAATATTGTCGCCTCTGAGTGTCATTGCCTTCTCACCATCTATAAACACAGGTGCGGTAGGCGTTTCGCCTGTTCCCGGTAAACTAATACCAATATCAGCATGTTTACTTTCCCCTGGGCCATTCACAACGCATCCCATTACGGCAAGGGTCATTTCTTCAACACCATGATAATCATTCTTCCAGATTGGCATCTGACTCCGCACATAGGCCTGTATACTGTCAGCCAACTCCTGAAAGACTGTACTGGTGGTACGTCCACAACCAGGGCAAGCTGTAACCAAGGGGGTAAATGAGCGCAAGCCTATTGTCTGTAATATTTCCTGAGCCACAATAACTTCATTACTGCGATTGCCACCCGGCTCAGGTGTTAGTGATACACGTATTGTGTCTCCGATCCCTTCTTGAAGTAGCACGCCCATTGCAGCTGTTGAAGCAACTATACCTTTTGAGCCCATTCCGGCCTCTGTTAAACCTAAATGCAACGCATAATCACAACGCTTTGCAATATCTCGATAAACTGTAATTAGCTTCTGAACGCCACTCACCTTACATGACAAAATGATATGGTCACGCGGTAAACCCAACTCTTCGGCGCGTTCGGCACTTTGTAAAGCAGAAACAATCAATGCCTCTCGCATAACATCGTCAGTTTCCAGCGGATCAGCCAATTTAGCATTATCATCCATCATTTTAGTCAAAAGTACTTGATCTAGGCTGCCCCAATTTACGCCAATTCGAACGGGCTTATCGTACTCAATCGCCTTCTCAATCATGGTCGAGAATTGATTGTCTTTCTTTCGCCCAAACCCAACATTTCCCGGATTAATCCTATATTTTGCTAAAGCCTTTGCGCAATCTGGATAATCAGTTAATAATTTATGTCCGTTATAATGAAAGTCACCAACTAATGGAACGAGACAGCCAACAGCATCCAGTTTTTCACGAATTGTCGATACTTTTGCAGCTGCATTTTCTGTATCAACCGTTATTCTGACTAATTCAGATCCAGCGGCTGCAAGCTGCTGGACTTGCTTTGCTGTTGCATCGGCGTCGGCAGTATCAGTATTGGTCATTGATTGAACAACTATAGGATTACAACCACCAACGACAACTGAGCCAATTTTTACACCGACGCTGTTACGCCTATCTAGTGGACCAAAACTTGAGGACATTATGAAAACCTTGATGTTAATAATGAATACTACGCGCAGTCTAATCTGCCGGAAAACGCTGTCAAGCAGACAGTTAATTGTATCATCCTGTTAATTTGTTAGGAAAAATTAATATCAGCATGAGATAATGCTAACAATGAATAAGAAAAATAGTTTTACACAAGAGGAATTACTTGCTTGTGGACGTGGTGAAATGTTTGGAGAAGGGAATGCTCAGCTACCACTTCCCAATATGCTAATGTTTAATCGCATCGTCGATATTACAGATGATGGTGGTTCAGTAGGAAAAGGACATATAATTGCTGAACTCGATATCACACCTGACCTTTGGTTTTTCGGTTGCCACTTTGTTGGCGACCCGGTCATGCCCGGTTGTCTGGGATTGGATGCGATGTGGCAATTAGTAGGTTTTTTTCTGGGATGGTCAGGTGCACCAGGACGTGGTCGAGCTTTAGCTGCTGGAGATGTTAAGTTTACCGGTCAAGTTACCCCAAAAAACAAGCTAGTAACCTATCATATAGATATGAAACGAGTCGTATTACGTAGATTAGTCATGGGTGTCGCCGATGCAACCATGTCTGTAGATGGAAAAGAAGTCTATGCCGCAAAGGATCTCCGGGTAGGACTATTTAAATCAACAGAAGATTTTTAGGAGTTCAAATTGAAAAGAGTTGTCGTAACAGGCATGGGGATCGTGTCTAGTATTGGAAATAATAAAGCTGAGGTATTGGATTCTCTTAAGCAAGGGACATCTGGAATCACACACTGCCCTGAATATGCTGAATTGGGATTCCGTTCTCATATACATGGTGCAATTGATCTCGAGCTAGATTCATTGATTGACCGAAAGCTTAAGCGTTTCATGGGTGATAGTGCTGCGTATGCCTATCTCGCCATGCGTGAAGCAATTGAAGATGCCTCACTGGAAGAAGACAATATATCGAATACTCGTACAGGAGTTATTGTTGGTTCCGGCGGCGGTTCAAATGCTAATTTACAGGAGTCGATTGATACTCTTCGCGAACGCGGCGCACGTAAAATCGGCCCCACAATGGTTCCTCGAATCATGGCAAGTACTAACAGTGCCTGTCTTTCTGTTGCCTATAAAATAAAAGGCGTTAATTATTCTATCAGCTCTGCATGTGCAACCAGTGCTCATTGTATCGGCAATGCTTATGAACTAATTCAACTAGGAAAACAGGATATTATATTTGCTGGCGGTGGTGATGAGATCCATTGGACCTCGACATTACTGTTCGACAGTATGGGAGCGCTTTCATCAAAGTATAACGATAACCCTACTACAGCTTCTCGCCCTTACGATGCAAATCGTGATGGTTTTGTCATATCTGGTGGTGGCGGAATCCTCGTCTTAGAAGAACTGGAACATGCATTGGCTCGGGATGCAAAAATATATGCTGAAGTCATAGGCTATGGCGCAACATCGGATGGTTCTGACATGGTCAAACCTTCTGGGGAAGGTGCAGTGAGATGTATGCAACAAGCTATGAGTGGTATTGATAGTAAGGTTGACTACATTAATGCGCACGCTACCAGCACACCTGCTGGTGATATCGCTGAGTTAAATGCTATAAAAGAAGTCTTCAAAGATGACATGCCAATAATTAGTGCTACTAAATCTCAAACAGGTCATGGCCTCGGTGCTGCTGGTGCTAACGAATCAATCTACAGCTTATTAATGCTGGAAAATGATTTTATTGCCGCATCTTTAAATATTACAGATCTCGATCCTGGTGCAGCAGGAATGCCTATTGCATTAAACCGAACTGATAATGCTGGCCTACATACAATCATGTCTAACAGTTTTGGGTTTGGTGGAACTAACGCTACATTGGTGTTTCAAAAACCTGACTAATTAATACACGATTTCTACCAACCCAACATTATTATCCAAGGTTAACACTTCTTAATTAATAGTTCTTAAGTTTGCTTTAAACTCATCATTCACACTCCCGCCATCCGTGGCGGTCGTGCTAAGCTATGTGGGTGGATGCCAAACTATTAGCGGTGCTCTTAAGCTGGACGGTAAACCTGTCGAGTTATCCGCACCCGGGTGTAGCTCCTGAGATTTCTTATAAACCGCACCAATTTTTTGTTGAAGTTGCCTGTGCAGGAAATGAAAAGTGTAAAGCTGTTGCATGGTATAATAATAAAAATACAATATTTCTTGATGAGCGTATAAAAGGAAATACCGATGCAAACACGCGTAGCGTTGTTGTCCACGAACTCGCTCACTATCTACAAGATCTTAGTGGTGAGTATGATGAAATGAATTGCGACCTACATGCAAAACGCGAACGCGAAGCATACTCCATTCAACGTCAGTATCTCAATAAAATTGCTGGTAGATTCGTTGCGATTTACATGAACTATCCTCCATGCAAAATACAAACAAACTAATTGGCCAAAGATTAATTCATATTAACACCTTGAGCATAATCAATTATGGATAACACAATTCTATTATCTCTTGCTGGCATTGGTGTGCTCGGTATCTGCTGCCAATGGTTAGCATGGTGGGCAAGGCTACCTGCAATCTTGTTTCTATTAATAGTTGGCATCTTGGTTGGACCAGTATTCAACATACTTGATCCAGATGCATTATTTGGAAAATTATTATTTCCGATTGCTTCATTATCTGTTGCCGTTATTCTTTTTGAAGGAAGCTTGACACTAAAGTTTGAAGATATCAGGGGTCACGGCAAGACCGTTAGTAATCTGATAACAATTGGAGCATTGATAACCTGGTTGATTATAGCTTACAGCACACATTATCTAATCGATTTTCCATTTGAGCTCGCTTTTTTATTTGGCGCCGTAGTTATAGTCACCGGCCCAACAGTTATTATTCCTATGCTAAGAACAGTACGACCAAATGCCAAGATAACAAATGTGCTACGTTGGGAAGGTATTGTTATTGACCCACTTGGAGCTTTGCTTGCAGTTCTTGTTTTTAATTTCATTATTTCAGGCCAACAACATAATGCAATAAGCTCCATCGTAATAACCTTTGGATCAATAATTTTCTTTGGTTTTTCAATGGGGTTTCTAAGTGGTTGGTTATTAGGTGAGTTATTAAGAAAGCAACTTGTTCCACAGTATTTAAGAAATGTACTCACTTTAATATCTGTATGTGCAGTTTATGTATTATCAGACACCATAGAACATGAATCTGGTTTATTAGCAGTGACCATTATGGGGATGACAATGGCGAATATGAAGGATATGGATATCGATGATGTACTGGATTTTAAGGAAAGCATTAGCCTATTATTAATCTCCGGCTTGTTTATAATCCTTGCAGCAAGAATTGAGTTTTATCAATTCATTCAATTAGGCTGGCCTGCTCTCGGCATCCTTGCAATAACGATGTTGGTCGCAAGGCCTATCTCTGTCTTTATTTCTGCTATCGGTTCAGACTTATCATTTAATGAAAAATTATTAATATCATGGATTGGTCCGCGCGGTATAGTTGCAGCTGCTGTATCAGCACTCTTTGCATTACGACTTGAAAATGCCGGTTTTGCTGAAGCAGGGTTAATTGTTCCCCTCACATTTTTAATCATTATCGGCACAGTTGTTATTCAAAGCGCGACTGCTAAATTTTTCGCTAAAATACTCGATGTCCGAGAACCACCACCAAGCGGTCTATTAATAATAGGTGCTGGAAATGTTGCACGTGCAATTGGTAAAGAATTACAAATACACGGAATCAAAGTCATCCTCACAGACAGCACCTGGGAAAATATCAGTCTTGCACGAATGGACGGCTTAGAAACATATTACGGAAACCCCATCTCCGAACATGCCGACAGGAATTTGAATCTTCTTGGACTTGGCAAAGTTTTAGCAATTTCCGGCCGTAGTAATCTGGATACATTGGCCTGTTTAAGGTTCAAATCAGAATTTGGTGTTAAAAATGTCTACGAATTAAAGTCAACTCGTGAAAAACACATTGATGATAAACACATAGTCTCTACACGTCATAGAGGATATGAATTATTTGGTGAAAATGTTGCGTATGGCAAACTTGCTTATCTCTTAAGAAATGGTGCCGAAATAAAAAGCACTCAATTAAGTGATGAATTCACTTTTGACCAGTACCTCGAAAAATATGGTGAACGTGTTATTCCCCTCTTCGCTATCGATGGCAAACAGCGTATTCAAATCTTTGTTGCAAATGGAACAATGAAGCCCGAGTCAGGCTGGATAATCATTGGTATGATTCAGGCAGAATAGAAGGCGTTTAATCGAATACGATGCGAATTGAGTAATTTTAGATGTAGTTGTGACTTGTGTCACAAATAACCGACAACCTTGGCTTTTTAGGTCTTAAATTGTGAGATCCATCACAGCGGGGAACGATTTCATCTACTAGAATATAACCATAGTAATCATCATACATTCCTCCTTGATGCTTATAATCGAGTCTGGATAGCCACATAACCCTCCTCCCCCAAAAAGTTATGTGTCTCCAGACTTTTTTTATTCCTACAATAAACTCAGATTTTATCTAAATAAAAAATTCCTAATATAATCATTAATATCAATGGGATACCTATTAATAAATA
Source organism: Gammaproteobacteria bacterium (assembly GCA_021773215.1). Classification (GTDB taxonomy): domain Bacteria; phylum Pseudomonadota; class Gammaproteobacteria; order Eutrophobiales; family Eutrophobiaceae; genus UBA7359. Next base: position 33,893 of record JAJFKM010000033.1, read on the forward strand.
CTTTTTCCAAGATCCATTTTTAGCTTTCCCATGAGTGGATTTACTCTTATTCATATAACTGTTAGTTGCTAATCGCCATTGAGTTTGGGTAGAAACGCTCGGATCCTCAAGCATAGCTCGCCATTCTTTGACAGACTGCGGCCTTTCTTGATATTTACTTCTTAATGAATGTTCAATTGCGCGCAGAAAAAATGTTGAGTACTTTTTGCTGTGCTTATCTAATTCATTCCAAATTTCACTAATAGCCTCTTCGCCTGTGTATCGATTCCTAAATGTTGCATCAGTAGGTGCCTCACCGGTAATAGCTCTAAAACAAGTAGCGCCAAGCGCGTAGATATCGGTCCAGGGTCCTTGCATAGAACTCTGCCCATAATATTGTTCAAAAGGTGCATAACCCGGAGAAACAACCTTAGTTAAGGTCATCGTTTCTTCACCTATCGCCTGACGCGCAGAACCAAAATCAAGCAGAATAGCAGTACCATCCTTTCTGATGAAAATATTGCCAGGCTTTATATCCCTATGAATAAACCCTGCTTCATGCAGCACTTCCATACCATCCAGTAAGCCAATCATCATATCTTTCAGTTCGTCTTCAGAGGGTTGACCATCTTTAAGCAATTTCTCATGGAAGCTAATACCGTGCTCATAACTCATCACCATATAAGCTGTATTGTTTTCTTCAAAGACAGTATGAACCCGAACAATATTATTGTGATTAAACTTAGATAAAGTTCGTGCTTCTCGTATAAAGCGTTCCATTCCCCATGCTAACTGTTCGCTCATAGCATCATTTAATGGGCGGATAGTATAATTATTCTCACGTGCCGCAATATCACGCGGCATAAATTCTTTGATCGCAATCTCTCGGTCAAGATTGTTATCCTTAGCAAGATAGGTAACACCAAAGCCGCCTTGCCCAAGTACACTTTTAATGGTGTAACACTGCAATTCATATCCTGCAGGCAGGGTTTTAGGTTCGACTCTTTTAGGAAGCTCATTCATAAGAAATGCACTATTTGAAGATAATTTAGGATGAAATTGTACCCACTAGCTTAGTGGTAAATCTATGAAATGAAAATAGGCAGGTTTATTGCCCGAGATCGATAATCTCGGGCAATTCAATGTATGTGCAAAAGGTTGTTTATCAGACTGCGTCGCATGCCTTAAGGGCACGGTACGCCTTGCTCCCCTTGTCTACCGTAGCTCCAGACTCTGAGCCATCGGTAAATATCGTCGCATTATCTTCATCACGATATTTATGGCCTTCTTCCCAGTGCTTTACATCGGCATAAAATTCAAGCGCGGAACGCATAATCCGGTTTTGTTTTTCTAGTTTTTCAATTTGTTCTTTAGACGAATCATCTGCTTTTTTACTACCAAATATCATGAAATTTCCTCCTGAATCATTCTTCTAGCGATACTAGCACTATTTTATCGATTTACAATAATGTTGTAATCAAACTCTGCAAGAAGATCCGTGTTCATTGATTGACCTCCTTCGCATCACCACATTTTATACTATATTCACATTTGCCAAGTTCATCTTCCAAACAGATTTGTTCGCCATCTTTTATTGATTTCCAGCGCCCTGAAATTTTCTCGACTCTACAAGATTGTTTTAGCGGTTTTCCATCAAGACGTAACAATCTTTTGCTGCCAGAATAATAACAAGCAATATACTCTGCCTCGTTTCTAATCCTGACTGAATATAATTTCTCTACAGATAATACATCTTCAAGCGTTCGCCTTTCATTTATCGTCCAATCATATTCTCGAGAAATATTTCTTTCTTTAATCTTCTCAGCTGTTGGGCATTGATCAGCAAACAATAAGCTTGGACTTATTGAAAGAATAACAAAATAGATGTATCGATATTTGTTAAAATTTTTCATAGCTAGTTTCAGAGTTCTTGCAGCCTTTTAAGATAAGATTATACTCAAGTTATAGAATAGCTATTAATTTCAATGGTGTTAATTATGCAAGATAATCTTAATGAAAAAATCATTTCTCTAAAAAAGGAATTAGATCAAATATCCATTGAGGATAGTGATGCGAAATATCATATCAATGCCCTGATAGAAGAGATTGAGGAATTAAACGAGCAATCTTCGGAAGATAACACTTTTATCATTAAAAAATTAAAACAGTCAATTGAGTCTTTTGAAACTGAACACCCAAGAGCGACAGCCATACTTAACGATATTATGGTGACTCTGAGTAATATCGGAATTTAATGCCATTCGAAAATATACCCTACTCTATACTTTTAAAGATTAATAAGCGGTTATTCGCTGGCATAGCAACATCTTTAAAAAGAATAAGCGAATTATTTTTAGCTAACGTTTCTAATTCTTCAAAATCTCTGAGCCCACTTCCTGGGTCTCGCTCTTTCAACATATAATCAAAATGTCGGTTGCTATCGCTCGTATAGTCATTGTTGTAATTGAATGGTCCATAAATCATGAACAAGCCACCGTCAGAAAGTTGTCGCTTAACACCTTCAACCATTGCAACAACCTCATGCCAATGCATGATATGACAGGTGTTTGCTGTATAAACGCCATCAAAACAATTTGTCGGCCATGCATCACTAACAACATTAAGTTCTATAGGTGATTCAACATTTGATAATTTGCTCTCTTCAATCCACTGCATAATCCCGGCATGATTTTCAATACGATCACTAGTATGCCAATGCAAAGCCGGTAGATTCTCTGCAAAAAACACCGCATGCTGACCTGTGCCACTACCAATCTCAAGCACATTACGACACTGACTAAAATACGATGATATTTCGTTCAATATGGGGAGTTTATTATTATCACATGCCTGAGAATAAGGTTTCATGATTGTGCTTTAAATGTATAACAATAATTTTTTGAATAGATAAACCCAAAGGGGTCTGTACTATTTTTCAGGGTTCAAAATCTTAACTTCTCGTTGTGGGAATGGTATTTCCATATTATTTTCTTTTAGTGCATCCCAGATCATTAAAAGTAAATCCGCTCCAACACGATTTGGGCCATCATCAATACCTTCCATCCAGAATTCAATCAGAATATCTACACCAGAATCCCCGAAGCCAGCTATTTCTGCATCAGGACGTTCTTCCAAAGGAAGGTCAGGCCCGCTTAACACTTTTGGATGACTGGCAACAACCTCGCGCAAGACGTCAAACAATTTATGTAAATCTGTTTTATAAGCGACCTGAAATTCAATCGAGTAACGCTGCTTTTTATTCTTGTGTGTCCAGTTTACGAAGTTGGTTGTTATGAATTGTTCATTAGGAACCATGATGTCTTTGCCATCAAACGTTTCTAATGTAGTAGAACGCATTTTTAATTCACGGATGATACCAGTCCGACCATCTTCAAGTTCAATGTAATCACCAACGGTAATAGATCGATCCAGCAGGATGATGATGCCTGATATAAAATTGGATGCTATTGCTTGTAAACCAAAACCAAGACCAACGCCTAATGCACCACCAAATACGGCGAGCGCTGTCAAATTAATTCCCATAACCTGAAGCAGTAATATAAATATGACGACAAACAAGCTCACTTCAAACAACTTGGCAAAAACCTCTCGTGTACCAAGTTCAAGGTCTTCCTGACTGCGGATTATCTGTTGACCTATATTATTTGATATGCGGCCTAACCAAAAAAGTAATGAACCGAACACTAGGACGCGAGCAAGATCAAATAAACTTACTTCGATATTTCCAATTTGCATATCAATCGTATCAAGAAACGTTGATACATCATCCAGCCACCCAAATACTTGCAAAATGGCTATTGGAATACCAATCCATTTAATAATTGATTTAATTATCTGCTTCTTTATAAAATGAGATATAAATGTATAGAGCAAGACTATTACAGCCAATCCTTGTACAACTCGCAGGAGCCCACTTTGATGAATAACTAGCGTGCTTAATTCAACAGTAATGGCCAAGGTAAAAACAGTGAATAAGGGGAACAGCAAATCATCTGTGTCATGTATCGTTTTTCTAATTAAATATAATGACCCTTCTTTAGGCTCATTTCTGAGTATTGGAATGTAATTTTTTAACGCTATTGCTATCAGGTAAGCAATAGTAATAGACAAGATAATCATGCCGCACTGAACATAAAATTGCGGGCTTGTGAACCAATCAAGCAAACTTAAACCAAGTTGGCTAATATAAGATTCCAGCTCTTTCATTGTCATTCTGATTCAATCTCCTGTGTCTTATGAGGCCAAGACACCAAGAATATTTATACCATAATAAATGACATTTTGATGTTTAATTGTAGTGATACCAAACAAACGAATTACTTAAGGTTGAATTACTCGATAAACTTTATTGTTGTTATAATTTTATGAGTATTTCTTCATTTCTAAAAGTATTACCATGATTCTTATTTGTAATACCTGACCTGGCCAACAACTATTCCCTGTATATGGACACGATCTGCCGGGTAGATCATCGGTGCCATCGATTGATTTGCGGGTATTAATTCGACACGATCACCATGCTTTCGTAATTTCTTTAAAGTCGCCTCTCCGTTATCGATTAAAGCAACGACGATATCGCCATTATCTGCTGTCGTTGATTCTCTAATGATGACAAGATCACCATTGAATATGCCGGCCTCAATCATTGAATCACCCTTCACCTCGAGCACATAACGACCCTCACCCATCAACATATCAGAAAAGTTTATTTCTAATTGCTCTGGAATCGCCTCGATAGGTTGCCCTGCGGCTATGCGTCCTGCGAAAGGCAATATAAGTAATCGCCGACTTTGTTCACCTGTTAAACGAAGACCACGCCAACTTCTTCCTGTCCGATGTAGGTGGCCTTTTTCTATTAGCGATTCTACATAGCGATGTACCGTACCTTTAGATTTAATATCAAGTGATTCGCCGATCTCAACCAAAGTCGGTGCATGACCATTTTGTGTAATGTGCCGTGTAATACACTGAAGTATCTTTTCTTCTAGACCTGTTAACATTCAAGGTTCTCCTTACGTTCTCTTTTTTAGAATAGAGAACAATAAGAGAACTTTCAAGTATAATTTTAAAAAATGTGACTTCGGTATGGATAACGATAAGATATAAGGAGACTAACGTTACAGTAGAACCACTGGAGAGAAATGATAATGAAGCATCTGATAATACTTATAATGTTGAACGCAGTTGGACTTTATTCAACTTCAAGCTCTGCTGACACAGACGTAGCTAAAGCCGTCATTGATAAAGCCATAGAAGGTGGTTTCACTGAGTTGGAAAAGCAAATTATTGATAAATACTTCAAGAAAGCAAACACCGAAGCGAACACAAATGAAACTAAAAACACGAAGAAAAATAAAAAGAAAGGCTTGCCACCGGGTTTAGCGAAAAAAGAGAAGCTTCCTCCAGGCTTAGCAAAACAACTGGAAAAAAACGGGACATTACCTCCTGGTTTGGCAAAACGTGATTTACCGGCTGATCTTGATACTGAATTGCCAGATCCAGTTGAAGGCTTAGAACGTGCAATCGTTGATAATGCCGTTGTTCTGGTTGAAAAAGCAACAGGACGGATTATTGACATCATGAAGGACGTTGTTACTGGAAATTGAAATGAGTGATACTAAAGATAAATCTAACGAAGAATGGCAAAAGAAACTGACCGATGAAGAATATTCCATTTGTAGACTAAAAGGTACCGAGCGTGCTTTCACTGGGGAATATAATGATTGTAAAGACAAAGGGATATATCAGTGCACTTGCTGTGGCAATGATCTGTTTAATTCAGATACAAAATATGATTCTGGTTCTGGATGGCCGAGTTTTTGGGAACCGAATGGAGATACTATAAAGACTGAAACAGACAGCAGTTTAGGCATGCAACGTGTAGAAGTATTATGTAAGGAATGTGATTCACATTTGGGGCATGTATTTGAAGACGGACCACAACCTACAGGGTTACGTTACTGCATAAATTCAGTTTCTTTAAAACTAAAGAAAGATTAATTTCTATTTAACTGAAATAATATAATAATAAAGTTAACTAAATGGAGTATACAAATGGCACATAGAGATATGTCAGAAATGACACGCATAGCTTTTCACCGAAATGATCTTGTCATTGAACCGACAATTTATAATGCAGCAACTCAAATTTTGACCGGGCTTATTGCGGCAGATAAACTTAATGCCAGTAACGAAAAAGCCGTTATTCAAAAATCGATAGAACTTGCATTAGAGTTAGCGGTACAAACTGATAAAATGATGGATGTACAAAACAGCGGTACTGGTATAAACAAGTCCGTTTTATAATTCTAAATAATAATCTGAATAGATTTAAATTAATTCTATTCGGCAATTACTGTTTGTTCTGTAATATCCTCTGATTCAGGATATGAATAGTGGCTTACAAGATTTCTACCCGCTTTTTTACTTTGGTATAGTGATTTATCTGCTTTTTCTAATATCTCATTAATGTTGACGGCATCTTCAGGATAACTCGAAATACCAATACTGACTGTTGAATTAATTCGATTGCCGCCAACATCGAAAGATGAATTTTGAACAGCAAGCCTAATTCTGTTTCCAGCTTCGATGGCTTTACCTGCACTAGCTTGTGGGAGAAGCACAACAAATTCATCACCACCATATCTGGCAATAACATCAGAAGTTCTTAAACAATCATGAATAATGTCCCCTAGCATGATAATTAATCTATCACCTGCCTTATGACCGAATTCATCATTTATACCCTTTAAGTTGTCTGCATCTATCACCATAATTGACAAGGGTTGTGAATATCTCATAGCAAGCTTGGCGGCTTTGATTAAAGTTACGTGAAATGAGCGTTTGTTGAGTAGGCCGGTCATATCATCCGTTTCTGACAAAGATTTAAACATCTGTCGACTAGAATGAACATCTGCAGCTAACATAGTTGTGATGTATGCGATCAATAAGAAGGGTGAGAACAAAGTCATTATTTGACTAAAATCAATTAGTGTAAAATCTGTGCTTCTGAACGTCGGAGCTTCAAGGTACATGTAAAATGCGGCTATTAACCCGATTTCAAGCAGTGTAATTATTTTCCCCAATGTAATTGCACTGGCAATTATTGCTAATAGATAAAGATTCAATAATGGGCTGCTAACACCGCCCGTTTGCAACAAAGTCCAGGAAATAAATCCTATCATTACCCATGTTTCGATCGCCAGCTTCCAGCGTGTTTGTTTAGTGTTAAAATTTAAATAATGAAATGAAAGTATAAAAAGTGAAAAGGCGACAAGCGAAACTATCATTCCAAACGGATTAGTAACATGTGCGCCGGGCGAAACGTAGTACAGCATTACCAAGATCAATAATAGCCATTCTATCTCGGCCATACTTCTCGAAAAGCTCTTTAATTCGATTTGCTCAATGTCTATTGAACCAACGATATCCGCTGTTTTCATTACTATATTTCCCAATAGCCGTTATCTGTATTTTACCCATGTAAAATTACGATCCTAATCTGGAGAAATCGGCTATTCGAGATTTTTCTTTAACAAAAACTTGAGTTCACTATAGATTTATTAAAAATTCTATATTGATACGTACTATCCAGAGAGTGCAAACACTGCAAGTTTTTCATGCAACGCGACATCACCCCTGCCGACTACCAGACACGGACGATTCTGGAGTTTTAAAAAATTGGGAAATTCGCCATAGCGTTGATTATTAATTAATTTCTAAAATATATTGGATTTATTTCTGCAATTCGCCGCTACTCAGAGTAAGAGACTGAAAAAGCACAACTATTATGTATTTCATCCATAGTAAAAATCCATTTTCTTTATAAAGTTTCAGCGAATTCAACCGATACAAGTGATTAACACTTAAGTAATTATTTTGACAGTAATAAACACAATGGCTACAAGGAGAACAATGTGGATCTAGCAACACTAATCGGCTTTCTGGTAGCTGCCGGGATCATCATGTCCGCCATCATATTGGGTGGCGACCCTATGATGTTTTTCAATATACCCTCATTGCTCGTTGTGGGCGGAGGTACTATTGGCGCCGTATTGATGCAATTTAGCCTCGTCCAATTCCTGGGTGCTATGAAAGTAGGAATGAATGCCTTGTTTAACAAAATGGCCGCTCCAAAGGAATTAATTGAAATCACGGTTGATTTAGCTAATACAGCCAGAAAAGGTGGTTTGCTTGCCCTTGAAGAGAAAGATACTGGCAACACATTTTTCCAGTCGGGGATTCAAATGATGGTTGATGGTCATGAACCTGATGTCGTTAGAGCCACCATGGTTAGTGATATGAATCTTACCGTCGAACGTCATGAGTTGGGAAAGAAAATTTTTAAAGCAATAGGTGATGTTGCTCCAGCGATGGGCATGATAGGAACCCTAATAGGGTTGGTACAAATGTTAGCCAACATGGAAGACCCTAAAACAATTGGACCCGCCATGGCTGTAGCACTTCTCACTACGCTTTATGGCGCAGCCATAGCCAATGTCTTTGCCATACCGTTATCTGAAAAACTTGGTCTTAGAAGTGATGAAGAAAAAATGATTAAGTCGATGATAATCGACAGTGTTTCTGGCATTCAGGAAGGTCGAAATCCACGCGTCATTGAGGGCATGTTAATGACTTACCTACCGGGTTCTGATCGAAATATTGGCGACGAAGATGCCGAAGCGGCACCTGCCTAATTTGATATCCCACATGGATTTCCAAAATGAGTGACGAAGCGCCAGCAAAAAAAGAAGAAGGAGGTGGCTCCCCTGCATGGGTAATGACCTTTGCTGATCTGATGTCATTGCTGATGTGTTTTTTCGTATTGCTCTTGTCATTTTCAGAGATGGATCTATTGAAATTCAAGCAAATTGCAGGTTCGATGAAGAATGCCTTTGGTGTTCAACGTGAAATAAAGTCTGATGACAGTCCTAGAGGCACTAGTATCATTGCCCGAGAATTTACACCTGGCAGACCAACTCCTACCCTTATCAATGAAATTAGACAGAATACAATCGATGAAACCAAACAGACATTGGAATTTACCGATGCAGTAACTGAGGAAAAAGACAAGATTAACGAAAGCATAGAGGCTAATCAAGATAGTGAAGGCTCAGGTAGTGAAGCGATGCAACGCCAACAAGAGCAGCAACAAGCCGCGGAAGCCATTGACGAAGAAGAGATTGCAATGTTATCCGATCAAGACGCTGAAAAAATGGATAAGGCTGATGAATCCGAAGACAGTTCTGATAAGGATAAGTCACAAGAAAATGAAAAGACAATTACTGATGCATACAAATTATTAAAAACACTCGAACCAGAAATCGAAGAAGGCTTGATTGCAATAAAAACCCAAGGCAATCGAATTTTATTACGTATCAACGAGAAAGGATCTTTTCCCTCTGGTTCATCGATTGTTAAAGGTAGTTTCCTCCCCGTGCTGAATAAAATTAGAAAATCGTTAAATGATATTAATGGCAGGATCGTAGTTGCAGGCCATACTGATAACATTCCTATAAAAACAGCTCGCTTTCGATCCAACTGGGAATTATCTTCATCACGCGCGGTAACGGTAGTCCATGAATTGTTAGCTTTAGATACGCTTTCGCCTGACCGTTTTGTCATCGAAGGTCATGGTGATGCCCACCCAATGGTGTTAAATGATACGGCTGAAAACCGATCACTAAATCGTCGCGTTGAACTTATTATCGTACAAGGTGAACATCAGGACCAAGTCAATGAGATATCTACTGATAGTAATAACCCATTTACTCGTAAGGTTGGTGGTGACGAAACACCCGAATTAACAACTTCAGTACAACAAATACTGGATGATGAAATCGCTCCCCCAGCTCAATCAGAAGTAGATGCGATAGATTTACAAACATTAAAAGACCGTTTCGAATCAATAAGAAAAGGTCTTCAGGATCAATAAACTTCAGGAATAAAACTATGGATGATCGCAGACGATATTTTAGAATTCATGACAAAGTCTCACTCAAATACCGAGTCGTACAGGGTCTAGATATAGAAACAGAAATAAAACGCACGGAGCATGAACAAAACAATATTGCAGAACTTAAGAATGCATTTAACTGCATAACAACAAAAATCATGACCAAGATGGATCGCGTCGAAGAAGTCAATCCATTAGTAGCAGAGATATTGGGATTGTTTGATAAAAAAATATCGTTGATAGAAAGCATGGTGATACACAACGATGATAAGGATGACTCAATTACTGAGACACAACTCGTCAACTTAAGTGCTAGCGGGATGTCATTCGAATCAAACACACCTATCAACGAAGATGTAAACCTAAAAATGGAGCTGGTGCTTTTCCCTGAATACCAATTCATTCCAGTCTATGCACAAGTAGTCGATTGCAGAAAAAAAATGGATGACAACTTATACCGATTTAATATCGCTGTGGACTTTGTCGGAATCTGTGAAAATGATCAGGAAATCATTATGCAACATGTGCTCAGCAGACAGGCAAAGCTATTGAAAGATGAACGCCATCAAGAAGTAGTTGAAGAAGACGAGCCTAAATTAGCAGCTAGTGGATACTGATCAGGCTTTTGGTAGTGTCACTCCCTTTTGACCTTGATATTTACCAGCACGATCTTTATAAGACGTTTCGCAGACATCATCTGATTCAATAAAAATAACCTGTGCAACACCTTCATTGGCATAAATCTTTGCGGGTAATGTCGTTGTATTTGAGAATTCCAACGTTACATGTCCTTCCCATTCCGGTTCAAGCGGTGTGACATTAACAATAATACCGCAACGAGCGTAGGTCGATTTACCTAAACAGATCGTCAACACATTTCTTGGTATGCGAAAAAACTCAACAGTTCTTGCGAGTGCAAATGAGTTCGGCGGGATAATACAACTGTCCGCTTTTATATCGACAAAACTTTTTTCGTCAAAGTTTTTTGGATCAACCGTTGCCGAATGCACATTGGTAAAAATCTTAAATTCATCTGAACAACGCACATCATATCCATAACTAGAAGTGCCATAGGAGATTAGTCTTTCTTCACCTTTTGTTTTAATCTGACCAGATTCAAAAGGTTCGATCATCCCCTGCTCTTCCGCCATTCGGCGTATCCATTTATCACTCTTCACACTCATAATATTTTGTCTCTTTATATATAATATCGATTTGACTGCCATGGACCTCGGTACCCCCCTTGAGGGGTGTGGCAGAAATACTGGCAATGTACGACTCCAAGGATGGAGGAGCTAGAGCGACGCAGGAAGCCAAAGCCGAGGACGCCTACAAGGATGTAGGTGATAGACAACGTCTGGAACATGTTGTCGAGCAATTGCCAGTGAACGCTCATTTAATTATTCTCAATTACAATTTTAGGAAATTTGTTAGTGTAATCTTTTGACTGAATAGCAAGTTTTGCCGCAGTTCGCCGTGCAATATCACGATAATTCATAGCAATTTCTGAGTCAGGTTCTATAGCAACAGTAGGCTTACCGTTATCCACACCTTCGCGAATTCGTATATCTAACGGTAATGAACCTAGCAAATCAACATCATATTGCTTAGCCATTTGATCACCGCCACCGCTGCCGAAGATATGCTCTTCATGTCCACATTCACTGCAGATATGCGTACTCATGTTTTCAATGATGCCAAGGACGGGCACATTTACTTTCTCGAACATCTTTAAAGCCTTTCTGGCATCAAGCAAAGCAATGTCCTGCGGCGTAGTAACAATCACTGCGCCACTCACAGGAATCTTTTGACAGAGGGTCAATTGAATATCACCCGTACCTGGTGGCAGATCAATAATCAGATAATCAAGATCCTGCCAATTTGTATCATTTAATAATTGTTCTAATGCACCGGTCACCATCGGCCCGCGCCAAATCATCGGTGTGTCTTCTTCAATCAAATAGCCTATCGACATCGACTGCACGCCATAACTGACTTTTGGCTCAACTGTCTTACCATCCGTTGTATCAGGCTTACCTTTAAGACCAAGCATGCGCGGCTGGCTAGGGCCATAGATATCAGCGTCGAGGATTCCGACTGTGGCGCCTTCTGCCTGTAAAGCCAATGCCAAATTAATTGATGTCGTTGATTTACCAACACCACCCTTGCCAGAGGCTACAGCAATGGTATTTTTAACGTTTGGTAAAAGCTGCACTCCCTGTTGTACAGAGTGCGAGACAATCTTACTGGAGACTTCAACACTGACATCGGAAATACTTTGTTCGCCTAGTGCGGTAGTTATGGCGTCTGTTAGTTCCTGTTTATATCCTGCGGCCGGATAACCGAGCTGAACGGAAATGGAGACATTACTAGCATTGATAGTGATATCTTTGACTGATTTAGAACTGATGAGATCCTCTTTGCTATTAGGATCGATTATTCCGGAAAGTATTGATTCTACTTGCTCACGACTGGCTGTCGACATCTATTTATAACCTGAACTATGAATTGGACGCGTATTCTACATTATTTATCGGCTTCTCTTCACGCTGCTATTGAATAATGCTACTTTAGCGCCCCAAATCTCTGTAGCCTTAATAATAATGCAAGACAAACAACGACAAATACTGGTTTCCAATGCACTGCCTTATGCAAATGGCCCGCTGCATATAGGTCATCTGGTTGGATATATTCAGGCGGATATCTGGGTACGTTTCCAGAAGATGTTGGGTAATGAATGCCATTACGTCTGTGCCGATGATACGCACGGCACACCAATTATGTTACGCGCCCAGAAGGAAGGGATCACGCCTGAAGCGCTGATTGAAGCAATGAGCCGGGAGCATCAGGCTGATTTCACCGATTTTGCCGTTGCCTTTGATAATTATCACAGTACTCATTCTCCTGAAAACCAGGAATTGGCGAATACTATCTATGAAGCACTGGATAATGCCGGACACATTAACAAGAGAACTATCAAACAGGCTTATGATCCAGAGAAAAAGATGTTTCTACCCGATCGTTTTATTCGTGGTGAATGTCCGAAATGTGGGGCGGCTGATCAATATGGTGATAACTGTGAGGTATGTGGTGCCACTTATAGTCCGACCGACTTAAAGAATCCGGTTTCTGCCGTTTCTGGCGCAACACCTATTGAAAAAGAATCAGAACATTACTTTTTTAAGCTCGGTGATTTTGAGAAGCTATTACATGAATGGACACGTGCTGGACATTTACAGGCGGAAGTCACCAATAAACTGGATGAATGGTTTGAAGCCGGTTTACAGGAATGGGATATCTCGCGTGATGCACCCTACTTTGGTTTTGAAATTCCCAATGCGCCCGGTAAATTCTTTTATGTGTGGTTAGACGCACCGATGGGTTATCTCGCCAGTTTTAAAAACCTGTGTGATAAAACCAATTTAAATTTTGATGATTGGTGTAAAGCTGGAAGTGATAAAGAAATGATTCACTTTATCGGTAAAGATATTATTTATTTCCATGCACTGTTTTGGCCAGCCGTGTTAGAAGGTAGTGGTTTTAGAACACCTTCGGCTGTTTATGCGAATGGTTTCCTGACAGTTGATGGCCAAAAGATGTCCAAGTCGCGGGGTACGTTTATCAAAGCACGTACTTATTTGAATCATTTAAACCCTGAATACCTACGTTATTACTTTTCAGCCAAACTCGGCTCTGGTATCGATGATATTGACCTTAACCTGGAAGACTTTAGTGCCCGAGTTAATTCTGATCTGGTTGGTAAAGTCGTTAACATCGCCAGTCGTTGTGCAGGCTTTATTAAGAAACGTTTTGATGGACAGTTATCAGAAACAGTTCAAGATCCTGAATTATATGCAGCGCTTGTTGCAGCAAATGAAAGTATCAAAACTGCCTATGATAATCGGGAATATTCCCGAGCCATGCGCGAAATTATGACCCTGGCCGATAAAGTGAATCAGTATATTGATGATCACAAACCGTGGGTTATTGCCAAAGAAGATAATAGCGACGACAAATTACAAGCTGTTTGCTCTATGGGCATTAATTGTTTTCGTTTATTAATGCTGTATTTAAAACCGGTATTACCGGTAATGGCAAAAAAGACTGAAGCATTCCTGAATATCGAAGCTATGCAATGGCATGATGCTGACACTGCATTGACGAATCACAAGATTAATAAATTCAAACCGCTGATGACGCGTATAGAAAAAGAGAGTATTGAAAAAATGATTGAAGATAGTAAAGTAGATCTGGAAGCAACACCGAATGAAACTGTAGTAACCGGACCACTTGCAGATGATCCTATCGCCGATGAAATCTCTTTTGAAGATTTCATGAAAGTCGATTTACGCATTGCCAAGATCGTTAAAGCAGGGCATGTAGAAGGGGCTGATAAACTATTACAGCTGACATTGGATATTGGTGGTGAAACACGTAACGTTTTTGCCGGCATCAAATCAGCCTATGCACCAGAAGAATTGGAAGGGAAACTCACCGTGATGGTGGCAAATCTGGCGCCCAGAAAGATGCGTTTTGGGTTATCAGAAGGCATGGTTCTGGCTGCAGGCCCCGGCGGAAAAGATCTCTTTGTCCTTCATCCGGATAATGGCGCGGAACCGGGCATGAAGGTTAAATAATACTCGGGGATAAATTTAAGTCTGTCTCCTACCTGCCTATCATCCTCGCGCAAGCGTGGATCCAACCTTAAACCATCGTTTACTAGATTCCCGCCTGCGCGGGAATGACAATTTTATATGTCAGAAAACTTGTTGTAGCGTCTTAAAAATCCGATACTCATTTAATGAGTGACCTATTCGGATTATTATTCAGTACCGCGTTGGTTAATAACCTTGTATTAACCTATCTTGTTGGTCTTGACCTGCAAGTCGCTGCTAGCCAGCGCATGAATGCTGCCTGGCTGGTTGGATTATCAACTATTTATTGTCTGGCGATTGTTCTACCTGCTGTTTATTTGGTCGATCATCTGATCATCATTCCATTATCATTAGAATACCTCGACCTCTTGTTTTACGTTATGTTGGTCATTGTTGTTGTGTTTTCTTCTCAACAATTAATGCATCGACTCCTGCCTCTCATGTACAAGCAAGTCGATGCCTTGGTTCCTGTTATATTAATTAACTCAATCTTGTTGGCTGTTATCTTACTATCCCAAGGACAGAACCAAACTATTTTTGGAATGCTGCTATACGGTATTAGCACGGGGATTGGTTTTTTGTTTTTGCTATTAGTGTTAACTTGCCTACGCGAACGCATTGATAATAATAATGTACCAATAGCTTTCCGAGGCTTACCCATATTACTCATCACACTGGGAATATTCTCAATGGGTCTCATGGGATTGGCAGGCTTGAAATGAGTATTTCATTTTTAATTGCATTATTACTCATTATTATCATCACAGTAATTATCGGATACCTTTCATCAAATCAGAGAATAAATGCCTCACAACAAACACAGCTTCAGGATATTGAATCGATTGAGGAGCTGTTACCACAAACACAATGTGGTGATTGTGGCTTTAATGGCTGCCGGCCTTATGCAGAAGCCATCGCAAACCATGCGGCAGATATAAACCGTTGCTTACCAGGTGGCGATGAAACCGTAAAGGCATTGTCATTAATAATAGGCTTAGACATAAAGCCGCTATATAAAAAAACAGATAAATACGCCGTACCTCGACTCGCCTTAATCGAAGAAGAACATTGCATCGGTTGCGTTAAATGTATTGCTGCTTGTCCTGTCGACGCAATCATCGGTGCGCCTAAACAAATGCATAGTGTTATTGACGCCTATTGCACGGGTTGTGAATTATGTATCGCACCCTGTCCTGTTGATTGCATCACCATGGTGTCTCCTCTTTAAACACATGCAGACCTCTTCGCCACATACTCACTCTGAAAATGCCGTCGCAATTATTATGCGAAAAGTGTTGTATGCATTAATCCCTGGAATATTACTCAGTACGTATTTTTTTGGAATAGGTGTGCTAGTCAATTGTATATTAGCTACCGCCTTTGCTTTAGCACTTGAGGCGTCAGTATTAAAAATTCGAAATCAAGCGATTCGTCCTATTATTACAGACGGTACAGCTATCATCACCGCGATTCTTTTTGCGCTTACCATTTCTCCTTATACCCCTTGGTGGGTATCCTTCACCGGAATTGCATTCGCAGTAGTTATTGCCAAGCATCTCTTTGGCGGACTTGGTAACAATCCTTTTAACCCTGCCATGGCCGGTTATGTCTTTGTGCTCTTATCGTTTCCTGTGCAAATGGCCTATTGGCCTGACTTAAGTGGGTTTGCCGAACAAGAATTATCCATCGTGCGAAACATCGGCATTATTTTTTCAGGTCTACCAGACGAATTAGATGCGATAACAGGCGCCACACCGTTGACCAATATGAAGTTAGAGTTAGGCCTAATGACCATGGTGTCTGAAATTGAATCGAATCCACTGTATGGTTCATTAGGTGGCAGAGGTTGGGAATGGATTGCACTGGCTTATCTTGCAGGCGGAATTTTTTTAATCATCAACAAAGTTATACGGTGGCAAATTCCTATTTACGTTTTGGGCAGTATCTTTGTCATAAGTCTGTTGTTCAATTTTATCGATAGCGATTTCTATCCCTCCGCCCTATTGCATCTCTTTACCGGCGGGACGATGTTGTGCGCTTTTTTTATAGCCACTGATCCAGCCAGTTCATCAACCACACCTAAAGGAAAGATACTCTATGGTATTGGAGTAGGCTTATTTATTTATATTATCAGGACCTGGGGTAGCTACCCGGATGGCATTGCCTTTGCAATCTTGATTATGAATGGACTCGTTCCCTTAATTGATTACTTCACCCGGCCCAAGGCATTGGGGGAAAAATGAGTTCAGAAACTAGTTCAGTTAAACAGAAATTCAATGCACTACTGCCCTTGCTCATTATCAGTGTGACCTGTGTTATCGTGATTTTTATCGTTAATTTAATAACCAAGGATAAGATTGAAATTAACAAAGAAAAAGCCGCGCTAGCAATCATCTCCGAAGTACTACCACTTGAATACGATAATGACTTGTTTACAGACAGCATCCATCTCGATGTGCCTGATAAGATTAATAATACAGGCAGCATCACTGTTTATAGGGCAAGATTAAAAAATCAACCTGTTGCTATCAGTCTGATGCCAGTTATCGCGAAAGGCTATAGCGGCAATATTAGTTTAATTGTTGGAATACGTTATGATGGCGCGATAACAGGCATCAAAGTTCTGCAGCATAATGAAACAGAAGGCTTTGGCGATCAGGTACATCAGGATAAAACAGATTGGCTACAGAGCTTCTACAACACATCGATCTCAGCCTTGGCTGAAAAAAAGTGGGCCATAAGAAAAGATGATGGTGAATTCGACCAATTAAGCGGTGCGACCATTACCTCAAGAAGCATAATTAATATTATTTACAAAACACTCGAATACTATTTGGAAAACCAAGATAAATTTTATGAAAATTAATAACGCACAAAAGAAATTCTTACGTCAATCAGCACATCATTTGAAACCCGTAGTGTGGGCTGGCCAACAAGGCATCACCAAAGCGCTTATAAAAGAAATTGAAGAGGTCTTAGAACGCCATGAACTGATAAAAGTGAAATGTCGTTTAGGCGAACGTGAAGAACGCGACGCCGGCATTAAAAAGATATGTGAAGATACAGGTGCTGAATTAGTTCAGCGTATTGGGAATATCGTAACGCTTTATAAAAAGAATAGTGAAAAACCAGTTATTAAACTACCCTAAACACAATTCAACTTCGGTTTAACCAAACAACTAGCCCCTGCGCATTTAAATTCAAGTCCATATCTAATAATTCGTGAACCTGTGCTCGATCAATTTCAGGTGCAATCTTGTGTAATTGGGCACTTTCTTTTTTGAATATTTCATCTTCTATTTTTTCTATTGGTTTTGATTCATTACGATTAGCCTGTGCTACCTCACAATAAGAAGCTATGCGTTGACACAAAATATCTGCATAAAACTGTGGATTCTCCAATAGCCCAAAATGAGTCAAGTATAGCCGTTCAGGATTGTGGCTCATTAATAAATTAATCGAATTTATCAATTTTTCAGGTGCGAATTGTACTGGTGAAGTTGTTGGTATTATATGTCTCGACTCTGGACCAATCATATCCTGATAGGAGACACCGAATGTATCGCCAGTAAACCAGCCTTTACTTAGTTCATCCCAAATACAAATATGGTGCTCAGCATGTCCTGGTGTTTGACGAACAAGAAGTTTTCTACCTGCTAGATCAAGTTCCATATTATCTTCAGCTTCTACAATCCTATTTTTCGAAACAGCAATGAGTTCACCATAGAGAGCGTCGTATTTTTCTTGTCCATAGACATCAATTACGCCTTTCATTAATCGAGATGGATCTACTAGATGTCTTGCGCCCCGTGGGTGAACTATCAATTCTGCATTAGGAAATATTTCCATCATGCTGCCTGCCCCACCAGCGTGGTCAAGATGAACATGTGTTGGAATCACATAGCGAACTTGCGAAGGTGCTATATGTTTTTTATTAAGTAATGTTAATACTCTAGAGATGCTGTGATTAGTGCCAGTTTCAATGATGGCAATTTCTTCATTCTGCTCAAGCAGATAAATCGCTGCCATTTTTGGCCGGAGATATCCTGAATCTATACAGCTTATCCCATGATCATAATGACTAAATATTTCTTCAGGCATGCGTTTATAATAATTAGCTAGGATGATGAGTTTAATAGAAGGACTAAACTCTAATCAGAATCTTATCTAAAAGAAACCCCGGAAGGATGCGTTTAAGGAATGCAAACAGGTAAGTGGGGAACGTGACATAGTAACGCGCCCTTGGATTATCACTTTCCAATGCATGAACCACTTTCTTAAGTACTGCTTCAGGTTCTAATGAAAAAGGTACTTTATAATTTTCACCGTTTAAATCACTTTCTATCTTGGCGTAGTCTTTTTTAAAATGACTATGCTCTTTATTCACTATCGCTTGAAAGTTGTTAAGTGCATTATTTCTGAAATTACTTGTTATAGGACCAGGTTCTATCAAACTTACTTTTATACCCGTATCGTTTAACTCATAACGCATCGCATCGCTTATTGCTTCCAATGCATATTTTGATGCGCAGTAGGGCCCGCGGAACTTCATTGTAACAAAACCTAATACCGAACTAATTTGAATGATGCGGCCTGAGTGTTGTTTACGCATTATTGGTATGAGTAGATTAGTTAATTCTTGTGTGCCAAAGATATTAGTTTCGAATTGATCGCGTAACGCCATAACAGGAATGTCTTCCATCGCACCGGTCAGGCCATAAGCTGCGTTGTTGACTAGCCCATAAAGTTGGTCATTTGTCTTACTTAAAAGTGTTACAACAGCAGCTTGAATAGATTTAGTGTCAGCAAGGTCGAGCATAATCGCTTCGAAACCTGCCTTGCTTAATGCATCGATATCCTCTTGCTTTCTTGCAGTAACATAAACATTAAAACCACGTTCTTTTAATCCACCAGCAATACAACGTCCAATGCCCGATGAGCAGCCCGTAACGAGAACATGTTTCATGTAAGGAGTTCTCCTGCCGCATCCTTGCTTTTCTTATTGAACAATCGATTACGCATATCATCAGCAATCAAATAGAAACACGGTAAGGTTAATAATATTAGTACTGTAGCAAACAACAATCCAAAACCAAGACTAACTGCCATGGGAGACAGGAATGCCGTTTGACCAGTTGCAAAAAAGATCAGCGGCGACACACCGAGGAAAGTTGTGATGGTCGTTAAGATGATCGGCCTCGCTCGTACCTTGCCTGCTTCAACAATAGCAGTAATCCTGTCGTTTCCTTCACTTCTAAGTCGTTTAATAAAATCCACCATAATAAGTGAGTCGTTAACAATGATCCCCGACAAAGCCAACATACCAACGGCTGATAGAAACTGTATATTGTAGCCAAATACGGCATGTCCTATGACAACACCAATGAATCCAAACGGAATAGCGAACATAACAACCAGTGGATCAATCAATGATTTAAAAAGTGCCGTCAACATAAAAAATATTACGGCAAGTGCAATTACCAATGCCTGATTCATTCCTTTGAACGAGTCTGCTGCTCTCTTCTTCTCACCAAGATAGAGTAATGAATAGGGCTTCTTTGCTGTTGTATTACCGAACACATCATTGATTTGTGCAGTGACAACACTTGGTGTTGTAATCGACGTATCAACATCAGCAGTAATCTTTGCCATGCGTTGTGAATCACGTCGGCGTATTTGATTTAAACCACGACCAATACTGATATCTGCTACATCATTCAGGTAAACTGTTTGACCAGTAGCAAGAATGATCGGCAAGCTGTTCAAACTCGTCGATTGTTCGCGCATTGATTCTGGATAGATAACACGCACAGGCAAACGTTTTTCTTCCCAGGTAACATGAACTACTTCATTGCCAAGGTAACCACTACGTACAGCACTGGCTAACTCATTCTGAGTTAAGCCGAGACGTTTGCCACGTTCATTCAATTGATATTTATATTCCAGTTTTCCCGGTTCTTGATCATGCACTACATCGTTTACGCCAGGCATGCGCTTCATATAATCACTAATCTCAACGGCAGTTTTATGCAACACATCAAGATCAGTACTGACGATGCCCAATTCAATATCGTCACCTGCTGGCCCCGCATTTGGTTTCAGGATGCTTAAACGATCTACACCGGGCACTTGTAATAAATCCTTTCTAATTACATTAATGATTTCATCTGCACTTCGTGTCCGTTTACCACTCATATTAAAGTCAAAACTGACTATGGGTGTCACCCATTCTTCAATAAAGCTAGCAGGTACCGGTTTATGTAAGTCGACAACAAATTGCAAAATATTGCTTCCTGTCTTACTTCGATTTGGGTCGATGACGCTAACACCAACATTCGTTAATAAAGTAAGTAACTCATCTTTTGTCATGAGCTTATTAACTCTGTCTTCGAGTTCAACTGCCAGCTCAAGAGTATCCTCAAGACTGTAAGTATTAGGTGCTTCTATATTGACAAAGAACTGTCCTATTTCCACATCACCAAATAACTGAAAGGGTAAGCGGGTACTCGCATAAGTAAGACTGATAGCCAAAGCACCAATACTGAGTGTTGCCACAAAATAGCGGTTCATAGCCGACCAATGTAATATTCGAGCGTATCTATTTAAAAGATAAGTCCAATTAAATCGTGGTTTCTTTTTTTCAAGCTTTAGGATATGTCCTGCGTGCGAAGGTAATACGACAAAGGCTTCAAGAAGTGATCCAACGAGAGCACAACAAACAACAACCGGGATCACTTTTATAAATGCACCTAGAATTCCTCCAATAGCAAACATAGGTAAGAATGCAGCAATGGTCGTTAATGTTGAAACAACAACAGGCCAGAAGACTTCTTTTGCACCCAATGAAGAGGCTTCCATTGGAGACATCCCCGCTTCAATATGCCGATAAACATTCTCAGTAACGATGATTGCATCATCAACAATCATTCCCAATACAATCAAGAACGCAAACAACGAGACCATGTTGATTGTGTAATCGAAATAATAAAGCAGGATGACGGCGAAGAGGAAAGATACTGGTATTCCAAAAGCGGTGATTGCCGCTATTCGAAAATTCAATAATAGATATAGGGAAATTAAAACAAGTATCAAACCGATCAAGCCTGATGATTTCACCAAATTTAAACGCGTTTTTACATAGATAGATGAATCTGTATGATATCCAGCATTAATACTCTCGGGCAGTTCCTCACTAAGCTCATCAGCCAACGCTCTTATTTTTTCTGAGATACGTATCGTTGATGCCTCAGCTGTCTTGGTAACTGTTAAATTAACCGAGGGCTTCCCATTAAATCGTGCGTAAGTTTCAGCTTCCTCAAATCGGCGAACTACTTTGGCAACGTGACCCAATTTTAATTCACCACCATTGGCATTCGTGCGCAAGACTATCTGTTCAATATTCTCCGGTTCAGGTTTAACACCTTTCCCTCTTAAACGAATATCACCTTCATTTGATTTTATTGACCCACCAGGTTGATCAACTAGATTGTTTCTAAGCGCATTATTAACCTGTGTCAGCGGGATATTAAGTGCTGCCAATTCATGTGGATTTATCTCAACCCAGATCTCCCAGTCGCGTTCACCCGCCATACCAACACTGGCAACACCTTTAATCTTCTGCATTTTTCTACGGGCTTTTTCTGAATGCTCATACAAGTCAGCTTTGGATAGGTTGCCAAAAAGTGTGAGTGTAATTACCGGAAAGCGAGTACGGATACGATTTAATTCTGGTTCTTCAGCTTCATCAGGTAAATCATCAACGCGATCTATTAATGTTCTTGTATCACGCATAAAGTCATCGACATTTGAACCTGATTTTAACTTTATATAAATACTGGAAAGACCTTCCTTGCTAGTTGAGTGGATATAATCAATATCCTGACTGTCTTCAAACTCTTCTTCGATTGGAAGGGTTACTTGTTGTTCTACTTCTGCTGGCGAGGCACCTTCATATGTAGTTTGTATGCTTATTAAATCCAGATCTACAACTGGAAATATTTCCTGGGGTAATCCACGCCAGGCAAACACTCCCATTATTAAAACAATAAAGAGACTTAGATTAATTAATAATGGGTTTTTAAGTGAAAAATGAATGAGTGGCATGACTAAATATTAAACAGACTTAATTTCTGTTTAAGGAATGATAACCGCTTGACCATCAGCCAAACTGGAAACATCCTTGCTAATTATGGTGCTACCAGATTCAATTCCGGCAATAACTTGCACATCCTTATATCGCTCAATCAACTTGATTGTTCTTTTAACAGCACGATCATCGATTACTTCAAAAACATAAGACTGACCGTCTTCATACAAGATCGCGCTTATAGGAATAACATTTGCGGCTTTATAAAAAGTCCCAGGCAATTGTGCTACGGCTAATTGACCTGCAAACAATCCATCTGATGGCAGTCGTATTTTTAATGCATGGGTGTTTGTTTCAGAATCAGGAGCAACAGCTAGCGCGATTATCTGACCTTCTCTTTCATCACTATTGGTTGATACTTTTATATTCTGACCTAATTGTAGCTGCACAGCTGAAGTCCCGGTAATTTCGAGATTCAAGTCAAGTTTATCAACTTGGACAATCTCAAGTGCCGCCTGTCCCGGCGAAACATAATCACCGACTTCTACATAAACATCATTAACTGTTCCATCAAATGGAGATATTAATTGAGCGCGTTTGAGGTTTCTCTCTGCTTTATTGAGACGAGCCTGCTCTATCATCAGGCGAGAGCGGGCTGAATCTACACTATGTTTGAGACGTGCCTCATCTGCTTGTTGTCGATATAGTGCTTGTAGAGCCTGATCGTAGTTTGATTTTGATGCCAGTGAATCCCGTCCTAGTTTTTTAATCCTGGCGACTTCCTGTTCTTGTAATTCACGCTCTTGTCGCATCAATTCCAATAATCGAGAATCTCGTTCGATTGCAGCACGTTCCGTTTTCAAAATAGCTGTCGATTCTTCGACAGCATCAATGAAATCACCCGATTCAATACTGAGCATTTGGCCATTTTCTTCAACATACTGACCTGCTTCAACAAAACGTCGATCAATTTGCCCAGAAACTTGAAAATGGAGGCGTGCTTTTCGAGACGGCTGCAATTTCCCAGTTACTTCTGTGATAGGTTGGATGTCAACTTGCTCCACAATATCGATATTTACCGTGGGTGGTGGCAAAGACTGAAGTTCAGCGTGGGTACTAGGCCTCGTCCAAAATAAGGCTACTACTATCAGTATCGAAACCGTGCTTGTAAAGAGTATTCTCATCAGATTGATTTTGTTTAGATCCGCTTAATTTTAACCAAAAACAGCTGCAATTAAGTCTTCGACAATGATATTGAATAAAAATTTGAAGATAAAACCATTGTATGCGATTTTAGACTCTATAAACTAGACATATAATTATAAATACACGGAACGGAATGAAGCTTGTACTGAACAAAATAGTCGCAGCATGTGGTGTCGGTATGCTAACGATCGGACTGACACAGGGGGCATTTGCTGAAGTACTGGGCGGCGATTATAGCAGTTTGCTCTGCCCGATATCGCTGGGAATTCCTGAAAGACCCTATGTTGATGCCGAATTATCCGAGGGCGATACTTTCATGACCGCCGACGAAGCAGACCTAATCGAGCATGGAATTTCTACTCTAACGGGTAATGCTGAAATAACTCGAGATTTACAACAAGTCACCGCAGATAAAATCATATATAACGAACCGAAGGATACTGCAGATTTAAGAGGTGGCGTTAACTATTGGGATGCCGATCTGTTTCTGAACAGTAACGATGCCTTTTTAAAATTTGATAATGGGGTCGGTGAATTTTCCTCTGCGGACTATATTTTAAAGGAGAGTCGTGGCAGAGGTAAGGCTGAAAAACTAGTGCTAGATATAGGCACCCGAACGGATATGGAGAAGTTGGAATATACGACTTGCGACCCAGAAGATCAATTTTGGAATTTTAGCGCCAGCAGCCTCACTCTAGACCATGAAGAAAATTACGGTAAGGCAAGAAATGTCATCCTAAAAATTAAAGATGTCCCGGTATTCTATACCCCTTATATGTCCTTTCCACTCAGTAAAGAGCGCAAAAGTGGGTTTCTGGCTCCAAGTTACGGTAATACCAATAGAAATGGATTTGAGTTTCGTACACCTTATTATTGGAATATCAAACCCAATATGGACGCAACAATTACACCTCGTTTATTGACCGATAGTGGTGTTATGGCCATGGGTGAATTTCGCTATTTATATAGTCGTGGTAGCGGCGCAATAAATGCTGAGTACTTACCTAGCGATAATGGGAGAGGTGATACACACAGAAACTTTATTGACCTAGAACTTAACCAACAGTTTGCAAGTACTGGTAATTTATTCGCCACTTATAGCAGAGTATCAGATAAATTTTATTTTGAAGATTTTGGCAGTCAACTAAGTGTAACCAGCACCTCTTTTCTTGAACAACGAGCAGACATAACTTATTCAGGTACAAATTGGAACTTATTAACGCGTGTTCAAAACTTTCAAACTGTAAACCGTAGTATTCCAAACTCCTCTAGACCTTATAAACGCTTACCTCAATTTGTTTTTAACTATTATAGTCCTGTTAGAAATAACGAGATTAATTATGGATTAAGCAGTGAAGCTGTCTACTTTGATAGAGGAAATAACATTGTTATCACTAATGGTATCGCTTCTAATACTAATGTAAACGGCTTACGACTAGCCCTGAATCCATATATAAGTTTCCCAATGTCTACCCAAGCTTTTTTCTTAAAACCAAAACTAAAGCTTAATTACACGCGATATGCCTTGGAAGACAATGCACTGTTTAAATCCAGTCCTGATCGATTGCTACCCAGCTTCAGCCTGGATAGCGGCATCTTTTTAGAGAGAGATCTTAATCTATTCAAAACTGATTTTATACAAACACTTGAGCCTCGTTTATTCTATTTATTTACTCCACATGATGGACAAACAGACTTACCTGTGTTCGACACTGGGCAGTATAGTACTTCATTCGCTTCTTTATTTTATGAAGATCGATTCAGCAGCACAGATCGTATGGGCGATGCAAATCAAATGACCTGGGCTGTCACCTCTCAATTAATAGAGCAAGATTCGGGACAAAGTGTTGGTTCCCTTAGTCTTGGTCAGATAGTCTATTTTCGTGACCAAGAAGTGACTCTTCCAGGTGGTTCAGAAAGAGGCCATGCAACTTCATCATTCATTGCTGCATTTAATGCCAGCATTTTTAAAAATGTCTGGACCAGTGGTGATTTTCAATGGAATCCAAATACTTCTAATGGTACTGAAAGAATCACTCTACAAACTACATACAGCCCTATTGCTAATAAAAGAATAAACCTAGCCTATCGTGTTGTTAGAAGTAATAATTTTAATTATGTTGGAGTAGATATAGAACAAAGTGATGTTTCTTTCATTTGGCCTATCATAAATAACTGGAGTGTTGTCGGACGCTGGAATTATGCTATTCCAGAAGGTCGTACATTGGAATTGTTCGGTGGCGTTCAATATGAAGATTGTTGCTGGGGTGTTAGAGCAGTTGCTAGACGTTTCGTAACAAATATCGATGGCGAATCCGATACTGGCATATTCTTACAAATGGAACTAAAAGGACTGGCGGGAATAGGTAAAAAGACAGTAGACTTCCTAAAACAACAGATCCCCGGTTACCAGAGTGAATTTTAGACTATCTCAGATTAAACCCCAGCATTATATGTTGGGGTTACTTGCCCTATTGTTAATACAGTCAAATAGTCATGCCTATGTACCACTTGATCGTATTGTTGCCATCGTCAATGACGATGTGATTATGCAAAGTGAATTGGAAACAAAGATACGGACTGTACGAGGTCAATTACAGCAACAAGGGACTCAATTACCCCCCGCATCTATTCTCGAGCGTCAGGTATTGGATAAAATGGTTCAAACCCGTATCCAATTACAAATAGCTCAAAGAAGCGGCGTCAAGGTAGATGACGAGTCGCTAAATAGAACTATCAGTAATATCGCCGCCGAAAACCAAGTATCATTAAGTCAATTTCGCGAGATCCTTGAAAAGGATGGGTATAACTATGAACAATTTCGAGAAGACATCCGAAATGAAATAACATTGAGCCAGTTACGCAAACGGCAAGTTGAAAACCGAATTATTGTCACTGAAAAAGAAATTGATAACTTTCTAACAAATCAGGAATTCCAGGGAACGACTCAAACCGAAATACAAATCTCTCACATATTATTAGCATTACCTTCCGAAGCAACATCAGATGAAATTGCACAAGTACGTCAAGTTGCAAACCAAGTTCGTGAAGATCTTCTATCCGGCGCAGATTTTACCGATACTGCAAAAACTATTTCTGATGGAGGAAATGCAGAAAGTGGTGGCGATTTAGGCTGGCGTAAATTGGAAGATGTGCCATCGTTATTCGCTGACTATATCCCCGACATGGAAAAAGGTGATATCAGTGAATTAATTCAAAGTCCCAGTGGTTTTCATATTATTAAAATATCTGATATTAGAAGTGATGAGAAAAATATCGTCCAGCAAACGCATGCAAGACATATATTAATAAAACCAGGTGATCTAATTAATAGCACACAAGCACGCGATAAAGCGGAAAAATTAAAGGTTCGCATCGAAAACGGTGATGACTTTGCATTATTAGCTAAAGGTAACTCTGACGATCCAGGAAGTGCTATTAAAGGAGGAGATCTAGGTTGGCAATCACCCGGTGCTCTAGTGCCGGAATTTCAAAAAATGATGGATCTTATGGAACCGGGGCAAGTTAGCAAACCTTTTAAAACTGATTATGGATGGCATATCCTTGAGGTGCTTGAACGTCGAGAATATGATAACAGCGAAAGCGTTAAACGTGGTAAGGCCAGATTTGCTATTAGAAATCGAAAACTAGAAGAGGCCATGCAAAACTGGGCTAGACAACTTCGAGATGAAGCCTATGTCGAATATCGACTAGATGAAATATGAGAAAAAAAAACCGCGTATTTTAGTGTCAAGCGGTGAACCTGCTGGAATTGGTCCCGATTTAATAATAAAACTGGCTCAAATTAATCATCAAAATGATCTGACAATTATTGGTGATCCTGATCTACTTATAGATCGTGCAAAGACATTATCTCTCCCTTTAGAGGTTTACTCGGTATCAAATACTGATAATTCGCAACATTCATATAAGCCTAAAACAATAAACGTCATACCGGTTAAATTAAATACGGCTTGTATTCCTGGCACTCTGGATATCCGTAACGCAAATTATGTTCTTGAATTACTTGATATTGCGTCTCATGAATGTTTATCAAAAAAGTATGATGCTATTGTTACCGGCCCCATACAAAAATCTATAATTAATGATGCTGGGATAAATTTTAGTGGCCACACCGAATATTTTTCGAAGCGATGTGGTGGTGCGTTACCTGTAATGTTGCTTACTTGTCCGGAATTGCGCGTAGCACTGGTTACAACTCATTTAGCCTTGCGCGATGTCCCTGATGCAATAACGCCAGAAAGAGTTGAGAAGACGATTCGTATTGTTATAGATGAGATGCAGCGACGATTTGGTATAAAACATCCTAGAATTACTGTTTGCGGCTTGAACCCACACGCTGGCGAAAGTGGCCATCTTGGAACCGAAGAAATCACAATAATCTCACCTGTAATAAACAAATATAAACAACAAGGACACGCAATCACAGGACCTTTACCCGCAGATACGGCCTTTAGAACTGATATCCGCGACAACACAGACGTGTTTATTTGTATGTACCATGATCAGGGACTACCAGTCCTGAAAACACTTGGTTTTGGGGAAGCCGTCAATATCACTCTTGGCCTTCCCATTATCAGAACATCAGTGGATCACGGCACGGCTCTTGAGCTTGCCGGGACAGGCAAAGCCGAATGTGACAGTCTATTAGCCGCGATAAATATGGCAAATGAATTAGCACGACATCAGTTAAAGTCAGCAGACTTAGTCACTACATCTGAAACTGTATATGAGCCCTGATAATCATCGTGCTCGAAAGCGTTTCGGTCAGAACTTCTTACATGACCAGACTATAATTCAGCGTATCGTTGATACCATCAATCCTCAAGAACATGAGCATATTATCGAAATTGGTCCTGGAAAAGGTGCGCTCACATCACCTTTACTTAACCGTGTAGACAAACTCAATGTTATTGAAATAGACAAAGATCTCGCTGCTGCTTTAAGGACTAACTTTGATGTTGAAAAATATTTAACGGTCCATGAGACAGATGCGTTAACTATGGATTTCAATTCATTTGACCATACTGATTTACGCATTGTAGGAAATCTACCCTATAACATCAGCACACCTATTTTGTTTCATCTATTAAAATACCGAGAACGTATTAAAGACATGACATTCATGTTGCAAAAAGAGCTTGTCGATCGAATATGTGCGAATAGTGGAAATAAACAATATGGGCGCTTATCAATTATGCTGCAATATTATTGCGATGTAGAGTCGCTTTTTGTCGTTAAACCAGAGGCATTCACGCCCAGCCCAAAGGTTGATTCAGCAATTGTAAAATTAACCCCCTTGTCACAACCAAGGTATGAGCTTTCAGATCATGAGAGTCTAAAAATCATTGTTAGAGAATCTTTTTCACAGCGACGAAAGACCATACGAAATGCACTAAGAAAATACCTGGATGAATCAACCATTAGAAATGCTGGTGTTGCGCCAGAAAATCGTGCTGAAAATTTAGAGATTTCCGACTTTGTAACACTCGCTAATTGTTACCATCATATGAAAATCAACACCTTATAAACCTGTGGATAACTCTGTGAATGTTTTCTAGTCAAATTACCGACACTGACCGCTGATTAATAAATAAAAATCATCTTGAATATTACAATAGAACATTAATTTATATAATATTCATAGGCTTACACGTATTCTATAGGCTTTCAGGCGTATTGACCGTATTTTCCATTCATGACCTGTCTACATCATTAAAATCTGTGCATAAATTTTAAATGTAAGCGAATTTGTAGTAATAAAATACAGCAGGTGACGTCCAAGTAAGTATTCACAGACCTGCTCTGCTTTTTCATCTCTATAGTTTATACTCAGCCGTCGTCATGGTGCCTATAACAATAAAAAAATTGAAAACCATTTTTAACAAATTCAGCTCAAAAATTGATGCATTTACCGAATATACCGGGAAATCTACATCCTGGTTGGTAATCACCCTCGTACTGCTTGTTGGCTATGACGTGTCAATGCGTTACCTATTTCGAAGTGGTTCAATAGGAATACAAGAACTTGAGTGGCATCTTTTTTCAATTATTTTTCTTATTGGCGCAGCTTATACCCTGAAACATGATGAGCATGTTCGTCTCGATATCTTATACAGAAGTAAATTATTAACTGATAAACACCGTGCCTGGATTGATGTGTTTGGCACTTTATTTATTCTGATTCCATTTTGTTTATTAATAATCATCAGTGCCTGGCCTTTTGTCTCTCAAGCCTATATTCATAATGAAGCTTCACCCGATCCAGGGGGCTTGCCCGCACGTTGGTTGATCAAATCCATGATCCCAGCCGGCTTTTGTTTGGTATTAATTCAAGGCATTGCTGAAGCAATAAAAAAACTAACCCAAGCATTGGAAAAAGAGCAATGACAGTGTGGATCATCATGATGTTTGTTGCCCTAATGGTCTTGTTGCTGATGGGTTACCCTGTTGCCTTTACCTTGGGTGCCGTAGCACTAGCCTTTGGCGGAATATTTCTCGGTTTTGATTTTTTCAACTTATTACCCCTACGCATTTGGGGAATCATGACTAACTTTACCCTGATAGCAGTCCCATTGTTTGTCTTCATGGGTGTAGTTCTGGATCGATCTGGTTTGGCTGAAGACCTGTTAGAGACAATGGGCAAGCTGTGTGGAAAATTAAACGGAGGACTGGCACTCTCAATAGTTATTGTCGGCGCGATGCTAGCGGCGACAACCGGTGTTGTAGGTGCAACGGTAGTAACAATGGGAATTATAGCCTTGCCGACAATGCTGAAACATAATTATTCAGCACCACTGGCAGCGGGAACCATCGCAGCTTCCGGAACACTTGGCCAGATAATTCCACCGAGTATCATTTTAATACTATTAGGCGATGTGATGGGTGTGCCTGTAGGTCGTTTGTTTATGGGTGCGGTGATACCTGGTTTTATGCTCGTATCCTTATTTATGATTTATATCCTTATCTATTCCTGGTACAAACCTGAAGCAGCACCTGCGCTTAGGACTACTTCAGATGAACTTAGTTACCTGCGCATACTGACTACTCTGTTCCCTCCCCTCATCCTAATTTTGGCGGTATTAGGTTCAATCTTTTTTGGTATTGCCTCGCCAACCGAATCTGCTGCTGTCGGCGCCATAGGAGCACTAATACTGGCTGCGTTGCATAAAAGATTAACCCTGAAAAACCTCGTCGACTCAATGCAGCAAACAACAAAACTGACTAGCATGGTCTTTATGATTTTGATCGGAGCAACAGCATTTGGTCTTGTCTTTAGAGGAATGGGAGGAGATAGCCTTGTACTAGATATTATGTCTAATCTGCCAGGAGGTATGTGGGGATTCTTATTTGTTAGTATGCTTTTGATCTTTGTACTTGGATTTTTTCTCGATTTCCTACAGATTTGTTTTATTGTGATCCCTATCCTTGCACCGATTGCTAATCAATTTGGTGTCGACCTACTCTGGTTTGCGGTACTAATTGCTATCAACCTACAAACTTCGTTTCTTACGCCTCCTTTTGGATTCTCATTATTTTACTTAAAAGCCGTAGCTCCCGCAGAAGTTCGTATTCAGGATATTTACTCCGGTATAATTCCGTTTGTACTGTTACAGGTGGCTACGATATTTATTATTATTTTAATTCCCGAGTTAGTAACCTGGTTGCCAGACCTCATGGATAACATTCATGGTCTTTAGATACATAATATTCAAGATAAATACTGATTAAATTTTATTTTCTTAGTGCGTTGATCACTGAATCAGTCTCTGGCTTCACCCCATGCCAGATTAAGAACGATTCAGCAGCTTGCTCAACCAACATACCCAGACCATCCATAACCTTTGCTGCACCCAGCTCATTTGCCCATTGCATGAATACCGTAGCCGTATCTGAATACATTAAATCATAGCAACAAGTGTTGTTATTGATTACAGATTCTGGGATAACTGGGAGTTCTCCGATTAAGCTTAGTGAAGTTCCATTAACAATCAAATCAAATGATTGCGTTGTTAAATCAGAATATGAGCATGCAGTGATATTGCCTAGTCCAGAAAATTTATCTGCTAATTCTTCTGCACGTGAAACGGTGCGATTCGCAATAGTAATTTGAGCTACGTGTTGCTCACATAAAGGTTCAAGAATTGCTTTTACTGAGCCTCCAGCACCTAAAATTAGTACGGCTTTATCCTTAATATTAATCTGATGATTAATTCTCAAGTCATTAATAAAACCTTGGCCATCGGTGGTATCACCAAAACTATTTAACAGCTCATCAAAGCGAATCGTATTAACCGAACCACAGAGTTCAGCACGTTGCGTTAATGATGTGCAATACGAATGGGCCTCTTCTTTAAAAGGTACTGTTATATTTAAACCAAGACCACCCTGAGATGCAAACAAGTCTACATACTCATCGAATTTTTCAGTGGGTACTTCTATAGATTGATAATGTAATGCTATTCCCGTTTGCTTGGCAAAAAGAGAATGAATTTGAGGAGATTTACTGTGTTTTATCGGATTACCGATTACAGCGTAATTTGATACAGATCGATCCAGTCTGAAATCATCTGTCACAATAAATTATTAAAACAATATAATTAATTCTGTAAAAAGTATATCAACCACTTGACCGCTCCACCAAGCCGCCCTTGAGACAATGAACCAATAGGCCACGCTCACTCAGTAAATAAGCACAAGCTGAACTTTGGCGGCCACTATTACAATAAAGGATATATTCTTTTGCTGGATCGAGCGATTGTGCTTTTAGTCGCAACATAAAGAGTGGAATATTAATACTGCCTTCGATATTTGCGTTCTTAAACTCACTGTCTAACCTGACGTCTATCCAGACTGCACCTTTATCCTTAACTAGAGCATCTGCTTCTTCATTAGTCACCCAACTTAACATGGGTTCTTTTAATAGCTCATTAAAGTCTTCTTTAGATAAACGCATCATGGAACCATCAGTTGTCATGATGACGTTAGCATTTCTTTTTGCATCGGAGAGTAGAGCCTCTTCTCCAAATGCATCACCATCACCTAATGTAGCCAAGGTTAATTCTGAACCAGTTTTCGAATTACGAGTGACCTTACATTTGCCATGCTTGACGATGTAATAATAATCACCATCTTCACCCTGTTGAATAACGGCATCACCCGCCTTCATAGGTACTTCTTGAACACGCATGAATAAGGCCTGTATATTAGCTGGGGGGACTTGAAGAAAGGCCTTGGACTGCAGGATACGTGTCATCCAGTCACTATCATCATCTTCCTCTTCATCTCCTTCATCAACTTGAATTTCATCGACTTCAATTCCTGACAACTGGTCCCAAGTAAGCAAAATGTCGAGTAAATCACTATCAATACGTATAACTTTTGAGTCTACCTTGGCAGTCGCTGTATGTTTTCTGGGTTGCTGATTTACAAGTGGATGCTTGGCTATATCTGATCCGGCTAAAACAGTCTTGGTTTCGCCCGCACTTGATGAAATCTCAGCTTGGCCGTCAAGCAAATAAACAGATTGTCTATCAGCATCGCCTTCTTTAAAAATAGCCTTCCCTGCAGGGACATCTTCAACAAATGTCTTGCCTGCCAACTCTTGAAAATTCTCAGCGTTTAGCGCACTTGGCGGTACAAATGATTTTAATATACTTTTATCAATGAGATCAGGCATTTAAGTGTTTTCCTTACGCAAATTCTTATTATCAGCTAACTAGAATACCAATTGTAAGCGTTGAGTAGAAATATTTAAATACACAAATTCATATTGAATAGCTTAAGACCCACTTTAGATCAAAATTCATAACAAATTAAATCAGAATGGCGCCAAAAACAGACAAAAATATTACTCACTAAAGAGGGCATAAAAATATATTGATGCCATTTAATTGGGTCTTAAAATAACAAAACCCGCTTGATTACTTGAGTATGTAGCAATCAAACGGGTTGGGGGTTATTCCAAAGCTAGATTAACTACATATTATAACCGCGCTCATTATGCAGAACGAGATCAAGGCCTTCAGTTTCTTCGTCTTCATCAACTCTCAAGCCAATAAATATATCTACCAATTTAAGCAAGCCAAATGTAATCACCCCGCACCAAACAATTGTCGCCACGACACCAATAGCTTGCACACCTAGTTGAGATACGATTGAGTATGCCTCATCTGTTGCTAGACCGCCGAAAGAGTTCGCATAAAATACAGCAGTTAACAGTGTCCCTAATATTCCACCGACACCATGGACAGGAAAGACATCCAGCGAGTCATCAATCTTCAACACGCGTTTCACATATTGAGTAGCAATGAAACAGACGACTCCTGATATTAGCCCAATAGCAAGACCTCCCATTGGCCCAACAAAACCCGATGCTGGTGTAATTGTGCCTAATCCAGCAACCATCCCAGTAACAATACCAAGGACGCTCGGCTTCTTATATTTAACCCATTCACACATCATCCAGGCTAACGATCCTGCAGCAGCAGATATATGCGTCACTGCGATTGCCATACCTGCACTACTATCCGAAGCTAAGGCACTACCACCATTAAAACCAAACCAACCTACCCATAACATAGAGGCGCCTGCGACAGTTAAGGTCATGTTATGTGGTGCCATGGGCGTATTAGGAAATCCTTTTCGATTACCCAGCATTATTGCTGCAATAATTGCGGCAACACCCGCGTTGATATGAACAACGGCTCCGCCGGCAAAGTCCATAAATCCCATATCACTCAACCAACCGCCACCCCAAACCCAATGACAAACAGGAGCATAAACGAGGACTAGCCATAGAGCACTAAACCAGAGTACCGCAGAGAATTTCATTCTTTCGGCAAAACCTCCCACTATCAGGGCAGGCGTAATAATGGCGAAAGTCATTTGAAACATGAAAAATACAATTTCAGGAATAGTGCCGTTCATGCTGTCTAGACTAATGTCAGATAACATTACATTACCTAAACCGATAATTTGATTCATCGAACCACCATCACCAAAAGCCAAACCATAGACCCCAAACATCCACAGAATAGACACGAGACAGGCTATTGCAAAACATTGCATTAACACTGATAGCACATTTTTAGCTCGAACCAATCCAGAGTAAAACAATGCTAAACCGGGAAGGGTCATAAATAAGACCAGAGCCGTAGAAGTCAAAATCCAGGCCGTATCACCACTATTTAAGTCATCGGCAAATGCGATGCCTGGAAATAAAACAACTAATAACAATAAAACACGACTCATTAAACTCTCCCGGTTAATAATGCGATTTAAATAGAAAAAATTATTTTATTACAATGCTTCGCTGCCCGTTTCACCTGTTCTTATACGGACAACTTGCTCCAAGGAAGAGACGAAAATTTTGCCATCACCAATCTTGCCTGTATTGGCAGATTTTGTGACCGCTTCAATAACATCATTGACCTTGTCATCACTGACAGCTACTTCAATTTTTATCTTTGGTAAAAAATCGACGACATATTCGGCGCCTCGATATAACTCTGTATGGCCTTTTTGCCGGCCAAACCCTTTCGTTTCAGTCACTGTCATGCCCTGAACACCAATTTCTGATAAAGCCTCACGAACATCATCTAGTTTGAAAGGCTTTATAACCGCAGCAATCATCTTCATAACAAATCCTCTTTAAAGTAGAAATACAAGTAGTGCACGTTTTTGGGCTAACTAGACTATCAATATTTACAATTTGGTGCATTCGGAAAGGCAGGTATTGTGCCAAATAAATATTTATCATCAGCGACAAAGACTTACGATTTTTTAGGCATCATAAAAACATTTTTTATTGCACTTAATAGGTGCGTTTTTATAGACTTCGCACCATAATCATACATAAATATTCAAAACTGAAGATTTCTGTGCAACCGATATTGACTACAAAGATGAGGGGACTTAAGTATCATCTCAGGAAGAGAACCCTGACATTAATATCCGTATAAATAAAAACGGGCGCATGAAGCGCCCGTTCAGAAGTTAATAATGATTAACTACTATACTGGTGTTGTAGAAACACCTGATGAGGAAGTGAATTCAGGATAGGCTTCTTGTCCACATTCACTGATGTCGACACCTTCCATTTCTTCATCTTCACTGACCCTGACACCCATGATAGTTTTAATCACTAACCAGGTTATTAGACTTGCAGTAAAGACCCAGACAAAGATAGTCAACATTCCAACTAACTGCCCACCAAATGTTGCATCAGCATCAGTAATAAGTACCGCAAAGATACCCCAAATACCGACAACACCATGTACAGATATAGCGCCGACAGGATCATCAATCTTGAGTTTATCCATTGTAATGATACTGAAGACAACTAATGCGCCACCAGCCGCACCAATTAGCGTCGCTTGTAATGCAGTTGGATCAGCCGGTTCTGCAGTAATCGCAACCAATCCAGCCAATGCACCATTAAGCGCCATTGTTAAATCAGCTTTACCGAACATTAATCTGGCAACGATTAAGGCAGCGATTAAGCCACCAGCTGCCGCTGCGTTGGTGTTAAGGAATACATAAGCAACTTCGTTAGCTACAGCGATACCACCCAACTTTAATGTTGAACCACCGTTGAAACCGAACCAACCCATCCAAAGGATGAAAGTACCCAAGGTAGCTAAGGGCAAGTTTGCGCCCGGAATAGCACGGACTTTACCGTCCTTAGTGTATTTACCTTTACGAGGACCGAGTACTAATACACCAGCTAATGCAGCAGCTGCACCAGCCAAATGCACAATACCTGACCCTGCATAGTCACTGTAGTTTAAATCGTATAAGCCAAATACAGAGTTACCACCCCAAGTCCAACCACCTTCTAAAGGATAAATAAGACCGGTCATTACGACTGCAAAGGCAAGGAATGCCCAAAGTTTCATACGTTCAGCAACTGCACCTGACACAATCGACATTGCTGTTGCGACGAAGACAACCTGAAAGAAAAAGTCTGATGCACCGGAATATACCGAGTCACCATCAAAACCATTTTCAGCAGATGCGGCTAACGCTCCAGCAACATCAAGATTGCCTACTGTTTCTACACCTGATAGAAACATTCCACCGCCATACATGAAGTCATAACCACAAACCATATACATCGTTGAAGCAATCGCAAACAACGCAACGTTCTTAGTTAAAATTTCAGTTGTATTCTTTGAACGAACTAAACCGGCTTCCAACATTGCGAAACCAGCGGCCATCCACATAACCAGTGCACCACAGACCAGGAAGTAAAATGTATCCATGGCGTACTGTAATTCGAAAATATTATTTTCCATCTCTAATCTCCAGGAATATTATTTACTAAAGGGCTTCGTCACCGGATTCACCGGTACGAATACGAACTACTTGTTCTATTGTTGTAACAAAGATTTTGCCATCACCTATTTTTCCGGTGCCGGCCGCCTTAGTTATCGATGAAACGACTTCTTCGACTTTGTCATCCGATACGGCAACTTCTAATTTAATCTTTGGCAAGAAATCGACGACATATTCCGCACCTCGATATAATTCTGTATGCCCTTTTTGACGCCCAAAACCTTTTGTTTCAGTTACCGTCATTCCTTGCACACCGATCTCTGACAGTGCTTCCCTTGCATCATCCAATTTAAATGGTTTGATGATTGCTGTTACCAATTTCATTTTTAATCTCCCAAATGGTTGACCATGCTGCTGCTATTATCATCAATAGCCTCAACATTGTTTTACATGTCATAGATAAAATCTGTTAACCCATGAAATATGTTTACAACTGTCCTTATGTGTTAATGCACTTAACGAAGCCACGCATGGAACTGTGTAATACAGGTGTAATTGCAGCATCCATGCCAATGCTTTTATTCCTATTAAATACAATAAGTTAACTTGTTCTTTTACTTGTTTTAAAGCTATTAAATTACTATAAATGCACAACTTTGGTGCTGATAAATATCGATTGCATGATTAATGTGCACCTCTAAATCAGTAAACAAAGTTTCAAACAAGCTAATAGTTAGATGGCAAAATATTGATATTTAAAACAGGGAAAAGAACTATCAAATTACTTTTTGGGTTTAACCTAAAATTAATAGAAAAATTATTTTTAGATTGAAGATATCGTTAATTATAGAAATAAAAAAAGCGGCCCTGAGGCCGCTTTTATTTATACAAAATTTAATTTTGCAATTAAAATATTAGAATGATTTAGACACGCCAAAAATGAAACCACCACACTGTGAACCAGCAATAGTACCAGTCTGGACAAGAGCACAGTCATTATCACTTGACAACGCAGTGTAAGAAGCATCTACATCAACGCCAAACACAGTCTTACTTAAACCAACACCAAAGTAGTGATAATCATCAGCAGTTCCACCGGCGCCGGTAGTTTGAGCCGCTAAGTTAGCATCACTGAAGTCGAGAGTCAGGTAACCGTAGAACGCGTTTAAACCAATTCCATAAGGCAATGAAAAGTCTAAGCTAACTGGAACGTGCTGACTTGAATCACCAAATCCAAACCATTCTGGTGAATAGTAATAACCAACACTTAACGAAGGTTCAAACATCACATCTGAAAAGCCATAACCGAACACACCGTAAAACTCCCAGTAGTCAAAGTCATCTGTAAAACCCTGATCTGCATCCTGATTAGGATAGGTATAATTAATACCGCCAACATCCCAAGAAACACCAGAGGCGCCAAATTCACCCGCTAACCCATGGTAGTGAGTAAACTCAAGCGAAACTGGATCATTGGTACCACGGCCCCACTCGACGTTAGCAGCAAACACACCAGAGTAAACATCAGCACCTATAGCATCTATTGTAAACCAAGTGATATCGAAGCCACCTTGGATTGTGGTACCTTCATCATTACCACCTGAGCCACTTGTTTGTGATGCACCATAGAACTGATAGTCAGTAGCAAGTCTAACGTTGGCCGCTATTTCCGTTTCTGCGAACCAAGTAGCCATGTCCGCACTAGCTACAGATGATCCAAATATAAGTGCGCTTGCGATAAACGCGATTGTAAATTTTTTCATATTACTGATTCCCTCAATTAAAAATAAAATGCTTTAAAAGCAGTAAGTCAAAATAACTGTATCTGGTCATTGCAGCTTTTATGCCACGTTGTTACAAAAATACGACAAACGTATATTTATTATATTATTCAAATACTTAGGTGCATAATGTAGCTAGCTTTTAGTTAATTACTCTTGTTGTTATTCAATATTTTTTGCACTTTAAAAAGGCATAAAATATACATTCGCACTTCAATGGAGCATTGATTTATTCGTTGCAAGGTATGTTAAAGTGTTTGATCTTAGGTAAGCATATATCCACTAAAGCAATTTAGAGATCGACAATTAAAATGATAAACAAAGAACACATAGAAGAGTTTATTCAACAGGCAAGTAAACTAGTCCCTGATGATCTATCTCGTTTTAAGAACGAAATTGAAAACAATTTACGCACAACATTAAGTGCAAGCTTATCCAAGATGGATTTGGTTACTCGAGAAGAATACGATATTCAAACTGCCTTATTACAGCGAACACGAGCTAAGCTAGATAAACTGCAAAAAAAACTTATTGATATTGAAAATCAACTTAATGGAAAAGAATCAGAGTAAATAGACCCACAATATTTTCTCAATACTCTATTGCTGAAACACACTAACACTGCTTAATATAATTACGCCAACCACCAAAATCAGTAATATCTATTGCATCAATGATTCCGTAAGACTCGCAAATAAAACTATTCACTTCTTCACCCTCTTCAAGAATGGCTTTGCCAATCCCTAATGGCGATGGAATGTTTATAATGAATACTCCGAAGCTAGATAATGGCATACGCCAAACTTCTACTTCTATCGATTTTCCATTATCACAATCTTTTACTAAACCGGGACGCAATGGTGGCTCGCCTGCAAGCGCATATAGTTTATAACTAGCTTCCGTTTTTGTTGCTTTGATTAGTACTGCATTATTGTCAGTTAACTGATGGTTCAATGGCATACCTGATAAATGCGCTCCGCAAACCGCTATATCAATAGTAGTTACGCCCTGATTACAGTGAATAGAAACTTCTTTTCGGGTCCATTCAAAATTAGTTGCTCCCATCTTGATATGTTTTCCATCTAGTAATTTTTTTGCTTGTTCTAATAAAGCACGATCAGTGAAGGCATCACTAAACAACGTTACGCCAAATGGAAAATTATCTTTATCAAAACCTGCAGGGATAGCAATTGCAGCATAATCCAACAAATTCATATAATTAGTGTAGTAACCAAGGTTAGAATTAAGTTTAATAGGTTCATCATTGACCTCATCAATTCTGTATTTTGTCCCAACTGTTGGTGTTACTACAAAATCAACTTGTTCTAATATTTTATCCGTCTCTTTCTTCAATGCTTGGAGTTCATAAAGCTTTTTGAAGGTTTCTACAGCACCAATGTCTTTTGCGGGTAATATAATATTTTTAGTTACTGGAAATATCGCATCTGGATTACTATCAATAAAATCA
Source organism: Gammaproteobacteria bacterium (assembly GCA_021773215.1). Classification (GTDB taxonomy): domain Bacteria; phylum Pseudomonadota; class Gammaproteobacteria; order Eutrophobiales; family Eutrophobiaceae; genus UBA7359. The sequence continues at coordinate 74,343 of JAJFKM010000033.1, forward strand.
TCTATCGCTGCATAACGTTCTGCTAACCACGGACCTTGATAAAGCAAGTTGGCTGTATTAATGAATGGTGTAAAATCAATATTAACAAGCTCATAGCTTTCTTCAGTATTAACACCACTTCCAATTTTTTCATTTAAGATCTCGTTAACAAAATCATCAAAAAGGTTTTTATAATCTTTATTTCCAAAGAACTTAAGAAACGATCTGTCTGGAACACCTATTTTATATTTTTTACTTTTTGTAGTATCCGTGCTGACACGAGAATAAATATCAGCAGGGTCATAACAATCGACAATGTTGAATACTTCAGAAACATCATCAGGGTTAAGCGCAAAAATACTGATGCAATCCAGGCTTCGACATGCTGGGACAAGCCCCGAAGTACTTATTCTACCTTTAGTAGGTTTTAATCCAACAAGGTTATTATACGCGACAGGCACACGACCAGAACCGGCTGTATCTGTACCTAAGGCAAAGCTGACCTGTCCTAAAGCAACTGCAACAGCAGAACCAGAACTAGAACCACCTGAAACATATGCAGGGTCAAAGGCATTCTTAACTGCACCATAAGGAGAACGTGTACCGACCAGGCCTGCTGCGAACTGATCCAAATTTGTCTTGCCAATGGGTATTGCCCCTGCATCTATTAATAGTTGCACTGCAAAAGCATTCTCTTTCGGAATATAACTGAATTCTGGACATGCCGCCGTTGTAGCTATTCCAACCAGATCAATATTATCCTTTATTGCAAAGGGTATTCCATATAACGGTAATTCATCCGGCCCTTTCCCTTGTAAATTAGATATGTAAACTTCTAGTTCATCTTCATCAAGCGGATGAATCCAGATATTATTCTCTTCAAAAGATTTGATTTTTTCTGTTATATCTGCAATCAATGTCGCCGGGCTTAACAAGCCATTTCTATATCGTTCATGGAGTTCAGTGATGCTTAATGAATAATTTTGTTGAGTCATATTTATGATGCCATTTTCTAGTTAGTTATTTAATTCGCCGGTTTCGATCCAACGTTGGCGTTCAGCTTCGAATGCATCTTGTTGCTTTAACTTAAATCGCTCTATTTCCGTTTTGTTCTTCTGTAAATATGTTTTGTATGCGCCATAATCCAAAACGGTTTTTTCAATTTTTAAGTTGTAATCCCCATTTGGAAAATCATGCCGAATCTGTATTAATTCATCTTCAGTTACAGGAAAGAAACGAATTTGATCAAAGAAGCGTAAGAGCCATGGCTTATCACCATGGAAATCAATATTGTTCTCACCCTTATTCCACATCTGTAAAGTCCGTCCAACAAATTGATAACCACCGGGACCTTCCATGCCATAAACACACATGTAGGCACCACCAATACCCACTGCATTTTCAGGTGTCCATGTTCGAGCCGGGTTATATTTTGTTGTGACCAGGCGGTGCCTAGGATCTAACGGTGTCGCAACAGGTGCACCAAGATAAACATCTCCCAGGCCCATCACTAAATAGCTGGCATTAAAGATGATCTTTTTTACATCTGCTACACTCTCTAGTCCATTAATCCTTCGAATGAATTCGAGATTACTCGGACACCAGGGCGCATCATCTCGCACCGACTGCATATAGATATCTATTGCTTTTTGAGTTGATGGGTCATTCCAACTTAAAGGTAAATACACTATGCGTGAAGGAATTCGTACTTTATCAACATCTTCTAATTCTTTTTCAGCGGACACCAAAACATCGATGAGTTTATTAGTATTGATTACTTTATTATCAAAATGGATTTGTAATGAACGAATCCCCGGCGTTAGATCAATGATGCCATCAGTAATATTCACTTTAACCCATTCCATTAATAGATGGGCTCTTAACCTAAGCGATAAATCAAGTGTCATTTCACCGTATTCAACCAAGACATTATCTTCACCTGATAAACGATAAACGACACCCGGTCTTTCGTTGATGTTTGTAATATGACGACGAACTGCACTTTCCGGTTTTATCGGTACCGTTTCCGGGGGAGAAATATATTTTAAGGTTTCAATTTCTTGTAATTGTATTTTTTCTAATGCATTTGCTTGCTCAATACTGATCGGAATAAAACGTATTTTATCGCCAGGTTTTAATTGTCCCATTTTCCATAAATCAGCATTTATAATTGTGGCAGGACAAACGAAACCGCCTAAACTGGGTCCATCTGGCCCTAATATAACAGGCATATCTCCTGTGAAATCGATAGTGCCTACAGCATAGGGATTATCATGCAGGTTCGAGGGATGTAAGCCTGCCTCCCCCCCATCTTTTCTTGCCCAATTAGGTTTGGGGCCAATTAATCGTACTCCGGTCCGGCTAGAATTATAGTGAACGTCCCAATCTGTTTTAAAAAAAGACGCGATATCTTCTTCAGTAAAAAAATCGGGTGCGCCTTGCGGACCATAAACGACATAGATAGACCATTGGTTTTTGTATTCAGGGACTAATTGATGATCAATGATGTTGCACGGTCTAAACTTTTCTTCTTCACTAAGTAATAACCCATCTCCTTTTTCAAGTGCCCTTCCCTGATGTCCTCCAAATTTTCCCAAGGTAAACGTCGCTTTGCTATTCAAATATGGCTCAATATTCAAGCCATTTTTAAAACACAGATAGGCACGCATGCCAACAATGATCGATTCTATTTTTAAGATACTGCCAGCTTTAACGCGGATAGCATTCCACTGTGACATAGAAACACCATTTAACATCATCCTCACAGGTGCACCTGTAAGACAGATAATAGTCTCAACATGAAACTTCAACTCTGGCCCAACCAGGGTAATCTCTAGCCCTGCCGCAGCTTTATCATTACCTAAAATTTGATTACCTAATTGAAAAGCCCGATTATCCATCGGGCCTGATGGCGGCACACCAACATTCCAAAACCCTATTCTGCCGGGATAATCTTGTACCGTGGTTTGTATACCCGGTTTTAAAACTTCTATTGATTGCATGGACTTATTATTTATTGATCCCAGATCAATACCTCAATAGTTGTTGGATTGTAGGCATTACATGGGTTATTCAGTTGCGGGCAATTAGATACTAGGGCAATAACATCCATCTTTGCTTTCAGCTCAACATACTTACCCGCATCCGATATACCATCTTCAAAGGTCAATCCACCTTCTACTGTGACGGGCACATTCATAAAGAAATTTATATTGTGCGTAATATCCCGTTTACTCATATCAAACTCAGGATGTTCTGCGACTGCTAATAGCCAGCTATCACGGCAGGCATGCATGCATTTCTTTTCAAGCGCATAACGCACTGTGTTTGATTCAGTTGCACAAGCACCGCCAAGCGTATCGTGTCGCCCACAAGTATCGGCAACGATTTCTAGTAAGGTATTACCATGATTGGATATTAATTCTGACCCTGATGTTAAATACACGTTTCCTTGTTCACGAATAGTGTCGATAGCAGAATAACGTTCGGCCACATCACTTGCGTTATAAAATAATGTATCCGCTGCTTGATTACCTTCTAAATCAAGAATACGTAAGGTCTGACCTTGTTTAACAACACGCATCCAATATTCACCTGCACCTACAACTTGTCTGTACAACGCAGAATCAGCGGCAAGAGAACTTTCTATAACCATTTTAGTTTCCTCCCTGCAGATGATAGATGGCGTTGTTTTGAAAACCGCGTTGGTTCTCAGGTCTGAAATTCATACATAAATCATCATCGGTAACAGGGTCCGCTTTACGAATTTGATAGATTAAAGATTTCTTTGGATATTCCGCCGCACTATTCAAGGGATGCGGACAAGTATGAAATATAACTAGTGTATCCAATTCAAATCGAAGGTCTACAAAATCGCCAGCTTTACTATTTTCCGGGTCAAAATTTAAATTACCTTCGGCATCAGTAAACACACGACTAAACCAATTTAGATTGGCTGCCATATCACGCTCGCTTAAGCCATATTTAGCGAGCTCAACTAAAAAACTATGTTCACCACTGAGTGTCCAATCGTTTCGTTCTTGCTGATAAGACTTAACATGCCATTTCTTTTCCATATTAGCGTTAGTCAAATTCCCACCGACCGTATCATGCCAACCAACACTATCCTCAATAATGGAGCAGAAAATTCTGCCCATATCTGAATACAAACAATGGCCTTTTGTAAGTTTGAAAGTATGTTGGCATTTTAAAGTATCGGGGGCGTTATAACGTTCAAGCTTATCGTTTGGGTTGTAAAACAACATACCCACATTCGCACCTCCATCTTTATCGATCAAACGCAGCGTTGTGCCTTTGCGCATTAACATTGACCAATGAGCGCCACCAGGTATCTCATCCTCATACATTATTTCTTTTTCAGGGAATATTTCAGCCATTTCATAATCCCCCGTTTATATTTGCAGGAATAGAAATCAGAAATTTTTCATTGATGTGCTTGATGCTAGAGCAATAAACTCTTTTAAATTTACTTGTCATACGCTTCTCTCCAGTATTACTTCACGTTGAAATGTATTGCCAATTGCTGGCATATTGCATCTCCCGGGCTTTTATCCCGCCGTGTAACCTTTGAGAAGGTCGATAACTCTCGGACCAGTCACTCGTTAAAGCCGGAACCCTAGTTATCCATTTATAAACTAAAATATATCAGTAATTAAAACAAGTGGCTATATCGTTCCACTTCCCAAGCACTCACACTCTGGTGATACTCTTCCCATTCTTGTGTTTTATAACGAATGAATTCCTGTTTTAGTTCTTTACCTAATACATTTTCAACCAATTCATCTTCAGCAAAGGCTGTCACTGCTTCGGCCAGCGTTTGTGGCAAAAACTCAATACCTCGTTCCAAACGCTCTGCATCAGTTAACTCATATAAATTGTCTTCTTGAGGGTTACCCGGATCAATTTTTTCACGAACACCTTCCAATCCAGCAGCTAATACCAAAGTCGCGGCAAGATAAGGGTTCACTGCACCATCTGCATTGCGTGATTCACAACGACCGCCACCCATTGGCACACGAACTGAATTAGTTCGATTATTAGATCCGTAAGAATTAAATACTGGCGCCCAAGTAAAGTAGCTCATTGCTCCCTGTCTAACTAAACGCTTATAACTGTTGACGGTTGGCGCAAACGCCGCGCATAAGGCCCGCCCGTGTTTTAAAACCCCACCTATAAAATAATAACCTGTCTGAGTCAGCCCCAAACCACGTGGGTCATCTTTTGGGGCACACTCAAAAACATTCTCACCTGATACAAGATCAAACAGAGACATATTAAAATGTGCACCATTCCCGGTTTTGTCTTTAAATGGTTTCGGCATCATCGTCGCAAGCAAACCTTCGTCCGCAGCATAACGCTTTGCCAATTCACGGAAGAAGATCAAACGATCACACATCGTTAAAGCATCAGCATAATTAAAATCAAATTCAAATTGACCATTGGCATCTTCATGATCAAATGAATAAATATCCCAACCCAAGTCGTTCATCGTCTCTGCCATGCGATCTAACCAGGTAAAATTATCCATAAACCCGCGCAAGTCATAACAAGGTTTGGTTAACTTATCATCGGCATGCGGAACAGAAAGAGTGCCGTCCTCGTTTTTCTTTAATAAAAACACCTCGCATTCGATACCTAGATTAAAACCAAAACCAAGCTCAGCCGCTGCTTCTAATTGCTGTTTCAGAGCAACTCGTGTATTTAATTTGTACGGTTCACCTTTAAACGTATTGTCCGCTGGCATCCAGGCGATCTTGGGTTCCCATGGTAATTGAATAACATGATCCAGATCGGGTACTGATGCGATCTCATCATCATTTGGTTCCTGCCCAAGACCATCCAATGCATATCCGGTATATAGCTCTGATCCATGTGCCATATGCAATAAGTGATCGATAGGCACAACTTTACCTTTGGGGATACCGTGAATATCAACGTAGGCTCCCATGCAATAACGCACACCTTTATTTTTTAAATCTTTTTGAATCGCTAGGATTTCATCATCAGATTTATCTTTGGGTAATAAATGCTCTTCCGTTTTTATATCCATTTGGCAGTTATCATTTATTAATTTGAATAAGATTTTGAGAGCGGAGCTTGTTCAGTTAGTCCGCGTAGTATTAATTCAGAGAGGTCTTCTACCATCCAACAGAAAAACTCATCGCCTTTTTCTTTTGTTGCTACCGAAGGCCTTCCTGTGACGCCATTTTTACTGGTACGATTGACTGGATGTGAAAACACCAGTCCATCAGTACGGTCAGGATCATCAGCAATATCAAAAGCATACGTATTAACCATTTCCGGTGCTATAGATAACATTAATGACGTTTCAGCATCATTTGCATGCCAATCATCGGCATCGGCAAAATGAAACTGTCGTACGCGTTCGCTAATCTTTGCGGAATTTAAAACAGTTACCATTAGATCATCATGTCCAGCACGCAACATTTCTAATGCGCATCGTAATGGAGCGGCATTTGTCACGTGTGTGTTAACAATAAATAATTTTCTAACGCCACTGTGATATGCCCAATCTCCCATTTCCTTAATTAAATCGATGAGTGTTTTCGGTTGAAGTGCGATGGTTCCGGGCCAATGTTGGCTATGACCGATAGAACAACCATAAGGCATAGTCGGCAACATCATGACATTAGTTTTTTCCGATACGGCCTTACATAACTTATCTGCAAGCACGGTATCCATGCCACAACCCATGTGTGGACCATGCTGTTCCGTTGCGCCTATCGGTAATATAGCGGCAGGTACGACTTTCATCTTTGCTGTAACATCTGGCCATGGCATTTGTTCTAGCAAGTTCATGGCTCAACTTCATCTCCAACGCGGGTTAAGCGAATCATATTTAGTTTATCGTCCTCATCTTCGTCTGAAGGCGGGTGAATTAACTCGTCAATACGTTTACGGGTTGCTAAAAATTCCGGGGACATAAATTGTTCTGGGTCACGGGGACGCGGGACAGGCACTTCAATCACTTCCTGCACTTCGCCGGGGTGCGCTTTTAATACTAGAATCCGGTCTGCGAGATAAATTGCTTCATCCAAATCATGCGTGATAAACAAAACAGTAATATCAATATTGTGCCAAATCTGTAAAAGATACGACTGCATCCTGCTACGTGTTTGTGCATCAAGCGCGCCGTAAGGCTCATCCATTAAAAGTATGCGTGGTTTATTTGCAAGCGCGCGCGCAATGGCAACACGCTGTTTCATTCCACCGGAAAGTTGATCCGGATAAGATTCAGCAAATTTTTCTAAACCGACTAAATCAATCCATTGTAAAGCTTCACCTTCGGCATTTGCTTCACTCATGCCCTGACTACGAAGCCCGAACATGACATTTTTTTTAACCGTCAACCAGGGAAATAATGTATATCCCTGAAAAACCATACCTCTATCAGGACCCGGTCCTGAAACAGGTTCTCCATCAAGCAACATTTGACCTGTACTTGCAGATTCCAAACCAGAAAGAATACGGATTAAGGTTGATTTACCACAGCCCGAGGCGCCAATAACACAGACAAATTCTCGACGATGCACTTTAAAGTTAATATTTTTTAGCGCCGTTATCTCACCTTTTGCGGTGGTGAAATATTTATATAAATCTTTAACTTCAAGAATTACTTCACGCTGTTTAATCTCATCAAACCGTTCTTTAACCTCATCGGATTGTTCTAGATAACTGGGGAGTTCTATACGTGTCATAGTGGTTCTCTGTTAAGCCTTGTTTGCCGATCGTTCCCAAGGGAATATACACTTGCCTAGTTTGGCTAAAATTATATCGGACAGTAAACCAATAATGCCGATCATCATGATGGCTGCAAAAACATTATCGAAGTTTTTATATCGCGCCTGTTGTGTAATAAACCAGGTAATTCCAGAACTAGTGCCGATTAACTCAGCTACAATCAAATACGTCCACGCCCAGCCAAGCAGTATCCTTAGATCGCGAAACAGATCCGGCAAAATACCGGGAATCACTACTTTGAATAGTAACTGCATCCGCTTAGCACCCAAGGTAAGTGCAGCTTCTAACAATGAAATATCCAGTTTCCGTGTTGTATTACTTACTATAAGAACTTGTTGGAAAAATGTTCCTATAAAAATAATAGCTATTTTCGGTCCATCGTAAATACCTAATATGGCAACTGCAAGTGCACCAAATGCCGGCGCAGGAAGATAACGAAAAAACTCAATAAAGGGTTCATGTATACGTGAAACAGCAGCATAGGTTCCACATAACACACCGATAGGTACACCAACTAATGAAGATAAGATAAAACCCCAAAAGATTATGGTGATACTGTGCCATAAACTTTCATGCAACCATTGTTCACTACGCCGTTGTGGTTCTGTTGTGAATGAAGTGACAAATGCCTTGGCAACTTCATGTGGCGCAGGTAAATAAATAGGGTTTGCTCGTTTACCAGTAGGTAAAGTTTTTTCTGCTTCTTCTACTTTCGAACTTTCTTTTTTGAAAACTTCACGGTCGACCAACATATCTACTTTAAAATAAGACACATCACCGGGGTCAATGACGACAACCTTCGGATGCCAAAGAAATGGCACATAACTCACCGCACTCCATATTAAAAGTGGCAATAAGAACGAAACAATCGTCAGCACCCTGGTGCGCTTTGTAGATAAAGCGACACGCGGCGCAAACCAGGGAGATGAACTCATATGACGAACACCTAGCCTTTATTTAGCCATTGTTATTGATGGATCAGTATAGGCATCGATATCTTGTGCTTCCTTATAGACCTCGTACTTAAGATTGAAGTCATCCGCTATCTTTGAAGAACCATAGATCGATTTAAAACCTTCACCCTTAGCATAAAAGCCCTTGGCTTCTTCTAGTGTTAAGATCTTGGTTCCTGCAAGTAAAGGTTTATATTCTTCCGGGGTAACACCTACCCTTGCGGCCATGATTGAAACTGCTTCATCCTGAGTAGCAGGATCCAGAATGAAAGCAACGGTCTTGTACCAAACGTCAACTACTTTGGACCAGGCAACTTTATTTGCAGAAAGACTACTAGGCGAGACGGCCAACACATCGTAAATCAGACCTGGTTCATCCGCTGATGAATAGATCTTTTTCGAACCCGGTACCGAGGTTAAGGCTTGTCCAGAATTAGGCTGCCAGGCAACAATAGCACTGACATCACCTGACGCTAATACCTGTGGTGTTTCATTAGTAGGTACATTGACTAATTCTACATCAGCTTCAGTCATGCCATTTTTTTCTAATGCATTGAGTAATAGTAAATGTCCAACAAAACCTATCTCAACGCCGATCTTTTTACCTTTTAAATCTTTAATGCTTTCGATACCCGGAGCACCAACGATCATGTCATTACCATTACTATAATCATTAATAATAATCGCAACGTTACTAGCCCCGGTTGCACCCGTGACTAATGCATCACCGTTTGTCATAGTTACAGCATCAAGTTTGCCTGCAGCAAAGGCATCCATCGAAGCAACATAGTCGAACCATTCAAACTCAACTTCTACGCCGGCTTCTTTAAACATTTCTTTTTCAATTGCGACTTCCCATGCTACCCAACCCGGCCAGTCACTGTAGCCAACCTTTAGCGGCTCAGCATGAACCGACAATGAAACAGAACTAAAAACCAATGACGCGACTAATAATAATCTATTACGGATAGTGTTATGAAACTTCATAAAACCTTCCCCTTATGTGTAGTTGAAAAAATATTTGAAAGAGAGGTACCAATGATCGGAATCATGGTGACGACCTCCCGGGCTTTTATCCCGCCGTGTAACCTTCGTATGAAGGTCGATTGCTCTCGGACCAGTCACGTTGTCTATAACGCCGGAACCCTAGCGATCTATTTGAAAAGCTAGTAACTACCGATTCATGAACATCAATAGCTCTCATTCTTAATATGTTGTAGTGCAGTTACTATGCCAAGCAGGAAACCCTTTAGATACAAGGGCTTTACAATAGTCATAAAAATACTCTGCAACTTGCTGGTGCATTTTTTTTATTTAATGTTCTAAGTCTGTGCAACAAGAAACAAAAATTGTGATAAATTAGTTTGAAGATTATTAGTCAGTTTCTTTGTAATTAATTTCAAGGATGAAATATTAATGAGTGTTGCAATCATTTATTCTCGTGCACAGGACGGTATTCATGCTCCACTAGTCACGGTTGAAGTACACCTCTCGCGTGGTCTGCCCGGTTTTACTATTGTCGGGCTCCCAGAAACAACGGTAAAAGAAAGTAAAGAACGCGTTCGTAGTGCTATTCTCAATAATCAATTTGATTTCCCACTCAGCAGAATCACAGTCAATCTAGCGCCTGCCGATTTACCAAAGGAAGGTGGACGTTTTGATCTACCTATCGCACTGGGTATTTTGATCGCCTCGGGACAAATATCCGAAAAAGGAATGGAACAGCATGAGGCTATAGGTGAATTGTCTTTAACCGGCGAATTAAGAGCGATAAAAGGCGCCTTACCTGTTTCATTGGCCGTAAGAAAATCTCAGCGAAGTTTAATCTTGCCTATCGACAATGCAGATGAAGCTGCACTCGTTGATGGGACATCATGTAAACCAGCCGCCCACATACTAGATGTATGCACGCATATCTCTGGAATGAAAATCTTAGAAGAACATCAGTCGAAAAAAATCGATTACGTAACGAGATATGACAAAGACCTAAATGAAGTCTATGGGCATGAGCATGCAAAACGAGCATTAGAGATCGCCGCTGCAGGTGGACACAATCTACTTATGATAGGCCCGCCCGGCTCAGGTAAAACCATGCTGGCGGAACGATTACCCAGTATCATGCCGGCGATGACGGACAAGCAAGCGCTAGAAAGTGCGGCAATTGCATCAATTAGCAATAACGGTTTCGACACATTAAGTTGGCGCCAACGCATTTTTCGATCACCACATCATTCTGCATCATCAGTGGCCTTGGTCGGGGGCGGCAGTCATCCCAAACCGGGAGAGATATCACTGGCACATAACGGTGTACTATTTCTCGACGAACTGCCTGAATTTAATCGACATGTATTAGAAGTATTACGAGAACCATTAGAGTCAGGTCGCATAGTCATCTCACGTGCGGCCAATCAAGTTGAGTATCCGGCCAACTTTCAATTAATTGCTGCGATGAACCCATGTCCCTGCGGTTATCTGGGTGATTCCAGCAGTCGTTGTCGCTGTACTGAAGAACAAATTAATCGATATCAAAATAAAATATCCGGACCATTAATAGACAGACTCGATATGGTCATCGAAGTCCATAGTATTCCTGACGCAATCATCAATCAGACAAGAGACATTAATTCTGAAACCAGCGCAACGATTAGAGCGCGCGTATGCAATACATTTAAACAACAAATGAAACGAAGCGGTTGTGCAAACTCAGCCCTAAAGACGAATGACATTGAACAGTATTGTGGTTTAACTGAAAACGATAAGTCATTACTACAAACTGCAACAAGAAAACTGGCACTTTCGGGTCGAGCGATACACCGAATTATAAAAGTCGCCAGGACAATTGCCGACCTATCGAGCACTGAACAGATACAAACCCAACATCTAACTGAAGCTATGAGTTATAGAAAGAAGACAAACCAATATAACTAATTGATATAAATAGTCTTTTTGTCCGACTTGAACCAATTCCATGAATAAGGTGAAATACGCCTATGGATGAAAAACAGTACGACATCAGCATCAGCGCTGAAACCCAATATGTTAATGATCAATCACTCCCTGAACAGGAACGTTATGTGTTTGCTTACACCATCACTATCACCAATAACGGAAGTATGGCAGCGACACTGCTACGCCGACATTGGTTAATTACCGACGCCAATTGCAAGGTACAGGAAGTTCAGGGAGACGGCGTTATCGGCGAACAACCCTATCTACAGCCTGGTGAATCATTTCAATACACTAGTGCCGCAGTATTAGAAACCCCAGTCGGTTGCATGCAAGGTAAATATGAGATGGTAGCTGATGACGGCAAAGATTTCGATGCACCAATACCGATTTTCAATCTCGCTACGCCCAACACGCTACATTAATAATGAGCACCTACGCGATAGGTGACCTTCAAGGTTGTTATGCAGAACTACAAGATTTACTTGATAAGATTAATTTCGATGAAACAAATGATTGCCTGTGGTTTGTAGGCGATCTTGTTAACCGTGGACCACAATCACTTGAATGTCTTCAGTTCGTAAAATCATTAGACATCTCAGCAAAGACGGTTCTGGGAAATCATGACTTACACCTACTCGCTGTCGCCAACAAGGTTCGTAAACCACATCGGAAAGATTCTCTCGATGATATTCTGACCGCTGATGATGCGGATGAACTACTCAACTGGATAAGAAACCTTCCACTACTTGTAAATGATCCAGATCTAAACTTCACCATGGTGCATGCGGGGTTACCTCCACAATGGACATTAGAACAAGCCATAGAACTTGCACAAGAAACTGAATCACTATTACGTAGCGAACAGTTTGATGAATTTATACAGCATATGTATGGCGATGAACCCGATGTATGGACGGAATCATTAGAAGGGAATGATCGTCACCGCTTCATCATTAATTGTCTAACGCGCATGCGCTATTGTTATGCAGATGGCCAATTGAATCTTAAAGCAAAAAATGCACCGGGCACAGAAGATGAAAAATTAATCCCTTGGTATGCACTCGCCGACAGACAAACAAAGAAAAATAAAATCGTATTTGGTCATTGGTCAACAGTTCACCTGGGTAATGAAAATAATTTTTATCAATACAATGTCTATCCGCTAGACACAGGATGCTTATGGGGTGGTGAAATGACAGCAATGCGACTGGAAGATGAAAAACAATTTAGTGTGCATTCCATGCAATCGAAAACCTTATAATACCTGCAATATGAATGATGTTAGATTCGTTCCAACTTAACCCTCGATATTTATGAACACAAATAAGTTTAAAGGATAAAAAATGACTACCCTCGCCAACACACCCATCCGTATAGACATCGTATCTGATGTTGTTTGTCCATGGTGCATTATCGGATTTAAACAACTAGAGAAGGCTCTTCTTGCGACTGAGTTGACGGCTGATATTACTTGGCATCCGTTCGAGCTCAATCCGCAGATGGCTTATCAAGGTGAAAACTTACGCGAGCATACAGCAGCAAAATATGGAACAACTAGTAATGGAAGCGCAGAAGCTCGTACGCGTATTACAGCGATGGGCGAAGAGCTTGGCTTTGAATTTAATTATGCCGATGACATGCGCATGTATAACACTTTCCTGGCTCATCAACTTTTGCATTGGGCAGGGACACAAGGACTACAACATGAACTAAAAATGGAACTGTTTAGTGCATTTTTTACTCGTCGTCTTCATATCGGTGAGGCGAATGTTTTAGCTTCATCGGCTGGTAATATCGGCCTAGATTCAAAAGAAGCATTATTCCTCTTAGAAGATGGCCGCTTCGCAAAAAATATTAGGCTTGAACAAAAATATTGGACTGATCAAGGGATTACCGGTGTACCCGCCATTATCATAAATCAACGTCATCTTGTGACAGGTGCACAAGGTGTTGAAAACTATATATCAATACTCGAGAAACTTGTAGCAGAGCCTCTTAAAAATTGATATTTCTTAACTTCAATTAATGTCCAATACTGGCCAAAAGTAGCTATCGTTATAAATTTCAAAATGCCCATTAACCTTGAACTAGTCTACTCCATAGTAAATCAAATACCTGAAGGCTCTGTTTCCACGTATGGTCAGATCGCTGCATTAATCGGCTTCCCAAGTCATGCACGTCAGGTTGGATATGCGTTGGCTGCCTTGGAAAATAACAGTCGTGTGCCTTGGCATCGTGTTATTAATGCAAAGGGCAAGATCAGCCCCAGAGGTCTTGATGGCTGCGATGATTATCAGCGACTGCTTTTAGAAGAAGAAGGTGTTATCTTTGGAAAAAATGACTGCATTTCTTTAAAACAATTTCAATGGCACCCCGATTCGTTAGAGCTGTGTAATGACAAATGAATTAGAAGATATTGTTCGAGCAGAAATAGAAGCGCTACATGAATTCTTTGTTGGCTGGTTTACAGGTGCTCTTGATTTCAGTAGTTTTGATGAAGGCTTTATTGCTCGATTTGCTCCTGATTTTTTATTGATACCGCCCGCAGGAATAATCCTTTCATTGGAAGAATTAAGCTCTGGTATCAGAAACACATACGATACCAATCCTGATTTTCGTATCGCTATTCGAAACGTTAAGATACAACGTGTTTTAGATAATGAGATTATCGCAACATATGAAGAATGGCAACGTAATGCCCTCGCATCTACTCCGCCAGATAATGGCCGGCTTGCTACTGTGATATTTAAAAGCGTGAAACCTTTGCAGTGGCTACATGTGCATGAAACCTGGATGCCTGGGTCTATACAAGCTGCAGGCCCATTTGATTTTTAACGATGTCTGATTATTTCGAAGATGACACAAGAAACTAAAATAATAATCTCCGAGCTAATAGAAAGTAAACTGCTTGTTGAAGAAAATCAGCTGATTATCAAGCGTGATCACCAAGAAGACGAACAAAATATCCCCTTGAGAGACATAAAGCAGATCAGCATAGATGGTGACATTAAATATATACGCTGGTTTTTGTTGCTGCTGATCCCGATCAGCATTGCACTTTTTGCATTTAGCGCTAGTGAAATATTACCCACTTTCTTCGTCTGGGTATTGCTTACAATTAGTGGTGTGATTGGTCTTGTTACATTTGTTGCACCACCTGAACGAGATTTTATTGTGATAAATATGAAACAAGGTAATGATATTAGGCTACCCATGAACGACAAAAGAGAAGATGAACTAGAATTCATTAGAAAAACTAACGTGCATATTTATAATCTAGACAAGAACTAATTACTTTTTTCTAATACAACAAAACTGTAATCAAAGTCATTTTTCTCATCGGCTTTAAATGCTTCTCGAGAGATTTCATTCCATTTTTTTCTCTCAAACTCAGGAAATAATGTATCACCTACTACTTCAGTATGAACTTCAGTTAGATACAATCGTGTTGCTTGATCTAATGTGTGTTTATATATTTCTGAGCCGCCGGTAATCATTACTTCTTCGACATCTTTGCAATGTTCGAATATTTCATCAATGCTATTTAATACCGTACAACCTTCTGCCTGATAGGTTTTGTCACGGGTAATGATAATATTTTCTCTACCGGGTAAGGGTCTGCCTATGGATTCATGGGTTTTACGACCCATTACAATAGGTTTTCCCATAGTTATTTTCTTGAAGTTTTTAAGATCCGCTGAAATATGCCATGGCAGTGAATCATTGTTCCCGATAACACGGTTCCGATCCATGGCGACTATTATTGAGAGTTGCATGATTAATTTCTGGCACTGATACGCACAACATCTCGTTTCATCTGTTCTAACAAACCATCTACACCATTATTCTTGGCAATCGCTCGATATTCATTACGATAACTTTGCACCAAGCTCAGATTTTCAACTGTGAAATCATATGCAAACCAGATGTTAACAAAGCGTTTCATACGGTATGAGATGGGTATTTGTATATCAGTCTTATCTTTTACAATAATCGTGTCTACAGTGGCATAGCCTTCAGTATCAGAACTCTCGGTAACATATTCAACTCGTTCGCCCGTATATTGTTTGATACGCTGCCAATATGTATTGAGTAAAATTTGTTCGAACATGGACATAAATTGCTTCTTTTGTTCATCATCGGCAATCTTCCAGTTTGTTGCCAGTATACGTCGGGACATCTCCTTAAAATTGATACGTTCTTTGACGAGTTGAAAAACAATATCTTTGCGTTGATCTTCGTTGAGGTTTTTATCATTTAATATATACAGGACTTGTTCGACAGTTTTCTTAACGATCTTACCTGGTGATTCTTCGTTTGCTTGCGATGACACTGATGTTAAACAGAGTAACAAACTAATAAACAAAATATTCAATTTCATATGGGTTTCCTTCTAGACTGCAATAGGCGCAGTAATTCTTGGATGCGCCTGATAATTTATTAATTCAAAGTCTTCGTATTTAAATGCCAATATATCGCTGATATCTGGGTTAATTTTCATTACTGGAAGCGGGAAAGGTTTACGAGATATTTGTTCTTCAACTTGATCAAAATGGTTTAAATAAATATGTGCATCACCAAAGGTATGCACAAACTCACCAACCTTAAGTCCAGTTACCTGTGCAATCATCATTAGTAGCAAAGAGTATGATGCGATATTGAACGGTACACCCAGAAAAATATCTGCACTACGTTGATAGAGTTGGCAAGAGAGCTTCCCATCTGCAACATAAAACTGAAATAAGGCATGGCAAGGCATCAACGCCATTTGATCTAATTCACCCACATTCCAGGCACTGACAATCAAACGCCGAGAGTCAGGATTCTGTTTTATTTGCTCAATGACTTGTGTGATTTGATCGATTGTCTTGTCTGTGGTGTTCCATGAACGCCATTGTGCACCATAAACTGGACCCAAATCTCCATTCTCATCGGCCCATTCATCCCAAATTGATACACCGTTATCTTTAAGATATTGAATATTAGTATTGCCTTGCAAAAACCAGAGCAATTCATAAATAATCGATTTGAGATGACATTTCTTGGTTGTCACTAATGGAAAACCTTTATTTAAATCAAATCGCATTTGATAACCAAAGACACTAATAGTCCCGGTACCAGTACGATCCTCTTTTTTTGTGCCATTCGTTTTTACATGGCGTAATAAATCCAGATATTGCTGCACTTCTAGTTAATTTCCTTTAGCTCGTAAAGCGATGCCGAATAATATGATACCGAATAATATCATAGGCGTTGAAAGCAACATGCCCATAGTTACAAAATCAAATGCAAGGTAGCCAATATGTGAATCGGGTACCCGGACAAATTCAACGGCAAACCTGAAACCCCCGTAACCTATCAGGAATAAACCTGATATAGCCATTGTCGGCCTTGGTTTAGCAGAATAGACCCATAATATGATGAATAGGATCAAGCCTTCTAAAAAAGCCTCATAAAGTTGTGAAGGATGTCTGGCAATATTACCCGCCGTTGGATCTGGAAATATCATTGCCCAAGGAAGATCACTTGGCGCACCCCATAGTTCACCATTGATAAAGTTACCAATCCGCCCTGAACCTAGGCCTATAGGAACTACGGGCGCTATAAAGTCGGTAACTTTAAAGAAGGGTTTATTGAATTTATTGGAAAAGAACCAAACAGCGGCAAAGACACCTAGTAGTCCACCATGAAAAGACATGCCTCCCTGCTGAATATAAATAATCTCTAGCGGGTGCTCTAAATAATAGTGTAGATTATAAAAAATCACCGACCCCAGCCGGCCACCAATAATAATGCCCAGCATGGCATAGAAAATAAGGTCTGAGATCTGTTCTGAACTATAACCCCACTGCTCCTGATTACCGCGGACCCGCAATAGGCACCAAGCCGCTAAAATACCCAGCACATAACTGATGCCATACCAATGAATCTTTAAAAAGCCAAGGTTTAGGGCAACAGGATCTATGTCAGGATAGGTCATCATGGTAAGTAGGTATTAACATCAAGGTGATCGATAAATTTAGAATTCTCAGATAATAGTCTGATAAAAAAGGTAAAAATAAGTTTAAGAAACCTGACTTTGCAGCCGCTATAGGCCATTAACGTCTCATAATATATTTAAGCATTGATGGATACCAATATGACAGGAAGACAGCCGATTTCAAGCGTGAGATTAGAAATTCAAAAAATCGACCATTTACCCGCTATGCCATCGATAGCGCAAGAGATTCTTATTGCCTCAAATGATGTCAGCAGCGGCTTAGATGATATCGCAAAGATAATAAAAAAAGACCCCGCGCTGACAGCAAAAATCATAGGCATGTCTAATTCTGCCTTTTTTGGTTTCGGGCGAAAAGTCACAACACTGGAACAAGCCATTATTAATATTCTCGGTTTAGATTTAGTAAAAGGTTTTGCACTAAGTCTCGCAATGAGCAGTGTGTTTAATCCAGAAAAGTGTCAGCAATTCGATTTAAAAAAATATTGGTCTAGTGCATTCATCACTGCAGAGCTTGCCTCTGGTTTTGTCAATCTCATTGATTCAGACCAGACCCTCGACCCTAACCAACTTTATCTACATGGGTTGTTACACAACATAGGTATTTTGGTTTTAGTCGATCGATTTCCAAATATCATGTCTGAGTTATTTACTACTGCAGCAGAAAATAAAGAAAAACGTCTAATCGATTACGAAACAGAAACTATTGATTTTAACCATCATGAAGCAGGTGCCTGGTTAGGCCATAAATGGAAACTTCCTTTTGAAGTTATCGATATTATCGAACATCACCACAATCTGAAATATCAGGAAAGAAACGCTGATAATGTCATATTAATAGGCCTATGTTCACGAATTTCTCGCCAATGGATCTTGCAGACGAATTACGATCCTATGCAGGAATTAGAAGCTATCGAATTCCTTAATGTCGATAAAAATGCTTTAGAAAAATATATATCTAAATCATATAAAAAACTTGAAAACATAAACCAGCTTGTTGATGAGATTGCGAGATAAGACTATGGAACCAATAAAAGACATCATGGATAAAATAGAAATACCGGCTGTAGTTAATGCCCAGTTTATGCAGTTACTAAACTCTCTTTCTGGTCTGAGAATCTTATCGAATTTGGGTAATCAACAGCTCTACAGAGAAGATTTAATCGATGCCATGATGCGCGCAATCTTCGAGCATCTTGAAGCAGAAGAAGTGTCACTCTATTTACTTGAAGAAGATTCACTTAATTGCGTTGCAAACCTCGATTGGAATGGGTTTACTAAAAATAAATCTTCAATTAATAATAAAATTCATACCTGTTTAATGAGTGATGGCATCTTGGGTAAAACAGCTAAAAATAAAGAAATAATTCATATACCCAATTGCAAAACATCTGATGAAGACTTGCTACATTATGAAACTAGTGAAAAAGAAACAGGTTCTTTGATCTGTGCCCCTTTATTAGTAAATAATTCTTTATTGGGTGTCATTGAATTAACTCATCTTGTCCCAAATCATTTTGATTCATGGCAAGAACACTCTGTTAGTATCTACGCAGATTTAATGAGTATGCTCTTAAATAACGACAAACTTATGCACAATATGAAAAATATTGTTGATGTTCGTACCGAGGAACTTCGTAATGCACTTGAAGAGTCAGAAAAATTAAAAGCACGCTATGAAGAAATGTCGGTCATTGACCCATTAACGAAACTATTTAACCGCCGCTACTTTTATACAGAAGTCACCGCCAGCATGGCTAGGGCGAAACGCTACGCTCAACCCTTCAGCCTAATGTTGATGGATCTGGACCATTTCAAGATGGTAAATGATACACATGGGCATGAATGTGGAGACAGCGTACTAAAATCCATTGCAGAGATACTCACTCAGTTCACCCGCGAAGGCGATACCCTTGCAAGAATTGGTGGTGAAGAATTTGTGCTGGCACTACCCGAAACTAATCCCGAAGGTGCGCAAAAACTTGCTAAACGGATCATATCTACTATTCAAGAAGCTGACTGGGATTGTCGTGGAGCCAAGATGAATATAACTATAAGTATAGGCCTTTCTTCATTACGTCATCACGAAAATGATTTGCTTGATGATGACTTTCAGGTGAGTGATATTCTTAGGGAAGCTGATCGTGCCTTATACTTTGTCAAAGGTCATGGACGAAACAACATAAAATCTTATTCTGATATTCCAGAATAACCGTTAACAACTACAATTATATTATCACCGCCACTACACCTCTAAATCACAATTAAATTTGTGGTTCCACTTGATTTAGTCTACTAAAACAAGAATGATATATGCACAAGAAGCTGGTGATGCTACTTGGCGACATCAGTTGACCATATTACATCAATATAATTTCAGTAATTACAATTAGATATATAAGCATCCTTCGTCTTAAAGTTAACAAAATCCGATAAAGCAGGAATTTCTTTCATGGGAATTCTGCTCTTATTTCTTATAGCTATTAAATTTAAACAATCTAAAGAGGGAAACATTAATGGCAACGCAAAACAAAAAACTGCTGGCCTGGGTTGATGATATGGCAACCTTGTGCCAACCAGATAACATCGTGTGGTGTGATGGTTCAGATGCAGAGTGGGAAACCATGTGGGATATCATGGTCAAAGGCGGCACCGCCAGAAAACTGAATGAGGACAAACGTCCAAACAGCTACCATGTTAATTCGATTCCTGCTGATGTAGCGCGTGTTGAGGATCGCACCTACATCTGTTCAGAAAAAGAAGAAGATGCGGGCCCAACAAACAACTGGGCTGATCCAGTTGAAATGCGTAAAACGATGGATGAAATGTTCAGCGGCTGTATGAAAGGTCGAACTATGTATGTCATTCCTTTCAGCATGGGCCCTATCGGCTCTGATATAGCGCAAGTTGGTGTTGAAATATCAGACTCACCTTATGTCGTCACAAATATGCATATCATGGCCAGAGTGGGTAATGCTGTTCTCGATGTTTTAGGTGCCGATGGTGACTTTGTCCCATGCCTACACTCAGTCGGCGTTCCATTAACAGCAGGTGATAAAGACGCACCTTGGCCTTGTAACCCAGACAATCGATACATCGTTCATTATCCAGAGACCCGTGAAATCTGGTCTTTTGGTTCGGGTTATGGTGGTAATGCATTACTCGGCAAGAAATGTTTCGCACTACGAATAGCATCAACAATGGCACGTGATGAAGGCTGGATGGCTGAGCACATGCTCATCCTCAAGCTCACTAATCCTGAAGGTGTTGTGAAATACGTCGCCGGTGCTTTTCCAAGCGCTTGTGGCAAAACTAACCTTGCCATGCTGACACCGACCATTCCCGGCTGGAAAGTAGAAACTATTGGCGACGATATCGCCTGGATGAAATTTGGCGAAGACGGTCAGTTGTATGCAATCAATCCCGAAGCAGGTTTCTTTGGTGTTGCCCCAGGAACTGGCATGGCCACGAATGCGAATGCAATGTTGTCTATGGAAGCAAATGCTATTTTTACTAACGTTGCTGAAACGGATGATGGTGATGTCTGGTGGGAAAAAATGACAAAAGAAGCACCGGCACATTTAATTGACTGGAAAGGTAACGACTGGACACCAGCATCAGAGACACCTTCATCACATCCGAATGCGCGATTCACTGCACGTGCAGGCCAATGCCCTGTCATTGCAGATGAGTGGGAAGATCCAAAAGGCGTTCCTATCAGTGCTATTTTATTCGGTGGTCGTCGTGCATCGGTAGTACCGTTGGCAACAGAAGCCTTGGATTGGAATCATGGGACCTTCCTCGGCACCATTATCGCTTCAGAGATGACTGCGGCGGCTTTCGGTGCCATTGGTCAATTACGTCGTGACCCGATGGCAATGCTGCCCTTTTGTGGTTACAACATGGCCGATTATTGGGGTCACTGGTTAGATATGGGTAAAACCGAAGGTGCTAAAATGCCAAAGGTTTATTATGTTAATTGGTTCCGTAAGAACGAAGCAGGCAAATTCATGTGGCCAGGCTTTGGTGAAAACAGCCGCGTTCTGAAATGGGTCTTCGAGCGTTGTAATGGAGCCGCTGACGCTATTGAAACTGCGATAGGCAATATGCCAACATTGGATGGAATCGATTTCAACGGTTTGGATATGTCTGATGAAGATATCGCAAACCTGATGCGAGTGGATACTGAAGGTTGGTTATCTGAGTTGCAGGGTATAGAAGAATATTACGATACCTTTGGTGCTCATTTACCTGCAGAATTACGAGCGCAGGTTCAAGCTCTTCGAGAGCGACTTGAATCCACACAACAAGCCGTAGCGTAACTAATTTAGTTAGTCTGATTGAAGCCCGATTTGTGCGGGCTTTAATAATTAAAAAAATAATAAAAATGGGAATTACTACACAGTAATTCCCATCATCAATATTATTGATGCCAGACTACTGGTATTAATTTGATACGGTGTGCCAGCACAAACAAGTGGCTTGCCCTTATAGCCAACGCCTATACCTGCAGCTTGCAACATTGGTAAATCATTCGCTCCGTCTCCAACCGTACAAGCTTGTTCTAATGTAATTTTTAATTGTTTAGCTTCTTCTTTGAGCACGTTTAATTTCGTGTCCGCATCAACAATGGGTTCCAGGACCTTTCCTGTTAATTTGCCATTGGTAATTTCCGCCTTGTTGCAAACATAATGATCAAAGCCCAGTTTTGCTGCCACTACTTTTACTATAGGTTCAAAACCACCACTGACAAGCACCGTACGTAACCCGTGCTTATGTGCAAAGTTAATCAGTTCCTCCGCACCGAGGTTGATTTGAACCCCCTGTGCAACCTCTTCAAAGAGCTTCTCTGAAACGCCTTCCAGTAAACTAATACGTTCATCCAATGCTTTACGAAAATCCAACTCCCCGCGCATGGCTCTGGCCGTTATGTCGCTCACCTGAGTACCTATACCAATGTGCTCGGCAATATCATCCAGCGTCTCTGTTTTAACAATGGTGCTATCCATATCACAGATTAAAAGTCTTTTCTTTCGTCCTGCAACAGGTAAAACAAAAACATCAGCATCTACGTTTGATACCAAGATCAGTAATTTTTGAAATATTTCCCAAGCAGCTTGAGTTGTTGCTGAAATAAACATCTCGGCAACCTGTTTATCAGGCATTAGATTGCTCGAATCAATCTCGATATTATTTTCATCTAAAAGCTGTTGCGCTAATTTAACAACAGCTTCATCAGTCGATGTCGGAATCAAGACAACAACAAATGCTGTTTCTGTATCCTCTGTTTGTTTCAATAACCAATAAGGATTAGGAAAGGACATAGTCTCATTCATAAAATTAATGAATTGAAATTTAAATACTGTGCATCACGGATATGCTCAATTGCTCTTATACCATCAAGATCAGTCGATTTAATAGGTGCGTCTATCTCAAGTAATGAAATCGCATCACCACGACTTTCCCTGCGCCCAAGATGCATATTGGCAATATTAATATTTTGTTCGGCCGCAAAGTTACCAATCGCTCCTATCACCCCCGGTTCATCCTGATTAGTGATATACAGCATATGTTCACCAAATTCTGACTCTAGCTTGATGCCTTTAATTTCAATTAATCTGGGGCGGTTCTGTATTAACGTACCGCAGACACTTCGTGTTTTGTCTCCGGCTGTAATACTGATGGTAACGCGATTGTGATACGCCTCTTCAAGATCTTCTTTCGCTTCAGTAACGTGTATACCCCTATCACGTGCTACTTCACGCGCATTAACGACGTTAATATCATTAAAGTGTGGCGCTAGCACCGATTGCACAACCTGAGTGGTCAATGGTTCTACATTCAACTTGGCGGCATCGCCCGCAAACGTCACTGTTATTCCTTGAATTGCGGTATGACTTAGCTGGCCAGCAAATGCTCCCAGAAAATTGGTCAATTGAAAATAAGGTGCCAGCTGTCGTACCTCTTCTGCAGACAGATTCGGTGCATTCAGTGCATTTTTTATTGAGCCTTCAAGCAGATAATCCGAGATTTGTTCAGCAATTTGTACGGCAACTTTTTCCTGTGCCTCTGTTGTTGATGCTCCCAGATGCGGTGTACAGATCACATTCTCTAAACCAAACAAAGGGTTTTCCTTTGCCGGTTCTTCCAAATAGACATCTAAGGCGGCACCTTTTAAGTGTCCGCTCTCCAAGGCAACACGCAATGCCAACTCATCAACTAATCCACCTCGGGCACAATTGATCAACATAGCACCTTTCTTCATCTTGTTAATCGCCGAGGCACTGATGATATTTTCTGTCTCTGGCGTCTTTGGCACATGCAATGAAATAACATCAGATGTAGTCAATAATTCTTCCAGTTCAACTTTTTTGATGCCTAATGAATTAGCACGCTCTTCAGTTAAATAAGGATCATAGGCTTGAACCTTGAGACCAAAACCTATTGCCTTCTGCGCAACGATAGATCCAATATTACCAGAACCTATAATGCCGAGCATTTTGCCGGTTAATTCAACACCCATGTACTTAGACTTGGCCCAAGCACCCGCATGAGTCGTTTGGTTAGCCTGAGGGATATGTCGCGCCAGAGAAAACATCATCGCTAATGCATGCTCTGCTGTGGTAATCGCGTTACCCATGGGAGTATTCATAACCACGATACCTTTCCCTGTGCATGCTGGCACATTAATATTGTCGACACCGATCCCGGCACGACCAACAACTTTTAATTGCGTTGCTGCCTCTAAAACTTTATCTGTCACATTGGTTGAAGAACGTATCGCCAGTCCATGAAAATCAGGGATCATATCGAGTAGTTCTTCTTCAGTCATTTTCCCTGTTTGAACGACATCTATTCCACGTTGTTCAAAGACATCTACTGCCTGACTAGACATAGGGTCGGAAATTAAAACACGTACTTTACTCATGATACTTCTCCTGAATTTAACACTTCATTCAACCATCGCGCATAAGCCCAATCGAGCCATGGCATTAATTTTTGCAGATCAGATGCTTCGACTGTTGCACCGCCCCATAAACGAAAACCGGTCGGTGCACTTCGATAAGCGGCTATATCAAAGGCAACCTCTTCTTCTTGCAGCCATTGACACATTAAGCCAATCGCAGCCTGTTGTTCTTCTTCACTCAAAGTTGCAAACTCTTTGGAAACAAGCTTTAAACACATTGATGTCGTCGATAAGGTTTCTGTCTTGTTTGGCAACCAATCTATCCATTCGGTTTGACTCACCCAGGTATCCACTGCCTTGAAATTATCATTACAACGCTGAATCAAGGCGGATAACCCACCAATTGACTCAGCCCAACTTAATGCCGAGTGCAAATCTTCCAGCGCCAACATACTTGGTGTATTTAATGTTGCGCCTTTAAACACGCCTTGAGTGACTTTACAGTTCTTGGCAATTCGAAAGATCTTCGGTAATGGTCGTGATGGCTGATAGGTTTCTAGCCGTTCAATGGCCTTGGGACTTAAAGCCAACATACCAAAGCCCCCTTCACTACCCAGAACCTTTTGCCAGGACCAGGTAACAACATCGAGTTTTTGAAAATCCATGTCCATGGCAAATGCCGCAGAGGTAGCATCACAAAAAACAATGCCTTTTTGATCTGGAGATATCCAATCCAAATCAGGAACACGGACGCCACTAGTCGTGCCGTTATAGACGAAAACGATATCGCGATCGGTTTTTGCCTGAGATAAATCTGGCAAATCACCATAGTCAGCTTGGAAAATATTCAGATCATCAATCTTCAATTGATTCTGGATGTCATCAGCCCAATCGTTGGAAAAACTTTCCCAAACAAAGACATCGACACCGCATGACCCTAGCATCGACCATAAAGCCAATTCAAAGGCACCAGTATCAGAAGCAGGCACGATCGCCAGTTGCCAGTCATCAGGTAAACCTAATAAATTAGCCGAACGCGTGATAGCTTCTTGTAAACGGGATTTTGGTATGGGTGCTCGATGACTTCGACCCAGATTACTGTCTGAAAGGTGGGATAGATTCCACCCAGGATGTTTTTTACACGGTCCGGATGAAAAACGAGGATCGTCCGGCCGCAATGCAGGCTTTTCACAAAGCCGTTTAGCAGATGTGTTCATTGTCTAATCTCTAATTAGTCGACGGTTTGCTCCGTCAGGCGCGGAAGATACTATCTCAATTTGGAAGGAATGCAAAAATTATTTTTAAATTCAGTAATCGGATTGATATTGCGTTAAGCACTAATTTCACTTAATCTGCTGCGTCGCGTCAATTAACTAATTATCAACCTAGCCAAAAGGTATCAGTGAAACCATGGAAATTGAAACTGAAGATTACGTTACAGCAGGAAAACTGCACATCAAAAAAAGTCTCTACGAACTTGTAAAAAAAGAGATCGCGCCAAAAACAGAAGTCACCAACAAAAACTTCTGGGCATCGCTAGAGAAAATACTTTCCGACTTCATGCCGCGAAATGCAGCGCTATTAAAAAAACGTGATGCATTACAAAAAAAGATAGATGCCTGGCATATTGAACATCGTGGTAAAAAGCATAAGCCTGCAGCCTATAAAAAATTTCTGAAAGAAATTGGTTACCTAGTCGATGAAGTCGAAGATTTTAATATCAATACTGAAAATGTTGATGATGAAATTGCTGTAGTCCCTGGACCTCAACTTGTCGTGCCATTAGATAATGCTCGTTATGTTTTAAATGCCGTTAATGCACGTTGGGGTAGTTTATATGACGCCTCTTACACGACGGACACAATTCCTCAAGGGAATGGATGTAGAAGAATCAAAAAATATAATCCTATACGTGGTGATCGCGTTATTGAGCGTGGACGGAACTTGCTCGACAGACATTTTGCATTGGAAAGAGATACACACAAGCATGTAACTCAATATCTTATAAGAGACAATCAACTCGTTGTACATTTCGGTGATGGTTCTGAGACAACATTACTCAAACCACAACAGTTTATAGGTTATACAGGCAAACCAGACTTCCCGGATTCAGTACTCCTTTGTCATCATAATTTGCATCTGGAGATCAAATTTGGTGATGGTTTATTTATTGGTCGCCGTGATCACGCCAAGATTTATGATATACATATTGAATCTGCCATCACAGCAATTATGGATTGTGAAGATTCGGTTGCCTCTGTTGATACTGAAGATAAATTAAAAGTGTATCGTAATTGGCTAGGTTTAATGAAGGGCACTCTAGTACGTACGGTTGAAAAAGACGATAAAACTATTGAACGTACCATGGAACCGGACAAAGAATTTATCGGAACGAATGGCAAGCCGGTGCTAAAAAAGGGTCGAAGCTTGATGCTGGTACGTAATGTAGGCAGTCACCTCTATACCGATATGGTTTTGTATAATGATGAACAAGTACCTGAATCAATGGTGGACCTATTGGTCACTTCGCTTTGTGCCATTCATGATATTAAAGGAAGTTCAAAACGCCCTAACAGTTTAAAAGGCTCTGTCTATATTGTTAAACCAAAGATGCATGGACCTGAAGAAGTCGCGTTTGCAAATGAATTATTTACCCGCGCGGAAGAAGTACTCAAATTATCGAAGAACAGCTTAAAAATGGGCATCATGGATGAAGAACGACGCACATCTGTGAACCTAAAAGCATGTATCAAGGCAGCTAGTGAGCGTTTGGTTTTCATTAATACCGGTTTTCTGGATCGTACTGGTGATGATATCCATACTAATATGGAAGCAGGTCCTGTTATTCCCAAGGCAGAAATTAAACATGCAAAATGGTTGCAGGCTTATGAAGCCTCTAATGTTCAAATTGGTCTAGAGTGTGGTTTAAAAGACAAGGCACAGATCGGGAAAGGGATGTGGGCGATGCCTGAAGAAATGCAAAACATGATGAAGACCAAGATTCAACATCTAAAGGCCGGAGCCAATACATCCTGGGTACCTTCGCCTGTTGCCGCAACATTGCACTCTATTCATTACCATCGCCTCAACGTAAAGAGTAGACAAGACGCTTTAATGACAGCAGCAAAGATACCCGTAGATGATATTCTTGATATTCCAATTATTGATAAAAAACGCAAGCTATCTCCACTTGAGATACGCCATGAGCTGGAAAATAATGCACAGGGCATACTTGGCTATGTATCACGCTGGGTAGGTCAAGGAGTCGGTTGCTCCAAGGTTCCGGACATCAATGATGTCGCGTTGATGGAAGACTGTGCAACCTTAAGAATATCGAGCCAACATATCGCTAACTGGTTACATCATGGCGTCATTACCAAGGAAGAAGTACGTGATGCAATGAAACGAATGGCGGTAATAGTTGATCGCCAAAATCGAGATGACAGGCACTATGAACCGATGTCGAAAGATTTTAATGAGAGTGTACCCTTTCAGGCTGCTCTCGATCTGGTACTAAAAGGTCGTAAACAAGCTAACGGTTATACTGAATTTATTCTTTATAAGCGAAGACAAGAACAGAAAATATTAGCCTAACAAAGACTGTCTAAAATAATACTCCCTCGTTGAGGGAGTATTGATTCTTAAATATTAAATCCAAATTCTTTCTCAAACTTTACTTTAAAATCATCAAGTGTAAATGAATGATTTTGTGTTCCATGCTGAGCAATTTTGATTGAACCCATGAGTGAGGCAATCCTTCCTGTCGTTTCCCAATCCATATCGTTAGTTAGTCCATAAAGTAAACCGGCACGGTATGCATCACCACAACCGGTTGGATCAGTGATTGATTCTGGTTTCACACAGGGTATTTCTATTTGTTTATCTTTGGTATAGATAATTGAACCATCACCACCACGAGTCACGATCAATGCCTCAACCTGTGCTGAAATTTCAACTGCTGTCAGACCAGATTTATCTTGCATCATCTGCCACTCATAATCATTAACCGTTACCCAAGTCGCTTGTTTTATGAATTTCTTTAAGTCATCACCATCAAACATGGGCATGCCCTGGCCTGGATCGAAGATGAAGGGGATGCCAGCAGCGACGAATTGTTCAGCATGTTGCAACATACCATCACGACCATCAGGTGAGATGATCCCCATTTTACAATCTTTGGCATCAGTGACCTTGTTTTGACGTGACTCATTCATCGCACCCGGATGAAAAGCAGTGATCTGATTATCATCCAGATCTGTCGTAATGAATGCCTGACCAGTAAATGCTTCATCAATAACGGTGATGTGTTGCCGATTCATGCCGCGCTTATCCATCCAGTAAGCATAGGGATCAAAATCCTTACCTACTGTGGCCATAGGCAATGCAATCTTGTCATCAAGCAAATTAAGATTGTAGGCTATATTTCCGGCACAGCCACCAAACTCGCGGCGCATCTCTGGCACAAGAAATGAAACATTAATCATATGTACTTTCTCAGGAAGAATATGATTTTTAAATTGATCAGGAAATATCATAATATGGTCATATGCCATAGACCCACAAATCAAAACACTCATAATTTAGAACCCTTTGGTATTAATTATTGAATATCACTAATTAGATAGTATTAATGATGAATAAGAATAGTTACAACGTGCAATATATCATCCCTTAAGAGGCCTGTTAATTTTATTTTTTAATTAAAAGAGCATGCATCAAAACTTATAGTGATTAAAACCATGACATTAACTCAGTCAATATTTCACCAACACACCTTCTTTGCTTTGTTCATATATGGCTTAAGCATTGTTATTGTGCTTCCGTTATTTGTATTTATTCACGACAAGCTTGATAACAACTTCTTGCAGTTCTGCTGGAATAAAATCGGCATGCCGTTAATTAGAGCATTCTTAATTATTGGCTTTATCTTGCTTATTTATCCGACTAATTTTGGCCTTGATGCAGCACCATCTATTAATGAACTTCTGTCTGTAGATGATAAACGCTCAAGTTTTCTGATTAATATGATCTTTTTGCTGACATTCCTTTTTCCTTCCATCCCTTTGTTAGGAAAACTGGATGAATTAACCATTCCATTGCAAGGTATTCTATGTTCGATGATTATTTTTAGTTGGTTATGTCAGGGGTTAAATATTGAGAAGTATAGCCTGTGGCCTGATTTTAAAGTGTTTGCTTTAATCATACTCATGTCTGTAGCCACACACTGGTTAGCTAAACATGTCTCCGAGTTTACTGGTGACTATCTTGATAAATTATTCCATCGCGACGGTTTTAAAACACTTAGCTTCAAAGCCGTCGTGCTTATCATGCAATGTCCGGTTATTTTTATATTCGGGATATATCTCGGCAAGCAATTACCATGAAAATGCACACAGGTTTTTACTATTAGTCTGAGATCTGCTTAATATTAAGATACGAAAAATCAACCCGCCACAGAGGACACAGAGAAAGGCAAATAAACTACAAGAATGATAAAATCTCATTAAATATAGTCTGATCCTCTTTATATTTTTATTGAAATAGCGTTTGTTTTTCTCTGTGTCCTCTGTGGCTTTTTTAGTTTTATAAACTTTTGATTGAAAAGAAGTCAGGACGCCTTTTTGACTTTAATTGTAGTCTTAAATTTAGCCAGCACCTGTTTCAAAAATTCACCTGTATGTGAGTCGGGATGTTCAGCCAATTGTTCAGGTGTGCCCACTGCAACTATTTCGCCCCCACCATCACCACCTTCTGGCCCCAGATCGACAACCCAGTCGGCTGTTTTGATTACATCAAGATTATGCTCAATAACGATGATGGTGTTGCCATGTTCTCTTAATCGATGGAGTATATCGAGTAACTGTTGAATATCATGAAAATGTAGTCCTGTAGTTGGTTCATCGAGTATATACAGTGTTTTACCGGTATCCCTTTTTGACAACTCTTTAGAAAGTTTTACACGTTGTGCTTCACCACCTGACAAGGTGGTCGCATTTTGTCCAAGCTTGATATACGACAAACCGACATCTACTAATGTTTGCAACTTACGCGCGAGTACTGGCACAGCATCAAAAAATTCGCGCGCTTCTTCGACGCTCATATCCAATGTTTCATGAATATTTTTGCCTTTGTAACGCACATCCAGTGTTTCTCTATTGTAACGTTTACCCTTACAAGTATCGCAAGGCACATAGATGTCGGGAAGAAAATGCATCTCGACTTTTATCAAGCCATCACCCTGACACGCTTCACAACGTCCACCTTTTACGTTGAAGCTAAAACGACCGGGTTTGTAAGCTCGCGATCGTGCCTCTGCCGTCGCAGCAAATAGCTCACGAATGGGTGTAAATAGTCCGGTGTAGGTAGCCGGGTTTGAGCGCGGTGTACGTCCTATGGGGCTTTGATCAATATCAACAACTTTATCGAAGTGTTCCAGACCATGAATAGATGCATAAGGCGCAGGCATTGTATTCGCCCGATTTAGATCGCGCGCCACTATTTGATAGAGCGTGTCATTTATCAATGTCGATTTACCTGAGCCTGACACGCCTGTAATACACGTCATTAAACTAACTGGGATAACAAGATCGACATGTTTTAAATTATTGCCTGTCGCATCTTTTAATTCCATTACTTGCGATGGATTAAAAGGAACGCGATCTTGTGGAACCGGGATTTGTTTTTTGCCTGACAAATATTGTCCTGTTAAAGAATTTTTATCAGCCGCAATCATCTCTGGTGTACCTTGAGAAACAATTTCACCGCCATGGACACCTGCGCCTGGTCCAATATCAATCACATGTTCAGCTGCATTAATCGCCTCTTCATCATGCTCAACAACAATAACGGTATTTCCTAAATCTCTAAGGTGATATAAGGTTTTTAGTAAGCGTTGATTATCTCTTTGGTGTAATCCAATAGAGGGTTCATCAAGAATATACATAACGCCTACTAGTCCTGCACCAATCTGACTAGCTAAGCGAATACGTTGAGCCTCTCCTCCAGACAGAGTCTCGGCACTGCGTTCAAGCGTCAAATAATCAAGCCCAACATTGACCAGAAAGTTAAGTCGGTCATTGACCTCCTTTAAAATCTTAACGGCAATCTTGCCGCGGGCACCCTCTAACTCCAGTGTTTTAAATAATGACTGTGCCTTAATCACTGTCATAGCTGTAATATCTGATAATGCGATATTATTGATTAAGACATTGCGTGCAGATTTATTTAAGCGAGTTCCCCCACATGTCGGGCAAGGTTTATGAGTTTGGTATTTCGCCAACTCTTCCCGAACCATGACTGAATCCGTTTCCAGATAGCGTCGTTGTAAATTTGGTATAACACCTTCGAAAGAATGTTTTCGAATGACAACTTTGTTCTTCTCACGCAGATACTCGAACTCTATCTCCTCATCACCACTGCCATAGAGCAGAATGTTTTTTATATCATCTGATAATTCTTCATAGGGAGTATCAAGCTCAAACTGATAATGCGCTGCAATTGAGCTGATCATCTGAAAATAATAGGCATTGCGCCTGTCCCAACCTTTAATTGCTCCACCAGGTAAACTGAGTTCAGGGTGTTGAACAACACGCCCCGGATCAAAATATTGAATATGTCCTAAGCCATCACACTTACCGCATGCACCAGCAGGATTATTAAAGGAAAATAGCCGTGGTTCTAATTCACTCAGACTATAACCACATTTATTACAGGCAAACCGGGAAGAGAATAACTGTTCTTCAGCTTTTTTATCTGCTTCCATCGGCACAATGAGTGCCACGCCGTCTGATAAACGCAATGCCGTTTCAAATGATTCGGCCAAGCGTAATTGCAAATCCTCTTTGACCTTAAAACGATCAACAACGACCTCAATAGTATGTTTTTTACGTAATTCGAGTTCAGGTACCGCATCCAATTCAACTATATGCCCATCAATACGAGCACGGATAAAACCTTCAGTGCGTAAGCGTTCTAATACCTGAAGATGCTCCCCTTTGCGTTCCTGTATGACAGGGGCCAGGAGCATGAGACGTTCTTCCTGAGGCCTGGTCAAAACCAAATCCACCATCTGTGTAATGGTTTGTGCCTCTAATAATGTCTTATGCTCAGGACAATGGGGCTGACCGACACGCGCGAACAATAAGCGCAGGTAATCATATATCTCTGTAATCGTACCTACTGTAGATCGAGGATTATGCGATGTTGTCTTTTGCTCAATAGAAATGGCTGGGGACAAACCTTCGATGTGATCGACGTCAGGTTTTTCCATCATCGACAAAAACTGTCTGGCATAGGCAGACAGGGATTCGACATATCGCCTTTGACCTTCGGCATAGATGGTGTCGAACGCCAAAGAAGACTTACCCGAACCAGATAGCCCGGTCACGACAATCAACTTATCGCGCGGAATATCAATATCAATATTTTTTAAATTATGGGTCCGGGCACCACGTATACTAATCGTATCCATTCAAAGATTTCACTATTCTAGAAGCAACCTGCTAATATAAATGGTTTTGCAAACTCGATCCAAGATAACTTCAAAATAATGAATTCAATGTCCATGTCAGCTACCGAATTAAAGGCAGCATTGTCACTCTCTGTGGTCTTTTTTCTACGCATGCTGCCCTTATTTATGCTTTTACCTGTTTTAAGTTTGGCAGGAGAGTCATACCAGTACTCAACGCCTCAGTTATTGGGTATTGCCTTAGGTATTTATGGTCTGACTCAGGCCAGTCTACAAATTCCGTTTGGCATGTTATCGGACCGATTTGGCAGAAAGCCGATTATTTGCTTAGGATTGATCATATTTATTATAGGCAGCCTAATTGCGGCAATGTCAGATTCAGTTTATGGGTTGATTTTGGGTAGAGCATTGCAAGGGGCTGGTGCTATAGCAGCGGCAATAATGGCTCTGGCAGCTGATCTCAGCACCGAACAGCATCGTACCAAGGTCATGGCCCTTATCGGAATAAGTATTGGTATCTCATTCTCTGTTGCCTTTGTATTAGGTCCATTACTGTATAATCATATAGGCATAAGCGGGCTGTTTTATTTTGGTATCTGTCTAGCAATCCTAGCGATTTTAACTCTGTTGATCATCGTCCCAAACCCGCTAGAACGATCTGAAAGGAATAAAGGCTCGATTAATCTTCAGAGCTTAAAATCAGTTTTCTCCAATCCCTACCTGCTTAAACTAGACATCAGCATCTTTAGCTCTCATTTAATCCTAATGGCCAACTTCGTCGTGATTCCACTCTCATTACGTGATTATGTGCAACTCGCGCCTACATCACATTGGCAGGTGTACCTTGGCGTTTTATTCGCGTCTTTGTTTATTATGGTGCCATTTATGATGTTTGGTGAGCGATTGAAGAAGACAAGAGTATTTTACACCATCAGTATTATACTCATCATACTCTCTCAGGCCGGGCTCGCTTTCTTCCACATAAATCTGATATCGCTGGCCTTATTTATGGTTTTATTCTTTGGTGCATTCAATTACCTAGAAGCACTCCTGCCTTCCGAGGTCTCTAAAGCAACTACCGCTGAAACCAAAGGTACTGCTCTCGGGGTCTATTCCAGTTCTCAATTCATTGGGATTTTTATTGGTGGTCTGCTTGGTGGTTTTTTCCACCAACAATTTGGCATTACAAGTGTTCATTCCTTTTGTCTGTTCATGGCGCTATTATGGTTCTGCATAATCATGTACCTGCCTCATAATGAGAATACGTATAAAAATAGACTTGAAGAAAATATGGTCTAAAGCGAAAATGATTCATCATAATGTTTGTCTGGAATCTGAATCTATTTATTTAAAATGATTCTTTGAAGTTTTATAAGCCTTTCACAGACTTAGATAATACAGTTAACAAATAGTCCAATAAATTTAATTTTTTAGGAGAGCATCAACATGGCACGGGGTGTAAATAAAGTCATTCTAGTTGGCAATCTGGGTAACGATCCAGATATACGATACACCGCAGGTGGTGCTGCAGTGGCAAACATTAGTATTGCAACTGCAGAGTCCTGGAAAGATAAAAATAGTGGAGAGCAACAAGAAAGAACAGAATGGCACCGTGTTGTTTTTTTCGGTCGTCTTGCAGAAATTGTCGGTGAATACCTCCGTAAAGGCTCACAAGTTTATGTTGAAGGTCGCCTACAAACTCGTAAATGGCAAGATAAAGAAGGGCTTGACCGCTATACAACTGAAAT
This sequence comes from Gammaproteobacteria bacterium, assembly GCA_021773215.1. Lineage (GTDB taxonomy): Bacteria > Pseudomonadota > Gammaproteobacteria > Eutrophobiales > Eutrophobiaceae > UBA7359. The sequence goes on from JAJFKM010000033.1 coordinate 109,126, forward strand.
TGTCGCAAATGAAATGCAAATGCTTGGCAGCAAGAGTGGCGGCTCTGCAAATTATGAATCAGCACCTCAGTCTCAACCTGCTCAGAACCAGAACTATGCGCCTGCTGAATCACAAACAGCACCTGCTCCTGCTTCGTCACCAGCACCTGCAGCCGATGATTTTGATGACGATATCCCGTTTTGATACTTGCTTTAGATAATATTTGTTAAGTCATTTAATTTAGCAACAAGAATTACACCATTACTTTTTTCGTTTTATGTATCTAAGTGCGCGAGGTTTAGCAATACCATAACCTTGAGCATAATCAACACCTATTTTTTTAAGCTCTTGAAAAACAGCATCGTTTTCCACAAATTCAGCAATGGTTTTTTTACCCATAATCTGCCCAATCTCATTGATTGATTTCACCATTGCCCGATCGATTCGATCCGTTTTTATGTCCCTGACAAAGGCACCATCGATTTTCAGAAAGTCCACCGGCAAATTTTTCAAATAACCAAATGAAGAAACGCCGCTACCAAAATCATCTAATGCAAAACGACAACCTTTCTCTTTAACCTTTTTAATAAATCGTATGGCATTGGCAAGATTCGCAATAGCTGATGTCTCAGTAATTTCAAAACATATTTTACTTGGGTTAACTAGATTCTCATCTAGTTTATCAATTAAAAATCCCATGAAATCGTCATTACCCAAGGTTTGTCCTGATAAATTAATGGTACACAATTCTAGTTTCTTTTGCTTAGCAGGGTGTGTTGCCAACCAATTAAATGCAGAACTGACTACCCAATGATCTATCTTTGTCGAAAGTCCAAACCGTTCTGCTGCAGGTAAGAATGCCCCCGGTGGAATAATATCGCCACCTTTTCCAAGCATACGTATCAATAGTTCATAGTGTTCACCATGTTCTATACTCTGTTCGACTGGCACGATCTTTTGATAATACAATACAAATAAATCTTCTTCTAAAGCCCGGTTTATTTTGGCAACCCATTTCATTTCACCCCGATGTTGACTAACCTGCTTATCATCAACAGAATAAATATGTACTCGGTTTCTACCGGCATCCTTCGCAGCATAACAAGCGGCATCCGCCGCACTTAATACTTCATTCACGTTGCCAATTTCAACTGATAAGGGTACCAATCCAATACTCACACCTATAGAAAACTTTTTGTCTTGCCAGACAAAACGAAATTCTTCTACGGTAGCTCTCAATGAATCCGTAACGCGCCGTGCATGTGCAATATCACAATGTTCCATCAATACACCAAATTCATCCCCACCCAGCCTTGCTAAGGTGTCTCGTTTTCTGACCTTGCTTAATAATATTTCACTTAACTGCCTCAGTAATTCATCTCCCGCCAAATGCCCACAGGTATCATTAATAACCTTGAATTGATCAAGGTCGAGATAGCAAATTGCATGTTCACCAGGCGTAGTTTGATTAGCTTCAATGATACGCTGAAGTCGTCGTTCGAACTCTGATCGATTTACAAGACCGGTCAACGCATCATGCGTCGCCTGATAAGATAATTCTTCTGAGAGATGAAAAGCTTCCGAGATATCCTCGCAGACAATAAACAAGGAAGTATCCCCTTGCGTATCATTTACAACTCGAACTGTTTCCCTGACCATAATAATGTTTCCATCTTTGTGTAACTTGCGCAGGTCCCATCGATGGACAATATTAGGCAGATCAAAACAATGCTGTAATTTCTCTCTTGCTATTTCTATATCATGTTTATGAATAAGCTTTGTAACATTTTTTCCTTTCAATTCAATAACGTCATAACCAAGGTGGTTCGCACCGTATTCATTAACAGTCAAGATAGTGCCATCCATGCTAGTATTAAAAAACATCGCCGGTGTATCGTCATATAGTGTGCGAAATTGAAGCTCACTTGCCGACAAGGCGACACTTATTCTTTTTTGTTCTGATATATCAACATGGGTTCCAACCATTCGAACCACATCACCAACACTATTTTTTACGCCGAAACCTCGAGACAAGATATCGACGTAATGCCCATCCTTATGTAACATACGAAATTCGATACTAAATTTATCTACTTTACCGGAAGTATACTCATCGACCAGCATGAATGTTTTCTCTATGTCATCTGGATGTAATAATGATTTAAATGCTTCAATTCCATTATGTACATCATCAAGCTTATAACCCAGCATACTTTTCCATCGTGGAGAGTAGTAAATATCATTCGTATCCATTTTCCAATCCCATAAACCATCACTGGCACCATCCATGGCCAGGGTAAAACGTTCTTCACTCTCTCTTAATGCTATCGCTATTTTTTCACGTTCAAAAATACCACCAAGAATCTGGGAAATATGCTCCATCAAGGAGACGTTTTCAGCAGATTCTTGTACTACATGAAAATAATTTCCGAATGTGCCAATGACAGAACCATCTGTCGCACGGATCGGCACTGAGAAGCTTGATTTAAGATTATAAAGCAGAGCCAGCTTAGAATAATCTTTCCAGAGCGGGTCATTTGCAATATCAGGTACAATAATAGTCTCATTTAAAAATGCTGCCGTTCCACAACTACCTACACAAGGTCCAATTTTAAATCCGTCAATCGCGTCAAGATATTCTGCTGGCAGACTGGGGGCAGCGACTGACCATAGATGTTTACCGTTTTCATCAAGTAAACGTATTGAACATTTTACATCAACAAATAGCTCTTCAATTTTATTGATTACCAAGCAACATAATTCGTTAAAAGATGGGTTTTGATAAATGATTTGAAATATCTCATTCTCTAACTTGAGGAGTGCTTCTGCTTTTTTATTTTCATCCTTGACGCGAAGAGTTTGAATACCATAACCAAGATTAGTGGCAAGATGTTCTAGTAAATAGACTTCTTCAACATCAAATGCATTTATTTCTTTGGCATAGATCAAGAGACAACCAAATGATTCTTCACTTATGTTTAATGGCAATGCAATCATAGAAGCATAGCCTCTTTCCAAGGCAGAATTTCGCCATGGTGTAAAAACAGAATCTTTAGATAAATCGCGACAAATATAAGGATTGTTTGTTCGTATGCAAATGCCAACAGGACCTCTTCCTCTTGATTTGTCATCCCATGAAAAAAAGTTTTCCAGATAGCCTGCTTCATATCCGGAATTAGCTTTAGGTATAACTTGTTTTTTTCCACCTTGTTCTGCATAGCCTACCCATGCCATCCTATAATCACCTACATTGATAAGAATTTCGCAGATGGATTGCAGTAATTTTTTTTCATCAGCAATGTCTACCAGCGATTGATTACATTGGTTTATAACCATCAAGGCACGATTAGTCCTGCTTAATAATGCTTCTGTAAGTTTAAGTTCGCTTACATCCCTTGTAATGGATAATGTACATTTCTCGCCACCATGCTCGACTATAGAAGTAGAGATCGTACCCGGGTAAGTTTCGCCATTTTTTCTTTTAAATTCGAATTCGTGATTACTTAGGTATCCCTTGTCTTTTAACAAACTTACATATTCTTCTCGATCTTCATTTGAAGACCATATCCCCAACTCAAGACTCGTTTTACCTAATGCCTCTTCTTCAGTAAAACCGGTTGCACGAGTGAACCCGTTATTCACCTCTATCATTTTCCCATCGTTGAGTCGCGTCATAACGATAATGTCCGGGCTGGTTTCTATCGCTTCTGTCAAACGTTTTTGAGTTTTTTAAATGCTTCTTCGGTTTCCTTTTGATGCGTCATATTAAACATAACGCCGCGTAATCTATCCGGAGTGCCTGACACTCCATTGACGACATGAACTAAATCTTTTATCCAAACAATTGAGTCATCTGCTGCAAGCATACGATATTCAAACTGATGATCCTTACCATGCTCAGTTTGAGCAGCAATGTATTGATAGGCAGAATCGCGATCGTCAGGGTGAATATTATCTAACCAAAAGTTTTCTTGATACCAATCCTCTATGGGGTATCCCAAAATTTTCTTTGCTGGTGCACTAACAAAGGTAAACCGGAAATCTGGCAAACTCACTTCCCAAACAATCGCATCAATATCATTTATAAGAGTACTGAATTGTTGTTCTCTTTCTTTTAGTGAGAGTTCTATTTTCTTTCGATCAGTAATATCACGTGTGACTGCAAGATGCTCAATAACATAACCGGAACTATCTTTTACTGGACGAGCATGGGTTTCCATCCACCTTTGGTTTCCTTTTAATCCCACAATCTCAAATTCAAGTACAACCGTCTCGCCTGCGAACACACGCTGATTTAGTGATTTGAAATTTTCCCGATGCTCTTTTGCAATTAAATCATAAATACATAAGCCCTTTACCTGTTGTAACGAATCAGCTTCTATCATTGCCAGCCCAGCAGCATTCATGTAAATCAATCCACCGTCTTTCCCAATTTGTTTAAAACACTCAGGTTGTAGTTCAATCAAATGTTGAAATTTTTGATATTTAAATTCAATTTCCTTGAATCGTTTTCTTTCCTCTAATGTTTGATCTGTAATATCCTGAATAAAACAATAATGACTGACGGGTGATTTATCATTCTCCAATCCCTTGACCATAACGGCATGATGGTAAAAGACTGTAGAATTTTTACGGATACCTCGAAGATTTACTTCAGATCGACCCAGCTTTGTCATTTCTTTACAGGCACTTTCTGCTGAACCAATATCATCTTGATGGATTGTCTCTTCCCAACACATCCCCATCATATCTTCAGGTTGATAACCATAGACCTCTGCATAATCAGCATTGACACTAAGATAATTGCCTTGCCTGTCTATGCGGGCTATACATTCATGTGCATGCTCGAATATATCGCTGACATTCGAAGCCGATTCGATTTTTTGTTTTATGGGTGTGTCAGTATTTTTAAGCATCGTGAAAAATAAATTAAAGTACTACGCCAATGTGTATTATCCCTAAACGTTGTTACATGCACGATCCTGTATGGCTCTCTATCTGGAGCGTCAGGAATTTATTATTTCTTAAGTATAAGTGTAGTTATATTGCTACACTTATACTGATTTAAAATGTGATGCAGTTCACACTGTGATGCAGTTCACATAATAGAATATATTTACAATATCTGTGCCAATGCCGATATATTCCTATTAGATGCTACGAAATAATATTAATAATGCTAATTAGAATTTAATACTTATCACGTATGCCACTGAAACATATAATTAATTAACACTTTAGGACGTATAGGATTATGTCGATAATTACTCAAATTAATTTACTAAAAAAGCGCCGTACCAAGATTATCGCTACTTTGGGACCAGCGAGTAGTGAGCCAGATCAAATTCGGAAATTAATAAAGGCGGGGGTTAATATCTTTCGTCAGAACATGTCTCACGGAGATCATAGTTATCACAAAGAAACCTATGCCCGAATTCGTGAAGCAGCCAAAGACCTTGATCTAACAGTCGGTATTTTGGCGGATCTTTGCGGCCCCAAAATACGAACCGGAAAATTCAACAAAGGAAGTATTGAATTAAAAAATAATGATTCGGTCGTCGTTACCACGCGTGATGTTGAAGGTAAACCAGGCCTGATCCCTTCACAGTATTCCTCGCTGGCCGATGATGTAGAACCTGAAGACAGAATATTGCTCGCGGACGGCACACTCGAGTTAGAAGTCGACAGCATCGAAGGCACAGAAATTTCTTGTACTGTTATCTACGGCGGCACCTTGGGTAACCATAAAGGCATTAACTTACCTGGTGTAAAAGTATCAGCACCGTCGCTTACTGATAAAGATAAAGCAGATGCAAAACTGGCACTTGAGTTGGGAGTCGATTTTCTAGCACTTTCTTTCGTACGTTCTGCAGAAGATATTCATGACTTAAAAAAATTAATACAATCGCATAACAGTGACGCACGTATCATTGCAAAAATAGAAAAACCAGAGGCTCTGGATGAGGCTAGTGCGATCCTTGATGCCGCAGATGGCATTATGGTTGCTCGCGGTGATTTAGGTGTTGAACTCAATCCCGAACAAGTCCCGGTTGCACAACATCAATTGATTGATCTTGCCCGTAAAAAATTCAAACCTGTCATAGTCGCAACGCAAATGCTGGAATCAATGATTGAAAACGCGCGCCCGACACGTGCCGAGGTAACCGATGTTGCTTATGCAGTAACACTGGGCACAGATGCCATTATGCTATCTGGTGAGACTGCAGTAGGTGCTTTTCCAATTGAAGCAGTAAAAATGATGGACCGTGTTGCACGACAAACAGAATCCTATCTTTGGACTCACGATGCTTATAGTGCGAAGCTGCCTGATACTCATTCAAAAATAGCAATGCCTGTTTGGGAGGCCGTCGCAAATTCAATGGCGCAAATGGCTCAAGATCTAAAAGTACACGCAGTCGTTGTTATTTCACAAAGCGGCATGTCTGCAGCAACAATGAGTTCAGTAAGGCCAGCCGCACCCGTTGTTACAATAACCAGTCGCCCGGATATTTGCCGAAAAATTGCAATGCTATGGGGAGTAATACCTGTCCTTTCAGAGAATGCCGGGAAGTCCAACCCTAATGTATTAGCAAGAAAAGTGGTTCTTGATGAAGGCCTGGCTTTGGTTGGGGAAAAAATACTACTTGTACGTGGTTTTCACAGTGACACTGCATTGAACACACCTTCAGTCACTGTGATAACCGTCTAGTTAACTACTTCAGTTTAAGCTATCTCAATTTATAGATAGGTACTGCATCATCCGCTGCTGCCTGGTAACGCACAGAGAAATCATTAAAACTTTTCAATGCATCTTCAGCATCTTTGCCTTCACTTACTTGAAAACAATCGATACCACAACGGAACATAAAAAACATTTGATCACGTAATACGTCACCAATCGCGCGTAATTCACCTTCAAAATTATAACGGTCACGTAACATTCGCGCATGCGTATAGGAACGACCATCTTTAAACGCCGGAAAATCGAGTCCAATAATAGAAAACTGTCCCAAGTCGTCAGACAATTCTTCTGTCTCTATATCGCCATCAATCCAGACAGCATGTGCTGTATCTTGCTTTAATAATTCATCACGATTCGCCCGCCAATACGAGAAAGGTAAAATGACATTCCCTTCAGGAATTGGTGCTGAATCGTCTAATTCACGTGCGATGACCCAATCATCATCACTAATCTTTTTGTCTTTAATTATTCGCATAAGCTTTTTCCTTAACTGCTGTCTTCGGATAAACACGATCCTTGAATGGTGTAATACCGACTCGGCGATAGGTATCCAGAAAACGTTCCTCATCTTGGCGCAGTTCGACATAGACATCTAGCAACTTACTAATCACATCGGCAACTTCTTCCTTAGCGATAGAGGGTCCGAGACGATCACCTAAACAAGCATCTTCTTCAGCAGAGCCTCCAAGCGTTAGCTGATAAAACTCCTCGTCTTTTTTCCTGACGCCGAGAATACCTATATGCCCGACGTGATGATGCCCACAGGCATTCATACATCCAGACATCTTGATCTTTAAGTCACCTATATCGTGTAAATAATCAATGTCATCAAATTTTTCATTAATTTGTTTGGCAATTGGGATAGAGCCCGCATTTGCTAATGCACAAAAATCAAGACCAGGGCAACAGATCATATCTGTCAACAATCCTATATTTGCAGTTGCCAGATTTTTTTCAGAAAGCTTTTCCCAAAGAGAAAACAAATCAGCTTGTTTAACATTCGGTAAAACCAGATTTTGATCATGCGTTACAACAATTTCGCCATAACTATATTGATCAGCAAGCTCAGCAATATGATCCATTTGTTCATCAGTTGCATCGCCTGGTGCAATACCCGGGGCTTTTAAAGAGACAACTACCGCTTTGTAACCTGCCACCCGATGCGTAAACAGATTTCGTTTTGCCCAGTTTGAAAAAGCTTTATTTGATTTTTCTGCTTCATCAAAACTACTGTCCTCAGCTGCATTCTTATCATACTCAGGAGATGTAAAAAATCCTTTGACGCGATTAATTTCTTTTTGATCAAGTTTTAAGACACTATCTTTTATATGCGACCATTCTTCCTCAACTTGTCGGGTAAACTCCTCTTTACCCAGGTCATTAACCAATATTTTGATACGGGCTCGATACATATTGTCTCTACGGCCAAATCGATTATAGACACGTAATATTGCTTCAAGATAAGAAAGCAAATGTTGCTTCTCAAGGAATGGTCTTATACTTGGCCCGATAAATGGCGTGCGACCTAGGCCACCACCAACAATCACATTAAAACCGACTTCACCTGCATCATTTTTGACCAGATAAAGACCAATATCATGAACTTTTACAGCAGCACGATCATGCGTTGCTCCTGAGACTGCAATCTTGAATTTTCTGGGTAAGAATGAAAACTCAGGATGGAATGTGGACCATTGTCGAATTATTTCACAATAAGGTCTTGGATCTTCTAACTCATCTTCAGCAATACCAGCAAACTGATCGGATGTCGTATTACGAATGTCATTGCCACTGGTTTGAATCGCATGCATTTCAACACTGGCAAGATCAGCCAAGATATCAGGCACCGTTTCTAGTGCTGGCCAGTTAAACTGAACATTCTGGCGGGTACTAAAGTGAGCATAATTCTTGTCGTACTTTCGGGAAATATGGGCCAACATTCTTAATTGCTCGCTTGATAGCAAACCATAAGGAATCGCGACCCTTAGCATGGGCGCATAGCGTTGAACATATAGTCCATTCATCAGGCGTAATGGACGATATTCATCCTCAGTCAGTTTACCCGCTAAAAAACGCTCGGTTTGGTCACGGAATTGAGCCACTCGTTCATCAACGATGGTCTGATCGTAATTATCGTACTTATACATATGATTGGTGTATGTCCTACAGTTTTAACGGATGCGAAAGATAGCAGTAAGTTTTAAGACGGAAAAGGAATGAATTTTACTATATTTATTCGTAATTGTTATATAAATCAGCCACTATTTTCGTCGGGTAGATGATAACCGAATTCAGTTTAAATCAAAGGCTTTGTAGCTATTTAATAATTTACGAAGATTAATACTTAGTGAAAGGTAATTGCTCAAGATTGATATGAGCACCTGGTAATCTGGGTTTGTTACTCAGAAAACTGATATTTCGCGAGCAAACTTCTGCCCTTACGGGTTAGATATCCTTCTGGATCGATAAACCCCTTGGTTTTCGCCATTTTGAATAGGCTGTCAGGTTGCTGCTTTGATAAATAAACCAAGCCATCACCATAGCGGCACTCCAAGACTTTGGCGATATCTGATTCTAAATTCTGATCTGATTCTGATGATAATTGACTCAACTAATACTCCTAAATGACAAATTAATTAAAACTATATAATTCATATATATTAAATAGTTATATAGATTACTTAAATTTAAATGTCAAATAAATCTTCTATCTTGTGATCTGATAGACATATTTTAAGGATTGGCCGAGGAATAACTGGTTTTATACATTTTTTAAGGAATGTGTTGTTTCGCAAGGTAGTCGTGTGTACGCATTTCCTCTAATCGGCTGATAGTACGTTTAAATGGCTCTGACAAACGTGTCCCAAGATAAAGACCATTGGGCTCTGCCGCCGCGGTAATAATCAACTTAACGTTTCGATCATAAAACTCATCAACCATGGTAATAAATCGTTTGGCTAGATCATTTTCGTGATCACCCATAATCGGAATATTTGCCAATAAAACAGTCTGATATTGTCTGGAAATTTCTATATAGTCTGCTGCCCCTCTTGGTCCATCGCAAATTTCAATGAAATCAAACCAGACAACCCCGTCACCGCAACGCACCGTTTGAATGAGCCTGCCTTCTATTTCTAAGTCAACTCCATCAACTCCGACATCCGGGCAGACATGAATGAAATTATCTTCCAACATAGCATTTGCATGCCCATCAAGAGGTGAATGATATATTTCAGCTTGGTCGAGGAATTGCAGTCTATAATCAATGCCTGAGTCAACATTGACGATGCGATTATATTTTTTTAACAAATCAATCGCAGGTAAAAATCGATCTCGCTGCAAACCACCAAGATACAACTGATCGGGATGTTGATTTGACGTGGCAACCAAGAAAACACCACGCTCAAATAAAGCCTCTAGTAAGCCACCTAGTAACATCGCATCAGCAATATCAGCAACATGGAATTCATCAAAACAGAGCACTTGCGTTTTTTCAGCTAATCGATCAGCCACAATCAACAATGGGTTTTCAATATTACCCAACAGTTTTAATTCATTATGGATATTTTGCATGAAACGATGAAAATGAATTCTCATTTTTTTTTGCACCGGCAAGCATTCATAAAAGCAATCCACTAGATAAGTTTTGCCTCGACCTACACCTCCCCAAAAATATAGACCTTTGATTTGCTTTGGTGCAGACAATATAAAATGAGATCGTATTTTGCTTAATATGCCATTATCTTTCTGTGACAACTCATATAGGTCATCAAATAAGTTCTGTAAGTGCACGACAGCAGTTCTCTGCGCTGAATCAGAATTGAACGCTTTTAATCGAAGATCATTTTTATATTTTTCTAATGGAGTCTGCATGTGTTATTACTTATCATGTATTTTGAACTCTGGAATTATCACTCTGCCTTGTTAGCAAAGATTAGCCATAAATAATATCATGACCCGACCATGCTACCAGTAATAGTATTACTACTATTTGTTATTATTATTTTTCTACCCCAGTTTTGGGTGCAGAGGGTAATTAAACAATACAGTCAAACAATAGATGAACTCCCCGGAACAGGTGGAGAACTTGCCCAACATCTTATTAATCGCTTTGAACTGGAAGATGTCTCTGTTGAGAAAACCGATAATGGCAATGACCATTATGATCCAGAGTCAAAAACAATTCGTCTCTCTGAAACTAATCACGATGGAAAATCATTAGCCGCTGTAACAATCGCAACCCATGAATTCGGCCATGCACTACAACATCATACCAATTACAAACCGTTGCTTTTAAGAACGCAGTTAGCAAAAAAAGCGGCCGTCGCTGAAAAAATTGCCTCATTCATTTTGGTCAGCCTGCCATTTACTTTAATCCTGGTAAAAGTACCGGCAGTCACTTTCATTATGTTGCTGGCTGGCCTGACTATAATGTGCCTACCGATACTTCTGCACCTTTTTACTTTGCCCGTTGAATTGGATGCCAGCTTTAATCGTGCCTTGCCCGTTTTGAGTGAAGGAAAATATGTCCCTGATTCAGCAATGCCCATCGCGAGAAAAATACTCACTGCCGCTGCACTTACTTATGTATCAGCATCTCTTGCAAGCCTGCTTAATTTTTATCGTTGGTGGGCGATACTTAGACGTTAATAATAAATTCTGGTTTTATTTAATTATTTGAATCACTATCGTCAGGCAGTGCTTTATTAATCAGTTCATCTGATAGACGTCGTTTAATTTTCAAGTCTCCCAACTTTCTTATAGCTTCTACCTTTGCAATGATATTACCTCGACCATCGGTTAAGCGATTATATGCCGTGTCATATGCAGACTGAGCCTTTCCTAACTTATCTCCGATATCTTCCAATGCAGTTACAAAGCCAGTAAATTTGTCATACATATCACCCGCTTGCTTGGCTATTTCCTGCGCATTCTGGTTCTGATATTCATAACGCCACATATTTTGAATAACCTGAAGATTCATGCTTAAGGTAGAAGGACTAACAAGAAAGATACCGTTGTTAAAAGCATCCTGGAATAATTGCTCATCATTTTCAAACGCTAGCATCAGCGCCGGTTCGATTGCGACAAACATCAACACCATATCTAAAGAATTTACACCGACTAAATCATCGTAACTTTTACCACGTAAATCACTGATATGTTTTCTTATTGAGACGAGGTGCTCTTTTAGAGCCTGCTGTTTATCCTGCTCATCTTCAGCAGAATAATACCGTTCATATGCATTTAATGAGATCTTCGAATCGATAATAACGTCTCTTTTATTTGGCAAATGAACAACGATATCTGGATAAAATAATTTGCCAGCTTCATCACGGTAACTCCCCTGTGCTTCATACTCGCGACCATTTTTTAAACCCGAGTCTTCCAATACTCTCTCTAGTATGACCTCTCCCCAATCTCCACGCTTCTTGCTCTCACCCTTTAGCGCCTTGGTGAGATTAATTGCATCTGTACTCATTTTTTCATTCAATGATTTTAGATTAGTAATTTCATGAAACAGAGACAGTCTATCTTTAGTTTCTTTATCGTAGACATCTTCAATCTTTTTACGAAAGTCGCCCAACTGTTCGCGCAAAGGGTTTAACACTTCACCGATATTTAATTTATTTTGATCGGTAAATTTCTTACTCTTTTCTTCAAGGATTTTATTAGACAGATTTTCAAAGGCATCCGTCATCTTATTTTCGGCTTGTTCCAGCAAGAGCATTTTCTCTTCTGTTGCTTTTCTTTCTTCATCAAGCTTTGTGTACAACTCTGCGATGGTAACCTTGTTACTCTCTACATCTTTTTGCAGATATTTGTTTGAATTCTCACGTTCCCGGACTGTGTCGTTGAGTTCTTCTATGCGCGAATCTTTATTCTCGGTTCGCTCCACCTCCACAGCTAACTTGCGTTGTAGTTCATTATTACTGTCAGTTAACTTGAGCATTTTGCTCTTGTAGATTAACCACACAACGGCTAATCCCGAAACAAAACCCAGGATCGCTGCCTGTAGCGAATAGTCATTTATTAATAATTCAATCATGCCTTGAATCGATCCTTCAGGATTACCGTATTGAGGTCGCTATTAATCTTAAGATTGGTCACCTTACCTGATGAAACCCTAAGATTAAATGGTTGCATCAGATTGTGAATTATACGAATAAAATGCACTAATATATCGTTGCTTCAATGTATTTATTGTTTATAATCAATACTTAGTTGACAAAACTAAAAGTGTATTCATCCTTTTTATCCGGAACTTAATGAAACTAAAAGGCATTATCTTCGATGTAGACGGTACCATGGCAGATACCGAGGAAGTCCATCGCCAAGCTTTCAATCGAGCATTTCAAGAATTTGACCTCAACTGGCACTGGTCAAAGACCGATTACTACAAATTACTTTTTATTTCAGGCGGAAAAGAACGCTTCAAAATTTGCCTGAATGAAGATAAAGAGCTTAAAAGTAAAGTAAAAGACCCTGGCTTATTTATTAAAGAGTTACACAAGTGCAAATCGAATCATTATCGTGAAATGCTGGCAACTGACCATATCCAACTTCGACCAGGTATAAAACGATTAATCAATGAAGCACAGGACAAAGGATTGCGACTAGGTATAGCAACCAGTTCATGTTTAGCCAACTTGAATACACTCATCAACACGACCTTAAATATCGACCCTAAAGAGATATTTAGTACAATTGTCAGCAGCGACACCGTCACAGATAAAAAACCTTCGCCAGTCGCTTACCAATGCGCACTTGCAGGTCTGGGATTAAACCCTGAAACCTGCGTCGCAATTGAAGACACTCGAAATGGAAATATGGCGGCACTTAACGCAGGATTACAAACTATAATCACGACTCACGCCTATACAACCGACAATGATTTTACTGGCGCCTCAATAGTAGCAAACCACCTCGGTGAACCTGACAATGCGTTCAAAGTTGCACAGGGCTATGCTTATGATAAGTCATTTGTAGATGTAGAACTCCTGAACAATATTATTTGTCATAACCTTGACGACACATCTGATTTTGACCTACCAGAGATTGCATCGAATATTAATTAAGACATCTCCAAATCAGCCGAGTAATATAAAGCTGACTTTTAATCTCAAGTAATTATTATTCTTATATATAACAATGACCCTTTCCGAATTTCGCTATATTGTTGCTGTCGCAAAAGAACTGCATTTTGGGCGGGCAGCGAAAAGATGTTTTGTTAGCCAACCAACCCTGAGTGTCGCCGTAAAAAAAATTGAGGATGAATTAGGTCTTACATTATTCGAACGACATCAGCATGAAGTTTCAATTACTCCTATCGGCCAAATTATCATTAACCAGGCAGAGATAGTCTTAAATGAAACCAACATCCTAAAAGAGCTCGCTAAACAAAATAAAGATGAATTGAGTGGCGAACTAAAGCTTGGCGTAATCTACACCGTTGGCCCTTATCTATTACCAAAGTTAATACCTGTTATTAACAAACAAGTTGCTGATCTGGTATTAATTATAGAAGAAGACTATACGGAGAACTTATTCAATAAGTTAAAGGCAGGTGAAATTGATGTTGCAATCCTTGCCAATCCATTTGACCATCCTGGCATAGGTACTGAGTTTCTTTATCAAGAACCCTTTATGGTGGCTTTACCCAGCAATCACTCTTTGACTAAAAAGAAGAGACTCAAAGCAGATGATTTATTAGACGATACAATGCTGTTGTTGAAATCAGGAAATTGTTTTAGGGATCAGGTCGTCAAGGTTTGTCCTTCTTGCGTTAGCCCTATTGGGGATAACACGCATATCCAGAAAACTCTGCAAAGCAGTTCAATTGAAACGATCCTTCAAATGGTTGCCGCAGGGGCTGGTATCACAATAGTTCCCGGTTCATCCATCAATACTCAGTCCAGTTTAAATGGCCTGCTGGAATACCGGCCTTTCACTAAGCCAGCACCCTATCGCGAAATTATAATAGCCTATCGTAAATCCTTTCCAAGGATCAAAGCAGTTGAACTCATTAAAGAAGCAATCACTAATTGCAAATTAATTAACTGATAGTTTATTTCTTTAGCACTATAAACGCTGCTGCATTACCTCGAAGAATCAGAAATAAAAGCGAGTCTTCTTTTTTATCTACCGCTTTTAAAAATTCTTGCAAGTTTTTAATCGGTGCTTTATTAACTGCTGTAATAACATCACCTGCCCTCAAACCACTACGCCAGGCAATACTGCCACGCTCTACATTTGCAACAATAGTACCTTCTGCTTTTCCAAAATAAGGACTGTCTTGTTGTATATCTCCAACCGAAACACCCTGTAATAATTCATTAACTGATTTTGGTTCTGTCTTTGCTTGAGCTTTTACATCAACTGTCACAACAAACTCGGATTGTTTACCATCGCGTAACACTTTAAATTTAATCTTTTCACCTACCGGCAACAAACCAATACGATTTGCAACATCATTTGCATTAACGATATTTTTACCATCTATAGATACAACAATATCACCAGTCTTTAAACCGGCTTTACTCGCAGGTGAGTTCTCTAATACTTCATTGATAATCGCCCCACTTTGTTTATCCAGTCCAAATGCTTCCGCAAGTGCAGGACTTATATCTTGCATGCTAACCCCGAGGAAACCGCGTTTAACTTCACCTGTTTCAAGCAGTTGCTCCGTTATCTGCATAGCAAGGTTAATGGGAATAGCGAAACCTATTCCAATATTTCCACCGCTTTGTGAAAATATAGCAGTATTAATACCGACTAATTCGCCACGTAGATTGACTAAAGCGCCACCTGAATTACCAGGATTAATTGATGCATCTGTTTGAATAAAATCCTCATAGCCTTCGATACCGAGACCACTTCTACCTAGCGCACTTACAATACCTGAAGTGACAGTCTGTCCAAGACCAAATGGATTACCAATGGCAACCACGAAGTCTCCTACTCGTAATGCATCTGAATCAGCGGGTTTAATATCAACTAAATTTTCTGCAGGCATTTTTATTACAGCTACATCAGTTTCCGGATCAGTACCAACCACTTCTGCTTCAAGCTGACGGCCATCACGCAAGGTCACCGTTATCTGATCAGCATTTGCAATGACATGATTATTGGTTAATACCAAACCTCGCTTGGCATCTACAATAACGCCCGAACCCAGACTACTGGTCTTACGTTCGGCGGGTTGATCCGGCACATTAAAGAACCGACGAAAACGTGGATCGGCAAATAAGGGATTCAATTGTTGTTTGACACGTCCTTCAGTAGCGATATTGACAACTGCTGGGGTAGCACCCTCTAGCATGGGAGCAAGAGTGGGTATTTCTTTTCCATCTACTCCCTGTGGCAGGGCTGCGCTAGCTTGAGTCGCTAATAAAGAAAATGTTATTAGGAATAATTGCGTAAGTAGTTTGGAAAAATAATTTGTCATTATGTGAGTTCCGTTTTAATTTTCTTATTAGGAAGTTCTATTTTCAGAAAAGTTCATTACGATTGTTAAAATTGATATGTATAAAAATTTAAGGCGGGCCAAGCCCGCCTTAAATATATTTAGAACGTTTAAGCTTTTACTTCAATTTTACGCGGTTGCACCTTTTCATGTTTTGGCAAGATAACCTCTAACACACCATCTTTGCCTTTTGCTTCTATACGCTCAGCATCGGCTGTATCAGGCAAACTAAAGCGTCGATAAAAAGCTCCACTAACACGTTCGACACGTTTGTATCCTTCTTTCTCTTCACGTGCCTCAGATTGACGTTCGCCTTTAATTGTTAGTACACCATTGTCCATAGTTATCTCAATATCTTTTGGATCAACACCAGGCAAGTCTGCTGTAATTAAGAAACGAGTCGCTTCTTCTTTTATATCTACTGCAGGACTCCAACGACTGGTTACGACATTTGAATAATCATTGTCATTACCTGCTATTGCTCTATCAGCATAGCCCCGTTGATTCAATTGCTGTTGAAATCTATCTAAGAGACTCCATGGTTCATAATTTGCTAATGACATTTTTCTACCTCCAGAATATGTTTTATTTAACTTAATAAAAAGATGGGGCCAGCCAAATAATTTTCAAGAGGTGCGAATAAAAATATTAAAATCGGTAGGCAGTCTTAGTCATTACTTTAGAGGTCAGATTCATTAATTGTTTTACTGCTTTAGGTAATACTTTTGCGCCTGCAGTCTCAGCAGTTGTTGCATGATGTAATTCATCTTCACGCATTTGCTTTAAAATAGATCGACTACGCGCGTCATTCACAGGTAATTGTTTTAAATGTTCATCAAGATGTCTCACCACCTGATATTCAGTTTCAGCCAAAAAACCCAGATTCCATTTGTCGCCAAAACAACCGGCAATGACACCGATGCCAAATGAACCTAAATACCAAACTGGACCAAGGTAGCTGGTATGGTCTCCCAATTCATCTAGTCTTGACTCACACCATTCGAGATGATCAATCTCCTCATCTGCAGACTGCTGCATCGCTTTTTTGAGTTCTTCTTCTCTGGCAGTTAATGATTGAGCCTTATATAGGGCCTGTGCGGCAATTTCCCCGGCATGATTCACACGCATTAAACCAGAGACATGTTCCCTTTCATTCGCATCAAGATTTGTCTCAGGGTGGGATGCAGCCGGATACGGCCTTTTCTCACGACTCGGGCTTGCATTGACAATATCGCCAAGGACAGAATCCAGAGCCATTATGCCACGGTCAAATGCGCTATATTGTCTTGATTTCATTGAAATTTAATCTAAGCTCCGTATATCTATCTATAGTAATGTGTACCTTTAAAAAAGGCCTGTCTGTTAAGACCAGACTATTCAAGCATATTAGATGATAATATCGCTCGTATAATATTGACAGGCATGAGGTCAATCCGTACTATTCCCCCTCTTTTTTCCCCGGGTTACCCGATTTTTAGGAATTAGCATGAAAACTTTCTCTGCAACACCTGCTGATATTAAGCGCGACTGGTTCGTCGTCGATGCCTCAGGCAAGACCTTAGGCCGTTTGGCGACTGAAATCGCACGACGCCTGCGCGGTAAGCATAAAGCTGAATATACCCCGCATATGGACACTGGCGACTATATTGTCGTCATCAATGCAAAAGATGTCCAAGTATCAGGAAACAAACGAACAGATAAAATATATTACCACCACACCGGATTTCCAGGTGGTATCAAATCAATCAGTTTTGAAAAATTGATTGCCAAAAAACCTGAGCAAGTCATTGAAAAAGCCGTGAAAGGCATGCTGCCAAAGGGTCCATTGGGTCGGGACATGTTCCGTAAACTCAAAGTTTACCCTGGTGCTCAACATCAGCATTCAGCTCAACAACCGCAAGTATTGGAGATTTAAGGGATGTCAGACGTTTATTACAGCACCGGAAGACGCAAGAGTTCAGCCGCACGCGTATTCTTAAAACGTGGAACGGGTGAGATTACAATCAATAACCGCACCCTTGAGCAATACTTCGGACGTGAAACTGGCCGAATGATTGTACGCCAACCCTTGGAAACTGTTGAAATGACCGAACAGTTTGATTTCAACATCACCGTCACTGGTGGTGGAATTTCAGGACAAGCTGGTGCAATTCGACACGGCATCACCCGTGCGTTGATGGAATATGATGAAACACTTCGTAAACCACTGCGCGCAGCTGGTTTCGTTACTCGTGATGCTCGTGAAGTAGAACGTAAAAAGGTTGGCTTACACAAAGCTCGCAAGCGTCCTCAATACTCAAAACGTTAATATCACATTTAATGTATTTAAAAAGAGGGTTTTTACCCTCTTTTTTTTCGCCTACAGGGACCTCGGTACTCCCTTGAGGGGTGTGTAGGCGGTAGAGCGACGCAGGAAGCCAAAGCCGAACAAATTCTCGAATGGTTTGAATAGAACCACGAAGCCATGAGAACATATTATCTACTAATAATTTGGGGGTTCGTCTAATGGTAGGACTACGGACTCTGACTCCGTCAGTAGAGGTTCGAATCCTCTACCCCCAGCCAATCTCATACTATTCCTTAATCTTTAACTAATCAGATGAAGTTTATACATATCGTATTTATCGTTTGCCTAACTCATCTATTAATTTCCTGTTCAGAGACAAATTCAGTTTCTTCTTTAGAAAATAGAAATGGTTTGATATATGAAACTAATTCGGTGACTCCGTTTACAGGAAAATATATTACTTATTTTAATAATGGACTAAAGAAATCTGAAACAAGTTACACCGATGGTAAAGAAAATGGCCTTGTAACATGGTGGTATGAAAATGGGCAGAAGAAATTAGAAGAGAACTACAAGTTTGGAAAGAAAACAGGGCTTAGAACAGAGTGGTATGAAAATGGAAGAAAACTGAGCGAACAGAATTATAAGTACGATAAGAGAGATGGACTGATGATTACCTGGAATAAGAATGGCAATATCACTGGGATGCAACTATATAAAAATGATGTGCTGGCTAAAAAGACTGGATTAAAATATGGCCTATATCAATAAGCTATTTTAATCTTTTATATTGATATTGAGTCTCTTGTCCTGTTTTTCATCGACCAAATTAACTTGCTCAGCTTTGCGAATACCCATATGTAATACGCCACCGCAAAAACTAACAACTTGATCACTATTAAGGAAGTTTTCTTCGTCTATTTTTGTAGCTTCACGTGCAGCTTTAAAGTCAATCAGGTAATTTGCTTCATCATCAGGAAGATCGACGACATCACCCTTACGTATCTTCACGCCAGATTCGACAAAAAAACCTCTCAACGCAATAACCTTCATTTCAAAAACTCCGAAAAAAACTGTTTCTACTATTATTTCAGTATAGGAATATATCACAATTTTTTTAAGGCTGAAAAAGGAAATAATTCAGCGTGTGACATATCCTTATAAGCTAATAAAAAACCAATAATCAACTGTGCGCCTTAACGAATAGAACCTTGGCGGACCATTTTCATCACATATCAGGTATATTTTGACCGCAATATCTATCTCCGGGTTCCCAACAACATGGTCAACATGTAATGATTCACCACCATTCTTGAGACAACTTGTGGCTATTTTTTCTTGTAATTCAGCCCTATGATTTCGGATATTATTTATCTCAGGAGCATTACTACATAGCCGTA
Organism: Gammaproteobacteria bacterium; assembly: GCA_021773215.1. Taxonomy (GTDB): domain Bacteria; phylum Pseudomonadota; class Gammaproteobacteria; order Eutrophobiales; family Eutrophobiaceae; genus UBA7359. Next base: position 129,001 of record JAJFKM010000033.1, read on the forward strand.
TCCCGTCACAATGACTGGAAATCCACTGTTCTATATCGCCTACAGCGAGCAATTTTAATCCTTCGAGCAGTGAATAATAAACCGTTCCCTGTTTAGGTTTAATCAATCCTTGATCAGCATTCAGCGCTACTGGGCTTAAAATTAATGCTACACACAATACAAATATAATTTGACGATGCATTACCATATATAAAATCCAGCATAATGCATGCCATTTTTTTGAAATTCTATATCTTATGATTTAATTTTAATGCCATGCTATAGGTCATAAGGTGTCCCGACCATAAATAAGCGTAATCTCATTGCTCCACGATAACACTTACTAATAGACTTTCATCTTGATCACCATAGCGGATGCCTTTTATTGGCGCTGCGTCATGCGCGTCGAGGCCAACAGCAACTCTAATATACAAATCATTTGGTGATATGCCATTTGAAACATCAAAACCGACCCAGCCTATTGCATCTAAATAAATTTCTGCCCAGGCATGACTCGCAGACTGTTCTTTTTTGTCTTGTATATATAAGTAGCCATTTACATAGCGTGCTGGAAACCCAGCGTACCTAGCCGCAGCTATCATAATATGTGCATGATCCTGACAAACCCCAGAACCTGATTGTGCTGCGTCTTCAGCACGGGTTAATACGTTGGTTGTATCTGTCTTATATTTTACTGCATCAATAATGGCAGCGGACAATTCATAAAATGATCTTAGAGAATTGTCACGAGTGATCACTTTAGAAAAGTTTCTAATCATTGAACCTGGCGTTGTCAGTTCAGTAGTTCGAGTAAAAAAAACCAATGGGACCAACTCATCATGCAAACCAATTATGCCATTGGTATCGGTTGTTTCTATTTCACCACTGCATTTAATACTAATGTTGCTGGTATTATTCGTGATACTCAATAAATCAACTTTATTATTATATTCATCAATATAACTAAGTTCCTTTCGCCCTCCGTTTATTTCAACGTTCCAGCTTATAACCCGCTGACCGAATCGAGTCGCTGGTGTAAGCTTTACTTGTTGTAAGGCATAATGCACCGGAGCAGTGAATTTATAATTAGTACAATGCGTGACATTGAGTAGCATATTTATTGGTAAAACCGATATTGTTCAGAAATTTTAGTACCAAGATTAATATTTTCATCAATAAAGTTTGTAAGAAATTCATGTAATCCTGTTGTGAATATTGATGTTGCATCATGACTATCTAACATTTTTAATATTCGACATGAATGTTCCTGACAGATATTTTGATCATTATGCAGACGCCCAATAACATTTAAATTCTCATTTAATTTGTCATAACAAAAAGCGAGAGAACGTGGCATCGACTTGTTAAGAATAAGGAATTCAGCGATATTTGTTGGAATATAATCCGCTTTATAAAACCAACGATATGAACGATGTGCTGAAACTGATCTTAATATAGATTCCCATTGCACATTATCTAACGAAGAGCCGATATATGAATCAGATGGCAGTAAGACATAATATTTTACATCAATAATTCTAGCCGTATTATCAGCACGCTCAATAAAAGTGCCTAACCTCGAAAAGGAATAAGTTTCATTACGTAACATAGTGCCATGTAATGAACCACGAATAAGCGCACTTTGCTGTCTAATAATACCGAGTATTGTGGGCAGTTGAGAATCAGAAACCGGTCGTTTTAAAACATCTTTCAATTTCAGCCATGATTCGTTAATTGACTCCCAAACATCTCGAGTTATCGCTGTCCGAACAAGGCGTGCATTCATGCGCGCACTATCAATAGCACTCATCACACTTGAAGGATTACTCTTGTCTCTTAATAAAAAATCTATAACATTCTGCGCTGAGTACTCTTCGTGCATTTGTATATATGCTGATTCAACGCCAGCAGTCTCAACAACGGATTTCCACTCATCATGGCTTGGTTCAATTCGAGTAAGTGCCATACGTAAACCTGTCTCGAGCAATCGCGCTGTGTTTTCGCTTCGTTCTATATAACGCGACATCCAATAAAGACCGTTTGCTGTTTTAGCAAGCATATAGACTACTCATTCAAAACCCATGTATCTTTGGTACCACCACCCTGACTCGAATTGACAACGAGTGAATTCTCTTTTAATGCAACACGCGTTAAGCCGCCGGGGGTGATTTCAATCTTGTCCGACATAAGAACAAAAGGTCTTAAATCAACATGTCTTGGAGCAAGGCCAGACTTCACCAGGATAGGTACCGTCGATAGTGCAAGCGTCGGTTGTGCAATATAATTTTCGGGCTTATTAACTAATTTTTTAGAGAATTCTGATAACTCTCGCTTTGATGCAGCTGGCCCAACTAACATCCCATAACCACCCGACCCATGTACTTCTTTTACAACGAGATCAGATAAATTATCCAGTACGAAAGCTAATGTATCAGTTTCTGAACAACGATAAGTCGGTACATTATTTAATAAGGGCCGAGTACCTGTATAAAACTCTACAATTTCAGGCATATATGAATAGATAGCTTTATCATCTGCTATACCTGTCCCAGGGGCATTTGCAATTGTTATATTGCCAGCTTTATAAACATCCATTAACCCTGGCACACCCAACATAGAATCAGGATTAAAATTTAATGGATCCAGATAATCATCATCAAGCCGTCGATAAAGTATATCGATCGTTTGAAAACCCAGAATGGTACGCATAGCTATCTTCCCATTGACTACTCGCAAATCACTGCCTTCGACAAGTTCTACTCCCATATGGTCTGCAAGAAAAGCATGTTCAAAATAAGCTGAGTTATAGATGCCTGGAGTAAGCACTGCAATTGTGGGCGCACCCTGACAGCCTGGTGGCGCGACTGCATTCAAGCTACGACATAAGTTTTTAGGATAATCACTAACTGATCGCACTCGGACGCTGGCAAATAGTTCAGGAAACATTTGCATCATCGTTTCACGATTTTCTAGCATGTATGAAACACCCGAGGGCGTTCTGACATTATCTTCAAGTACAAAAAATTCATTTTCTGAAGTTCTAATAATGTCGATACCAGCAATATGTGTATAAACATCGCCTGGTGGATTTACACCAATCATTTTTGACAAGTATGCTTGGTTTTTGATGATTAATTCTTCTGGAATCACACCCGCACGTATAATTTCCTGGCCATGATAAATATCATGGATGAAAGAATTTATCGCTGTGACACGTTGTTCAAGCCCACGAGATAGAGCAACCCATTCTTTGCTCGATATAATTCGAGGAACTATATCAAATGGGATTAAACGTTCAGTTGGCTCATTTTTCCCATGCACAGAAAACGTAATACCCGATCTTCTGAATATAGTTTCTGCCTCATTCGATTTTTTCTTTAAACTTTTGGGATCCTGCTGTTTAAACCACTCATTATATCCATCATAAGGCAAACGATTTGAATCAGTAGTACCATACATTTCATCAAACTGCGTTTTAGTTTGATCAGAATTTATATCGGTATTATTTATTTTAGTGTTTTGCATAATTTCAGTTAACGACAGAGGCATCTACGTAATTAATTAGCTTAATAATTGATACCTCAACTACTGAACTGACTAAAGAGGTTTTCATGTAAACCTGCACTTATTAAATACTAAGGGCAACTCTTATGCCACAAAGGAATAAAAGAAATATGATTATTATTATCAGTTGGTTACAGCATATTTTTAAGTTCGTCAGATGGTAGATTCTTAATTTTGCACATTAATTGTGCATGCTAATTTCAGTAATTCACTATTATGGAGCATGCGATAGAACTGAAATAAAATATCGCTTGTATGAGATTTAAGTTAATTTTGAATGTGGACCATTGCCGAATAATAATATCTACGTAGTCTTGAGAAACATCAATGTATATTATTTAAATCAGCCAAAAATAATTTTTAGAGCCGGTAAGATTTGATTAAAAAAACAGGTGACGTAATTATCTCAACGTTATCGAGAGATATCATTATCCGTGACTTCTGCATTATCCCAATTATTACTCCAGGCAATTGGAGGCAGATTAGAAAACGCTTCTTTCAAGTTCGCGTCCCAACATCGCGTAAGTTCACGTAAATATTCGCTATCCTCTTCAAAACGATAACGGCGAGATATTTTGAGGCTATCTTTTTCATAAAAGGCGACCTCA
>JAJFKM010000034.1 GCA_021773215.1 Gammaproteobacteria bacterium
AGCGGTGAATTTATACCAAGTGCTGAAATACGCGTCAAGCAATGCTTTCGCAATATTTGAAATAATTGTCAGGTATATTTATTAATGCGGTCTGATTAGATCGTTTTTAGCATTTCCCTTTACTTCATCTTTCTTAACTATGTCAGATTCCGTTTCTAATTTAGCAAGCGGTTTTGGCATATGTTCCAATGCGACTTCAAGTACTTCATCAATCCATCGAACCGGAATCACATCAATATTTTGTTGAATATTCTTTGGTATTTCAGCTAACTCTCGTTCGTTTTCATAGGGTATCAACACTGTGTCTATACCACCACGTAAAGCGGCAAGTAGTTTTTCTTTTAAACCACCAATAGGCAACACTTCTCCACGAAGGGTGATTTCGCCAGTCATAGCCACATTGGATTTAACCGGGATTCCACATAATGCAGAGACCATTGCCGTACACATTCCTACGCCAGCACTAGGCCCATCTTTAGGTGTCGCGCCTTCAGGGACATGTATATGAAAATCATGATCTTTATAAAATTCATTCTCTATACCTAAAACTTCACTGCGACTGCGCACTACAGTCATAGCGGCTTCAATCGATTCCTGCATAACTTCGCCTAATTTACCTGTACGCGTTATTTTTCCTTTGCCATCAACTATTGCGGCTTCGATTGTTAACAATTCACCACCAACTTCTGTCCAAGCCAAACCAGTGACCTGTCCAATCCGATTTTCTTCTTCTGCTTTTCCATATCGGAAACGCTTAACACCCAGTAAAGATTCCAGTTTTTTCGGAGTGACAATAATGCTTTTTTCAGTGGGCTTAAGCAGTATCTGTTTAACAATTTTCCGACATATATTTGCAATCTCGCGATCAAGATTACGCACGCCAGCTTCACGTGTGTAGTAACGAATAATATCTCTTACAACACTATCCCTTATTGAGACTTCTCCATCTTTCAAACCATTGCGCTCAAGTTGTTTAGGTATCAGATAACGCTTGGCAATATTTACCTTTTCTTCTTCGGTATAACCGGATAATCGAATCACTTCCATCCGATCCAACAATGGAGCGGGGATGTTTAAACTATTTGCTGTAGTAACAAACATTACTTCAGACAAGTCATAATCTACTTCGAGATAGTGGTCATTAAATGTATTGTTTTGTTCTGGGTCTAATACTTCAAGTAATGCCGAAGCAGGATCACCACGGAAATCCATGGCCATTTTGTCTATTTCATCCAATAAGAACAGCGGATTCTTCTTACCCACTTTAGACATTCCTTGAACAATTTTTCCCGGCATGGAGCCAATATAAGTTCGGCGATGCCCGCGGATCTCTGCTTCATCACGTACACCACCCAGTGACATACGAACAAATTTACGATTAGTTGCCCTAGCAATGGAACGTCCTAATGATGTTTTACCTACTCCTGGAGGACCAACAAGACATAAAATTGGGCCTTTCATCTTTTTAACGCGTAGCTGTACAGCAAGATATTCGAGAATGCGTTCTTTTACTTTCTCAAGTCCATAATGATCTTCTTCCAGAATAGCCTCTGCTTTAACAATATCTTGAGAAACTTTACTGCGCTTTTTCCATGGCACACCTACTAACCAATCAACATAATTGCGAACTACCGTTGCTTCTGCTGACATCGGAGACATCATTCTCAATTTATTTAGCTCTGCTTCTGCCTTTTCCTTAGCATCTTTATGCATACCTGCTTTTTCAATCTTGCCAGCAAGCTCTTCGATTTCGTTAGGCACATCTTCCATCTCACCTAACTCTTTCTGTATCGCTTTCATCTGTTCATTCAGATAATACTCACGCTGGCTCTTTTCCATTTGAGATTTAACACGACCACGAATTCGTTTTTCAACTTGTAATAAATCTATCTCGGCATCCATCAAATGAATAAGATGTTCCAAGCGATCCTTAATATCGATAATTTCCAATACTTGTTGTTTTTCTTCAAGTTTTATCGACATATGAGCCGCGATAGTATCTGCAAGACGACTTGCATCATCGATACTCGCTAATGATGAAATTATTTCAGGCGGGACTTTTTTATTCAGCTTCACATACTGCTCGAATTGATTCATAGCTGATCGTGCATGAACATCCATTTCTTGTTCATCAATGACCTTTGGTTCTAGCAGCTCGACATCTGCTACAAACATACCATCAGCTTCTTTATATTCTTTTATGCCCGCTCTTGCTGTGCCTTCGACAAGCACCTTGATAGTGCCATCAGGCAATTTGAGTAACTGAAGGATATTCGCCATGGTACCAACGTCATAGGTTTCATCCTGACCAGGGTCATCATCCGCAGCACTTTTCTGAGCAACAAGTATTATTTGTTTGTTGCCTTCCATTGCTTTATCAAGTGCTTTAATCGATTTTTCACGACCAACGAACAAGGGGATGACCATATGTGGATAGACCACTACGTCGCGTAGAGGTAAAACTGGTAGTGATTCTGTTTCTTGCGTCATGGGAAACCTTTATTTTATTAATACTGTTAAGAGTTTAATTTTGCGTCTTTTAAATATTGTGACTCATCAATCTCTTTTCAATAGGATCATGTTGTAATTATGATCTATACAACGCAATAAGGCAGGAAGAAGTTTATCGACGATCTCTTATTCGGAAGCCGCCTTCGACATCTCAGCGCCCTCATAGATCATCAGCGGTTCAGACTCACCGTTTATCACACCTTCATCTATTACTACCTTGGTAACATCGTCGGTAGAGGGTAAATCATACATTGTATTCAACAATACATTTTCCATTATTGAACGCAGACCGCGGGCACCCGTTTTGCGTTCCATAGATTTTTTAGCAACAGCGCGTAATGCATCTTCACGAAACTCCAACTCGCAACCTTCCATCTCAAACAAGCGTATATATTGCTTTGTAATCGCATTCTTTGGTTCAAGGAGTATTTGCACCAGTTGATCTTCGTCTAGTTCTCCTAGAGTTGCTGCAACAGGAAGTCGTCCTACAAATTCAGGAATCAATCCGTATTTAATAAGATCTTCGGGTTCAACGGTCTGGAGCACTTCACTAATACTCTTTCTATCTTCTTTACTCTTAACTTCAGCAGAAAAACCAATACCGCCTTTTTCAGAACGCTCACGAATAATACGATCTAAGCCAGCAAAGGCACCCCCACATATAAACAAGATATTGGCAGTGTTAACCTGTAAAAATTCCTGTTGAGGATGTTTACGCCCACCTTGTGGCGGAACTGAGGCAACTGTGCCTTCAATAAGCTTTAATAATGCTTGCTGTACACCTTCTCCTGATACGTCTCGAGTAATGGAAGGGTTATCAGATTTGCGTGAAATTTTGTCAATTTCATCGATATAGACAATACCGGTCTGTGCTTTATCGACGTCATAATCACACTTTTGCAACAACTTTTGGATGATGTTTTCAACATCCTCACCGACATAGCCGGCTTCTGTTAATGTTGTTGCATCTGCAATCGTAAAGGGCACATTCAATAAACGCGCCATTGTTTCAGCCAAAAGTGTTTTACCACTACCCGTAGGACCGACCAAAAGCACATTACTCTTAGAAAGCTCTATATCCGATTTTTTAATCCCTTGTTCGAGGCGCTTGTAATGATTATATACGGCAACAGCAAGGATCTTCTTTGCATTCTCCTGACCAATTACATATTCGTCGAGGATATCATTTATCTCATGAGGGGTCGGAAGTGCTGTGCCAACGCCAGCAACTGATTTCTCCTGAATTTCTTCGCGAATGATGTCGTTACACAATTCGACACATTCATCACAGATAAAAACAGATGGACCTGCAATTAACTTTCGGACTTCATGTTGGCTCTTACCGCAAAATGAACAATACAGTAATCGGTCACCATCACCATTTTTACCCTGTTTTTTATCAGTCATAGGTTATTACCCCTGGCTTTTTTGCAATCAAACATTTTATTCAGATTCTTGTCCAGATTCTTTTTGATACGCTTCTGGCAAAACGCTTCTGTTATGCAGCACTTCATCTATCAAACCATAATCTTTTGCCGCTTCTGCACTCATAAAATTATCACGTTCAGTATCTTTTTGAATCGTCTCGATAGACTGTCCGGTGTGATTTGAAAGTATTTCGTTTAAGCGTTCACGGACATAGAGGATTTCCTTTGCATGGATATCAATGTCTGTTGCTTGTCCCTGAAAACCACCCAACGGCTGATGAATCATGACCCGTGAATGGGGAAGACAAAAACGTTTGCCTTTTTCACCACCTGCCAATAATAAAGATCCCATACTGGCCGCTTGCCCAATACACATGGTACTGACATTCGGCTTGATGAATTGCATGGTGTCATATATCGCCATGCCTGCGGTTACAGAACCACCAGGGGAATTAATATAGAAATGAATATCCTTGTCAGGATTCTCAGACTCTAGATAGAGTAGCTGTGCAACAATCACATTAGCGACATTATCTTCGACCGGCCCTACTAGAAAGAGGACGCGTTCTTTTAAGAGTCGAGAATAAATATCATAGGCTCTTTCGCCTCTAGACGTTTGCTCGACTACCATTGGCACCAAGTTTAATGCCTGAATTTCAGTGTTGTTCATAGTCATCCGTTATCGGACAAAAGCTGCTATAACTTTAGCCAGCAGTCTGCCCTTTATTCATAATTTCGTCAAATGTACATGCTTTGTCAGTAACATTAGCATGCCCCAAAACCCAATCAACCACATCGTCTTCCAGAGCCAAAGATTCGACCTCTGCCAGATTCTTTTGATCTGAATAATACCAGTTATGAACTGCGGCTGGGTCTTCATAACCTGAAGCTACTTGCTCTATCATCTCTTTTACTTTTGCAGGGTTTGCTTTTAATTCGTTCTGTTTGATTATCTCTCCCAGAATCAATTGCAATGAAACACGCTTTTTTGCTTGTTCATTAAAAACTGAGGCATCTAAAGAACCTATGGCTCCTGCGTTATGTCCCTGTTGTTTTAGATTATTCTCAAAATCATGCTTAGCGCGGTGCGATTCATTCGCTACTAATGCTTGCGGCAGTTCAATTTCATTGGCCGCATGCAAAGCATCCATCACAGTATCCTTAATTTGGCGACGAAGCGTTAAACCAACCTCGCGCTCCATATTGCGCTTAATTTCATTGCGTAACGTTTCTTCCTTGCCATCTTTTACGTTAAATTCCAACATAAATGCTTCATCTATTTCAGGTAAAACAGTCTCATTAACCAGATTAACTTTGACCTTGAACTCAGCATCTTTACCTTTCAACGCTTCATTGCCGTATTCTTCAGGAAATTTCACATTAACCACAACATCATCACCTTCAGATGTACCGATGAGCCCCTCTTCAAACCCACCAATAAAACTGTTGCTACCTAATTCGAGCTCGTAATTTTCTGCTTTACCGCCTTCAAAGGCCTCACCATCAACGAATCCTTCGAAGTTGATATTAAGAACATCGCCATTTTCGGCTGCTCTTTCTGCAATTTTTAATTCGCGTCGCTGTTTACGTAACATGTCAATCATGCTGGTGATGTCATCCTCGGACACATCACAAGTAGGTTTTTCAAATTCCAGCCCGCCTACTTCCTTTAGCTTGACCTCAGGAAAAACTTCAAACGTAGCGGTATAGACTAAGTCTTGTCCCGATTCATCTTTAAGCTCATCAATTTGCGGTTGACCAGCGGGTTTCAGGTCTTCTTGGGTAATTGCTTCATAAAGACTAGATTGAACCAATTCACCGATGACTTCTTTTCGTACCTGTAGACCATATCTGCCCTGCACAATTTTTAGTGGCACTTTACCAGGGCGAAATCCCTGAACCTTCGTCGTCTTCGTCATTTTTTGCAGACGATCGCTGACTTCAGTACTAATCCTATCTTCTGGGACCTCAACACGCACTTTGCGCCCGATAGTGCCTGTGTTTTCAACTGAAACTTGCATCCTGTGAAACCTCAAATATTAAGATAAATCAATGTTTTAATGGCATTCCCTATAATTTTTATATAGGAATGCACATTAAACATTATGTATTGGTGCGAAAGGAGAGACTCGAACTCTCACATCTTACGATACTGGTACCTAAAACCAGCGCGTCTACCAATTCCGCCACTCTCGCATGATATTTAGTCTAACACCTCATCTCTTAATAAATTTAGATAACTTACTAATAATTATAAGGTACTGACCTATTTTATAATTTTTGGCTTAGCCTCACCATATCAAATACGTGGTTTATAACAAAAACGAAGCACAAATCATTCCTGTAATGCTTTTGAAGGCACATTTATTCAAATGTTATACAACTAGATTTAGTTAAATCTGAATATTACAGGTGGGTTAAGATTTATGACCGTATTTTTAAAAACATTCTTCGGTAAATGATTTACATACTCGCCGACACTTTCTACTACCCGTTCTTGGATTGATTATACAGTCTTCGCCCCATTGATCACAGACCGTCATGCACTTTTTATCCTCAGCTTTATTGTAATCATCAGGTAACAGCAATTCACCGTCTAGTGGTTTGACACTCCTCTCTTTACTTTCTTCAGAATATGCGGGAGCCGATACTAATAAAGCCATTACCATTAGCATCGCAAGTAAACTTTTAATATAACTATGGTGTTTCATAATGTTTTAGACAGTTATTTTCTCGTATGTTCCTTTCCCAAACACCATAGAATGAAATAATAATAATTACTAATCCGCTTTAGTCGTTTATATAAGCAACATTATCTGAATTTAATAATAAAGTATGCACCAATGTCGCCTCATTAAAACCTCGAAACATAACAGCGTCAATCTCACCAAAAGCGAAATCAGAGATACCTTTAAGTTTATCAACTACTTGCTGACTCATATCGATATGCATTGATTTTGCATGCTCACAAATTCGTGAAGCAAGATTAACGGTTTCACCTAATGCCGAATAATCGAGATGTTCATCAGAACCAATATTGCCAATTAAAACGGGGCCATAGTGTAAGCCAATGCCAATTGGTAGGGGCTCATCAGACTCTTTATTTTCGGCATTAAGGATCATTTGCGCGCATCTGCTGGCATTTATTGCCGACTGTTCACCATCAAAAATAGCCATTAAGCCATCACCGCCAAACTTATCAATATAACCATTAAACTTATAGACCATGTCTACTTGTCGACCTAAGGTTTGGCTAATTCGGGTAAATAGCACATCAAGATCAATCGTCCGGCTCATCTCAGTTGAACCACGTATATCAGTAAACATGACACAAACATTATGTAACTCAGGAGTAGGCAATAAGCCGGTTAGTGAATATGCCTCGACCATACGCTGTGTTCTTAGCGATATGTAGCGATTTAAATAATGTCGAACACGCTCAAGCTCATCAGAATATTGTTTCTTGTCTAAATGATTTTTTAACCTGGCAGCTAAAACTACTGGGTTAACCGGCTTGGTAATAAAATCACTGGCACCTACTGAGAAGGCCTCTGTCAGACTCGACTCCTCATCCATAGACGTAATAAAAATGATTGGCACCATCTTGTAACGAGAGAGTTCGCGAAGTCGTTTACACAAATCAATACCGCCAATTCCTGGCATATTGATATCCACTAATATCGCATCGTAGGTATTTTCAAGGGCCAGAAAAAGGCACTTTTCGCCTCGCTCTGCTGTATCGACGAGATAACCCTGACTTTCGAGGATTGTTGATAAAACCATACGTGTAGTCTGATCATCATCAGCAAGTAATACTGTCTGCTTAGACATTGATTTTTTAGTCACCTAATATTTTATTATGCAGCCTCCATATGCATATTATATTTATTGTTTATTTAATGATTCTTACCTAAGAATCTTCAATATAAACGTAATATTACCAGCAAATAAATAGAAATGCCCTTAATGTAATAAATTAGGAATTATTCATACTTTTTAGAAGAGAAAATTGGTGGGCCGTGTAGGGGTCGAACCTACGACAAATGGATTAAGAGTCCACTGCTCTACCAACTGAGCTAACGGCCCGAAAGAATGGGGTGAACGATGGGACTCGAACCCACGACGACCGGAATCACAATCCGGGGCTCTACCAACTGAGCTACGCTCACCATAATTAAACTATTATCAGAAAAAGACCGTCACCAGACAATGATTTGGTTTTCATTGATTGGCGCGCCTGAGAGGACTCGAACCTCTAACCCCCGGCTTAGAAGGCCGGTGCTCTATCCGGTTGAGCTACAGGCGCATTCGTGTCTTTAACTAGAATACTTTTAAAGTTAGATGGTC
>JAJFKM010000035.1 GCA_021773215.1 Gammaproteobacteria bacterium
CATCGACCTTTTCTGCTATACGAAGTTGGCCACTGTCGAGTTTCCAGATGATCTCTTCAACGGCATCTTTGATTTCTTTGTTTGCTGAATCAATTTCGATCTCGGCGCGGTTTTCAAATGCATCATTGATTATGTTTTCTAAATCGCTCATGTTTTCTTTCCTGATATTAAAATGAATTCTGTATAAATTGCTTAATTCGGTTTGCGGCTTCGGTACATTCTTCTACTGCTGCTACCAATGCAATGCGTGCGCGGTTTCTGCCGGGATTAATACCGCCTATATCGCGGGATAAATAAGAGCCAGGTAGTACTTTGACATTCTCGCTTGTATATAAATTTCTTGCAAAGTCTATGTCAGAGCAGGGTAGTTCAGGCCAAAGGTAGAAACTGGCCGGCGGTGGTGTGACTTCTAATACTGGCTTTAGTATTTCACAGACGCGAGTGAATTTTTCTCTATATAGCGCTCTATTGTGTTTGACGTGTGATTCATCACCCCAGGCGACAATACTGGTTTTCTGTGTATGTAAGGGCATGGCACTACCATGATAGGTTCGATATCTGAGGAATTGCTCAATCAAGGTACTGTCGCCAGCAACAAAGCCAGAACGTAAACCGGGCACATTCGAGCGTTTGGAAAGACTGTGAAAAACCAGGCAGCGTTTGAATTCCGTATTGCCTAGTTGATTAGTACACTCAAGCAATCCAATCGGTGGTTGGTCTTCATATGGATAGATCTCGGAATAACATTCATCGGCAGCGATAACGAAGTCGTATTTTTCGGCCAATGCCATTAATTCTTTTACTGACTCTAAGTCAACCACTGCACCGGTTGGGTTTCCGGGTGAACATAAATAGATGAGTTGGCATCGTTGCCAGATTTCTTCTGGCACTGATGATAGATCCGGGATGAAGTTGTTATCTTCAGTGCAGTTTAGATAATAAGGTTCAGCTCCTGCGAGTAAGGCGGCGCCTTCATAGATTTGATAAAAAGGATTTGGTAATACGATTACGGGTGTATCAGAGTCTTTATTGATTAGCGTTTGTGCAATAGCAAACAAGGCTTCTCGCGTACCATTTACCGGAAGGAGATTCTTCTCTGGGCTTACTGATGTTTGCGGCAGGTTGAATCGTTGGCATAACCAATTAGCAATCGTTTCACGCAATTCAAGCGAACCACGGGTTGTCGGATAGATGGCGATATCTCCCAGATTCGATCTTAATGCATCCAGAATAAAATCTGGTGTAGGATGCTTTGGTTCACCAATCGCAAGACTGATTGCCGATTTATCCGGGTTAACGGTGGTGCCCTCGAGTAACTTTGTCAGTCGCTCAAACGGGTAAGCATGTAAATTTTGCAGTCCTGAATTCATTAAAGTTAGTGATTAGTTAATAATGGCGAAAAAGGCGGCTAAGTATATGCGATCAATTCCCTCATCCCAACCAACATCACAGCACTTTCCAGCATTATCTTGCATGGTCGCTGCTGTCCTATGGGGGTTGCTCTGGTATCCACTCAGATTATTGGAAGACATGGGGGTTCCGGGCTTATGGTCGACGTTAATTATCTATTGTTCTGCCATGGTGTTTCTTCTTCCCGCTTGCTGGCGATGGCGAGTCGATTTCTTAAGGCATAAAACGGACTATCTACTTGTTGGGGTCTTTGCTGGCTGGGCCAATCTTGCCTTTATCCTGGCCATGTTGGAGGGCGAGGTTGTTCGGGTTTTACTGTTATTTTATCTGTCTCCGATATGGGCGATTCTGTTAGCTTTTTTTGTTTTGCGCGAACATTTAACGAAGACAGGACTGCTGGCATTAGTTTTGGCGGTGCTTGGTGCGGTATTGATGTTGTGGAATCCTGAAATGATTGACCTCAATAAAATGAGCTTGGCTGATTTCTACGCTATTACCTCAGGAATGGCATTTGCGGTGACGAATGTGGTGGTCAGAAAGATTGGAGAGGTTCCTATCGGCATGAAAATGGGCTCGGCATGGTTAGGTGTGTTAGGTCTTACGCTTTGTGGTTTATTGATAACACAGCCTCAATTACCAGAGTTAACAATCCAATCAGGCATGCTTGCCTTCTTGATAGGTTTTCCAATGATGTATGCACTGACATGGACGGCGCAATATGGCGTTACTTTTTTACCCATCCAGCGTTCCTCGGTGATTTTTTTGTTGGAAATTGTTGCCGGTGCGGTCTCTGCTGCTTACTTAACAAATGAAATTGTCAGCAATATTGAATACATCGGTGGTGCATTAATTATATTTGCAGGATTAATTAGCGTTTTAAAAGAAAAAAATGGAGATATAAGTGCCTATAAGTCGTCTTAAAGTTGATGTATGCTTTGCGCCCGTTAAAAATAGCGTACTTTTTATTACTTGGAATTTATTAAAAACGTGACTAAAAAAATCTTGATATTACCCGGTGACGGCATCGGCCCAGAGATCGTTGCCCAGGCTGAAAAAGTGTTGGCCTTTCTGATCAATGAACGCGGTTTTGATTTGAATATAGACCATGGATTACTTGGTGGCTGTGCTGTTGATGCTGCTGGATCGCCCTTCCCGGACGAAACTCTGAACAAGGCAAAGGCTGCTGATGCCATATTACTAGGTGCCGTAGGTGGCCCTAAATGGGAGTCTATTGAGCGCTCTTTACGTCCAGAACGGGGTTTATTGGCGATTCGATCTAACCTCGAGCTTTTTGCTAATTTACGTCCAGCGGTACTGTTCCCTCAATTGGCGGCAGCTTCAACCCTTAAAGAAGAAGTTGTTAGTGACCTCGATATTATGTTTGTCAGAGAACTTACCGGAGGTATCTATTTTGGCGAACCGCGAGGCATAAAAACGCTAGCTGATGGACAACGGCAAGGCTTTAATACACTTGTCTATAGTGAGAGTGAAATTGAACGAATTGCGCGCACTGCATTTGAAGTTGCCGGTAAACGTCAAGGTCGTGTTTGTTCGGTCGATAAGGCCAATGTCTTAGAAGCAACCGAGTTATGGCGAGAAGTCGTTACTAGTGTTGGCAAAGATTATCCTGATATTGAATTACAACATATGTATGTAGATAACGCGGCCATGCAATTAGTTCGTGAACCAAAACAATTTGATGTGATCGTTACCACCAATATGTTCGGCGATATATTGTCTGATTTAGCGTCAATGCTAACGGGATCGATTGGCATGTTAGCCTCCGCATCCTTGGCTAGTGATGCCAGTGGTATGTATGAACCGAGTCATGGTTCAGCTCCCGATATAGCGGGACAAGATCTTGCGAATCCACTAGCGACGATATTATCTTTATCAATGTTATTTAGGTATTCGCTTTCTGAAGTTCAGGTAGCGGATCAAATTGAACAAGCAGTGAGTCAAGTGTTGACAGAGGGATTCAGAACAAAAGATATTTATTCTAATGGTATGAATTGCGTGGGTACAAATGAAATGGGTGATGCAGTAGTTAAGGCGTTGTCTTCAATTGCGAATTAAAAAGTTAATTAAGTTATTTAAAAATAAAGTGTTATGACAGATAAAAAATACAATGTTGCTGTTGTCGGTGCCACCGGTGCTGTTGGCGAAACTATGTTGTCTATATTAGAACAACGTGATTTTCCTGTAGGAGAAGTTTATGCCTTGGCGAGTAGTCGTTCTGCTGGCAAACGAATTCAATTTAAAGGTAAGCACATAATTGTTGAAGACCTTGAGACATTTGATTTTAGTAAGGTACAAATAGGTCTTTTTTCACCTGGGGCATCTGTGTCTGCTATCCATGCGCCACGTGCCGTAGAGGCAGGTTGTGTTGTAGTGGATAATACATCTCAATTTCGCTATGACGATGACATTCCTTTGGTCGTGTCTGAAGTAAACCCACACGCCGTTGCTGAATACAAAAACAGAGGGATAATCGCTAATCCGAATTGTTCTACCATACAAATGATGGTGGCATTAAAACCAATCTATGATGCCGTTGGCATAGACAGAATTAATGTCTGTACTTATCAAGCGGTGTCGGGCACTGGTAAAGAAGCAATTGAAGAGCTCGCAAAACAAACCGCTGACCTACTGAATATGAAAGAAGTTGAATGTAATGTTTATCCAAAACAAATTGCGTTCAATGTCTTACCACACATAGATTCATTTCAAGATAATGGTTATACCAAGGAAGAAATGAAGATGGTTTGGGAGACCAGAAAAATATTTGAAGATGAATCGATTCAAGTGAATCCGACCGCAGTGAGAGTACCCGTTTTTTATGGACACTCTGAAGCCATTCATATGGAGACTAAAGAGAAGATTGATGTGGCTACGGCTAGAGAATTACTTGAAAAAATGCCTGGAGTGACAGTGATTGATGACCATGCTGATGGGGGCTATCCGACAGCAGTGACAGAGGCCGCAGGCGAGGATCCAGTCTTTGTTGGTCGTATTCGAGAAGACATTTCACACCCCCGTGGTCTGAACATGTGGGTGGTTTCAGATAATGTCCGGAAAGGGGCTGCATTAAATAGTGTTCAAATCGCTGAAATTCTGGTAAAACACTACTTATAAACTATAGTTATCGGTTATATGTAAAGGACATTCGCAAGTTCTAAAGTGCTGAAAATCGATTATAAATAGTGTTAAATTACATTTAAAAATATGTAAAAATTTGTAGTAGTAGGGAATATATTTAATATATAAAACAATAACATAGCGTATAAACTGATGAGTGTATACAAAATATTATTTAAGCTCTTGATGTTCTCTTTTTTGGGCTTCTATGCTGTTTCAGGCTATTCATTAGCGCTGTCTGAGGCTGAATTAAAATCTCATTTAAATCAAACACTTGACATCAGAATTGAGTTGAAAACGGACGATGCAGCCGATATAGATGATCTCAAGGTTGAGTTAACACAATCAGTTGAAAATTATACTTCCCATCACCAGTTGAAATACGAAATATTAAAAAGTGGTGGGGTAAATATACTCAAGATAACCAGTAGTGATGTTGTTCGAGAACCTATAGTCGAATTTACATTAGATATTGGTTGGTCTGATGGTCAAGTGGTCAGAGACTACTCTTTTTTAATTGATCCGCCGCGTAATTGATTTCAAGGAAATTGAAGTAAAAATGAAACGTAAACTTTATATCGTCATCTTATTAGCTTTAGCTCCAATGTTAGCTAATGCACTAGGCTTAGGTAATCTCGATTTAAATTCAGCATTAAATGAACCATTTGATGCAAGAGTTCAATTGCTTTCCCCTACTGCGGATGAGCTTGATTCTCTTACTGTTGGTTTGGCTGATAGTGAAGCTTTTGCTAGAGCTAAAATTGATCGCCCATTTATCTTAAGTAATCTTAAGTTTGCTTTACGCCGATCACCTGACGATGGTCCTGATTACATTCGTGTTTTCAGTCAAGAGCCTATTCGTGAACCGTTTTTAAATTTTCTGGTAGAAGTTAGTTGGTCTAATGGACGCTTATTCCGTGAATATACGGTCTTACTTGATCCGCCACTTTACGATCCTAATGCGCGCGCTAGTGAATTCACTCAGGATCAGTCCACTAGTTATACTGCTGAGCCAGCAGTTGAAGCGGTTACGATGAATGACCCGGATCATAAGGTCGTTTACGCGAATGAGTTTGATCAATCAAGCAACCCAACAACTGCATCGCCAAATATAAATTATTCGGGTGGTGATTATGGTCCGACAGAGCAGTCGGATACATTATGGTCCATTGCATCAGCAATGCGTCCAGATTCATCTATCAGTGTGAATCAAATGATGTCTGCTTTATTACGCGCAAACCCGGAAGCATTTTTTAATCAAAACATAAATGGATTAAAGCGTGGCCAGATATTACGTATGCCGACTGAAAGTGAGATTGTTGCACTTTCTAATGCGCAAGCTTTAGCAGAGGTTCAATCTCAACATGCTGCTTGGGATGGCATAAAAGATAATTTGTCCAGCGCGGTTAATGAACGTCCAGAGGTAAGCTCAGTTCCTGAATCACCGGATACATCTTCAGATGATTCAACGGAGTCTGCTGAAGTTGTTGTTGAGTCTGATCCAGAATTAAAGCTAGTGGCTGCTGAAGAGACTGGTGAAGCAACACAGCAAGTCTCCAGTGTCGATGCTGGACAGGGTGAAGACTTGATATTAGCTCAAGAATCTATCCAGGCATTAACTCATGAAAATATGGAATTGAAGGATCGTCTGCAGGAATCTGAAGCATTACTCGATGATCTTAAACGTTTGTTATCACTTAAAGATGATGAGCTAGCTGCACTCCAAGGACAGGTAGTTGAACAACCTGACATGGTAGAGGAAGAAGTTGATTTAGTTGATGAAGAAATGGTGTCCGAAGTTGAAGAGGAAGCTGTTTTAGAAGATGAGGAAGAGTTTCTTGAAGACACCGAAGAAGAGGCTTTAGAAGAAACCGCAATGGAAACTGCGGAAGATGAAATGCTAGTCGAAGATGAAGAAGAACTTGAAACAGTTGCTGAAGAGGAAGTTATTGATGTAATCGAAACTGAACCTGCATCAAGCTCTGATGGCATTATGGGTATGGTCAATCAATACCTAGGCAAAGCAAAAGATTTTTTACTTGGCAATCCTATGATAGGAATGGCAGTAGCTGGTGTTCTTGTTCTGCTAATCCTGATTATTGTAATAATGAAATTCAGGAAAGAGCCGGCTGAAACAATAAATCTAGACGCAATGACTGAAGAAGCGTTTCCTGATTTTGATTCAGGTGATTTGGGTGCTACTGGTGATGAAGAGCCAGATTCTGAAGCTGTGACTGTATTACCGCCGGATTCAGAAGCTGAAACGGCAATGCCTGAAGCATCTGCTGATCTCGATATTGAAGAAGAAGAACACACACAATTTATGGCGGCTGAAGAAGCACCAGTTGTAGAAGAAGAGTCTGATGAAGACCCCATGCAGGAAGTTAATACGTATCTTGCATTTGAACAATTCGATCAAGCAGAAGAGTTTGTACGTAGCGCGATAAATGATTCTCCTGATAATGCTGAATACCACTCGAAATTGCTGGAAGTATTTTATACTTCAGGCAATAAGAAAAGTTACGAAGAAGAAGCCAAGATCGTACATGATAAATTTGGTGAAGCTAACGAGCACTGGAATATGGCAGTCGCTATGTGGTCAGAAATGTCTCCTAATCGAGCACTATTCGAAGAAGGTGCGGATGAAGAAGATGATGCAGATGATGCAGATAACACAGGTGGGTTTGTTGATGTCACCGCTGATGATGAAGCAGGAAATGAAGACGCAGGTCTTGATTTTGATATAGGCGGTGCAGAAGAACCAGCAGCTGATGAAGGTGAAGCTATGTTAGATATCACCGGAGCTGATGAAGGCGAAGCTATGTTAGATATCACCGCATCTGATGAAGGTGAAGGCATGTTAGATATCACCGCATCAGACGAAGCTGAAAACATGCTTGATGTCACTGCTGCTGTCGGTCTCGAAGAAGTAGAAGATGCTATAAATGACGAGTCAGAAGATGTGCTTGATATCTCTGGTGCTGGTAGTGATGATTTATTGGATGTGACTTCGGCTGCAAATCTTGACTTAGATTCTGAAGAAGATTTGTTAGATGTGACAGCTGCTACAAGTGCAGGTGCGGATAGCTCTGAGTTACTTGGTCTTAATATAGAGCCTGAATCAGAAAGTCTTGAAATTGATATTCCAGAAGAGAATGAAACTGTAGAGCTTGATATGGGCGCTGTTGCTGATGAATCAGCAGAAGAAATTCCAGCAAGTGATGATGATAATGTGCTTGATTTCGATCTTGGCACAAGCGATGAAAATGACAGTTTTGAAATTGAAGCAAGTGAGCCAGAGGATGCCGGTTTAGAAATAGATCTTGGTGTGCCTGAATTAGAAACTGCTGAAGCTGATAATGATGGTTTGGATATTGGCTTGGAAGTGCCAGCTGAAGATGATGGTTTGGATATTGGCTTGGAAGTGTCAGAAGCAGATGAACCGATTAGGCTTGATGCAGAAGATGAAGGTGAGATTTCACTTGATTTTGATATGGGTGAAGACGAAGGCATAGAACTTGACCTTTCAGCAGAAACAGCTGATGAGACTCCAGAACTTGAGTTAGATATGGATAGTGCATCTGAAGCTGAAACGCTTCAGGTTGATAGTGCGGATATGGATTTTGAATTAACTATGGAAGATGACACCCCAGAGGTGTCGTTAGAAGATGATGTCAGTCTTAATCTTGATGAAACGGTTGAGATTCCAAATAGTGTTGATCTGGGTGATAACGACGACGACGATGATGATGATGAGCATACTGTTTTTGTACCACGAGCAGCACAACCTGAAGAGCAAACCGCAGAAGATGAAATTGCTACCAAGCTTGATCTTGCTAAGGCCTATGTGGAATTAGGCGACAAAGACAGCGCCAAGACTATTCTGGATGAAGTCATGGCAGATGGTAACGATGAACAGCGCAAACAAGCTGAAGATCTCTTAGGCCAGGTTTAGAGAAAAACAAGTTTAGTGCTGAATTATCGTATTAGAAGTGCTCGTACATCAATACTCAAGTAATTCCGCATAGTTATATTAATTTTATCATTAGCGTTAATTATTAGCGTGGCCAGTCCAGAATGAAGATTGCACTGGGAATTGAATATAATGGTTGTAATTATTATGGTTGGCAAAGACAATCCATTTCCCCAACGATACAAGAATCTATAGAAACAGCTTTATCAACCATCGCAGATGAATCTATTAGAATACATTGTGCGGGCAGAACTGATACTGGCGTTCATGCGATTCAACAGGTTATTCACTTCGAGACATTATCCATAAGAGATACCCATGCCTGGGTACGTGGGACAAATTCAATACTCCCTCAAGATATCTCGGTGACATGGGCTTTAGAAACTGATGATGATTTTCATGCTAGATTTAGTGCAGAGGAAAGAACCTATCAATACTTGATCTTAAATCGACCTGCACGCCCAGCTATATTTAATGGTTTGGTTACCTGGGAATCTAGACCACTTGATTTTTGTAAAATGAAACAAGCCTCATCTTGTTTCATTGGGCAGCATGATTTTACTTCATATAGAGCGGTTGCCTGTCAGGCAAATTCACCTATCAGAACGCTACATAATCTTGAGTTCGATAGACTGGAAGACTGGATAGTGATTACACTAACGGCAAATGCCTTTCTTCATCACATGGTCAGGAATATAGCAGGCGTTTTAATGGCTATCGGCTTAGGTAAAAAAGAAGTAAATTGGGCTGCTGATGTATTAGCAGCGAAAGATAGAACCGCTGGTGGAGTAACTGCACCGCCAGATGGGTTATATCTGGTTAATATTCAGTATCCGGATCGATTTTCTATTCCTGATGCAAAATCGATATTAGATAAATTTGGAATTTGTCGTTAATAATTAATTTTATCAATTAAGAACTGAAAGAATGGAACACCTAAAACGCACTCGGGTGAAAATTTGCGGTATCACAAATCTTGAGGATGCAAATGCTGCTGCTGTAGCAGGTGCTGACGCAATTGGCCTTGTCTTTTATGAAGCCAGTCCACGCTGTGTCACAATTAGTTTAGCCAAACAAATCACAGAAAATATTTCGCCTTTTATTAATTGTGTTGGCCTGTTTGTAGATGCTGAAACGGCATATATAAATGAAGTTTTAAAAGAGGTTGCTATTGATACACTCCAATTTCATGGACAAGAAACTGAACAAGCTTGCGCTTTATTCAATAGGCCTTATATTAAAGCCGTCAGAATGAATGATAGTGTCAGTTTATTTGATGAAGTTGAAAAGTATCCTTCAGCTAAGGGCTTATTGCTTGATGCGTATGTAAAAGGAATACCTGGCGGTACTGGAAAAGCTTTTGATTGGAGTATCATCCCAAATAATTTGTCGAAGCCTATTATCCTTGCTGGTGGTTTAGATGAAAATAATGTGAAAAAAGCGATATCTCAAGTTCACCCTTATGCTGTGGATGTCAGCGGTGGTGTTGAGAAGGAAAAAGGAATAAAAGACCCCGTTAAAATTAAAAAATTTATTAGTGAGACTATGAATGCCTGAAACCAATAAAAAAAGTGATTCTTCTGAAATCGAATCGTATATGACCATGCCAGATAAGCGTGGCCACTTTGGACCATATGGAGGCCGATTCGTTTCTGAAACCTTGATGGGGCCATTAGAAGAACTTGAGCAAGCATATAAAAAACATATAAAAGACCCTGCTTTTATAGCTGAATTCGAACATGATTTAAAACATTATGTGGGCCGGCCCTCACCGCTATACCATGCGGAACGCTGGAGTGAGCAACTTGGTGGTGCACAAATATATTTGAAGCGTGAAGACTTGAATCATACCGGTGCGCATAAGATAAATAATACTGTTGGCCAAGCATTATTAGCGAAGTTGATGGGAAAGCGACGTGTAATTGCAGAGACTGGTGCTGGTCAACATGGTGTCGCAACGGCTACAGTTGCTGCTAGATATGGTATGGAATGTGTCGTTTATATGGGCGCTGAAGATATCCAAAGGCAAGCGATGAATGTCTTTCGTATGAAGCTCCTTGGGGCAACCGTTGTTTCCGTTGAAGCAGGTTCAAAAACATTAAAAGATGCTTTAAATGAAGCTATGCGGGATTGGGTAACCAATGTTGATGATACCTTTTATATTATTGGTACTGTTGCTGGGCCACATCCTTATCCGGCAATGGTCAGGGATTTTAATTCGGTAGTGGGGCGCGAGGCACGACAACAATGCCTAGATCAGGCAGGGCGTCTTCCCGATGCATTGGTAGCCTGTGTCGGTGGCGGTTCTAATGCGATTGGATTATTTCATTCTTTTCTAGATGATAAAGACGTGTCGATTTATGGTGTCGAGGCGGCTGGAGAAGGCATAGAGACTGGGCATCATGCAGCGCCTTTAAATGCGGGAAAACCAGGCGTTTTGCACGGTAACCGTACCTATCTAATGG
The DNA here is from genome assembly GCA_021773215.1 of Gammaproteobacteria bacterium. Taxonomy (GTDB): domain Bacteria; phylum Pseudomonadota; class Gammaproteobacteria; order Eutrophobiales; family Eutrophobiaceae; genus UBA7359. The sequence continues at coordinate 10,987 of JAJFKM010000035.1, forward strand.
AAGATGAATATGGTCAAATAATTGAAACACATTCAATCTCAGCCGGTCTTGATTATCCGGGTGTCGGACCAGAGCATGCATGGTTAAAAGACACTGGCCGTGCTAATTATGTCTCCGTCACAGATATTGAAGCATTGCAGGCTTTCCATGATTTGACGCGGATAGAAGGTATTATCCCCGCTTTAGAATCTAGCCATGCATTAGCCTATACAACAAAAATTGCCCCGAAAATGGCTAAAGATGCGATAATTATTACGAATTTATCAGGTCGTGGAGATAAGGATATTCACACAGTTGCCGCACATGAAGGGATTACACTTTAAAACCGGGAATTATAGATTATGAATAATCGTGAACGTTTGATGGAGATAATGGCTGATCGAGAACTGGATCGTCTACAAGTTTCTGACTTAGTAAAAGTAAAACAAGCTGAAGTTGATTATTGGTTGTTATCACATGAGTCAAGAAATCATAAAGATATACCAGATATGGCCATCGAGTTGCTTGAGTTGAAGCTTGGCTTAAAAGAATTAAAGTAGCTACTCATCCGCTATTACCTCAAATTTCTTTCCCTATTTATATTTTCAAATTAACTAATTATGAGCAGAATTGAAACGTGTTTCAGCGCACTAAAAAATAATAACAAAAAAGCACTAATCCCCTTTATTACTGCAGGCGATCCATCACTCGATATGACTGTTGGATTAATGCATGTTTTGACAAAAGCAGGTGCAGATATTATTGAATTAGGTGTTCCTTTCTCAGACCCTATGGCCGATGGACCGGTGATTCAGCGTGCGAGTGAACGCGCTTTGTTAAATGGTACGAATACCGATGATGTATTTAATATCGTTAAGGAATTTAGAACTGAGAACGAATCTACGCCTATTATTTTAATGGGTTATATGAATCCTATAGAAGTCATGGGTTATGAAACGTTTGTTGAAAAGGCAGCAAATGCAGGCGTTGACGGTCTGATTATTGTTGATTTACCACCAGAGGAATCTGTCGAATTTGGTGAGGTTCTGAAGCCGTACGGTATAGATCAGATATTCCTTATTTCACCGACGACTCACGGGAAGCGCTTAGACAGGATCTGTGAAGTCGCCTCAGGGTTCCTGTATTATGTCTCTTTGAAGGGAGTAACCGGTAGTAATCAACTGGATGTCAAAGCTGTTGACGATAAACTGAATGAGATTCGCAGCAAAACTTCATTACCTCTAGGTGTTGGGTTTGGAATTAAAAATCCGCAAATAGCAGAAGATGTCGGCAGGGTCAGTGATGCAGTAGTTGTTGGGAGTGCCTTGGTTGAAAGAATTGCAGAACATGCCGGGGATGGTGAAAAAATGAAATTAGAAATATCATCATTTATGAGTTCCTTGCGAACCGCATTAGATAATATTGGATAACAATTAAATATGAGTTGGTTTAAAAAAATATTACCGTCGCGAGACAAAACAAATGGAACAACACGTCGTACCGTGCCCGAAGGTGTTTGGACAAAGTGTCAGGAATGTAACGCCGTATTGTATCGTGCAGAACTCGATAGGAATAATGATGTTTGTCCAAAATGCGATCATCACATGCGGATTAGTGCGCGCGTACGTCTGGAAACATTTTTGGATAGTGATAATAGAGTTGAGATTGGTACTGAAGTAAAACCTGTTGATATCCTGAAGTTTCGTGATAATAAAAAATACAAAGATAGACTCAACCAAGCGCAAAAGAAAACGGGTGAGGATGATGCACTGGTAGTTATGTCGGGAAAATTAAAAGGTTTGCCTGTCGTTGCTTGTGCTTTTGAATTTAATTTCATGGGTGGCTCTATGGGGTCAGTTGTTGGCGAGCGGTTTGTGCTTGCCGTTGATGCTGCAATTGATATGAACGCGTCATTAATCTGTTTTTCTACAAGTGGTGGCGCCAGAATGCAGGAAGCTTTGTTCTCTTTGATGCAAATGGCTAAGACTTCTGCTGCTATAGCCATTTTACGTAACAAAGGATTGCCCTATATTTCCGTGCTGACTGATCCAACAATGGGTGGCGTATCAGCAAGTCTGGCTACGCTTGGAGATATTAATATTGCGGAACCTAATGCCTTGATTGGTTTTGCTGGACCACGAGTTATAGAGCAAACAGTTAGAGAAACACTACCTGCAGGTTTTCAGCGTAGTGAATTTTTACTCGAAAATGGTGATATTGATATGATTGTCGATCGTCGAGAGTTACGCGATAGGATCAGCAAAATGTTATCAATATTAACTCATCAATCTTTATCTGCATGATATAAATTGTTTTCCGATCCCGCATATGACTAGTAAAATTAAATCAATTTCTAAGTCAGGTACGCACCCCGATCAATTAAGGTTTAACAGTCTTGAAAAATGGTTAGAGTGGCAAGAAAGCCTGCATTTTACAGCGATTGAATTAGGCTTGGAGCGTTGTCGACGTGTTGCAAATAATATGGGTTTACTCAAGCCAGCTTATAATGTTATTAGTGTTGCAGGAACCAATGGTAAAGGATCTAGCATTACCATGCTGGATAAAATCCTACGTAATGCTGACTACAAAGTAGGTCGATATACATCACCGCATTTACTCCGATACAACGAACGCATATGTATAAATGGTGTAGAAGTATCAGATTCTGAACTATGCGAATCATTTGACCGTATTGATCGAGCACGTGGTGAAATATCATTAACGTATTTTGAATTCGGAACACTTACTGCACTGGATCTCTTTCGCCAGCATAAAGTCGAACTGGCCATTCTCGAAGTGGGTTTAGGTGGACGGCTTGATGCGGTAAATGTACTTGATGCAGATGTCGCATTAATTACCAGTATCGATATTGATCACCAACAATGGCTTGGTGACAATCGTGAGAGTATAGCCAGAGAAAAAGCAGGTATTTTGAGAAACAAGGCGCCTGCTATATGTTCAGATGCTAGTCCACCGCAGAGTTTACTTGATTGTGCTGATGCCTTAGGTACGCCATTGAGTGTATTAGGTCGTGATTATAAATTGGAGATGGGACATGGAAATTGGTCATGGGAGACGAATAATATTTCTTTTGAAAAATTACCCAGACCTATGCAATTTTGTGATTTTCAATTACAAAATGCAGCAGGTGTCTTAATGGTATTAGAAAAAATAAAGCATGATTACCCAGTTAGTCTTGAAAATATTAAGCAAGGGCTTAGCAGTTTTCGCCTCAACGGACGTATGCAATTTATCCCCGGCAGGATACCAAAGATATTAGATGTTGCTCACAATAGTGAATCAGTTAGGGTTTTGGTAAAAAATATAAGCAAGATTCCGTGTTTAGGGCAGACCCATTTGATCGTGGGTATGCTTAAAGATAAAGATCATCCCGAAGTGTTTAAGGTATTAAATAATATTGCTGATAGCTGGAATATCATTACCTTAACCGAAGAGCGTGGTAGTGACGCCAAAACATTAATTTCAGAACTCAAGTCACTGGGTATAAGTGAAAATGTAGTTGAATATACAAATGTCGGTCATGCTTTGGATCAGCTTGATGAGTTATCTATGGCTGGTGATAGAATTGTTGTCACTGGATCTTTTCTAACAGTAGGCGCCGCACTCGGGCATTTAAATCAGGAGATTACCTAGATTAATATGCATCAGCGCTTAAAAGAACGTTTGGTTGGTGCAGCAGTGCTGATTGTTATTGCTGTTATTTTTATACCGATGTTTTTAACAGGACCTATAGATACTGGCTCTATTACTAAGACCAATATCCCAGAGCGAACGACTGAGAAGTTTAATTCCAGGTTAGTCCCGCTTAATAATCCGGTGACACCTGACACGCCAATGAATATAGATGCTGAAGCGGTAGCAGGACAGTCTAATTCTGAAGATATAAATGATGAACCAAAAATCAAACCAAATGTAGAAACATCTTCAACACCAGAATCGATTAATGCAGTAGAAACTAGTCGTAAAAAATCGGAACCAAATAAAATAGTACAAGATAAACAAGTAGGTCTGACTGCATGGGTAGTACAGTTAGGTAGCTTTTCAAGCAAAGTCAATGCAGATAAACTGAATTTAACGCTTAGGAAATCGGGTTTTCCAGCGTTCGTTGAGCCATTGGAACAAAATAATGAAGTAGCGTACCGAGTTAGAGTTGGTCCCGAATTATTGCGTGCTGATGCCGATGCTTTACTAAAGAAAATTAAAGAAAATACAAAGCTAGACGGTATAGTATTGAACTATCCATAATTTTTAATTAACTTAAAAACATCAGGTTTCAATAATGTCTACAGCCGATATAGTCATTCTTTGTTTAATTGCATTGCCCACAATCGTGGGTGTTTTTTATGGTTTTTTGAATATATTATTCTCACTATTATCCTGGGCAGTATCATTAGGCCTTTCAATAAAACTAGTACCCTATTTTTCTCCCTTACTGGAAAACTATGTAGATACGCCAATCTTAAGGATTGTTTTGGCGTTCATAGCACTGTTTATAATAAGTTTGCTTATAATGAGCGGTATAAGTTATTTCGTAGTAAAGTTGTTAGGTAGAACGGGGCTTACCGCTGCAGACAGGATATTAGGGTTGTTTTTTGGTATGGGCTTAGGCGGATTAATCGTTGCAGTAATAATTTTTATGGCTGGTTTCACGGCTTTCCCTCAAGAACCATGGTGGGAAGAATCAAAGTTAGCCGCTCCATTTGAGCGTATAAGTATATGGAGTTCACGGTTTTTACCAGAATCAATAACCGAATATCATTCATATGAACAGGCAAATGAAAGTGATTAATAAACTCATAAGAACATTACTATGTGCGGCATAATCGGAATCGTTGCCAAAAACCCTGTCAATCAGGCTATATACGATGGCTTAACTGTTCTTCAGCATCGTGGGCAAGACGCTGCAGGCATGGTGACTTGTGATGAAAGTAAACTTTATTTGAGAAAGGATAATGGGCTAGTTAGAGATGTCTTTCATACGCGTCATATGCTCAACCTGAGAGGAAATATGGGTATTGGGCATGTGCGTTATCCTACTGCGGGTTGTTCATCCTCAGCAGAAGCACAACCCTTTTATGTTAATTCTCCTTATGGCATAACCCTCGCACATAATGGCAACTTAACTAATGCGGAGACATTGAAAGAAGATCTCATGCGTGATGATTTGCGACATTTGAATACTAATTCTGATTCCGAAGTGTTATTAAATATTCTTGCGCACGAATTAAACGCAATAGGTAAACCTCGAGATAGTCTAGCTGCTGAGGATATATTTCATGCAGTCAAACGCTTACATCAACGCTGTAAAGGTGGTTATGCTGCTGTAGCGATGATTACCGGTGTTGGCATACTAGGTTTTCGTGATCCAAATGGTATTCGTCCAGTAGTTTTTGGTGAACGTAAGACGGATAGTGGATCGGAATTTATTATCGCATCAGAAAGTGTTGCTATTAATGCCCTGGATTTCGAACTTATACGTGATATAGCGCCAGGGGAAGCTGTTTTTATTACGGTGAGTGGCGAAATTCATACCTTTCAATGTTCAGATAAATCAAATTACAGTCCATGCATTTTTGAACATGTTTATTTAGCCAGACCCGATTCAATAATTGATGGTATTTCTGTCTATAAAGCGCGATTAAGAATGGGAGAAGAACTTGCAAAAAAGATTCTAAGGCTCTACCCAAAACATGATATCGATGTTGTTATACCCATCCCTGACACTAGCCGAACGGCGGCTTTACCTTTAGCGACTAAATTAGACGTTAAGTATCGAGAGGGCTTTGTTAAAAATCGATATATCCCACGAACATTCATTATGCCAGGCCAAAGTATTCGTAAGAAGTCTGTGCGACAAAAGTTAAATGCAATTGAGCTGGAGTTTAAAGGGAAAAATGTATTGCTTGTCGATGATTCTATTGTAAGAGGGACGACCTCAAGAGAGATTGTTCAAATGGCTAGAGAGGCAGGTGCTAAACGAGTTTATATTGCATCAGCAGCTCCACCAGTGCGTTATCCAAATGTATATGGCATAGACATGCCAACCGTAGGTGAATTGATTGCTAATAATTGTAGTGTTGAGGAAGTTGCTGAAAAGATTGGTGCTGACTGGCTAGTCTATCAGGATATTAAAGATCTGATTTCTTCTGCTCATACAGGAAACAAAAGAATTACAGAATTCGATACGTCTTGTTTTACTGGAGAATATGTTACCGGAGATGTGAGCACAGACTATCTTGAACATATTGAATCAATTCGGAACAATTATGCTATGGAAAAGCAGGGTGTTGATGAAGGTTTGACTGATTTAACTGAGAACCAATAAAAAAACCCACGGCCTATTAGATATAGGACCGTGGAATAAGTAGGGGTATTTCTAAATCGGTAATCGCGTATTCAAATGAATACGCGATAATATTCTTTAAGCAGTTTTTGAAAATGGGACGATAGTTGCCGCTTCTTCTACGCCTTTTTCAACCCATGCGCTGACTTCATCTTTTGATTCATTCATGATGTCTACAGCGTTTCTAGCAATACCTTGAACCTTTGAGCTTGCTTCATTGATCAATGCAGTTTGCTCACTGATAACTTCTTTATAGTCTTTAGATTTACCAAGCATTTCCATTTGTGCAGTGACACATTCCATAGAAAGATTCATAAAGGCTTGTTGTTGCTCTGCAAATTGACCCGCGATTTTCAAGTTGATGTTGTAAAGCTCTTGCATTGCATCGTAATTTGATTTGCCTAACTTATTCATGGTTTCAAATATTTCATTAGTCATTGTTCTACTCCTAAAAGTGAGGTTGCTACGCATCATGTTGTGCAATGCAACAAATATTGCAATGCAGCATATTAGGATTTACAAGAGCTGTCAACAGGAATGTTTCAATAATTACAGCTATGTTAAATAACTGTAAGTTATTGAATATACGTGATTTGTAGCTTTTCTGTGTTTATTCTTTTTCTTTTTTACTAGAGAATGGAGTATTTGTAGCTGTTTTAAAGAAGTTTTCCTGCATTGTTTTCCACATTTCAAGGTTTTGTTCAGTCAACTCTGACATTGCAGTTATAGGGTTTGTAGTCACTGCCGATTGAAGTTGATCTTGCATTTGTTTTTGCTGTGTCACGAATAGATCAATGCTTTTTTGTATGTAATCACCGGCCACAGATTGCACAGAATCACCATAAAAACGAATGATGTGTGACAGGGCTTGTGTTGTAAAAAGCGGTTCCCCATCGTCCTCTTGTTCGGTGATAATTTGCAGGAGTATTGTTCTAGTGAGGTCTTCTTCGGATTTGACATCTTTAACAATAAATTCCTTATTATTAAGTACCAATTTTTTTATATCTTCCAGTGTGATGTATTTACTTTCTTCCGTGTCATAAAGGCGGCGGTTTGGGTATTTTTTTATAATTCGTTTATCTTCCATTTATCTGTCCTGAATTAAATATAAATCATAAAAACGGTACAAATTACTGAGTGTTAATCAAACTATTTTGGCACTCTTTAACAAGCTAACCTTTTGCTTGTTTGTAACTGTAATCAAATATTGGCGCACTAAATAGTGCGCCAAGAAATACTTAAAATGAAATTAATTTTTGCTAGCTATCTACATGATATGTTGTTAGCCGCTTATTTCATAGCCTCATGATGCAGTAAAGGTAGAAGTAGCCCTCACTTTGCTTATTTTCTTTCTACTGCCAGAGCTACGCCAAGTCCTCCACCTATGCAGAGAGTGGCTAGACCCTTCTTAGCATCGCTACGTTTCATTTCGTGAAGTAGTGTTACGAGAACGCGGCAACCTGAAGCACCGATTGGATGTCCTATTGATATCGCTCCACCGTTCACGTTAACTTTCGCTGTGTCCCAACCAACATCACGATTTACTGATATTGCCTGAGCTGCGAATGCTTCATTGGCTTCTACCAGATCCAGATCATCAACTGACCAACCTGCTTTTTCCAGACAGCGTTTACTCGCTGGAATTGGACCTGTACCCATAATGGCTGGATCAACTCCAGCGCTGGAGTATGAGGCTATAGTTGCTAATGGTTCCAATCCAAGTTCTTTAGCTTTGCTTTCAGACATAACTAATACAGCAGCTGCGCCATCATTGAGGCCGGATGCATTAGCAGCTGTAACGGTGCCTTCTTTATCAAATGCTGGACGCATCTTTGCTAAACCCTCAGCAGTTACACCAGCACGTGGGAACTCATCTTTATCGAAGATGATTGGATCGCCTTTACGTTGAGGAATTTCAACAGGAACTATCTCTTCATCAAATTTTCCCGCATTCATTGCCGCTTCTGCCTTTTGTTGAGAAGCTGCTGCAAATTCATCTTGTTCTTCTCGAGAAATTTCATATTTCTTGGCTATATTTTCAGCTGTGGTACCCATATGATAATTGTTAAAAGCATCCCACAAACCATCTATGATCATGGAGTCCTGCATCTTCCAATCACCCATTTTTGTACCATTTCTTGATTTTGGCAGGATGTGTGGAGATAGACTCATGCTCTCTTGGCCACCAGCGATAATTATATCGGCATCACCACATTTAATTGCTTGTGCGGCTAGGTGAACAGTTTTAAGGCCACTACCGCAGACTTTATTTATTGTCATACAAGGGACTGAATTTGGTAGGCCTGCGGCAATAGCCGATTGGCGTGCAGGATTTTGCCCTGTGCCGGCAGTTAATACTTGTCCAAAAATCACTTCATCTACTTGTTCGGCTTTAATCCCTGCGCGTTTAATGACATCAGCTATAACTGTTGCACCAAAGGTATGGGCAGGTAAATTAGATAGAGCGCCTCCAAAATTAGCTACTGCTGTACGAACTGCTGCTACTATGACAACGTTGTCTGTCATGTCTGTCCCCTCCATTAAAATAGAACTATGTGTAGGATTTTCTGTTTCATGTGCAGCAACAGGAAATCCGGTGATAATATGATGCGCTGCAATAAAGAACGCAAATCCTAGCAGAAACCAGTGAGATCTGTCGAGTAGGTGCTGTTATTGGCGCAATTTAATCGGTTTAATCTTGATCAAAATCAAGCTGATATAGCTGATTGATCCGTAGGAAAGCAGATTCTTGGCGTAAACCTGATTATTTTGAGAGTATTTTAAGTGCAACGACCCTTTGAATTAGCTAAGGTCGATGCACTATTTATATTGCTGCTTTTGAAAGATTGCGCTACTGATAGTAGCGGTCTTACATATGGATGGTTCTGTTATCAACAGCTAATGCGGCTTCGTGCATGGCTTCAGATAAGGTTGGATGAGCATGGATGGTTCTGGCGAGATCTTCGGTACTGCCATCAAACTCCATCGTGACGACAGCTTCAGCAATTAATTCCGAGGCACTTGGACCAAAAATATGAATTCCTAATACGCGGTCTGTTTTTGCGTCTCCCAATATTTTGACAAAGCCATTTGCTTCACCCATTGCTTTTGCACGGCCAGTCGCCATGAAAGGAAAACTACCTACGCGGTATTCAACTCCATCTGTTTTTAATTGTTCTTCGGTTCTACCAACCCAGGCAATCTCTGGCCAGGTATAAATGACCCAGGGAATTGTTTCATAATTCATGTGGCCTGGTTTGCCAGCGATACGTTCAGCGATTGCGACGCCTTCTTCTGATGCTTTGTGTGCCAACATGGGGCCTCTAACAACATCACCGACTGCGTAAACATTTTCCAGATTTGTATTGCAGTGATCATCGACAACAATAAAGCCTCGTTCATCGAGTTCAAGTCCGGATTCTTCTGCACCTAAACCAGCAGTATTAGGTGAACGACCAACAGCAACAATTAATTTGTCTACGGTGATTTGTTGCTTACCTTCGGCGTCGTCGTAATTAATAGTTACTTCGCGATTGTTACTTCCGGTTCCTGTTACCTTGGCGCCGAGTCGAATATCAAGCCCTTGTCCACGTAAAGATTTTTCAGCTTCTTTTGCAACTTGGCGATCTACCAGAGAAAGAAAATTAGGCAAGGCTTCAAGTACAGTGACTTCAGAACCGAGTCGCTTCCAGACACTCCCAAGTTCAAGACCAATGACACCGGCACCTATAACGCCGAGACGGCGAGGGACTTCATTAAACTTAAGTGCGCCAGTTGAATCAACAATCAACTTATCATCAACACTTGCTGGAGGAATTTTTGTCGGCACAGATCCTGTTGCGATGATGATATGGTTAGCTTCAACGACTGTTTTTTCATCATGTGTTTCATGAGTTGGTGATATCTCAACTTCTTTATTACTAAGTAATTTTGCTTGTCCGCGTAACCAGTCAATTTTATTCTTTTTGAATAGACCGCTAATCCCTTGAGTCAGTGACTTTACGATCTTGGCCTTACGCGACACCATTTTATTAACATCCATGGAAACACCTGTGACAGTAATGCCATGATCGTCTGACTGGTGTTTGATGTGATGAAAATGATGTGATGAGTCGAGTAATGCCTTTGATGGTATACAGCCTACATTCAGACAGGTACCTCCAAGAGCAGGTTTGCCTTCATCATTAATCCAAGCTTCAACACAAGCTGTACTTAAGCCTAGTTGAGCGCAACGAATAGCTGTTACATAGCCTCCGGGTCCTGCACCAATAACAACTACATCATACTTTTTCATATATCTTGAACCTTAAGTTTATATCACTAGAGTTGTAAAAGAAGACGAGCTGGATCTTCCAATTGTTGTTTTATGGATACGAGAAACTGAACTGCTTCACGACCATCTATGATCCGATGATCATATGACAAGGCAAGATTCATCATTGGACGGATAACAACTTCGCCATTTTCTGCAACGGGGCGTTGTTGAATCGCATGCATTCCCAAGATTGCACTTTGAGGTGGATTGATAATTGGGGTTGATAAGAGCGAACCAAAAGTACCGCCATTAGTAATAGTGAATGTACCACCCGTCAAGTCATCCATGGTTAATTTGCCGTCTCGGGCCTTTTCACCAAATGCCCTTATTGTAGTTTCAATATTCGCAAGTGATAAAGAATCGCCATCACGGACAATCGGCACTACTAATCCTCTGGGAGAACTAACCGCAATACCAATATCGAAATATCCATGATAAACGATATTATCACCATCTACCGATGCATTAATAACAGGGAATTTTTTTAGTGCTTCTATTGCGGCGCGAGTAAAGAAAGACATAAAGCCGAGTTTAGTGCCGTGAGTTTTTTCAAATTCATCCTTATAACGATTGCGGATGTCCATGACCGGCTGCATATTCACTTCATTAAACGTAGTGAGAATGGCACTTTCATGTTGTGCGCTCAACAGTCTTTCTGCTACGCGTTTACGTAACCGAGTCATTGGCACTTTTTCTTCAGGTCGATCACCAGCACTACTCGTTAACACAGGTACCGCTACTGGAGGTGTACTTGCTGTTTCAGGTTTAGCTGCTACTTGTGCAACTGGCGGTGTAACAGTTTGTGGCGCTTCAGTAACTTTTTGTGGGGCATCAGCTGTTTCGTTTGATGCCACTGGGCTACCTTCAATATGTCGTAGCACGTCTTCTTTTGTAACCCTGTCCGTATTAGTGGCAATCTCTGCTACATCTAATTTGTGTTCTGCCACCATGTTGCGAACGGCAGGACTTAATTTTGGTAAGTCGCTATCAGAAACATCTGTAGATTTTGTATCCATTTCTGGTAAAGATTGTTGCGTTGGCTCTGACGGCGCAGGGCTGGTGCCTTGTGCTTCTGTATCAATACGGGCAATGACTTCATCACTAGCGACGGTTTCGCCATCATCTCGTAGTATTTCAGAAATGACACCATCGTTTAAAGCAGCTACTTCGAGAGTCACTTTATCGGTTTCAATATCTATCAGGTTATCGCCACGTTTTACCTGGTCGCCAACACGTTTTTGCCAGCTTACCAATGTTGCTTCTGCGACAGACTCCGCTAATACAGGTACTTTGATATCAACTAACACGATTTTCTCCTTAGGTTTATCTACGCAATACTGCGTTAACTTGTTTATGTGTTGTTACTTCTAGCTTATCAATTTGCAAAGCATCAGATATCAATTCTTTTTGTTGAGCAAGATGAATAGGCATTAAACCGGTAGCCGGTGATGCTGAGTAGAACCGACCCGCATAACCAAAGGTATGCTGATCTTTTAAGCAACCAATCATTGTTCCTCGAGATTGCATATAGTACCAGCTTCCTTGATTCTTAGGTTCTTCTTGTACCCATACGACTTCTTTCAGATTTGGATATTGGCTTATTAGTGTTCTTACCTCTTCTCTAGGGAATGGGTAAAGTTGTTCTATACGAGCAATAGCAATATTCTTAAGATCACTTTCTCGGCGTTGTTCTAGTAAATCAAAATAAACTTTTCCGCTACACATAAGTAAGCGTGTGACCTGTTCTTTATCCAGATCGTCAATTTCATCGATTACTGTGTGAAATTTTCCGGTGACCAAATCATCTACCGGTGAAGTGGATGATTTTCTTCTTAACAAGCTTTTAGGACTCATTACGATTAATGGTTTGCGATAGGGACGTAACATTTGTCTTCGCAACATATGAAACATTTGTGCTGGTGTGCTGGGAAAACAGACCTGCATGTTTTGTTCTGCGCAAAGTTGTAGAAAACGCTCAAGTCTTGCTGATGAATGTTCTGGCCCTTGACCATCATAACTATGTGGTAAGAATACGGTTAAACCGCAAAATCTTTCCCATTTAGCTTCACAAGAACTGATAAATTGATCGAACACGACCTGCGCACCATTGGCAAAATCACCAAACTGAGCCTCCCATAAAACTAATGCGTTTGGTTCCGCACTACTATAGCCATATTCATAAGCGAGGACTGCTTCTTCTGAAAGCGTAGAATTAATGACCAGAAAGTTTGGTTGACCATCTTTAATATGTTGCAAAGGTAAATGGGTTCGACCATCTTTCATATTATGTATGATGGCGTGCCGATGAAAGAAAGTACCACGGCCACTATCTTGTCCTGATATGCGAATCGGGAAACCATCATCAATTAATGCTGCATAGGCCATGGTTTCCGCAAAACCCCAATCCATGAGCATTTCACCAGCGCCCATTTTTTTACGAGAGGCTATAATTTTATCAACTGCCGGGCTTAATTCGAAATCGTCAGGGATATTTGTGATTGATGCAGTTAATTTTTCGACATCATCTTGTGAGATAGTCGTATCTACTGCGTCAGTCCATTCAGTTCCAATAAAGCGCGTGAAGTTGAGTAAATATTTTGGGTTTGCATGTTCAGTATAAGTGCCTGCAACACCTTCATTGCTTTCTAGCGAGTCAATGTAGTTTTTGGCAATAGCATCGGCTTCTTCCTGCGTAATGACACCTTCTGCTATTAATCTGTCTGTATGTAATTTACGCACACCAGGGTGTTGTCGAACTTGCTTATACATCACCGGTTGTGTTGACATGGGTTCATCGGCTTCACTGTGACCATGTTTACGGTAACAGACCATATCGATGACAACGTCTTTATTAAATTCCATTCGATAATCAAGCGCGAGTCTGGTGACAAAAACGACAGCTTCTGGATCATCGCCGTTCACATGAAATATAGGTGCCTGGACCATCTTCGCGACATCAGTGCAATATAATGATGAACGTGAATCTAGCGGGTCACTGGTGGTAAACCCGATCTGATTATTGATAATAATATGCACAGTGCCGCCTGTAGCATAACCGCGCGTCTGCGACAGGTTAAAGGTTTCCATGATGACGCCTTGACCTGCAAAGGCAGCATCACCGTGTATCAAAATAGGTAATACTTGATTGTGAACATGATCTTTACGCCGGTCTTGCCTGGCTCTGACTGAGCCTTCAACCACAGGATCGATGATTTCCAGATGTGAAGGGTTAAATGATAGTGTTAAGTGAACACTGCCACCGGGCGTACTAATATCCGAAGAGTAGCCCATGTGATATTTCACATCGCCTGAGCCTTTTATGGAATCAATAGTTTTGCCTTCGAACTCATCAAACAATTCACTTGGCTTTTTACCTATAGCATTGACTAGCACATTAAGACGCCCACGATGAGCCATGCCTATGACCATTTCTTCTATATGTTGTGCACCACCTGACTGAATAATTTCGTCCAGTAATGGAATAAGTGATTCGCCGCCTTCCAGTGAAAAGCGTTTCTGACCAACATATTTAGTATGCAAATATTCTTCTAGCGCATTCGCATCTATAACACGATCCAATATGCGTATGCGTTGTTCCTTATCGAAATTCGGCGTAGCGAGTGGTTCTTCGAGATGTTTTTGAATCCAACGTTTTTGTTCTGTTTCATTGATGTGCATGTATTCAGCACCGATCGATTCACAATACGTTGTTTTAATAATATGGACTATTTCTCGCAGTGAGATTTCATCTGCTGCGAAGAGCGAACCTGTATTAAAAGTCTTGTCCATGTCTGCTTCAGTGAGACCATGGTAAGCAGGGTCAAGCTCGGGAATGTCAGGCCGTTGGTATTGTTTTAGCGGATCAAGGTCGCTTTGACGATGACCATTAAAGCGATGCGCATTAATTAATTGCAATACAGCTGTTTGTTTTTGGTGAGATACAGCATCAGCTGCTGGTGCCTGCACCTGCACTTGTGAACTCTGGCGCGGGTGTGATGCCAGATTGGCATAGGCTTGCTGTATTGCACTATGAGCCACATCCTTGCCTGCTGAACCATTTTGCAGAGAATCAAAATAACTACGCCACTCAGGCTCGATACTTTCAGGTTTATTCAGGTAAACCTCGTATAAATCTTCTACAAACCAGGCATTTCCACTGTATAAGCACGAGGGTATCGTGTTTTTCATTATTTATTCCTTACAATTTTTATTATGTTTCACTCTGGAGCAAAGTGATGTTGACGCAAAAATACAGGAAATATCCATCTCCCCATATCAATTAGCGTAATTAAAATAGATATCTCGTCTAACTATAAGATTTCCTGAAACTAATTCCTATAACTTTAGACTATTTTCCCAATAAACGGATGCAATTTTTATGCACAAATCAAGCCGTGCCATTATTTCTGATCTTGCTGCAATGCCATAAAGGCCTGTATGCTTATGCAATTTTTTAAACCACTAATTACAATAATAAGATAATAGATAGGAGAAGCTTAATGGCTGATACAGTCACTATCACTGATAATCGCACTGGAAAACAGGTTGAATGTCCCATCTTGACCGGGGTCTATGGTGCGCCAGTTATTGATACGAAAACGCTCTATAAAGAACTTGAGGTGTTCACTTTTGATCCGGGTTTTACAACAACGGCCGCATGTAAAAGTGCGATTACATACCTAGATGGGGAAAAAGGTATCCTGCTCCATCGGGGCTATTCAATTGAAGAACTTGCTAAGAACAGCTCTTATCTCGAAGTCTGTTATTTATTACTTTATGGAGAACTCCCAACAGAAGATCAATTTGATACATTTCGTGGCCATTTGAATAAACGCAATATGGTGCACGAGCACCTTGAACGTTTTTATACGGGTTATCTTTATGATGCACATCCCATGTCCATGTTGATTGGTGTGACGGGTGCATTGTCATCTTATTATCATGAAGCTATGGATATACATGATCCTCTGGATCGTGAATTAACCGCAATTCGTGTAATTGCAAAGATGCCAATATTAGCGGCGCATTGCTACAAGCATTCAGTTGGACATCCTTTTGTCTATTCCAGAGATGATTTAGGTTACGTCGAGAACTTCTTGAATATGATGTTTTCAGTACCTATGCGTGAATACACTCCGAATCCTACTGCAGTTAAGGCACTTAACTTAATGTTGATCCTGCATGCAGACCACGAGCAAAACGCATCAACTTCGACCGTGCGCTTAGCAGGCAGTGCCGAAGCAAATCCTTTTGCGTGTATTGCAGCAGGTATTGTTACGCTTTGGGGAAGTGCTCATGGTGGTGCTAATGAAGCGGTACTAAAAATGTTGGCAGAGATAGGTACTGCGGAAAATATTCCGAAGTTTATTGCACGCGCTAAAGACAAGGACGATAACTTTAAATTGATGGGTTTTGGTCATCGTGTTTATAAAAACCATGATCCACGTGCGACAATTATTCGTCAGGTTTGCCATGATCTACTAAAAGAAATAGATACGGTTGATCAACCAACATTTGAAATCGCGATGGCGCTTGAAGAGATTGCTTTAAAAGATGAATATTTCATCGAGCGTAAGCTTTATCCTAACGTTGATTTTTATTCGGGCATTATCTTGAAGGCACTTGGTATTCCAACATCCATGTATACCGTTATGTTTGCATTGGCGCGATCAGTAGGTTGGATAGCACAATGGTTGGAAATGATGGAAGACCCTGATTTTAAAATTGGTCGTCCGCGTCAACTGTATGTCGGTAAAGAAAAACGCGATTATGTGCCTATAAATAAACGCAAATAATCTATTTAAACTACACAAAAGATTCAAAGGAGAATTAAGAGAATGAAACCCCCTGTTCGTGTTGCAGTCACAGGTGCTGCTGGTCAAATTGGCTATTCATTGTTGTTTCGAATCGCTTCCGGGCAAATGCTCGGTCCGGATCAACCTGTTATTTTGCAACTTCTTGAAGTCACTCCTGCCATGAAGGCATTAGAGGGTGTGGTGATGGAAATTGACGATTGTGCATTTCCTCTCTCAGCTGGTTTTGTTTTGGCAGATGATGCTAATACAGCCTTTAAAGATGTCGATTATGCCTTGTTGGTGGGTGCAAAACCTCGCGGCCCTGGTATGGAACGTAGTGATTTACTCGAAGCAAATGGTGGCATCTTTAAAGTTCAGGGACAGGCGCTCAATGCGAATGCCAGTCGTGATGTAAAAGTATTAGTCGTTGGTAATCCGGCTAATACAAATGCGCATACCGCAAAGCTAAGTGCACCGGATTTAAATCCGCGTAACTTTACGGCAATGACTCGCCTTGATCACAATCGAGCATTAGCACAGCTTGCTGCACAGACAGAATCACAAGTGAGTGATATTAAAAAGATGACGATCTGGGGCAATCATTCGACGACGCAATTTCCTGATATTTCTAATGCAACAGTCGCAGGAAAAGCAGCTAAGGATATGGTCGATTTTAATTGGTACAAAGATCAATATATTCCTCGCGTAGCAAAACGTGGCGCAGAGATCATTGATGCCAGAGGCGCATCTAGTGCCGCATCAGCAGCCAATGGTGCAGTTGACCATATTCGCGATTGGGCCTTAGGAACAGCAGATGGTGACTGGGTCAGCATGGGTGTTCCAAGTGATGGTAGTTACGGTATTCCAGAGGGTTTGGTCTATTCGTTTCCGGTAACTTGTAAAGATGGTGACTATTCAATCGTTCAAGGTTTAGAAATTAATGAATTTAGCCAATCAATGATGGATGCTACACAAAAGGAATTGGAAGAAGAAAGGGATGCAGTAGCGAAGATACTTTAAAAGAGTATTTTCCCGTTTAAATAATAAAGGCCGCTCAGCGGCCTTTTTATTATCTTAAAGAAATGACAGGCCAGTTTTGTTTTTCTGCTTCTGCTATTAAAGTTTCATCTGCATCGACTGCAATGGCATGTTCAACTTCTTTTAAAAGTGGAATGTCATTATGCGAATCGCTGTAGAACCAGGTTTCTTCAAAAGTTTGTTCTCTGTTTTTTAGCCAATCATTTAATCGAGTCACTTTACCTTCGGCGTAAGAAGGGGTTCCAGAAACTTTACCCGTATATTGACCATCAATTTCTTCCGGTTCGCATGCGATTAAATTGTCGATTTTAAATTCATTGGCAATCGGCTCAGTGATGAAGCGATTGGTTGCGGTGATGATTAATAATTCATGGCCTTGCTTACGATGTTTTTCGATAAGCTCAATTGCCTTAGGCAACATGATTGGTTTGATTTTTGATTCAATATAATTTTTTCGCCACGCTTCTAATTGCGCTCGATCATTGTCGGCCAGCACTTTTAACTGAAACTCGAGGAAGGCATAGATGTTCATCGTTCCAGCGGTATATTCTTCGTAGAATTTTTCATGTCCGGCCTGATAGGCTGCAGAATCGACGTAGCCTTGCTCAGTCAGGAATTCTCCCCACAGGCAGTCGCTGTCACCAGCAATTAAGGTGTTATCCAAATCAAATAGAGCAAGTTTCATCGTAAGGAATCATTACCGTTTATTTCAAAGCCGCTAGTTTAGGAGTTACTCCCCAGAAGGCAAATATTTCCTTTCATCCATTTATTTCACACAATCTCCGGGTCCGATTTGCTTGTTTTGTTTTATTATTGGAAAATCGAGTGATATTCATAGCGGTAAATGACGAGTGATTGATTCAGAAGGCTTCAGGGCCAACGTAGGTATCATACTGACTAATGACGAAGGACGGGTCTTTTGGGCACGTCGGTTGGGCATGGAAGCGTGGCAATTTCCTCAAGGCGGCATCAAAAAAGACGAATCACCCGAATTGGCAATGTATCGTGAGTTGAAGGAAGAAACCGGTTTAGACGAAGAACATGTTGAGATAATCGGTTCTACTGATGATTGGTTGAAGTATTGGCTGCCGAAGCGATTTATACGTCACAACACCTATCCTTTATGCATCGGTCAGAAACAAATCTGGTATTTACTCAAGCTCGTTGCTGATGAAAGTTGTGTAAACCTTACCCATTCTGATGAACCGGAATTCGATATATGGAAATGGGTCGATCTATGGGATCCCCTTGATGAAGTCGTTTCCTTCAAACGCAATGTTTATGAACAGGCCATCAGGCAATTTGCACCCTTTATATCATCAGGGTTTGGGCGAAGATTGTAACATCAAGACTATTGCTGGCTTTGCGACGCTTTATAGCGCATTACGTTAGACAATAATTTATTTGCCGATTTATTACTGATACTACTAACAAAGCGTTTCATAGATTCTGGCGGATAGTTACCGAGCAATAAAAAATCATAGAGACCTTGAAGGTGTGTGGCACATTCTTTCATCGCGTGGTCAGCTATGACTCTGGGATCCGGTTGAGATTGAAGCTGGCTCATAGCGAATTCATTTAGACATTCATTATATTCGGCTGACGATTCACTGACCTTTTGATATTCTTCCTGAGTCATTTGCCCAGACGTCTTATATTCCGCACTAACATTAAGGCTCAAAAGAGATAACAACGAAGCCAGGCAAAGACAGAGTTTAGGATGCATCATATTTCCTCACACAAATTAATTTCATATATAAGAACAACAATAACATGAAAGATTCAATTTTCCATACTCCTGACTTGTTAACGCCGGCCTATGTCTATGATCAAGTTAGTATTGTTAATGTGCTTGATAAGCTTGTTAGCTTAAAAGAAAAAACGGCTTGTTTGCCTTTATATTCGATCAAGTCAGCAAATATGGTTGGATTGCTTGAGGTCATTAAACCATACGTGTCGGGTTTTTCCTGCAGCTCCTTATTTGAAGCGCAACTCGCAGCAGAAGTACTCGGTGAGGGGCAGACAATTCATATTACAACTCCAGGTTATCGGCCCGATGAGTGGGATAATATTATTCAGCTATGTGATTTTGTTACCTTGAACTCAACGAACCAATGGCAAAGCATGGCAAAAAAAATTGGTGCATATGCAAGTTGTGGTATTCGCATCAATCCAGAATTATCGTTTGTTAATGACGAGAGGTACGATCCTTGTCGTCCAGACTCAAAATTAGGTATGACATCCGAGCAACTCGCTGTAGCAAATTCAAAACAAGAATTGAATTGGGAATCTATAGAAGGTGTGCATATACATAATAATTGTGAATCAACACATTATGGTGAATTAAAACAGAGTGTGGAAAAAGTCATGTCGGGTCTTTCAGAATTTAATCCAAAATTAAAATGGATTAATCTGGGTGGAGGTTATCTGTTAAATGATAAAACGGATCTAACACCAATAGAAGACACTGTTAAATGGCTGCAAGATGAATTTAATGTCGATGTCTATATTGAACCAGGGAAGGCAATCACTAATGGAGCAGGTTATTTAGTTTCTACTGTTATTGATCTTATAGAAAGTAAAAATAAAATAATTGCTGTTCTTGATACAACAATAAATCATTTGCCAGAAGTGTTTGAATATCAATATCAGCCTAACGTAATGGCTACATCAGATAAGGGAAAGTATGAGTATCGTTTAGTGGGTTGTAGTTGTTTAAGTGGTGATTTATTTGGCGATTACTATTTTGATAAACAAATCGAGATAGGTAGCCGCGTTGTATTTGGAAACATCGGCGCCTATATGCAGGTCAAAGCAAATATGTTTAATGGTATTAATTTGCCAGCAACTTATATATTGGGTAGAGAAGAAAGTTTAGAATTGATCAAGCAAAATGATTATGAATCATTTCGTAGTCGCGTATAAGAAGTAACTAATAATATTGATCACTAATTATCTTTAATTAGTACTGGAAGAATTGTCGTAAAGTATTGCCGAGTTACGGTAATATGTCGCGAAACTGATTGTCTATATTCGCATCATAAATTTGGGATTTTAAAATATTTAATGTTGTCCGCTGGCAAAGTACTCTTTTTAGCTTTTTTTGAAATCTGCCGCTTGAATAAAGGGCCTCAGGACATACCTGCATCTAAGAATTTATTAACGATTTGTTTGATCGTGTATGGTTTTTTATCTATTCAGCTCGCGGTGTTGTCACAACCAATCGATAAAGCCGTTTTCGCAGGTATTCTGGAAGTCGTTATGATAATGATCTTCTCGCTAGCCTTATTACAAATAAGGGGGAAATCAGAACGTTGGGTGCAGATGGTTACAGCCTTGGCTGGCACCGGGATTATTATTAGTATTTTAGCGATACCGCTATATCTTTTTATTGGTATCGGTGGGGATGATGTAACGGCTTCTGGTGGAGTGCATGCTCTGGGCTTGCTGTTCTTGGCCGTATTAGCATGTTGGAATATCACCATAATGGGGCACATCCTGCGACATGCCTTAGACGTTAATATGTTCTCAGCGATTATATTGGCTATCTCATATATCTGGATCATATTCAGCTTTACGGCGGCAATCATGCCAATGGATGTGACTTGATGCATCTTCACATTCTAGGTATCTGTGGCACTTTCATGGGGGGCGTGGCACAAATCGCCCGTTCCTTAGGTCATCAAGTCACTGGGTCTGACCAAAATGTTTATCCACCAATGAGTGATCAACTCACAGCTTTGGGTATTGAGCTCATGAATGGCTATGAGCCAGAGCATCTTGAGCCAGCACCAGACTTGGTCATTGTTGGTAATACATTGTCACGAGGTAATCCTGCACTTGAGAGTGTATTAAATAGACAGCTCCCCTATATTTCTGGGCCGGAGTGGCTATATCAAGAAGTATTAAAGGATAAACATGTGCTTGCAGTTTCTGGGACACATGGGAAAACAACAACAACAACGATCTTGAGCTGGATCCTCGAATATTCTGGCCTAAAGCCTGGGTTTTTGATCGGTGGTGTTGCAGAAAACTTCGGTTTATCAGCACGTTATACAGATTCTGATTATTTTGTCATTGAAGCAGACGAGTACGACACGGCATTCAATGATAAACGCTCAAAATTTATACATTACCATCCAAAAACCTTGATTATTAATAACGTTGAGTTCGATCATGCAGATATCTTTCGCGATATTGCAGCTATAAGACGTGAATTCCATCATTTGTTACGTACTATTCCACAACAAGCAAAGATTATTGCCCCTCAAGATGATTTAGAAGTAGCAAAGGTATTAGAGATGGGTTGTTGGACTCCGGTTGAGACATTTTCTAGCGTAGAAGGAGAGTGGACACTTACTAATTCAGATCGTGATTATCGACATTTTTCAGTGTTAAAAAAGGATGAGATCGTGGGGAAGGTCTCCTGGCCATTGATTGGTGAGCACAATGCTAGTAATGCATTAGCGGCCATAATCGCTGCTCATGACGTCGGCGTTCCCATTGACAAGGCTTGTGCTGCCTTATCAGAATTTAAATCGGTTAAACGCCGTTTAGAGTGTATATACGACGCTAAAGGGTTTCGGGTCTATGATGATTTTGCACATCATCCCACCGCAATCGCAAAGACACTTAAGGCCTTGCGTCAGCATGCAGGGAAGGGCCGACTTATTGCCGTAATGGAACCTCGTTCTAATACGATGCGCATGGGGGTTCACGCAGAGACTTTATCAAGCGCCTTTGTAGATGCGGATCAAGTATTGCTTTTCCAGGCCAATAATGTCGATTGGGATATTGCAGCACATATGAGTGACCTCGGTGATCGCTGTCGAGTATTTACAGACATTGAAGAAATTATTAGCCTGATAAGCAAGGATCATCAGCAGGGTGATCATATTGTCATAATGAGTAATGGCGCTTTCGGTGGACTCCACAAAAAATTAATCGATGTCTTGTAGTTGAGTATGAAGATTCCACTATTTCCGCTTAATACAGTTTTATTCCCTGAAGGAGAATTGCAACTTCGTTTATTTGAGCCACGATACCTTGATATGGTAAGTGAATGCTTACGTTCAGATAGTGGTTTTGGTATTTGTTTAATACGTGGGGGAGCAGAAGCAGGTGACATAGCTGATTTTTTCCCGATGGGTACTTATGTCAAAATCAGTGATTGGGATCAGATGGATGATGGCTTGCTTGGAATCAAAGTGATCGGTGAGCGGCGTTTCAAGGTTGAGAGCTATGAAGTACAAAAAGATAATTTATGTATGGGGGATGTCACTTTATTGGATGAAGATGATGAGCTTCTACCGGTCACCTATCAGAATTTTTCTGACTTACTCAAGGAGATAGCCAATCGCTATGAATTGCCTTTGATGGATGTACCAGAGCGGTTTGAAGAGGCAGTTTGGGTCAGTGATCGATTGGCCGAGTTGTTACCGTTTGAGATAAGTGCCAAGCAATCGCTACTGGAAATGGATAATGCGCTAAATCGATTTGATTATATGCAAGCGTTGTTAGAAAAGATTGATTCAGGTGAGTATTCACAAAGCTGAAAAATCTAATCGATAAAGCTGGATGATTCCGGCTCTTGTATGATTGGATTTTTTAAAACACCTATTTTTTCAATTTCTATCCGTACTTCATCTCCTGGTTTCATATAACCGCGCGGTTTCATTTTCACACCAACACCACTGCCAGTTCCGGTCGCAATAATGTCTCCTGGTTCCAGAGTCATCACTTGAGAAAGGTATTCAATCAAATAATAGCAGTCAAAAACCATATTCTCTGTATTGAAATTTTGTCTTAAATCATCGTTTACCCAGGTCTTGATAGAAAGATTTTGTGGGTCACCTATTTCATCAGGTGTGACTATCCAAGGTCCAACAGGACCATGAGTGTCAAAAGACTTTCCCAAGGTCCATGTATGAGAACGCATCTGCCAGTCACGCACACTGACATCATTGACTATGGTATAGCCTGCAATCACTGAGGCTACTTGTTCGCGACTGACATGGCGGCAACGTTTGCCGATAACAATACCGAGTTCACCTTCGTAATCGAGTTTTTCAGATGCTTTGGGTCTGTGGATGGCATCGCCCGGGCCAATGACACAGCTATTTTGTTTATTAAAAAAAGTTGGATAATCTGGTTTATCTAATCCAGTTTCTTCTATATGGTCGGCATAATTTAGGCTGACCCCGAAGAATTTATTTGGTTTGGAGATAGGTTTTAGTAGTTGTGCATCATTTGCAGCAATAAAATTTTCACAATTCTTAATGCTATTAGTGAGAACAAATAATGCAGCATCACCCGCTTCTAAAAAGTGCAACATACCATTGTCGCCATTGTAATCTGATGCAGCAGGGCAAATTCCTGCGTCCGTGATAGCACCGACTGAAACGGTATTATTAAATTTATAAGAGGCTAACTTCATGAATCAGTTTTAAGCGAATAATATTTTTCATTATCGCAGAAAAATGATCTTAGATTCTGGTAATTTTAGTTAGAGGTAGATTTGGTTCCAGATGATTGAAAAAAATCTCTGCACAACTGCTCCAGGACTTATTTTTAGCGTAGTTGATGCAATCATCTGGGTTTAATTCTAGGGCTTGGAGTGTTGCTTTTCTAAGGTCATTGTCCATCACACCAGTTTTACCTTGTACAACGACATCGATAGGTCCAGTTACCGGAAAGGCCGCAATAGGTAGACCGCATGCCATAGCTTCTAACATAACTAAGCCAAATGTATCTGTAAGACTGGAGAAAACAAAAACATCTGCAGAAGATAGGTGCTGTGCAAGTTCTTCACCTTTTTTAAATCCGGTGAATATAACATCAGAGTACTTTTGTCTGAGACTACCTAAGTCTGGGCCATCGCCGACTATGACTTTCGTTCCCGGCAGATCCAGATCAAGGAAGGTTTCTATATTTTTCTCAACAGCAACGCGACCCATATACATAGAAATAGGCCTTGGTGCATTAAGGAAGTCTTTTGCTCGCGGATAAAATAATGATGTGTCTACGCCACGCGACCAAATCACAACGTTATTAAAATTTCTCTGCTGCAGTCGTTGTTGTTGAGTAGGGGTTGGAACCATTGTTCGTATCGCTTTTCCATGGAACCTGCGTAAGAATGCGTATGACCATGTTAATGGAATAGGTGCACGTAAACGTAGGTATTCGGGAAACTGTGTATGGTAAGAAGTTGTAAACTTCAGGTTATTTTTCAGGCAGTATGACCGCGTAGCTTGTCCTATTGGACCCTCTGTTGCGATGTGAATCGCATCGGGTTTGAATTCATCTAAGATAGAAGAAACCTTGTGCTTCGGGAGAATGGCTAAGCGTATACTAGGGTAGCTGGGACATGGAAAAGTCCTAAAGCTTTGCGGAGTTATATATTTAATATGATGCCCCACTTTGGTGAGTTCTTCACCCATTTTACCTAGGGTCGTAACTACGCCATTAATTTGCGGTTTCCACGCATCAGTTGCGATTACAATTTCCATGGTATTATGCAGCTACAGGAATGCGTTTTAGTGACTCGAATTCTTCTGTCCAATGTAATATTTCGAGGCTACCATCCTGATTCTCTATCAAGGCACTGCAACTTTCGACCCAATCACCACAATTACAGTAGAGCACACCTCCTATTGTCCTGATTTCTGGACGATGGATATGACCACAGATCATACCGTCAACTTTTTTTTGTTTTGCCATCTGAGAAATGGCTGTTTCAAAATTGCTAATATAATTTACTGCGCCTTTAACTTTATGTTTTAACGTTGCAGCAAGAGACCAGTACGGCAAACCTAATTTATAGCGAATATAATTAACGAACCTATTCGTATTTAAAAGACCGTTATACAAATTACTACCAAGTATTACCATTAAGCGAGAATTTTTTACGACACTATCGAATTGATCCCCGTGTAAAATCAAGAGACGTTTACCATCTGCGGTGGTATGGATTACTTCGTTCTTGATAGTGATATTGCCAAATACGGCATCATTATAACTTCGAAATAGTTCATCATGATTACCAGGGATATAGATCACTTCTGTATTGTTTTTAGCCTTACCTAATAGCGTACGAATGACATCATTGTGTTCTTGTGGCCAGTGGAATTTCTTGCGCATATAGAGAAGATCGATTATATCACCAACAAGGTAAATCTTGTCACATTCAACGTTTCTTAAAAAATCCAGAAGAAAATTTGCGCTACAACCGGGGAAACCAAGATGTACATCAGAGATAAATACAGTTTTTACTTTCACTTTATTTGAAGAATAAATAGCGCTCATAATTATGTTCTCGTATTCATAAGTTCGCGCCACTATGAAACGCATGTGTGACAAATAAGTTTAATTAAAGTGACTTAACAATGAAAAATTTATGACAGTTTAATTAAGAGAAAAAACATAGGCTTGTCATAAATATTTAATAAATATTTTATATATTGTTAATTATTTCTACTTAGTATCATTCGCACAAAAGTTTTAACGAGGAAAAAATATGAATCATTTAAATAATGAATTTCGCGTTGGTATTGAAGTTAGAACTATTGGTGATTCTCGCGGCTACTTATGGAAAATCACAATAGATAGAGACCGCGGTCTTGGAAAGATAGAGAAAGTTTCAGATCTGGCTGATAGTAAAACATCTAAGTTAATAAAAATTGATGGCTCAGTGCACGCACTAAATGCAGAGAATGTAGTAAGTGATGATATGCAAAAATTAACAACAAAGATTGAATCACGTTTCGAAGCAGCATAAGAAAGACGTGTAAAAATTCTATTATCAAAATATAGAATAATCAGGCTGAGTAAATTTGCTATCTGCATTTTGCAGGTGCGTGTCGGGGGTAATTCACATAGAATAAGCTTTTCCTATTACGCGATGCTTTTAATGAGATTAGCGACTAAAAAATTGTTTAGCACAGAAATGCAATCAGGTTTGCTGGCGATGGCACCTTTTTTTTTAATTATCCCTACATATAAAGTTGGAATGAATATCGGTCTAATAGCATTTGTGCTGATATTTGTTTTTGCCGCTGTTATATATTTATTGTGTGATTTTGTTCCATCACAACAGAGAGTTGTGGTTGTTCTTATTTTCAGTGTCTCAATAGTTTTAATAGCCCGAATGCTTATACAGGCTAATGACTATTCGATTGCTTATTCGATAGGTTTGTTTTTCCCATTATTACTCATAAATAGTCTAACGTTATCTCTTGGGGAAGAGGTTTTTTCTAAGCAGGATTATAAATCTACTTTGATCTATGTTTCTGGTATTGCTATATCAGTTTTAATCTTCTTTATTACTTTTGGTTTCCTAAAAGGATTGCTTGATATGATTTCAATTATCGAATCTCCTGCAGGTAGCTTTATGCTTTTAGGGTTATTGTTTGCAACAATTAACTTTTTAAAAACCAGTAAAGTTACTGACTAATTGAAAGAGTGAAAAGCTTTGAATAAAGATAAGCGAACACGCATATTTAGTATATTACGAGAACAAAACCCTTCACCAACAACTGAGCTGGTTTACAAAACACCATTTGAGTTATTGATTGCTGTTATTCTTTCAGCTCAAGCGACAGATGTTGGTGTCAATAAAGCCACCAAGAAATTATATGCGGTTGCTAATACCCCTGAAGCAATTTATGTATTGGGTTTAATAAAACTTAAGTCTTATATTAAAACTATTGGCCTTTATAACAATAAGGCAAAGAATATCATTGAGACTTGCCGAGTTCTGGTAGAAAAATTTAATAGTGAAGTACCACAAGATCGGGAATCATTAGAGAGCTTGCCCGGAGTGGGGCGCAAGACAGCAAATGTCATTTTAAATACCGCCTTTGGTGAGCCGACTATTGCAGTTGATACACATATTTTCCGGGTATCAAACCGTACGGGTATCGCACCGGGAAAAAACGTAAATCAAGTTGAGCAGCGTTTATTGAAGTTTATTCCCGATGAATTTAAAAAAGACGCACACCATTGGCTGATTTTACATGGACGATATACCTGCATTGCACGTAGCCCGAGGTGCGGAAGTTGTCTGATATTTGACGAATGTGAGTGGAAAGAACGCGAAAAGCATGCAGAACATTGATAAACAAGCGTAAAATACCAAGAAATAGCGATTTCTTAATATTATTAATTGATTGAAAATATGTTTGTTCAAGATCGAGATGAGGCACGTAACTACTTTTATCAGGTATGGAGTAAGCAAAAACACAAGCTTCCATTAGAACCGATAGAGGCACTTATTTCGGATGTGATTATGGAACATCCTGAATACCATCATTATCTAGAAGTGGAAGAATCATCAAAGGAAAATGATTTTAGTCCCAAACAGAATGAAACGAATCCATTTTTACATATGGGGATGCATATCGCGTTAAAAGAACAAGTCAGTTCTAACAGGCCGAAAGGCATTAATGATGCTTATAAAAAAATAATGACTAAATCTAATTCTACTCATGATGCAGAGCATAAAATGATGGAGTGTCTTGGACGAATATTATGGGAAGCGCAACGCAATAATGCCTTACCTAATGATGATGACTATTTAGAATGCTTGAATAATGCTTGCTGATGTCAAAACGTAATGTATACAGTTTATTTGAAAAGCGTGAATCACATTCACTTGAAGAGCAACTCGCGCTATTAGCCGAAATCTCCCAAGGCTTCTCAAGTACACTGGATATTTCACAGACTTTAAATAATGCAATTGAGCAGTTCATGCAGTATATGAATGCTGAAGCTGCATCAATATTCTTATTAGAAACTGATTCTAATGAACTGGTGTGTGCTGAATGTGCAGGACCAGTTGATATCACCGGTTTAAGACTATCTTCAACACAAGGTATTGTTGGTAAGACAGTAATGACACGCAGCAGTCAGATGATTCGTGATGTGCAAAGCGATCCTGACTTTGCGAAAAAGGTTGATATAGGGTCTGGATTTCGTACGCGTTCGATTCTCTGTGTGCCATTAATCGTTAATAATGAATGTATTGGTGCGCTGGAATTATTAAATAAAAAGAATGATGATTTATTTGCCGATCAAGACAAGCACCTGTCTATGGCATTAGCCTCTTATGCAGCTTTAGCTATCAACAATGCACGTATGGCAGATGCCTTGGTTGGTCAAGAACGTATGCGCAAAGAACTAGAATTGGCGAGAGAAATACAACTCGATCTTCTGCCTGATATTTCAGATGTTACTAATTTTCCTGTTAATGGCATGAATGTTCCAGCATTAGAAGTTTCTGGCGATTTTTATGACTTTTTTAAGCGTGATGATGGATTAATTTATTTCAACTTGGCAGACGTATCTGGTAAAGGCATGAATGCGGCCATGTTAATGGCAAAAGCGAGCAGCTTATTGCATCACTTGGCCAAAGATATTGATGATCCAGGAGAATTATTAGCCAGAGTTAATGATGAGATCTGTGAAACCGTATCACATGGTATGTTTGTTACGATTGTTTCGGGCTTTATTGATACTAATACATGTACGATTAAATATTCTAATGCGGGGCATCAACCACCATTGTTTCATCACTGTTCTGGTGAGTTTGAGGAAATAGAAGCAGGGGCACCACCGATTGGTATTTTGCCAGGCACTGAATTTCCTGTTTCTACCATTAAGCTAGATGGTGGATCAGTTTATATTTTTACAGATGGTGTTACTGAGAGTCTGAATAGTGAGCAGAAATTATTAGATGTTGGCGGTTTGATTAAATTGATTGAAGAAAACTCGAAAGTAACAGCATCAAAGCGTCTGGAAGATATTGTTGCAAAGATTCGACATCCGAATACTGAGCAACATGATGATATTACTCTTATGGTTATCGAGTGTTGTCTGAAATGACTGTCGAAACCTTATTTGAAATTCGATTTCCAGCTAAAGCAGAACGCTTATGCCAAGTGCGGGCATTGGTAAAGAAAACGGCCGATGAAGTAGGTTGTTGCTCTGAATTAACAAATAAGTTGGTGATTGCTGTTAATGAAGCCTGCATGAATGTCATTCAGCACGCCTATAAGGGTGATGAATTGGGTGAAATTGTGCTGCAAATGCTCAATAATGACGGCAAGGTTCATTTCAAAATAGTGGACTATGCGAACCCGATAGATTTAGATTCAGTCAAGCCTCGAGATCTTGACGATTTACGACCGGGTGGGTTAGGCACACACTTCATTAACGAGATAATGGATGAATGTGACAGGGGACATCTTGAGGAGGGAAATGGAAACTACCTCGAGATGACAAAAAAAATAAGCTAGAGACTATTTAGTAATAATATTTCGGAACGAAAATGGATTTATTTGAGGACGATTTTGCCATTGATTGAGGCGAATAGTCATTCTATTTAACGAAAACAAACGTGAAATCGTACCAAATATGGACATTTGCAGTCGGAATCATTATTACTAAACAGTCTCTCTAATAATAAAATGTGAGTATTAAGCATGAATATCAATACACTGGAAGGGGAAGGGTATACGATTATTGGGTTAGAAGGTGATGTCGACCTATCTTGTTCACCTGATGCTCGGAAGAGTATTCTTGACGTGTTACAAACGAACAAAAATCTGTTAATTGACCTAGGCAAGGTAAGTTATATAGATAGTTCAGGAGTTGCCAGTTTGGTTGAAGGTTATCAAACAGCTAAAAAGCAGGCCTTAAAATTTGGTCTGGTTGGTGTTAGTGATGCCGCAATGAGTGTTTTAAAATTAGCGCGGCTAGATAAAGTCTTTCCAATACATGATTCTGTAGCAGAGTTCGAAAAAGAGGATGCCTGAATCCGCTACTCATCCAGTAATAAACTCATTAGAACTCCTTGGTCGTTCAACTGTAAAGCTGATAGAAGAAGCGGGTTACTACTCTGCTTTATTAGCTGAATCACTTTTCTGGATCTTGGCCGGTCCATTCATAAAACGGCCAGTTCGAATTTCATCCATATTTTCCCAAATGATGACAATGGGAATAGCGGCATGCCCGATTGTATTCGTCCTGTCATTTTCAATCGGCGTCATGCTAGCAATTCAAATGATTTATAACCTGAAGACATTCGGTGCTGAATCTCAAGTTGTCGTTGGTGTTGCATTATCTGTCACCAGAGAATTCGGACCATTAATAACAGGAATCCTAATTGCCGGCAGGACAGGTTCAGCACTGGCAGCAAAAATCGGCACGATGCAAGTGAATCAAGAGATAGATGCATTACGCGTCATGGGAATCAACCCAGTAAGATATCTCGTTGCTCCGGCTTTGCTTGCAATGATGATTATGGTTCCCTTATTGACTTTTTTTTCTGATCTAGCGGGACTGTTAGGCGGTGCGGTTTATACAACTATTGAAATCGGTCTGAGTTTTGATGCTTATATAGACAGAACCTTATTAGCCTTATCAGCAGCGGATGTAATGCAGGGAATATTCAAGAGTCTTCTCTTTGCCTTAATTATTACTTTGGTTGGTGTTAGTAATGGCTTTTCAGTGACCGGAGGTGCTGAAGGTGTTGGTAAAGCGACAACACGTTCAGTAGTACTTTCAATTTCATATATCGTCATTGCTGATATGATTTTTACTTATTTTTTAAATTTGTAAATGATGACAAATAACAATAACTCAGCTATTGAAGTTGTCGATCTGGTAACGCACTACGGGCCACGTGAGATCTTGCACGGCATTAATCTAGCAATTAATGAAGGCGAGATAATGATCATCATGGGTGGTAGTGGCTCTGGCAAAAGTACTTTGTTACGTTATTTACTTGGACTCGGTATTCCTACGAGCGGCAGTATCAATTTGCTTGGCAAGGATATTACCAAAATCAGTAATACTGAAATGCATCAACTGAGACAAAATATGGGAGTAGCATTTCAGGGTGGCGCATTACTAAGTTCAATGTCTATTGGTGAAAATGTTCAATTACCATTGCGCGAACATACGCGCCTCGATGAAAAAACAATGGAAATTATGGCCAGGATGAAGCTTGAGGTTGTTAATCTTGGAGGATTTGAAAAATTAATGCCGGCAGAGTTATCGGGCGGTATGATTAAACGCGCTGCCGTTGCTCGTGCCATTGTCATGGACCCGAAGTTGATGTTCTTTGATGAACCTTCCGCAGGTCTAGACCCGGTTGTTTCTGCCGAGTTGGATGAGCTTATTTTAAATCTAAGAGATGCGATGAAAATGACGATCGTTGTCGTTACGCATGAACTTGAGAGTGCTTTTAAGATTGCTGACAGAATTACCGTGCTTGATCAAGGCAATATCCTGATGACGGATACAGTAGAAAATATCAAGAATTCTGATAATGAACGAATACAATCATTATTAAACCGACGGCCGAGTAATGATGAAGTGCAAGCAGATGAATATTTAAATCGATTAACAGGTATGTAATAAAGATTATGAAACGCGATAATATTAATTACCTTGTTGTAGGCTCTTTTGTCTTGCTTGTTTTGTTTAGCTTCTTTGTATTTCTTTATCAAATAATGGGTAGTAACGGTCCGACAGAAAAATATTTTGTTACCTACAACAATGTTTCAGG
Organism: Gammaproteobacteria bacterium; assembly: GCA_021773215.1. Lineage (GTDB taxonomy): Bacteria > Pseudomonadota > Gammaproteobacteria > Eutrophobiales > Eutrophobiaceae > UBA7359. Next base: position 43,047 of record JAJFKM010000035.1, read on the forward strand.
TATTAAATACGGTACTCCTGTAGCGTTTGAAGGCTATCAAGTTGGGCAGGTTGAAATGATTGAACCCATCAGAGAAGAGGGTAAGACAAATTACCGCTTAATGTTGTCAATAGAAAAAGAGTGGCCAATACCTGTCGATAGTCTCGCCAAAATAGTGGCCTCCGGTTTGCTCGCCGCGGTGACCATTGATATTGCTGAAGGCACTAGTGATATTTTGCATGAGCCGGGATCAGAAATAACAGGTAAAGAAGCGGCTAATATTTTTGCGACGGTAAACGAAGTAGCATCAGATCTTCGTGACCTGTCTCAAAGTAGCATTAAACCCTTGTTGGATAATTTAAATAAACAGGTTGTATCT
>JAJFKM010000036.1 GCA_021773215.1 Gammaproteobacteria bacterium
AAGGCAAGTTAGTCATGAGTGTTTCACTAAAAAGTAAGTTTGTTTCGGGTAGCGGTTTGATATTAGCCACCTGTTTATTTATCGCCACGATCATACTGGCGAATACTGCGTTGACTACATGGCGTATTGATTTAACAGAAAATAGATTGTTTACTCTTTCCGAAGGTACTAAAAATATTCTCAGCAATCTGGAAGAACCTGTTCAGCTTGATTTTTATTTCTCGCAAAAGGCAATGAGTGAATTCCCGTTATTGGTTAATTATGGTTCTCGCGTTAGAGACATGCTGGAAGAGTTTGCCACGCATGCGGATGGAAAGTTAATTCTCAATATTATCGAGCCAGATACATTTTCTGAAGCTGAAGACCAAGCTGTCGCCAGTGGACTGCGAACTGTTTCTGCTAATTCTGCAGGTGATAGAGCCTATTTTGGTATTGTCGGTACCAATTCGACTGATGATGAAAAGGTTATTCCTTTTTTCCAGACCAATCGTGAGTCTGCGCTTGAGTACGATATAACCAAGATGGTTTTTGACCTCGCTTATCCAGAGAAACGTAAGGTGGGTGTTGTATCTCAATTGCCAATCATGGCTACCACCGGTGACCCGGATGGACGCGACTGGACAATTATCAGTGCACTGCGAGATTCATTTGAAGTTCACAACCTGACCCAAGACCCGGACAATCTAGCTCAAAGCATCAATGTAGATGACATAGATGTATTGATGCTAGTACATCCTAAAAAACTCAAAAACGATGTTCTGTACGCAATTGATCAATTCCTTTTACGGGGCGGTAAAGCGATAATTTTTATAGACCCAATTGCTGAACTTGATCAAACACGACCTGATCCCGGTAACCCAAACGTGGTACCCGACATCCAATCATACTTACCCGAGTTACTAGAACTCTGGGGACTGGAAATGAGTAAAGAGAAAGTTGTAGGCGACATCAATGCCGCTATGCGCGTGCAATCAGATGATCCACGTAATCCACAAGGTGTCGATTACCTTCCCTGGTTAAGGATGACAGAAAAGAATTTTAACGCGGACGATTTCTCTACCAGTGAATTAAACCTGATACATATGGGTACCGTGGGCTCTTTGGAGATAATAGAAGATAAAGGGTTGACCATTACCCCTTTGATAGAAACATCTGAACAATCAACAAAGCTTGAACGTGATTTATTACTGTTCCAACGTGACCCGAATATCATCATGAGTAACTTCAAATCAGAAGATAGGAAGATGCTTATTGCTGCAAGAATTGGCGGCAAGGCAAAAAGTTACTTCCCAGATGGGAAACCTGCAAAAGATGCAGAAGCTGAAAAATTCGTCGACCCGAAATTTGTCAATGAGGGTGAGCTAAACCTAATTCTGGTGGCTGACACGGATATAATGGCAGACCATTTCTGGATTCGCTCACAAGAAATGTTTGGCACCGCTGTACCACAACCTATCGCTAATAATGGCGATTTCGTCATGAACAGTATTGAAAACCTCTCTGGAAATACTGATTTGATCAGCCTGCGCGGACGCGAAAAATATTCACGCCCATTTGAAATGGTGGATCAAATTCGTAGAGAAGCAGAAGCAGAATTTCGCGAACGTGAAACCGAGTTACAAGCAAGCTTAGATGAGACAGAAAAGAAAATACGTCAGTTACAACAAGAGCAAGGTGGTGAAAAATCTTACTTATTAAATAATGAATTATCAGCAGAGATTGAAAAATTCAGAAGTGAGCGTGTGGCCACCAGAAAAGAATTACGTGGCGTTCAACACGAACTTAAAAAGAATATTGAAAAGCTTGGTGCGCAATTGCGCTTTATAAATATCGGATTAATCCCATTATTAATAACTCTAATGGCCTTATTCATCGGAATTTACCGAGCAAACAGAAGAACGTAAACAAACAACTCCTATGTTTAAAAATAAACTCATCGTACTCACACTTATCACTGTTGTAGTTATTATTGCTGCGTCAGTTTTCGTTAAACTTCGCGCACCTCAATCTGGAAAAGAAAGAGCTGCTTTCTTTCCAGGACTGTCTTCAGAAATAGAAGCGATAAACCACATTTCAATTAAAGGCTATGCTGGTGCAATCAATCTATCAAGAGTAAATGATAGTTGGGTTGTTGATGAATTTGATGGCTACCCTGCATTACCCGATAAAGTAAAAAGCACCGTACTTGGAACAGCTGATTTGAAGATTAATGCTCCGAAAACAACACTGCCCCGACTATATAGCCGTCTTGGTGTAGAAGGACCTGAAGTCGAAGACTCAACTTCTTTATTGCTGTCATTTAAAGATGCTGAGAGAAATAGTATTGTTGAGATGATTGTAGGAAAGCTACGCCTCAGTAGCGCTTCACAAAGTACGCCTGGTTTATATATTCGCAAGCCTAATGATGAACAATCTTATTTGGTTGATGGTGTCGTCGATATCAGCTCTACCAAGACTGACTGGATAGAACGCTCTCTATTCGACATACCTGCTGAAGCAATTCGAGCTGTTCGTGTTGAGCATGCAGATGGCGATAACTATACCTTGTTTAAAAACGAAAAAGGACAGGAACAATTTAGTCTGGAAAACCTTCCAGCTGGCAAAAAGCTGGCATCAGAGCTTATTATCTCTCGCTATGGAAGTATCTTGCAGGACATCCAGATTAATGGTGCACGATCTAAAGAAAAACTGCAGAAACAGGAAAACAGTATTAATGTATTAATTCACACTTTCGAAGGCACTGTAGTCGAACTTGTTGCCTTTGAACATGATGATATACCCTACGGTTCGTTTGAGTTCAGATTTGATGAAAGCCTGCTTGCGGGTGATGAAGATCAAGAAAAAATTGACGGTGTGAAAGCTTATGTTTCGAATATGAATGCGCAAACATTGAATTGGTGGTACGAAATACCTCCTTTCAAATATGATGTTATAAAAAAAGGTTCCGCTAGCATCATGCGTAACGACAAGAGTTCTGCTAAATCAGATTAAGCTAACCAACTTGGCGAACTCTTTACCCTGCACTTCTGCTTCATGCTTCATTGCCCAGTCATAGAAATCTTTACCCGCTAAAGGACAGCTATAATAATAGCCCTGTACGACATCACAGTCATGTTGTGTTAGATATTCAAGCTGATCTTTATCTTCAACTCCTTCCGCTATAACCTTTAAGCCCAGACTATGTGCCAATGCAATAACCGCATTCACAATAATCGCATCATCATTATCATGCATGATTTCTCGAATAAAGCTTTGATCGATCTTTAACTTAGAAATTGGCAATCGTTTGAGATAGCTTAGTGAAGAATAACCAGTGCCAAAATCATCGATAGAGATACTACAACCGTATTCCTTAAATTCTTCAAGTATTGGTAATATTATATCAACGTCTTCCATTAACACAGACTCAGTAATTTCAAAATCCAGTCTTGAAGCATGAATCCCAGCTGACCGTAAATTGTTTAACACATGATCGTGAATACTCTTATCCAGTAATGATGCCGGAGTAATATTGATAGCAACTGACTCCAATTGAAAATCATTCCGATGCCATTCACCAATTTGCCTGCAGGCCTCCATAATGACCCAATCTGTCATTGGCACTATCAAATCCGTACTCTCGGCAAGCGGTATAAATTCAGCAGGAGAGACCAAACCCATTTCAGGATGGTTCCAACGTATTAACGCCTCTGCGCCAGTAATGCTGTTATCTAGTAAACTAATCTTTGGCTGATAATAGAGTACAAACTCATCCTGTTCTAAAGCCTTACGCAATGCTGTTTCCATCGACAAGCGTTGAAACGAAAGAACATTCATTTCTTTCGTGTAAAATCGATAACAATTTTTTCCCGCTTCTTTAGCATGATGCAAGGCGCTGCTAGCCTTCTGTAGTAATTCACCCGTATTTTTGGCATCATCAGGGTATAGACCAATGCCTATACTGATAGAAATATGTATTTCATTATTCAAAATATCGAACGCTTCAGAAAATTTTGCAATAATTCGTCTCGCGATAATTGCCGCGTCATCCGCATTTTTTATATCACTCAGCAAGATTGTAAAATTATCACCACCAAGATGCGCGAGAAAACTCGTATCAAACACTTCCTGCTCCTGCCCACTTATTAGTTCATTATAATCACGCAACATATTTTTAAAGCGTTCGCCGGCAGCAACGATTAATTTGTCACCTACATCGTGTCCCAAATTTGAATTGATCCGCATAAAGTTATCAAAATTAATATCCAATAAAGCAAACTGCTGTGCATGTCGCTTGGAAAACAATACCTTTTTAGCTAGTAACCGTTTGAAAAAAGAACGATTTGGCAACCCCGTCAAGCGGTCATAAAGTGCAAGCTTTTTAACTTTTTGTTCAGCATTTCTTAAATCTGAAACATCCTGAAACACACCAAATATCATGCCTTCTTTGATTCGATCATTAGTGCTGACATCAATGATTTGCCTGATGCGTTTAATCTCACCACCATCGAGTTTAATTGAATATTCAAGACTATCGTTCTTTGTTGCTATAGAGGCATCATCCATCACAGCCTTAACACGGCTCACGTCTTCATCGACAATATAGTTTATTAAATCATCATGAGACATAACTCTCTGCTTACTGACATTAAAAATATTGGCAACTTCATCTGAACAGTGAAATTCCTTATTTTCAATGTCGTAAGTCCACTCACCCATTTTTGCTATCTTTTGTGCGGATAACAATTGTCGTTCTCTGCTTGCAAGTTTTTCAGCCGTTTCACTAGAACGAATGGAGAATCGAATGCGATGTTCTAATTTGGTATAATTAACCGGCTTGGTAATAAAATCAGTAGCACCTTTTTCATATGCTCTATTGACTGATGCCTGGTCGTCTTGAGCAGTCATAACCATGATAGGTATATACTTTTCTGATTTTAATTTTGCAGCATGCTCACAAAATTCAAAACCATCCATGCCTGGCATATTTACATCCACCATCACCATATCCGGCAATTCATTTTTTAACTTCTGCAGCCCGACGTTGCCGTCTTCAGCTTCAATTATGGAGTAGCCCAGTTTTTTAAGTTTGAGCGATAGAATCTGACGGATATCGACATCATCATCGATTATTAGAATACTTTTATTAACGACTTGTCCCATATCTGCCAGTCTATTTATCTATGTCTATTAATTCAAGATGCCTCTGCATTTACATTACTCTGTGTATACTGATTCAGCATGCTATGTGTCTCGGTAAAGCTATCCTGAAGATCATCCAAATACATCTTTGCGGCATCTATATCACCTGATTTAACCAAGGCTTCCATATTTGCAGCTATATCACCCATGCGCATCGCACCAACATTTAAGCTGCTCGATTTTAGCGTATGTACTGCGCGCAATAACTCATCTGGTTCCTCTGAGAAACCAGCATGTATATCAGACATTAAGCTAACAGATTCATCCAGATATAATTTTAAAACTTCAACAAATTCATCTTCCATAATTTCTTTTAAAGTGGATAACACCGATTCATCAAGTATCTCCCCATCGCTTTTAATAATTGATTGTTCATCCATATCTTTCTCCTCACATAGCTGATTCTCTTTATTCAATCTCAACCACTTGTCCAAAACTTCTTTCAGAACTTCCAACTTCACTGGCTTAGGTAAATAATCATCCATGCCAGCTGCGAAACACTTTTCTTTATCGCCTTCCATAGCATTAGCTGTCATTGCAATGATTGTCAGGTGTTTGTCTGTATTTTCTTCACTCGTCCTTATCGCTTCGGTCGCATCATAACCGCTCATCACCGGCATCTGACAATCCATTAGCACAATGTCATATTTTGTCTCTGCAATTTTATCCAGCGCAATTTGGCCGTTACAGGCAATATCAGCAGTCAAACCAATCTTCTTCAGCAATCCACACGCTACTTTCTGGTTAACCAGGTTATCTTCAACCAATAGAATTCTACTGTCATTGTGTTTAAAGGGTATTACCTCGGCTTTTGTTTTCTTCTCTATAACTGGCGCATCTATTACGTTCATAATTGAGCTTATGGTGGTACGTAAATGATCCCGTCGAAATGGTTTTTGTAGACAGGCTTTGAAACCAGCTGCTTGCCAAACATCTGATGGTATATGTCCGTTTGAGCTTAATAATACTCGCGCTATACCTGTTAATCTTTCATGATTTTGCATCTTTGTTGAAAACTCAATTCCGTCCATACCTGGCATCTGCATATCCAACAAAACCAAATCAAACTGTTTTCCTTGTTTCGCTCTATCTGATAACAATTGAAATGCCAGATTAATGTCGCCTGTTTGCTCAGTTCCCATACCCCATGCATTGAGATAATTACAGACAATGACACGATTGGTACTATTGTCATCAATAATAAGTGCATTTAACCCTTCTAATTCTTTTACTTCTATATTTCGTCTATCCTGCTCAACGATATCTAATGAAAGTGTAAAAAAGAAATTCGAGCCTTTTCCAGATTCACTTTCTACTTCTAGTTTACCGCCCATCAATTCGACAAGTTGCTTGCAAATTGCCAAACCAAGTCCGGTGCCACCAAACTTTCTCGTGGTTGAGCCATCGGCCTGTGTAAATGCCTCAAACAATGAGCCTATGACCTTTTCAGGTATGCCTATTCCGGTATCAACAATCTCAATCTTTATTGTGCCCTGATTATTGTCGCTAAACACATTAACTAAGCGAACAACAACCTCGCCTTTTTCAGTAAACTTTATGGCATTGCCCATCAAGTTAAACAAAATTTGTCTTAATCGCGTTGGGTCACCTTTCATACGAGCAGGAATTTTATTGTCTACGTAAGATAAGAGATCAATATTTTTTCCCTTTACACGCTCTGATAATAAGACACAAACATCATCCACTATTTCTTGTAAATCAAAATCAATCTTTTCAATACTGAGCTTGCCTGCTTCTATCTTGGAAAAATCAAGAATGTCGTTAATAATTTCTAACAGTGCATCAGCAGAGTTATGTGCCGTATTAATATAATCCTGACATTCATCAGGGAGATCAAAATCTTTGATTAATTGCAACATGCCCAACACACCATTCATTGGAGTGCGTATCTCATGACTCATATTTGCCAAAAATTCACTTTTGAATCGAACAGCTTCTAACGCTTCATCACGTGCCTGCAACAGTTCATCTTCAAGATTTTTCTGCGTCGTCATATCGCGTATATTTTGAACAACAGAAACTATTGTATTGTTATGATCATAGATAGGCGCTGCATCGATATCTAAAAATCGTTCCTCATTATTAGCAACAACACACCAGTTCTCACCATGTATACCATCATCCAACAAGGCTGACTTTTCATAGGTGGCGTAGATCTCACTAGCACCATTATTATTAAGTACTGTATCTGCAAGACAGGGTCTTTTTTCCTTATAAAACCCGCGCCAATGATTATTTGTACCGATGATATCTTTAGACTTTAAACCGGTTAATTCTTCACAGGCTCTATTCCATGACAAGACCATATGGTTAGCATCAATAACAAAAGTGGGATTAGATTGGTTCTTAAGCATACTCTCTGAATACTCTTTTTCTTGCCTTAATTCAGATTCGAAAATTTTACGTTCAGATATATCACGAACGATACCCGTAAACCTTTGTAGGTCTGCGGTCTTAACCTCACTGATGGATAATTCCATAGGGAATTCACTTCCATCTTTACGTTTACCAATTACCTCACGGCCTATGCCCATAACTTTTTTTACGCCAGTCGTATGATAATTATTCAGGTAACCATCATGCTGACTCTGATACGGTTCCGGCATCAACATTTTGACATTTTTATCAATGACTTCATGCGTCTCATAACCGAAGATAGTTGTTGCCGCCGGATTGAACGATAAAATTTTACCATCAGAATCAATACTGATAATTGCATCCACTGCTGTTTCTAGAATGCCAGCAAGGTGCTGATGTGCCTGTTCCAGAGAATTTGTCTTTTGTTTTAAATCTGATTCTGATTTTTTTAGACTTGTAATATCTGCCCAAGAACCGATAACTACTTTAGGTTTCTCATTTTCATCTAATAATAATCTCGTGCTATCTTGGATATAGATGTAGTGCCCCTCTTTATGACGCATCCGATATTCGATTTCAACAGCGCCATCCTGAAATAGATCAGGTATAAGTTCCATTGCACTTACCTTGTCGTCTGGATGAATATTGTTTAACCAGAAATCAGGATTTTGGAGTATCTCTTCAGCGCTATAACCCAGTAATTCAGAGACATTTTCACTGATATATACTTGTTTGAAAGAGCCAGTAGCTTCGGTCGCATAAATAACAGAGGGGCTGGTGTTGATTAATGCTGTCATCCGTTCTGAATAGTTGCTTAACTCTTTATTTCTTTCTTCGACCCTCTCTTCCAATGAGGCATTAAGCTCCGTCAAATCTTTTGTATATTTGTTAATACGTGTATAAATCCAAATACAATAAAACAATAGGGCTAAGGTCGTCAGGAAAAGGCAAAACTTGTAAAAATCCGCCCTGATTTTAACTGCCATTTCACGATCAATGGATAAATGACGTTGGTCATTGAGTAATATATTGAATTCAGCAGAAAATATATTTCGTAATAAACGATTAACCTCATAAGTGCGCTTAACTATCGAGACAACATGACGCTTAATACCCTCCCATAATTCATGTGAATGGATGGGCTGGTATCTATCTAGACTGTCAATATCTTCAATGCAACTTTCTATACTTTCCTGATTATCTTTATAAGAGATAAACAACATGACTTCATTTCTCAGTTCAAATAATATTTTGGAAAAATCATTGTTGGGATGGGTATTGTCCAGTTCATTTTTAAGCTTTATGATGGCCAACGGGAAATAGATTTGAGAATTGTGCAGGATTGAATCCTCAGACTTAAACTCTTCGATAAAAACAATCTTTTTATCAAACGATTGCTTAAGTACAGAATAATTATCTTCTATACCCAAGGCTTTAATATCTCTCAAATAACCATATTTTTTATTCACCATCGAAGTTACATTGTCATAATCTTTTTTCACTCGTTCATGCAATAAAAATACTTCAAGATCTATTTTCGCATCCATCTGAATAATATTTTGCAAACTTTCCTGTTCACTATTGAACTGATGCTCTTGTTTATTGCTAGACAGCTTAAAAAAAACACTGATCAGTACTAAAAGGAGAATAAATATAATGCTATGGATAATGGTCGTTTTCATTTAAGACTTGCCTCAAGTTCACCTGTCAATCCTTCAAGGAATGCAACAAGTAAATTTATATCCTTTCCATTCACTGGTTTACCTAATTGATATCGTGTCATAACCGTTACAGCATCGTGCAAAGTCTTCGCTGACCCATCATGAAAATAAGGTGCCGTAAGCGCAACATTCCTGAGACTTGGCACCTTGAATTTATATTTATCTGATTCAAGGCCGGTCACATTAAAACGACCATAATCTTCATTAGTTACATTGCCTCTATCCCTGAAATAATCGTCCATCACGCCCAAGCGTTGATACATGTTTCCACCAATATTCATCCCTTGATGGCATGAATCACAGCCATAGTCTTTAAACAGGTGATACCCTTCTAATGCCTCATCATTCATGGCGGATAAATCACCGCGCAAGAATTTATCAAAAGGAGAATTTGGTGTGATCAAGGCACGTTCGTAACTGGCAATGGCGTCTTGTATGTTTTCGCTAGTCAATCCACCTATATAGGCATGTCTGAATTTTCTAGTTAATTGTTTATCGCTGGATAATTTTTTTATGATTTCCTGCCAATTACTTCCCATCTCCGTCATATTGTGGATCGGACTTGCGACTTGTTCTTCCAGTGTTACCGCCCGGCCATCCCAAAACTGGACAAAATTAAAACCGCTATTCAATACTGTGGGGGCATTAATACTACCAATTGCACCATTTATACCTATAGAACGTGCAAGATTATCGGTTCCGCCTTTTTCGAGACTATGACAAGAGGCACAGGAAGTGCTGTTGTCTTTCGACAGACGCGTGTCATGGAATAAAATTTTACCCAAGACAACACGTTTAGCGTCAAGCTTTAAACTCTGTGGCAGGGGTCGTAGAGAGTCGTATGAATTATTAGAATATTTTATCGATTCATCTGAAGCTGCAGAGATCTCCTCTTCTGGCTCGTGAGAGGAAAAACAGCTTGATAAAATCAATGAACAAAGAACACATAGCGACAACCTGCGTAGATACAGTTTCTTTAGAAAATGATTATCCTTCAATCTCCATTTCAAAATCGTTAAATACATAATTCAATGTTTACTTATAAAGTAAAAAATAATTTCACACTCTTTATCTAATACGTTTTTGTTATCGCCCACATTAAAATTAGAAATCACATTCCTAGTTCAAGACACGATGAGATATAGGACTACTAAACTGGGGAGGCACCGCGCTTTTAAATGAAGCAATCGCGTCTTCGGATTGTTCTGTTATTTTATATCTTTGATTATTAACCGGATTGGTTGAGAATTCGCTGATATAGAAAATTAATTTAGAGACTTGAGAAAAATTCACCGCCAGATATTCATAAATCATTTCATCTTCACCGGTTACAAGGGAACTCGACTTTTTATAAGCTTCAGACCCCATCGAGAT
>JAJFKM010000037.1 GCA_021773215.1 Gammaproteobacteria bacterium
TTTGCAAATATGGCCGTAGCATCAAAGATTCCGACAAAAAACCTTACAAATGATGCCCCCGCGATGATGATTGCTTGTGGTTTGGCTCTGAGGGGGGATGGCTAATGTCAACGATTAATTTACTCCCATGGCGCGAAGCGAAACGTAAAGAGTTACAAACGCAATTTTTAATTGCTCTGATGTTTGTAGCTGTAATAGCCTTAGCGGTTTGGGGTGCAGGACACTATTATCATGTTCAATTGATTGAAGTTCAAAACACTCGAATTGCTTTTATTGAGAAAAATATTGCTGAAGTAGATGAAAAAATTAAAGAGATTAAAGAGCTTGAAAAAGAAAAAGAGCGATTGTTATCACGTATGCGTGCTATTGAGCAATTGCAGGGTAACCGCCCACTGATCGTCCGTTTCTTTGATGAGTTAGTTAATAGTCTTCCAGAAGGCGTGACCGTTTCTGACGTAACACAGCGGGGAGGGAATATAACCATAAATGGGTTGGCACAATCAAACGCCCGTGTTTCATCGTTCATGAGAAAGCTTGAAAGTTCTGAATGGCTAGCTAAACCAAATCTAAAAGTGATTAGGGAATCAAAAGCAGGTGGGTCAAAACCTGTAAATAGTTTCACCCTTACCTTTACACAAGTGGTTCCTAAGGTGGAGGATGAATCATGAGTTTTGTAGATGATATCAATAATCTAGATCCAAATAATCCAGGCGTTTGGCCCATGCCTGTAAAAGCGGTTTTGTTTGTTATTGTGTTTGCTGTGATAGTTTATGCAGGATGGCATTTCGATATAACAGAACAACGTGTAATGTTATTTGGCCTAGAACAGAAAGAACAAGAACAAATTGAAATTCTGGATGTAAGACAAAAGAAAGCTGCGAACCTTAATGCTTTAAAAGAGCAGATGAAAGAAATGCAACAAAACTTTGGTGATATGGTTCGACAACTTCCCAATAAAACTGAAGTAGCAGGTTTATTAATAGATATATCCCAAACTGGGTTGGGTGCTGGACTGGAATTTAAATTGTTTGAGCCAAAGGGTGAAGCACCAAGAGAATTTTATGCTGAACTGCCAATTAATATCTCTGTTGTTGGTGATTATCATCAGTTTGGTGAATTTGTTAGCGGTATAGCAGCGTTGCCAAGGATTGTAACTACGCATGATATTTCTATTACCCCTATGGATAAAACACAACCAGCCGACGGTACGCCTTTGCTTCAAATGACAGCAATAGCAAAAACTTATCGTGCTCTTGAAGAAGAGAATTAATATGACATCTCGTATTCAAAAAAATAAATTATTGAAAACAATCTTTTGTTTATTCGTTACCGTATTAATTTCAGGTTGCGTTTCAAGAGATATTAGTAATCTTGAAAGAGATGTTTCCGAGATTATGGCGCGCCCTGGAGGACGTATAGACCCACTTCCAGAAATAAAGCCATATGAAGCTTATGCTTATCAGTCAGGACTGGATAGCGCACGTAATCCGTTTAAGTTATTTTTTGTCATTGAAAAGCCTGAAATTGAACCAGGTGCTGTTGATGACGGATTAACAGAAGAAATGGAGCGTGAAATCAGAAACCGCAATCGAGAAGAACTTGAGCAATTTGAGCTAGATAGTTTGCGTATGGTTGGAACACTTGATAACGATAATAATAATTGGGGCATTGTTTTGGATCCTGATGGAGTTGTTCATCGTGTAAGTGTTGGTAATTATCTTGGTGTAAACATTGGGAAGATTATTAATATTTATGAAGATCGAATAGAGCTCAGAGAGATAGCTCAGGATAGCGGTGGTCGATGGGAAGAACGAGAAGCAGCACTTGCTCTGATAGAAGAGTGATTGGATTACGAGGTATTAAAAATGGTTACCAACAACAGAATTACATTTAATTTCAAAGGTTACAAAACCATGATAACTAAATTAGAAAATTTCACGCGTATTATTTTGCTAGCAAGTTTGGGCTTGTTAAGTGTGTCTACCTATGCTGTTTCACTAGATAATGTGAGTTTTGCATCATTGCCAGGTGAACGAGTGCAGATTAAACTCATGCTTTCAGAAGCGTTATCTGCTGATCCTTTAAATTTTACTATAGATAATCCCGCCAGAATCGCGATTGATTTTCCAAATACAACATTAAATTTAACCGAAAAATCTCAAACTATAGGTTTAGGTATGGCTAATAGCTTGAGTGCTGTTGAAGCTGCAGGTCGTACAAGGGTTGTAATTAATCTGACTCGCAATGTTTCATACACAGTAGATGTTGAGGGTAATGTAGTTATATTAAATTTGGATAGCGTAAGTTCGGCATCACCTTCAGTCGCAGATTCAAATTTTTCGAATACTGCATCTGTCTCCTCAACGGGAAGTATTGATGGAGTTGATTTTCGAAGAGGTGAAAATGGCGAAGGCAGAGTAATTGTTAAGCTATCTAATCCGTCGATTCCAATAGACATGGGTGTCGAGGCAGGAAAGGTAGTTATTAATTTTCTGGATACACAATTACCTGCGAATCTGGATAGGAAATTGGACGTGATTGATTTTGCTACTCCTGTCAAAGAGATTGATACGGTAAGTAATGGTAATAATGTAAAAATGACTATCAGTGCTGTATCAGAGGACTATGACCATTTGGCATATCAATCAGAAGATCAATATACGATAGAATTTAAAGCGATAACTGAGGAAGAAAAAGAAGAACAAAAGAAAGATAAATTTGGCTACACAGGCGAGCGTCTATCATTAAACTTCCAAAGTATCGAAGTAAGAGCTGTACTACAATTGATTGCAGACTTTACGGGTCTGAACATGGTAACCAGTGATGCTGTTAGTGGTAATGTAACCCTAAGGCTAAAGAATGTCCCTTGGGATCAAGCGCTAGATATTATTCTTAAATCACGTGGGTTAGGCATGCGCAAAGCTGGTAACGTTATCATGGTTGCTCCATCAGAAGAACTTGCAGCTCGTGAGCGTCTTGAACTTGAAGCAAACCGTCAAGTTGAAGAACTTGCGCCGCTCCGCACAGAATTTGTTCAGATTAATTATGCAGATGCAGCAGACTTAATGAGTCTGATTCAGGCTGAGGAAAACAATCTACTTTCAGAACGCGGTAATGTTTCTATCGATGCAAGAACCAATACGCTTATTATTCAGGATGTAGCGAGTAGTCTACAAGCTGTCCGGGGTTTAATATCTGAGCTTGACGTAGCAGTAAGACAAGTTCTTATAGAATCACGCATTGTTAATGCGGATGAATCTTTTGCTAAGGATATCGGCGTTAGATTTGGTTACAGTAAAGCCACGAAATCTGATGGTGATCAGTTAAGAACCGATATTGGTGAGTCAGGAGATCCATTTGTTGCAATTGGTGGTGGTAAGCCAGGTAATACCGCATTTGCAGGAAATACTACATTCAACGATGGTACAAATGAAAACCTAATAGTAGATTTGCCAGCGATACCTGGTGATGCAGCATCATTAGCATTAGCCATCGGCAAAGTTGGTTCTTACTTATTACAACTCGAATTGTCGGCGTTGATAGCGGAAGGTCGTGGTGAAGATATTGCCAGTCCTCGAGTAATTACATCAAACCAAAATGAAGCTGTCATTGAATCTGGTGTTCAAATTCCTTATCAGGAAGCATCTTCGAGCGGTGCTACCAGTGTTTCATTTCAGGATGCAGTACTAAGTTTACGTGTAACTCCACAGATTACACCTGATGACCGCATCATCATGGATTTAGAAGTGAATCAGGATACAGTCAGTGGAACAACGGTATTAGGTGTACCAGCAATCAATACACGAAGTGTTACGACACAAGTGTTGGTACAAAATGGTGAGACAGTCGTCTTGGGTGGAGTCTATTCGTCTTCTGACAGAAAATCTGTTGACCGTACCCCATTCTTTGGTGATCTGCCTTATGTTGGTTTCCTGTTTAAAAGAACAGATATAAATACGAGTAAGAGTGAATTGTTGATTTTCATTACACCGAAAATATTGAAAGATAGTCTTACGATTTAATAACAATAATAATCGCTACACTATTAAAGGGATGTGCCCATTTCGGGTATCATCCCTTTTTGTTTTTATATAATCTGTGAAATCTATTTTATCTAGTAAAATACCCACATATAAAAATATTCAATGGAAAATATATAGTGACTATCACTAGCAATATTATTTTAATTGGACCTATGGGCGCAGGAAAAACGACCATTGGTAGACAATTAGCGAAAAAATTGTCTATAGATTTTTATGACTCTGACTACGAAATTGAAAAACGAACTGGTGTAAAAATATCATTAATTTTTGAAATAGAAGGTGAAGAAGGTTTTCGGCGACGAGAAACTCAGGTTTTACGTGAATTGTCTCAAATGAACAAAATAGTATTATCCACAGGTGGTGGTGCATTGATACAAGCTGAGAACAGAGAAGTGCTCAGGAATAACGGCTATATTATTTATTTAAAGTCCAGTCCGGACATGCTATTCAAAAGAACATCAGGTGATAAACGCAGGCCATTATTACAGGGCGAAAACCGTTTAGAGCAAATAAGAAAAATTCTAACGGAAAGAGAGCCTGCTTATATTGAGATGGCAGATGAGATATTAGACTCTGAAAAAATGAGTATTAAGCAAATAATTCAGAAAATTAGTGAGCAAATAAACAAAGATGAAAATCATTGAAGTTGAACTAGGTGACCGTAAATATCCAATTTATATTGGTGAGTCAGTTCTGTCTGATCAGAAATTAATTGACGAACATATTACAAGTAGCCAGGTTTTAATCGTAACTAATGAGAATGTTGCTCCACTGTACTTAAAACATGTCGAAAAAAACTTAAGCAAAGTAAACCATGATGTATTGATACTGCCTGATGGTGAAAGTACAAAGTCACTAGAAAGTCTGAATCAGATCATCACTTGTTTGATGGAAAAAAAATATAGTCGAACGTGCATACTGATTGCATTAGGTGGTGGTGTAATTGGAGACTTAACTGGCTTTGCGGCAGCATGTTATCAACGGGGTGTAAAGTTTATACAAATACCTACGACACTTCTGGCACAGGTTGATTCATCTGTAGGTGGTAAGACTGCAGTGAATCATCCATTAGGTAAAAATATGATTGGTGCCTTTTACCAGCCATGTGCAGTTCTCGCAGATACACATGTTCTTTCAACATTGCCAGAAAGAGAGTTTGCTGCAGGACTAGCCGAAGTGATTAAGTATGGCTTGATAAGAGATAAGTCATTTTATGAATGGCTTGAAGAAAATATCGAGTTAGTTATACAAAGAGATAATGAAGCGCTAACTTACATTATTGAGCGCTCATGTACTAACAAGGCCGAAGTCGTAGCTGAAGATGAAAGAGAGTCAGGTGTTCGAGCAACATTAAATCTGGGTCATACATTTGGGCACGCTATTGAAACTGCGCTTTCGTATAAGGGCTGGTTGCATGGTGAAGCTGTTGGTTGCGGTATGTTGATGGCGGCAGATTTATCAATGCGTCTTGGTTTGCTAGATCAAGTTCAGGTCGATCGGATCAAAACGTTATTAGATCGGGCAAAATTGCCCACTAAAGTTCCAAAGGGTATCAGTCTCAAGCAAATGCTTGAGAATATGAAGGTCGATAAAAAATCCAGAGATGGTGTTTTATATTTAATATTACTGAATGATATAGGTGATGCAGTTATCACATCTGACTATACTGAACAGGCACTGACGGAAACAATTAATCATTTTTTAGAATGAGGGGTTTACGGTGGTAAAAGACCTGGCAGTTTATGCGGCACACCCGGAAAAATCGAAAGGGCGAATTCATAAGGATGATGAAACCTCATATCGAAATCAGTATCAACGCGACCGAGATCGCGTCATTCACTCTTCAGCATTTCGACGCCTCGAATATAAAACACAGGTCTTTGTAAACCATGAAGGCGATATGTTTCGTACTCGCCTGACACATTCAATTGAAGTTGCTCAAATTGGCAGGACAATAGCACGGGCGTTGAATGTTAATGAAGATCTTACAGAAGCAATATGTTTGGCACATGACCTTGGACATACACCGTTTGGGCATGCCGGACAGGACGCACTCAATGCATGCATGAAGGAGTATGGTGGTTTCGAACATAACTTGCAGTCCATTAGAATTGTTGACCATTTAGAGGAACGCTATGCAAGTTTTCCAGGATTAAATCTAACATTTGAAACTCGCGAAGGCATTTTAAAACACTGTTCACGAAATAATGCCTTAACGCTGGGTGAATTAGGTGAGCGTTTTACTAATAATGAAAAACCTGGAATTGAAGCTCAAATCGCAAACATAGCCGATGAGATTGCCTATAACAACCACGATATAGATGATGGACTGCGGGCAGAGTTGCTTAATATTGAAGCGTTGCGGAATTGTGAATTATTCAATATCCACCATGAAAGTGTTACGAGTAAATGGTCAGACTTAACGCATAGCCGATTACGCCATGAAATCATAAGAAGAATGATTAATTATGTGGTGAGTGATTTGATCAAGACTAGCGAGGATATGATTGATACATTTAAACCCAGTGATATTGAACAAGTCAGAAAGTGTGGCAATTCGCTAATTAAAATGAGCGATGATACAGATACTATGCATAAGGCTCTAAAAAAGTATCTGCGTGTAAATTTATATCAGCATGAACGTGTGATGAGTATGGCAAATAAAGCAAAAGAAACAGTCAGTTTCTTATTTGATGCTTATATGGAAGATACAGACTTGCTAACAAACGAATTGCAATCTTCCATATATGAAAGCAAAGATATTCAAGATAAAAATGTAGTCGCCAGAGTTATTGCTGACTATATTGCCGGGATGACAGACCGTTTTGCATTTGCTGAAGCAGAAAGAATTAGAAGTAACGTATAATAAAAGATTATTTATAAGTATAAATTTCATAGATGAAATAGTTTACCAGGCTTATGACAAATCAAAATCAACAAACTAATCTCAATTTTATAACACCAGAGTTGACGCATCGTGTTGAGCTGATATTACATTTGCTTGAGTATAGTAACCACCTGATCATCGTCAAAGGCGAACATGAGTCAGGCAAAACGACCCTATATGATGAGCTATCCCGGCAGGAAGAGACGAATTTAATCATCAGAAAACTGTCTGCTAATACTCATATAAGTAGCAATGATATTTTCAAGGCTATTATTGAGAGTGATAGTAATGATGAGTTACAAGATTCTAGCTACGACCAAGCCACGTTAAATCAGTGGTTAGAACGCTGTCAAAACAAACAGAAAATACCCGTTTTACTGATTGATAATGTCGAACTCTTTAGCGATGAGTTAATAAATAATCTATTTGAAATATTAGTAAATTCAAATTCAACCGCTGTCCTGCATCTTTGTTTATTCTGCGATCCTTCGTTTTTAAATCAATTAGAAGAACCCGGCATTAATAATGATGACGCGCGCAGTTTACATATAATAGAAATGCCAGGTTTGAGTGAGAAACAGACTGAACAATATATACACTATAAATATCCTGAAGGTGACGCGAATAATTTAAACCTTTTCGATGATAAAACGATTAAACAGATCCATCGAATATCGCATGGTATGCCGGGAAGGATTAACGCCTTATGTGAGCAATATCTTGATGATCCGGCAAAGAAAGTAGTTGTTAACGAAAAGAAGCCATCATCATTTAATATCAAAACATTCCTGCTACAGAATAAATTAATATTGATAACAGGAATATTGTTATTAATATTATCTATTGGTGTAGCAACGTTATTACACAATACGGATAAAGAAATAAAAGAAACACAAACAATCAAATTAAATTTACCCAATGTAAACAAGGAAAGTAATGATCAGACAGAGATAGTAAATATAAAGGTGCCTACCATTCCTGAGCCAGTAGCCGAAACAGAGCCAGTGACTATTGATGATCTATCCCCACCAGTCATACCCGAGATGATCGATGATCTTAAAAATGATAATGAAGTAACTGTTTATAATGCAGAGGGGCACATAGTTGCTAAAGAATCAGATCTATCGAAAGTAATTCCTGCAAATGAAAGTGAACAAGTAACTATAGAGAGAGAAGTGGTTGCCCAAGTTGAACAGACTGTGGAAGCTATAATTGAACCTGAACCTGAACCTGAACCGGTAGCTAAACCAGAAGCGCCAGTTGTGCATGATATTAAATGGCTAATTAAACAAGACGCCAACAAATATGTATTACAGTTAATCGGGGCATATGAAAAAGAAACTATAAATATTTATCTAAAATCATTTAAAAATGGTGACGACAAGATAATCCAGTTTAATGCTTCAAATAAGGGTAAGGAATGGCATGTGCTGGTCTATGGCCTATTCGACAATCGAGATGATGCTGTTGCTGCGATTGAGAAATTACCCGCAAAAGCGAAGCTGATGGCGCCGTGGCCCAGAACCGTCGGAAGCATAAAAGATCTGCTGAAATAGCAAATAAAACGATATTTGTTTTGATCAGCACGTCCATTCTTGTGTCACAAATGCACTTAAATGACCATAAATGCCTGTAAATATCTATAAATATTGCTAAATGTATCTAATTTCGCCTTAATTATATGTTCCCTAGTATTTTATGTTGCACCGTGACATAAAGAGGGTGCTTTATTATAATTCGTTCCCCCATTCCATCAGGATGGGAGCTAATAAGAGAATAATAATAATAAAGAAATTCTGGGACATCTTGATTGCATATCCCTAGCTATCTCTAAATGGCAATCTATCAACTGTGCTAAATATAGCGGATAGAGGACACCAACTAATAACATAATTGAGTGATTTCAGTATGAAGCAAGCACCAAAGCAACAGGGTCTATACGACCCTTCTACAGAACACGATGCCTGCGGACTTGGTTTTGTTGCGCATATGAAAGGGCAGAAGTCGCATAAGATTATCGATGACGCATTAACTATTCTCAGAAATTTAATTCATCGTGGCGCCTGTGGTTGTGAAGAAAACACCGGTGATGGTGTTGGTATACTGATTCAAAAGCCACATAAATTCTTCAAGCGTGTCTGTGCTGATATCAATATCGAATTACCAGGCACCGATAGCTACGGTGCCGGCATGGTGTTTCTGCCTACCGATGCAGCTCAGTCAAAACAATGCCAGGAAATCTTTGAAAGGATCATTAAAGAAGAAGGACAAACATTATTAGGTTGGCGTGAAGTCACTACTGATGACTCATCATTAGGCCCAACAGCAGTAGATGGCGAACCGACCTTCAAACAAATATTTATCGCAAAGAACGACGAGTTAGATCCCGCTGCGTTTGATCGAGAGCTGTATGTGATCCGTAAGCGTGCCGAAAACGAAATCTGGAATTCAGATCTCTCGGAACAGAATATGTTCTACGTACCTTCGTTGTCTTACCGTACCTTTGTTTATAAAGGCATGCTCACCGGTTCTCAAATTGAACCGATGTTTCCCGAATTATCCGACCCCGATGTCGAATCAGCTTTAGCACTAGTACACCAAAGATTTTCAACTAACACCTTCCCTGCCTGGCGCCTAGCGCATCCGTTTCGATATGTTGCGCATAATGGTGAAATCAATACCGCACGTGGTAATGCCAACTGGATGCATGCACGTGAAGCTTTGTGTGAGTCTGAATTATTTGGTGATGACTTAAAGAAACTGTTCCCTGTTTGTATTGAAGGCGGTAGTGACTCAGCGACCTTTGATAATGTTATGGAATTTCTGCACATGTCAGGCCGTCCATTGCCACACGCAGTGTTGATGATGATTCCAGAGGCTTGGTCTGGTCATGAAACTATGGATGACGAACGCAAGGCATTCTATGAATATCATGCGAATCTAATGGAGCCTTGGGATGGTCCTGCATCACTATCCTTTACCGATGGTGAAGTGATTGGCGCAGTACTAGATCGAAATGGTTTACGTCCATCGCGTTATTACGTAACACATGATGATATCGTCATCATGGCGTCTGAAGTGGGTGTGTTAGATATCCCACCTGAAAATGTAAAAATAAAAGATCGGCTGCATCCTGGTCGTATCTTTATGGTCGATACCAAACAAGGCCGTATCATTGATGATGAAGAATTAAAGAAACAATTCACCAGTGAACATCCTTATGCTGAATGGTTAAAAGACAATCTTTTACCGATCGAGAATCTACCGAATCCAAAACAGATACATGGATCTAATCCCGACACCTTATTACAACGTCAACAAGCCTTCGGTTATACCCACGAAGATCTAAAAATGTTGATGGGTCCGATGGCAGCGAATGGTATGGAGCCGACTGGCTCAATGGGTACCGATGCGGCACTGGCAGTACTGTCAAATCGCTCACGTTTGTTGTATGACTATTTCAAGCAACTGTTTGCACAAGTGACCAATCCTCCATTGGATGGTATTCGCGAACAGTTAGTCACACAGGTTGCAACTACTATTGGACCGGAAGGTAATTTGTTAGAACCTACGCCTGAAAGCTGTCGTCGAATCAAGATCAACTCACCGGTTATTACTAATGAAGAACTGGCAAAGATACGCGATGTAAACCTGCCGGGCTTTAAGACCAAAACAGTCGATATCTTATATCCTGTCGCCGAGAGTGGCGCGGGCCTGGACAAGGCATTAGAAGCGGTCTATCTAGAAGTCGATCAAGCGATTGAAGATGGTTATACCAATGTCATTCTTTCTGACCGTGGTATCGATGCATCAAAAACCGCAATACCCGCCTTACTCGCAACCGCTGGTGTGCATCATCATTTGATCCGAAATGGTAAACGCACCCGAATTGGCTTGGTGCTAGAGTCAGGTGAGCCCAGAGAAGTACATCACTTTGCAGTACTGATAGGCTACGGTGTAGGCGCAGTGAACCCTTACCTCGCATTCGAATCTTTAGGTGACATGATCGGTAATGGCCGCTTGCCAGAGATGGAACATGCCGTTGCTGTGAAGAACTTTATTAAGGCGGTCAATAAAGGTCTGGTGAAGACCATGGCGAAGATGGGTATCTCTACTGTGCAGTCTTATTGCGGCGCGCAGGTGTTCGAAGCGATAGGGCTTAATAAAGAATTCGTAGATAAGTACTTTACCTGGACCGCATCACGTATCGGCGGAATTGGTATCGATGTAGTCGCAGAGGAAATGAATCAACGTCATCACAACGCCTTCCCAGGTCGTGATGTAAAAGAGCCTGATCTAGAGTGGGGCGGCGAATATCAATGGCGGCGAGATGGTGAGTATCATCTATTCAATCCAGACACCGTCTTCAAACTTCAGCACGCAACCCGTTCCGGTCAGTACAGCATCTTCAAAGAATATACCGCACTGGTAAACAACCAGAGTGAAAACCTCGCGACCTTAAGAGGCCTGTTTGAGTTCAAACAACACGACAAATCTATCCCATTAGACGAAGTTGAACCGATTGAAAGCATCATGAAACGTTTTTCAACCGGCGCGATGTCTTTTGGTTCGATCAGTAAAGAAGCACACGAAACATTAGCAATAGCGATGAACCGTATCGGTGGTAAATCAAACACAGGCGAAGGTGGCGAAAACCCGGATCGTTTTACGCCCGATGCGAATGGCGATCTAAGACGTAGTTCGATCAAACAGGTTGCCTCAGGCCGTTTTGGTGTTACCAGTGAATACCTCGCTAACGCCGATGATATCCAAATCAAGATGGCGCAAGGTGCGAAGCCGGGCGAAGGTGGGCAGTTACCGGGTTCAAAGGTTTATCCCTGGATTGCAGAAGTCAGACATTCCACCCCATGGGTAGAATTGATCTCACCGCCGCCGCATCACGATATTTATTCGATAGAAGATCTGGCGCAATTGATTCACGACTTAAAGAATGCCAATCCAAAGGCACGTATCCATGTGAAATTAGTTGCAGAAGTTGGTGTCGGTACGGTTGCTGCCGGTGTGGCTAAAGCGCATTCCGATGTGGTGTTAGTCTCGGGTTATGACGGTGGTACCGGTGCATCTCCGATGAGCTCACTAAAGCATGCTGGATTACCGTGGGAATTAGGCGTAGCCGAAACACAACAAGTGCTAGTAATGAATGGTCTACGTGATCGCATCGTTGTACAAACCGACGGTCAGTTAAAGACCGGACGCGATGTTGTTATCGCCGCCTTACTTGGCGCAGAAGAATTTGGGTTCTCAACCGCGCCGCTCGTCGTATCAGGTTGCATCATGATGCGCGTTTGTCATTTAAATACTTGTCCGGTTGGGGTTGCGACACAAAACCCAGAACTGACGAAAAAGTTTAGTGGACAGCCTGAGTTTGTCGAAAACTTCTTTAAGTACATCGCAGAAGAAGTACGGGAGTACATGGCGGAATTGGGTTATCGAACCGTCGATGAAATGATCGGCCAGGTTGATAGATTAGAAACCAAGAAAGCAGTCGATCATTGGAAGGCATCAGGTTTGGACTTCAGCAACATACTACTCAAACCAACACCGCGACCGGGTGACGAGGTCTACTGTGTTAACGAACAAGATCACGGTCTGGAAAATTCACTCGATATGACCAAGATAGTGCCACTGAGTGAAGAGGCATTAGAAAATAAAAAGAAAGTCGACATCATCTTACCGATTAAGAACACCGATAGAACAACCGGTACCATCCTTGGTTATAACATCACCACACGTTATGGTGCAGAAGGGTTGCCCGAAGATACGGTGAATATTCATTTTAATGGATCAGCCGGTATGAGCTTTGGTGCTTTTGTACCAAAAGGCGTCACCATGACATTAGAAGGCGATTCAAATGATTACATCGGCAAGGGACTATCAGGTGGCAAGATAATAGTTTATCCGCCACGTAAATCATCCTTTGTTCCAGAAGAAAATACCTTGGTCGGAAATGTTGTGCTTTATGGGGCGACCCAAGGCGAAGCCTATTTCCGAGGTCTTGCTGGCGAACGTTTCTGTGTACGTAACAGTGGTGTTAATACGGTTGTTGAAGGTGTTGGAGACCATGGTTGTGAATACATGACCGGTGGTCGCGTTGTCATCATCGGAAAGACCGGACGTAACTTCGCTGCAGGTATGTCAGGCGGTATCGCCTATGTGCTCGATGAAGATGATGACTTTAAGATCCATTGCAACATGGGCATGGTCAATCTCGAAGAGATAGAAAGCGCAGAAGATGTTCAGGTCGTTAAAGATTTGCTGACAAAACATGTGCAATACACACAAAGTACTGTTGCCGAAAAAATATTAGGCAACTGGAACGAATACCAATCAAAATTTGTAAAGGTCATGCCGAAACAATACAAACGCGTATTAGAAGCTATTAAACGTGGTAAAGAGAAAGGCCTGTCTGAAGAAGAAGCCATTATGGAGGCCGCCAATGGGTAAACCAACAGGGTTTATGGAATTCGGTAGAGCAAAACAGCCTTACCGCCCCGTAGCAGAACGTAAGCAAGACTGGAAACAAGTAATGCAGCCTTGGCCAGTAGCGCCATTAAAAGAACAAGCTGCACGTTGTATGGACTGTGGTATCCCATTCTGTCATCAAGGTTGTCCCTTAGGTAACTTGATTCCTGATTGGAACGACTTGGTCTATCGCGATCAATGGCAAGATGCCATCAAACGATTGCATGCCACGAACAACTTTCCTGAATTCACCGGCACACTATGCCCAGCGCCATGCGAAGGTGCCTGTGTACTTGGTATTAACGAAGATCCTGTAACCATCAAAGCCGTTGAATTGTCTATTATCGATAAGGCTTGGGAAAACGGTTGGATCAAACCCGAAATCCCTGAAAAGAAGACTGGCAAGAAGGTCGGTGTGATCGGATCAGGTCCCGCAGGTATGGCCGCCGCACAACAACTCGCGCGCGCCGGACATGATGTCACCCTATTTGAAAGAGATGATCGTATCGGTGGTTTAATGCGTTACGGTATCCCGGAATTCAAGATGGAAAAGAGTCGTCTTGATCGACGCATGGAACAGATGGAAGCTGAAGGCGTGACCTTCAAACCAAACAGCCACATCGGTATCGATATCGATGCGAATAATCTAAAGAAAGAATTCGATGCATTAGTTTTAAGCGGCGGTGCTAGTGCACGACGCGACTTACCGATCCCCGGTCGGAAGTTAAAAGGCGTTTATCAAGCAATGGAATTCCTGCCACAAGCAAATCGACTTTGCATGGGCGATACTATTCCAAAAGACGAATTGATCAATGTAAAAGATAAACACGTGATCATCATCGGTGGCGGTGATACCGGTGCGGATTGTATCGGTACCTCGCACAGACAAGGCGCAGCTTCCGTGACCTCACTAGAGATCATGCCGAAGCCACCCAATGCACGTGCACAAGATAACCCTTGGCCACAATGGCCGTTCATCTATCGTACCGCCTCGGCGCACGAAGAAGGTGGCGAACGCGTTTATTCTGTACAAACGAAAAAATTCCATGGCGATGAAAACGGCAACCTGACCGATCTTGAATTAACCAAGGTAGAGATACAACGCGAAGCTGGACGTATGCAGTTTAACGACGTGCCAAACAGCAAAGAAATGCTCAAAGCAGATTTCGTTTTCTTAGCAATGGGTTTTACCGGTGCGGAGAAAGAAGGTTTGGTTGAACAACTCGGTATCGATCTGAATGACCGCACCAATGTCTGGCAAGAAAATTGGCAGACGAACGTAGAAGGTGTATTTGTCGCGGGTGATATGCAACATGGTCAGAGCTTGATTGTATGGGCAATTGCCGAAGGCCGCTCCGCTGCCGCTGCGGTTGATAAATATCTTATGGGGAGTAGTGACCTCCCGTCGCCAGTCTAGACGTCATTCCCGCGCAGGCGGGAATCCAGTAATACATTACAAACTCCCGCTAGCGCGGGAGTTTTACGTTATTTTCCCTTGTGATTAAATTTCTGTTAGTTTCTCAGTAGTCTTAATCTAATGACCTTTTGTCTGTAGGAAGATAATTATGCGTTGGCGTGGAAATCGTAAAAGTAGCAATGTTGAAGATCGACGCAGTATGCGTGTTTCTGGCGTAGGTGGCGGCGGTGGTGGTGGAATGATTCGTTTACTGCCTATGGTGTTTAAGTTTCTCGGTCTCAAAGGCACCGTCATACTCGTCGCGTGTGTTGGCGGTTATGGTTTAATGACAGGTAATCTTGGCAATATGCTGAGCATGCTTGGAGGACAACAAGCCACGTCTACAAGCGTTTCCCAAGTGCCGATTCAGGAAGATACAGCAGAAAAAGAACTGGTGTATTTTGTTTCTGTGATCCTCGCGGATACAGAAGAGACCTGGAACACCCTATTTCAAAGCAAAGGAAAAACATATCAGGAGCCGACCCTTGTCTTGTTTAGAGACTCTGTTAAATCAGCTTGTGGCATGGCGCAATCTGCCATGGGGCCTTTCTATTGTCCGGGAGACCAACAGGTCTACATCGATCTGGGTTTCTATGATCAGTTGAAAAATCGTTACAAAGCGCCGGGTGACTTTGCACAGGCTTATGTCATCGCACACGAAGTGGGACACCATATCCAGACTCTTGAAGGCACGTCGCGAAAGGTGCACGCAGCAAGAAGTAAACTAGGCAAAGTAGAAGGCAACAAGCTTTCTGTATTACAAGAATTACAAGCCGACTGTCTAGCAGGCGTTTGGACCAATCATGCTAATAACACAAGACAGTTACTTGAAGTGGGTGATATTGAAGAAGGCTTGACGGCGGCGAGTGCTATTGGTGACGATACATTACAGAAACAATCTCAAGGTCATGTCAGCCCAGATTCTTTTACTCATGGTAGTTCTGAGCAACGGGTTAAGTGGTTTAAGGTAGGCTTGGAAAGTGGCGATATGGATAGCTGCGACACATTCAAAAATCATAAACTGTGATGGTAATATTAAGCGCATGATATCAAGAGCGTTGAAAGAGACAGATGTAATGAACTTATAATACAGAACGTATTAATTATAAACCGAGCATGGCTATATCAAAGTATTGGGTAATTGAATTTTTTATAACTCAACTGTTTAGCATCATTGCGATATAAATATAACCAGGAGAAAAACATGTCAGTAGCAAGAATTACGGAGATTAAATCTTCATCAAAGAAAGGTTTCGAAGATGCAATAAGTGACGGAATAAAAAGAGCAAATAAAACACTCAAAAATATTAAAAGTGCATGGGTGGCAGAGCAAGATGTTACTGTCAAAGACGGTGCTATAGAAGAATATAGAGTGCTTTTGAAAGTGACATTTATTCTAGAATAAATAGTTAACAAGAAATTACTTATTCAAGCTAAGGCATCAAAGATTGGTCGTATTGCTATTGTAGTGGCGAGAAGCCTTGCAGCAGCATGAATCCAGTTATTTGGCGTCATTCCCGCGCACGACTGCATCCATGTAGGCGTATGCGGGAATTTTACGTTTAGCTTTAAAGTTTCTTTTTCGTCTGATAGCGAGTCCACTGCTTATTCGCATCCATGCGATCGCAGTAAAAGTATATCCATGTACAAAACTTTTTATTGCGTGGTCAAAGAAAAGTAACCAAAAGAATGACACGGCAAGTTCTAAGGAGGTGAATGATGCTGATTCTGTCGATTTTATTTGACCTTACTTATTTCCTATATAGACAAGGTATACTAGACTCGGTAAACCTAATTCATTAATAGCACAGGGGAAAGAGCATGAAATTCGTTTGTCTCGGTTATTTCAATCAGGAAATATTGGACGCTATGCCGCAGGATGAAGTTTATGCCTTTATCGCTGAGTGTCTTGCTTATGGTGCTGAGTTGGAAAAGGGCGGTCACGTTACCGGCATTGAATTGTTGCAAAGCACTGACTACGCTAAAACTGTGCGCAAAATTAATGGCAAGGTAGAGGTCACCGATGGCACTGCTGTTGTCATGGATAAAGTGCTAGTTCCCATTATTACACTTGAGGCGGAGACCATTGCCCATGCAGTTGAGTTAATGGCTAAACATCCCGCTCTCGAGAAATCAGGTTCGTTTGAGATACGTAGCGTGGATGATATTAACGAAATGAAAGCGATGGTTGGTAAATAGGCTGTATTTGATTCCCAAGCAGTCGTGTCCTAGTGTGTTTTCACAACACAATAAACTTAGCTTCCTTCAGTAAATTAAATCGAGTTCTTGTTGCAGCGGTATAGGCGCCCATTTGATGACCAATGATGAGATCGCCTATATTTAATTCGGGTAGCTCTATGTGTTCATCAATAATATCAATACTGTCGCACGTTGGTCCTGCTAGTACGCTTGTTGAAGTCTTGCCTTCAGTAAGAACCTGTAAAGGATACTCAGCGTGATCAAATATTTTGCCGCTGAATGATCCGTAAACACCATCATCAATATAATACCAGGGCATGCCATAACGTATCGATTTACCAATGATTGTCGTTACACAAGTAACGGCTGGTGCAATCAAGTAGCGACCCGGTTCGGCATAGATGTGCCAGTCGTCCGGTAAGCTTTCTAAGGCTGCTCGGATAGGTTTGCAAAATTCCAGGATGTCGATTGATTCCAATGCGTAGTCTGCAGGGAAACCACCGCCGATATCGAGAATAGACAAGGGTGCTTTAACTTTTTTATTTAATTCCAGCATCATGTCACGACAGCTATGAATAGCAGCAACATGTTGGTCGGATGTTTCGCATTGTGAACCAACGTGAAAGGACAGCCCTTTTATGTGTAAACCAAGTTGTTCAGCTTGCAGAATAATGTTAGCTACTTCATCTTCAGTACAACCGAATTTTTTTGATAAATCCACTTTCGCATTTTCACTGCGAAAGCTGACTCTAAGTAAAATGCCGACACGGCCACGATAAGGTTGCAGTTTTTTTAGTTCATCCAGATTATCGATGACAAATGTGGTCGATCCAAAACGTAATGCATCGCGAATGTCTTTATCACTTTTTACAGGGTGCGTATGTATTGTGCGCCGGCCACTAACTTTTAAACTGAGAAGTATGTCGAGCTCGCCGGAAGAGGCCACGTCAAAACCTGCCTCTAGTTCATCTAATTCTTTTAATGCATCAATTTGCGGTAAGGCTTTAATCGCATAAAACAAATCAACATTAGGCAGCGCTTGTTGAAGCGCGCGATATTGTTGTTTTAATTTAGAAGAATCAAACAGCAGCAATGGTGATCCGTGTTTTTCTACCAATGATTGGTAGAAACTT
The DNA here is from genome assembly GCA_021773215.1 of Gammaproteobacteria bacterium. Classification (GTDB taxonomy): domain Bacteria; phylum Pseudomonadota; class Gammaproteobacteria; order Eutrophobiales; family Eutrophobiaceae; genus UBA7359. The sequence continues at coordinate 18,202 of JAJFKM010000037.1, forward strand.
ATTTCTTTATCGCTCGCGCCGTAGAGAACTGTTCGTATTGGATCAGTCAATTAGCCGCACCTATCATTTAATCAAGTTGATTAACGATATACTGCGGTAAGGCAAACGCGGCAAGGTGTATCGCCGGATTGTAATAACGGCTATTCAAGTTTGCAGATTTAAAACGTTGTTCCAAAGTATCAAGTGAAACATTGCGTAGTTCAGCATTATTCGTCGCCCAAGCCAATGTCATTAGTCCACCGTAATAGGTGGGTACGGCAACAGTATAAAATGTTGCATCAGTATAGTGTTGGTTCAGTCGCTGGTATGTATTCTTTACTTCTTCGATTTGTAAAAAAGGAACACCGTTTTGTGTCACGATAACGCCGCCTTCATTAAGACAGTTTTTACATTGCGCATAAAAATCTTCAGTGAATAATACTTCGCCAGGACCAATCGGATCAGTGCCATCAACAATAATGACGTCAAACTTTTCTGAACAGTTTTTAACAAACGCCATGCCATCATCAATGACAATATTCGCTCTTGGATTATCGTAGGCTGAATCAGAATGTTTAGGTAAATATTCAATAGCCATATCAATCACGGCTTTATCGATTTCAACTTGTGTGACATCAATCGATTCATGTTTCAACACTTCACGCAATATACCGCCATCACCACCGCCGATAATCAACAGCTTTTTAACCGCGCCATGCGCCAGTATAGGTACATGCGTTAGCATTTCGTGATACATGAATTCATCTGCTTCGGTCGTTTGCACAATTCCATCGAGCGTCATCACACGGCCGAGCATGGCATTATGAAAAATCATCAAATGCTGATGTTCGGTTTTTTGTTCGAAGTACATTTTATCGACGCGGAATTCCTGACAGACAGCGTCGTATAAAGTCTCTTTAAAATATTTCATGTTGGTTTATCGTGCGCCTTTTATCGTATGCATACCACGAAGCATTTCATTTACATTCAATTGAGACGGTTTGAATGCAGCTTCCAATACAGGGATCGTTCTTTCCGGTTTTGCATCGCCACACATAAAAATATCGAAAGCAGCAAAACTTCGTTCGGGCCAGGTGTGAACGCTTATATGAGATTCCGCCAGTACAGCAACGCCAGAAATACCATAATTTGGAGTGAAATGATGAAGATGAATATGAAGCAATGTTGCATTCGCCGCTTCAATAGCAGCCTTCATCGCATCTTCCATTAAAGTAAGATCATCCAGATTACTCGCACCCCATAAATCCAGTATCAGGTGAGTACCAGCATATTCAATTCCATCGCGTTGGATGAAGTGATCTTGTGTGATTGTAAGGCCATCTTTCTCTTGATGATGAGTTGGCCAATCAGATTGTGTTTCAATAAACGTAACGACCGGGTCATGCGTCATTTACGCAGTCCTCCAATAAAGTTAGTGATAAAAATGCCAACACACCAACTCATAGGAGACTCACTAAGGAGTGGTGCTTATTTAGCGATGAAACATAAAATCCTCTAGGATTAAAAGTGAGCAGCGAATATTACGTTAAATTTCGCTAAAAACAATAAAAATTATATGTAAAAAATACTAAATATATCAGTATGTTATGGAAATAAAAGATGAGAGGTTAGAAAGTTGCTCGTAACAAGGTGTTACGAGCAGTTGAAAAGGCTACCAGATCGATTCGCCTGTTTCCGGGTGATACATTTCGTGATGGATCTTATGACGATTAGCAATTAACTCTTCAATGCTAGGTTCGTCATTCATCGCGCGCGAAACCGCCAGTTTCATGGCTTCATAATTGGTGCGATACAAATCTTTGCGGTCAATAAAGTCCTGTTTAAGAATCTTTGGCTCCAACCAAACCATCGAGACAATACAAATCTTGTTTGCCAGAGAAGGATCAATGACGCCATCAATCACCGAATCCAAAACCGCATCAGCAATAGCAGATTGAATCGGCCCGCCAAGTAAATTCACATAATCGACAGATTTAATCGTACATTTAGATACCATCATCGTCGCCGGTTTCACTTGTTGATTCGTAGCGCGAATCGCGAACATACGCGAATGCCCTTCGGTTTGTCCCATCAGATTGGCAAACGCATGACCCACCGGCCCGCCGATATCGCCAATGCTAATCTCTGGCATGGCATCCGTGCATTGATCGTGAGAAGCAAGCACAGTTGCCTCGCCCGTTTTCATAACAAATGTGTCAGACATTGTGAGTTTTACTCCTGATCTCAAGATTAATAATTAAGAAAAAAGATGACTTTTTACAAGGAAAAAAGGGCGGTGTCGATTGATATTTTTAATATGTCTGGAACAGTTTTCAGTGAACCGCTTATCTGTCATTCCCGCGAAGGCGGGAACCCAGTAGTAAAATAATAACTCCCGCTTACGCCTACATGGATGTAGGTGGTAGAGTCGAGTCTGGAACAGAGACCGAAGCGGGAGTTTTACGTTTAATCAGTTCGTCATACCGGGCTTGAACCGGTATCGAGTCATCCTTATTTACTTTCTTTTTCGCCTGATGGCGAGTCACATTCTCTTGCGTGCCCAAGAAAAAAGGACACCCTAATAACTTGTCCTGCGGATACCCTCATCATTATTTTATTTCAGAACGGCCCGCGCATACGGACTCCTCGGCTTTGTCTCCTGAGTCGCTCTACCTCCTGCATCCATGCAGTCGTGTCCTAATGCGCTTTCGCCCAGCCATTTTTATTTATGTGCATTTGGTTTTTTAGTTTGCGACGGATGCCGATGACTTTATTCACATCTTTATTTATGACGGTGACATAGTCTACGGTGTCTTCAATATGATCCGGAATCGCATTCGCCCAATAGCCTGACTTAAAATATCCGGGTTTGCTTCGAGTTCGTTGGTTAATGATATTGAGTCTAAGCGTATGTTTTCAATAAACGTTTTCTTCCACAGACGGTGTAAATCCGAACCCGGTGGTTTTGATGCCAGACCATGAACAAAGACGATGGTTAATTTTGA
>JAJFKM010000038.1 GCA_021773215.1 Gammaproteobacteria bacterium
TTGTGGCCTTTATTTGCTGAGTCTTTTCTATTATCCATTTTATTTTACATAATGATACGAGTGTGAAGATGTCATTTTCTATATGCTGCATTGCAAGAGCGTAATTCTAAGGTTATTTTGAATAAAAATCACGCTAGAATCTCAATATCAGAGAATGGACTCTCAACAAATAACAAAATTACATGGACAGTAACGAAAACCCTTTTCTTGTCACGTTAAGATTACCTATTACAGGTTCTTCGATAATCACTATCGTGCTTATTTCAGTCAACGTTTTTTGCTTGTTTGTGCCATGGTTAACCGGTTTAGACTTGAATTTGAAGATATTGCTGACCGTTTGTGCTGTTTTGAGCCTGTGTTATTTGCTCTATAAATACAGGATTACTGTATCAACAGAGCGAGTGGCAGAATTAATATTAGGTTCTGGAGATGATTGGCAGGTAAAAATGGTCAATGGCGGAGTGCATAAGGCCATATTAGACGATTCGCGATTTGTTCATCCTTTATTGACCATCATATTATTAAGGTATGGTCCTCATAAGGAATATTTTATTTTTACAGCCGATAATATTGAGAATGATCTATTTCGGCGATTACGTGTCAGACTTCGTTTTAAAGTTAATGACGAACAATCGAGTGACTCTATGCAGTAAGATGCATCCACCACGCGAGCCAGAGTTTTCTGAGGGGAGTGAGACTTGTATTTGTACTTAATAACTTACAACCATCATTAAGAATTTCATCGCAAGTCTTTAGTGCAAGTCGGTTTAAAATTAAACCCTGCTTAAGGGCAGAGAAATCATTCTTGTGTAAACCAGTATAGTTCTCTTTTAATAATTTTTTTATTTCCGTTATTAATGGTGAGAAAATATCAGTTTGATTTATTGAGTTATTTTGAGTCTCAAACTTCAAATTAAGCAAATCATCTTGATTGATAATGTGTTTTGGAATAATGCAGCGTGATTCAGTGATATAGGTGTTTGGTGCTTGTAAACATCGAAGATAATGATAAACAGACCCTATGTTGCGATAGTGTTCTAACGATAGCGTCTCTGTTGCTCCCAGTTGGACTCCGCATAGATGCCAGATTTCACCGGCTGTTGAATTATATAAAGTCAAGATTGTGGCTAGACTTTCAGTCTGATCAATAAACAAAAAATTATCGAAATTATTAATAATTGAATTGAATGATGCTTTTATATCTTGATCGAGCGTGAAGTATTCGTTTAAATATTTTGTGATTGGGTGTCGAGGTTGTTGCTGGAAAAGTCGTTCTATTTCTTCTTGCCACCAATGAAGTTTTACTCTTGCGATACCGGGATCTGAGCATTCCTGAATAATATCTGTCAGCTCATAGAGAAATGCATGTAGGCCTATGATAATGGCTTTATTATTATCTTCTTCAAAGAGTGTTGCATAGTAAAGATTGGAGCCATCAGGAATAGCCTTATTAATACAGTAATCTAGTGTATTAGAATTATTAGTTGCAGAATTCACTGAGCTTGCCATGTATTTCAAATGGGCTGGTGACCATTCCATCCGCACACCAATCAGCCGGGTTATCATCATCATCAATATAACCATAGAGTGCTATAAGAGTTTTTGTGCCAGCGCGACGACCTGCTTCAATATCTCGCTGGGCATCTCCGATATAAATTGTCGACGCTGGATTAGATTGCATCAGTTTGCATGCATGAAGTATTGGGGCCGGGTGGGGTTTTCTTTGTTCCAATGTATCGCCACTGATTACGCATGCCGCACGTTTATCGAGAGACATAGCTTCGACTAAAGGATCTGTTAACCAGGAAGGTTTGTTCGTTACGATTCCCCAAGGTTTATTCTCGCGTTCTAGGGAAAGTAATAATTCTTCCATGCCATCAAATAGGCGTGTTTCTTGTGCAATATTTGCATGGTAATAATTAAGGAATTCATTACGAATTGAGTCAAAGCCTGTATCTCCTTCTTCCAAATCGAAAGCGAGTTTGATCATGGCATTTCCACCAAGTGAAACAGTTGGACGAATAATTTCTCTCGGAAGAGTCGTTAAATCATGTTTTAAACGAATGGCATTGAGCGCATTGGCTAAGTCATCTGCTGTATTAGCCAATGTACCATCTAGATCAAATAATATGTGCTCGATCATTTAATTTATTTGGCTATGGTATCGAGCATGTAGTTAACGTCAGGTTGTGTATTTAATGAACATTGACCTGATATAGGATTGTATTGCATTCCAGCTAAATCATTCATTTCAAGATTATTATCTTTACACCAGGCAACCAATTCTGAAGGTAGAATAAATTTTTCGTATTGATGTGTCCCTTTTGGCAGAAGCTTCAGTAGATATTCGCCTGTTAATACGGCAAGTACATAGGCTCTAATATTGCGGTTTATGGTTGAAAAGATGACATGACCTCCGGGTTTAATCATTTTACTAGCGGCTTGAATGATAGATGCAGGATCTGGCACATGTTCCAACAATTCCATACACGTTATTACATCAAAGCTATCTGAATGATCTTCTGCAAAGCTTTCCGCCGTACTAACGCTATAATTGATTTCAAGCTGGTTCTCGGTGGCGTGTTGAGATGCGGTCTCGATATTTTCTTTGCTTGCATCCAGTCCAGTGACAATAGCCCCTTGTTTAGCCATAGCTTCCGCAAAAATACCACCACCGCAACCAATATCCATGGTACGTGAGTTCTTAAGCGAGACATGCTTAGTGACATAATTTAATCGAACAGGGTTTATATCATGTAGGGTTTTAAATTCTCCATCAACATCCCACCATTGATCCGCTCTTGAGGAAAATTTTTCCAGCTCTTCTAAGTCAATGTTTTCGTTTTTAGCCATTAAATTTTTCTGTAATAAACTTGTTACTTATGAAAAGAGTTTAACTTGTTAGCCTAAGATATTGAATAAAAGTTTTATCTGTTGTGGATATGTAAATGGCTGTCTATTAAATGCAACGCTATTATTGACGATACATTTTCATATAACCATAATGTTGTGCTTTAGGGGAATATGTATACAACTATCTTTAATAAATAGAAGAATTTACACGATAAGGAATAATAATGAAAAATAGATTCGTGGCTATGTTTAAAATATTGTTAGTAGTGCTTTGCATGACACTTCTGTCTGCCTGTGCGACTACTGGCGCATTAGATGAACGTGATCCTTGGGAAGGGTTTAATCGAGGCGTATTTTCATTTAATGAATCAATTGACACGGTACTCTTTGACCCGATAGGCAAAGTGTACGACTTCATAACACCTGATTTTTTAGATAATGGAGTCACTAATTTTTTTAGTAATATCGCTCAGATTCCTGTTATTGCTAATGACATTCTCCAATTTAAATTTGATCAGGCCGTTAACGATACCGTTCGGCTATTCCTCAATTCAACAGTTGGTTTATTGGGTTTTCTTGACGTTTCATCGGAAGCTGGTTTGCCTTCTAGTAAAGCTGACTTTGGGCAAACATTAGCCCTTTGGGGGGTTGATTCCGGGCCTTATTTAGTAATGCCATTTTTCGGTCCCGGTACGGTGAGACATGCAGCAGGTTATGCTGTTGATGGTGCGTTGAATCCACTGGTTTACATAGATAACGATCTGACCAAAGCAGGACTTTTATCACTTGCTTTTGTTGATGTTAAATCAGATTTACTTAGTGCAGTAGATTTGCTCGAAGAAGCAGCGGTTGATAAATATGAGTTTACCAAGAACGCTTATTTTGAAAAGAGGGCAAGCAAGATAAGTGGTAATGAATTTACGGATTATTCAGAATAATAATCCGTTAATTTAGTATTGAATAATATTGCTATTCCAATACTAGGCGTGAATCATTTATTCCGATAGCGGTAGCAAGCTCGATTAATTTTTCTTGTTTTATCGCTGCTTTTTCACTATCTATACTCGACATTGCCTTTTCTTCAAGGAACTGCTTATAGATTGAATCGTGCATTCTTTGCATGCGTTTGCTTGGTTTAGCCGAGTCACGCTCTTCTTGAGTCAGACCCGACCAGGAATTCATGAACGTGTCCAGGCTATCTTCTGTCCAGTTCTTTTGTGATAAAAAATCAGCTATAAGTGACTCTCCAGCCATATTTGTACTCGTAGTATCAGCGGATTTAGTTGGCTGACCTATAGTAGAGGCACTAGCTGTTTCATTAGTCGCTGAGCCTGGCGGCTTCGGGTAAAAAAGAATAACGACGATAATCAAAGATATTACTATCACAGCGCTTACTGTGATAAACATCAAAGGTGATTTTTTGTTTATTTTTGCCGGCGCTTGTGGGTTTGACGGTGAGCCATTGGGAGTAGGTCTTTGTTTAGGCGACGGAGAGACAGCCTCTGTTTTATCTCTTGCTGCGGTCTCTGTTATGGCTGCTTCTTCTGCAGATGGCATTAACGGAGGAGGAAAGTCGGTAGCCTTAACATTGACCTTGCCCGCAGTTATTGCCGTAATAAGTTCGGCACGTGACTTTCGATAGTTATCTTTATCGATTTGACCCTTAGCATACTCCTTTGCCAGTGCACGTAATGTTTGATCGCTCATATCAGACCTATATTAAATTAATTTATTAACCGACGTCTTCACGTATTAGACGAAATCCGGTTGCTTCATCACTGTTGCCATCATGAGAACGTTCTAGCGAAATATCACATTTAGAATGAGCGTCAGTAAACGCCCCCCCACGTGCTGTTGTGGTGTTACCATCAATCACCCACTCTTGGACGTTACCAACATAGTTTTTTAGACCCCAGCCATTAGACTTCCCCGATTTAACACTGACTATGCCAGTGCCTTTAATCAATTTCTCCTGGACTGTTACACGACAATTAAAATCTTTTTTCGGTTGTTTGCCACCGGCATTGGCAGCATATTCCCATTCAGATTTTGTCGGAATACGATATGTTTTCCCTGTTCGTTCAGTGAGCCACGTTGCGTAGCCTTGAGCCTGTTGCAAAGTAATGCCGGTAATTGGGTCATTCTTTCTAGCTTTATCCTTAATCGGTTTACAGGTGCCACTAAGGATACAATATTTACTCCAATCACTAACTGAGACTTCATATTTCGCAATGGCGAATGATTTATCAACACCTTCACCACTCGGCACCACAACCATCAATGGGCCGCGAGCAGATGAGTGGATCATATCGAAACAAATCGCTTTTGCGCGTTTGCCGTAACCAGCAAGGCGGCTGGTACACTCCGAATCACTCGAAATGGGTTTCCAAGGAGTAGCTTCAGCATCAGTTCCTGTGCCAGAATCAGTATTGGCAATACTTTCAGCAGTAATCTCTTTTTCAACTGTTCTAATCTTTGGTTTTGATACTGGTTTATATTGATTGATTAACTTGTCTAAGTTAGCTAATTCTTCCACATATTCTGGATTATCTTTCCATTTCGATTGTGGCCCGCGTTCAAAACCTCTCTTTGCCAGTCTTAAGTCATCATAGCTTTCACCTGCGGCTTCCTTGTCTTTCAGGTAAATATTAAATTCTTCATTTACAGCTTCTATTCTTTTTGCCAAGTCTTCTGAAAATTTAACGAATTGAGGATGACCTGTGAATTCTGTCGCGGCTTGTTGTTGTATTTGTGTTGCTTGAGTTAATTTGCCTTCTTTAATGGCATTGTTAGCAGTAGTAAATTGATTCCATGGTTGTAATTGTAACTGTTTCTTCAGATCTGCTAAGGCTGAACTGGCAGGAAAATAACTCGCAGCATTATTAGCCAGGTTAGCCGCTGCATTTTCATCCGAGGTTCGTAGTGAATTGATGCGTTCAGCTAATACATTGGCGGAAGCATTACTAAATTCAGCAAACCGTGCGGGGTCGGCACTTGCAATTTGATTTACTTTTGTTTTTATATCGCTAGGAAACGATACTGAATTTTTGAATAGTTCTGTTAATTCAATGATGTTTGCTTCGGCCTGGTATTTAGTTTGTAGGTCGTTTAAATCGATATTATTAGGATCGATTTCCAGGCCTCTTGCAACGAAAGAATAGGCGCTTGAGAAGTCTTTTGTTTCAGCCTTACTTTTTGCTAATCGGGCATAGGCATCAGCTAACATTGGAGCTGCTTCGGTTGTTAAATAAAGATCATCTGGGGCTAAATCAGCCTTGAATTGATCAAATATTTTTACAGCTTCTACGACATTGTTACCCTCAGTTAATGACTTATAGGGAAGTTTGTTGGATTCGACCCGCGCTATGCGATCTGATTCTTCTCTTGCATTAACAATAGTACTACGAGTATCAATTAAACTTTGTAAGTTAGGCGCATAACGCTCACCTTTTTCTACATAGTTATCTGCAGCATCAAAACGTTCTGCTTGTAATGTTTCATTTGCTTTTGCAATATATTTATCAGCTATTTGAATACGATATTGGTCAAGGCTGGCACTGATACTTTCATCTTCACTGACCAAGCTTCCCAGTTGTTGAATATCCTTGAGTAATGCGGTTTCCCATTGAGCGTCATCAATTTGTGTCTCTGCAAGTGCAGTTTCTATCTTGCTTGTGCTTTCACTAGCCAGTTCTGTCGCCTTTTCTTTTCGTGCATTTCCAGTGAGTTTTGCTAATTTTATCTGTGTCAGTTCTTTACTGAGTTGCAAGCCATTCATCAGGTCGCCAAAGTCTGAAGCCAGAGCTTCGGCAGTTTCGCGTGTACCCTTTTTTTGGATATTCATGAGTTCAGCATCAATAACAGGTTTAAATTGTGTTGATAGTGCTGCAAGTAATTCGCTGTTAGGTTTCAAACCAGCAAGCTCAACAATAGGACCTTGTTGTTGTTTGAAATCAGATAGTGTTGTCAGTTGACCTTGAACGACACCAAGATCATTTTCAAGTTTAGCAATGGTCTGTGTCCTTACGATATTATCTTGCATATCGATGAGACGTTGATCAGCACCTCCAGAAAAGTCGATACCGGATTGCACAAGCGCTAGTGCTGCTTCTAAATCATTAGCCTCAATTTTTTCCTGTGCCAGTAATCTATAAGCATTACTGGGAGAAGTGTCTTCTAGTAATGCGTTTTCAGGGTCAACTTTTTTAATGTTATCTAAAATATTTTGTGTGTTAGAAATCAAGCTGTCATCTTTTAATCCCGTAACATACTCGGTAGTTAAATTACTGATGACGCGTTTTTTACTTTCATTCAAAAGTGCTGTTTTTTCCTGCAGATAAATTGAGTCAGGATAAAATTCCTCGATCTCTTTTAAAACACTTTCAACATTAGAATAGGCATAATCTTCTTCAGCAGTAATAATGGAATCAGTTACTTTATCACTTAAATAGTTTTGTATGTTTTCCTTAGCTTCATCAGCGACAGTTGTTAGATCCGCTTTCTCAAGCAATCTCATTTCATCTAGTTTCGCCACAATAATAGCTTCATTGCCAGAGCTTGAGTTAATCTCTGTTACCATACCTTCAAGTTGTTTTTGATGCATATAATCCAGAGCAGGGGCAATCAACATGAGACTGATGATTAGTAAAACACCCGCTGCAATAACGAATGGATTTTTATACCAGGTTGCCTTACCTTCAAATTCTTCAATAAAATGAGCAACTGTTGGACTTCTATCCTTGCGATGGAACGCGACAGAGTGACGTAGTGCACGGTTTTGTTTTTTATTCAGCTTCTTTATATAAGGTGGTTCGAGATTATTTTCGCATGCCTTATTTGCTGGTAATTTATTGAAGGGATGTTTTGTGGTTAACAATTCATAGGCTGTACAACCTAAGGCATAGGTATCATCTCTTGTGTCAGGCTCTTCACCTTCTAACATTTCCAGACTAGCGTATGCCGGTGTTAACGCACCAAGCTTGCCTGGATCGAACAGTGTTTTCTCGGCTTCACCAGTGAGCGGGTTTTTAACAGCGCGGGCGATACCAAAGTCCAGTGTTTTAACCGTGCCATCATCACACATGAAGGCATTGCCGGGTTTGAAATCAGAATGCACCAGTCGTAGATTATGTGCATAGGTTAAACCGGCGCCCAATTGTTTGACGATATCAAAAGCCTCATCGAAGGGCAGACCACCTTTGGGTCGGACTTTCTTTTTAATGAAGTCTTTCAACTCCATACCTTCCATCAATTCCATCGTGATATAGACCGGCGTGTTTGGGCCGCCGACACGATCGAAATCGTAAATTGTTGCAATATTTGGATGAGCTAGTTTTTGTTGTCGGCTTGCTTCACGCTGTAATGAGATGAATGCTTCAGGATGATCTTTAAAATCATCATTCAATAATTTAATTGCGACATAGGGTTTTTTATCTTTCGCTTCAGCCTTGAGTAAATCAAGGGCCTTATATACTTTACCCATGCCACCAATACCGAGTACTTTTTCAAGTTTAAAGCGTTGCTTGATGACAGAACCTACGCCATAACCGCCAGATAAATCACCCGTCGGGATGGCAGGGTCATTCCACTCTGTTCCGGTTGGACCGGTTGCTGAAGTAATCGATGGTGTAGCAGTATCGGGACCGCCAGGCATGCTGATATCGAAAAAATCTGAAGCATCAGAATTAGTGTTTTGTGCACTAGTGTTGCTTGCCTTCTCATCGTCACTCATGACAACGGTTGAATCAGGCGCAGCTTTGTTATTATCTTGTGGTGTGGGGGCTTTATTTTCTTCGGCAGCTGAATCACTTGAAAAGACGGTTGAGTCTGCTCCACCAACCGCTGGGCCGCCTTCAGTTTCAGATGCATGAGTCCGTCTGAACTCATTAATCTGACGTTTTAATTGCGCGTATTGCTTATCGTCGAGATTTTTCTTTTCATAAACCTCGTCCAGTTGCACGAGCATTTTATTTGCAAATTTTGGTGTTTTACTAAGCAGCATCTCCATCTGCTTGGATAGCGTTTCAAGCTTTAATTCACCTTTTGCTAATGCTTCAAGTGCAGTTTTAAAATCAGCCAATCTATTACTCCCTCACAACGTGAGCGCTATTAAAAATCTAGTCTATATCAATGACAATTGCTGTAACATTGTCCCCGGCTCCCCGGTCTAATGTCATATCAATCATTTCTTTACAAATTTCTTCGGCAGTACCATTGCCCAATATTTCCTGGAATTCATAATCTTCAGTATGTTTGGTTAGACCATCACTACAAAGTAAGTAACGGTCACCTTTTTTCATTTCTTGAATGTCCATATCCAGAAAAAAATTCGGTGTTGCGCCTACTGCTCGTGTGATCATATTTCCGTGTGGGTGAACCGCCGCTTCTTCTCTGCTGATAAGCCCCTGTTCTACATATTGCTCAACTTGTGAATGGTCGGTTGTCATTTGTCGTAATTCAGAATCACGTAAACGATATAAACGACTATCTCCAGCCCAAAGATAAATGCAGTATTTATCGTAGGTCAACATCATCACTACTGTGCTGCCAATTGTTGTACGTTTAGCGCTTTCGTTTGCTTTATCGATTAATTTTTTATTAACAGAGATCAATGTATCTTCTATGTCATCAATATATCTTTCGAGTGAGAGCCCTTCATGGACTTTCTTTAAGGAATTTACAATCAGTTGGCTAGCAACATCCCCAGCTGCATGTCCGCCCATACCATCAGCAACAACCCACATTCCTGTTTCAGGTCTTTCCAGCATAGAGTCTTCATTATGCTTACGTACTTTCCCAACATTGGTAATCCCATGGGAATGCCAGGAGAGAGACTTTGAAGTGTTTTGTTCTGCTGAATTGGACATTATATAATCAATTTGTTTATTACGATTGGAGGATAAACGAAACGATCTCAGTGGGGCCTTCCGCGAATGACTTACCGAGGCTGAGAGCGCCATTTGTTGAAATGTGCATTTCTTCACGTCTTAAAAAAGCATCATCAGCGTGTTCCAGTTTTACATGTGTCCCATTGGTGCTTTGATCAATAATAAAAAATTTATCACGTCGCATCTCAATTCGTACATGTTGCCTCGATGCCAGTTTTTCATTGATGGGCAGATCACAAGCTTGGCTTCGGCCCATGACCAATCCTTGTTTGTTTTGATCGAGAATGATGCTCTTTCCTGCATAACTGACCTGGAGTGTCACTTGCTTCATTTTTGGCGGGTCTTGCATCATGCCTGTTGCCATGCGGGTGACATCTTCTTCTTGCCAGATAATTTCAAAGATTTCTATGTCTTCTTTTTTACCTTTAATGGGTGCGCGGTCAACAAACCGAGTGCTGGCGCGCAAAATCGCTTCTAGTAGATCTACGGTAGATTTCGTCGTGATGATTTGACCGCCTTTTGCCTGGGCAGCCATTCTGGCAGCAACATTGACAGCGTCCCCAAAGACATCACCACCTTCAAGTAGAGCTGGGCCATAATGCATACCAACCCGTATTTTGATATCAGGTGCATCAGCATCTTTCATTTCATTGGCATCTTCGAGAGTTTCTTGCATCTCAACTGCCGCATTAGCTGAATCATCTGCGGTTGGGAATGTGCACATGACTTCGTCACCAATGGTTTTAATGACGGTACCGTTATGAAGATGGATCACTTTAGCCAGTAGATCCAATGTGTCAGACACAGTGACACGGGCGGTTGCATCACCGAGCACTTCAAATAAGCGGGTGCTTCCACTTATATCAGCAAACATAATGGCAATATTAGTTGTTTTCGGTGACATATTATTCTTTTATTGATTATCCTTAAAAAACAGTTAGATAGTAATATAAATTTTGTCGTTAATCTCTTGAATTTTCATGTATGCGACTGATTTTTTTCAAACGGCTATTATTTATACACTCAATAACCAATAAGCAGACGAATGATAATAGCCATTCAATGACCTATAGTCATCATCTTACAACATAATGTTAACGGGGAAAATGAAGTATCAGAATAGAATATAAAACATAATAAAAAATGATATGATTCAAGATGATTTTTCGTAAACTAAAAGTACTGAAAGAACTGATCATGAAACTAGCAAATTTGAAGACACTCATTGGCATAATTGGTGTGTGTGTAATCTTTATCATCGCACAAACAGGCCAGGTCTCGGCCATATCTGTGAAAGAATTATTGGGGCTGAAAAAATCAGACCCAGAATTAATAAAAGATAAAGAACTAAAGGCGAAACAAACAAGTCCATCTGATGGACAAACAGGCAACACTGAATGGGCAAAAACATCTGCACAAGAGGCTGATTCAAATCCTCAAATAGACCTGGATTATGTCTCATTATTATTAGCAAATATGAATCAGGAGGAGCGTGAGAAAGTATTGGCTGATCAAACACTATTCAAGCAAGTTATTGAAAGTGAAGCAAATAATCGCTCTACAGTCTCTGCTGCGATAGCGAATAATCTTGTCGAAGATCGTAATGTTGAATTCATGATGCGTCGTGGCGCAGAAAATATAATGCGTGAAGCTTACCTCAATCGTTTAGTCTCGAGTAAATTACCCAAAGACTTCCCAAGTGATGAGCAGGTGTCTGAATATTTTACGTCCAATAAAGAACAGTTTGTCGTTCCTGAACGTGTCCATGTTTGGCAGATTTTTTTCAAAAAAACTGATCCCAGTGACAAAAAAGGAGCAGACGTACTTAAGAAAAAAGCAGAAGGAATAATTTCAGAACTTAAAAAGGGTAAAAAGGACTATTCAAATATTGCACTTGCTCAATCTGAGCATGAACAAAGCAAGGCCTTGGGCGGTTATA
>JAJFKM010000039.1 GCA_021773215.1 Gammaproteobacteria bacterium
TCTCGACATCGCGCACCTCGGTCGCTTCGCTTCATGCACAGGAAGGTTTCGTGGGCCTGCGCTCGTCCGAAGCACACGGGTAAGTTCTTGCCTGCCTGCGTGCGTGCGTGCGTGTGCTCGTCTGCTGGCGACGCTCTTCAATGGGTGCTAGACAAGCCTCGTGCACGACGGTAAGTATCGAGGTGATGGTGTCGAAGTGGCGAGCATGCTGGTACCGCTCAACGAACGTTCGTACCTCCTGCAAGCGTAGCAGCGAGAGAGCGAGCGAGACAGAGTGAGAGAGAGAGTCGTGCGAGCGACGCCGCGAAGGTGTTCTTGTCGCGAATACAAACCAAGTCACGTGCGTACATACAACCTCCACCTCCTCTGCGTTGCCGCGACGAGGTAGGGGAAGGAAGAAAGAGACGAGAGAGGCGAGTGAGAGAGGGGCGAATCGATGATGGAACGCACAGATCACACACGCACACGCGCACAGTCAAAATTCAAAAATAGCAACATGCATGCATGCGCGCGTGCTCGCCCGCTTGCTCTTCTTTGTCTTTCCAACCACAGCACACACTGTTGTAATGAGAAACACTCCAAACCCCCAACCCCAAACAACCATCACGATGCCATCGCTTCGCTTCCAAGAACCCCTGGTCTCCGGCGCCGACTTGCCGCTGTACCGCCAACGCCGCCTCCATCCGGCCCCGAGACGAGACACGAGATACGCCACGAGAGCCTGCCCCGACGGCGTGCGACTCGCCCACCCGACGGTACGTCGCTCGGCGTGCTTCGCCGCGATGGCTGTGCTTGCGGTGGAAGCGCCGGGTGCGGCTGGCGGGAGCGCGGGGCCGAGCGGGTGCGAGGGGCGGCGGATGCGATGCGCCGGGCCCCACTAAAGTCGTTTTGGTGCCTTGGCTTCGCAGCCGCCGCACGCCCCGCTTGGCGCGCTCTGCGGGTGTCCGATGCTGTGTCTGTGCCGGTGGTGAAGCTGCCGCCCCGAGTAGAGCGGTATGGCGCCTCTCGTGGGCGAGCTGGGAGGCGCGCGTGCGTGTGGCATGCGTGTGCAAAACACCCCTCTCTGTTGTGTCGTACCTGCCTCGGCGCTGTGCCCCTTGGGTGGCGCTGTCCGACGAGCCACTTGCGCGGCGTCAAGCTGAAAGTGTTGCAAAGTGAGCGCCGACGCATGTCGGTGTGTGAGGGGAAGGCGGGCGGTGGCTCTCTCTCTCTCTCACTCTCTCGCTCACACACGCACACACGCATGTAAACACCCGCACGTCGCTCGCGCCGTCGCAGGTGAGCGCGTCTCGGAACATCCGCAACGGTGTTCCGAAGAGGGCAGGCACCTCGTGGTGGCTGCAGTGCAAGGGCGACGATGAGTCGGTGCGCGACTGTGCGGGTACGTGAGCGCGTGCGTGCGTGCGTGTGATCTCGGATCACCTCCTCCCGCCACCTCCACCACCACCACCGCCATCGCGCCTTCACCGCCACTGCAACTCCTCCCACTCACCACCACCGCCTCCATCTGACCCTTCTACACTCTCACCCACACACCCACACACCCACTCACACTCACACAGAACGTACCCTGCGTGCGTTCTACGACGCGTTCGAGCTCCAAGTCGACGAGGCCGAGTTGCGTGCGGCGGTCGACGCGTTCCGCACCGGAGACTGCTTGCAGCTGGGTGTTCGCACGCCCGTCGGCGAGCTGCTCCGGCGCGTGACGCTCGAGTACGCCGTGCGCGACGAGGTGCAACGCGACTTCAAGGCCGACGAGCGCGCGCACTACCTGGCCGAGGTGTGCCTCGCCGACGGACCGGACGCCGCTGCGCTCACGCAGACGGCGCGGTCGACGGCGGCGCGCATACCCGACCTGGAGCGCACCGACCTGTGCGCCGCCGAGCTCCATGTCGGCCGGCGCTCGCCCGAGGTGCTGTTCGACATGTCGGGCCTGGTGGGCACCGGCGTGCAGTTCATCGAGGAGCTCCCGCAAGGTGCGCGCAACGGTGTGCACTGGCGCCGCCACCGGCTCTACCTCTCGGTAGAGTACACGCGCTCCCTCCCTCGCTATCTAGATGCGTCGTCGTTGCCCCTGTCGCCTCTTGTTGTCCGCGAGGAGAGGGCGATCGCGCCGTCTCTCCCCGTTGCCGCCGCCGCCGCTCTCGAACCCGACGAGGGCGAGGGCGGCCGGCGCTGGACTATTGACAGTCTCGCAGGTGATCGCTGGCACAACGGGCGTGGCTGGCACCGCCACGGCTGGACCGAGACGCCGCGACTCTACTACAGAGACCACATGTGGTTCGACTTTGAGGAGTGGCGGCAAGATCAGCTGTCGCCGCCAGACGACGACAGCGACAGCGACAGCGACGACTACGGCGGCGACTTTGACCTCGACGAGGAAGTGGCACCAGCCGCCGACGCCGACGCCGACGACGCCGACGCTGCCGCCGACGCCGCCGCTGCCGCCGTGCGCCGGCGCCAGTTGTGGCAGGGCTGCGCCACGCTCATCACCGCCGCTGCCGCCTACGCGGTCGGCGCCTACTGCTCTCTGAGCACCTAATCCGGCCGTCTCGCACGGCACGCCCTGCCGCACGGCGGGGCCGGGACATTGCGACCGAAACAGGATTCCCCCATTGCACGGTTGGTCGCACAGGCGGCTGGCCGGGGGGTCGGCGCTTGCGCAGTCTACCCGGCTCCCGCTTGGCGGTTGGGCTTTTAATTCCTATTTGGAATGCAGAATCGTAGAATACTCTATCTGGTAAGGAGAAACATATATTATGTTA
>JAJFKM010000040.1 GCA_021773215.1 Gammaproteobacteria bacterium
CCGGGGTTTCCATAATTTGGAGCGGGAAACGAGATTCGAACTCGCGACATCCTCGTTGGCAACGAGGTGCTCTACCACTGAGCTATTCCCGCAAAGGACGCATATTGTAGCTTCGGCTTTTAAGGTGTCAATCAAATTACCAAATTATTCTTTTAATTCTGGCCAAGCCGCTAATAAATACTGAATCATGGATATCAGAGTTAAAATTGAAGCGATATAGAGCAGAATCAGACCAACTTCATATACCGGCATACCGTAAACAGGCTTTCTGAAGATTAAGAAGCCCAGTGCGAGCATTTGGGCGATTGTTTTTATCTTGCCCAAAACGGAAACAGCAACCATGTTTCGCGCACCAATTTCAGCCATCCATTCGCGCAATGCCGATACAGTAATCTCACGGCCTATTATGATAGCTGCAGGTAATGCCAGATAAATCACTGGGTTTTGCTGAACTAATAAAACCAACGCCACAGCAACCATTAATTTATCTGCGACAGGGTCTAGAAATGCGCCTAATGATGAAATTTGGTTTAACTTTCTCGCCAAGTAACCATCTAACACATCAGTCACTGCCGCTATGGCGAAGACAAGACATGCAAAATAATTGTTCCAACTCAATGGCAAATAAAACACCAGTACAAAAACGGGTATTAATAGAATGCGGAGTAATGTTAATTGATTAGGTATGTTCATAAATTATTATGGAATGTTTCATATATCTTCCGAGCAAGGTTTTTATTAATCCCCGGCACATTTGCCAGATCGTCTATTCCAGCCTTTGCAACACCATGCATGCCACCAAAGTGTTTAATCAAATTTTGTCGACGCTTATTCCCTATTCCTTCGATATCTTCTAGTGTAGAACGATTCCGGGTCTTTTTTCTTCTTTGTCGATGCGCTGTGATTGCAAAACGATGCGCTTCATCCCGAATATGTTGTATTAGATGTAACGCTGGAGATGAACTATCACAGTCTATGGTTTTATTTTCAAGTGCTAGAATTAGGTTTTCCAGTCCGGGTTTTCTTGTAGGCCCTTTAGCTACACCTAATATTGGGATATGTCTGATTTGCAACTCATCAAGCTCTTTTTTTGCCACGCCAATTTGACCTTTGCCACCATCAATTAAAATAAGATCCGGTAGTTTTGCATCTTCCTTAACGAGTCGTGTGTATCGTCTTCTAATGACTTGGCCCATAGCCGCATAATCATCGCCTTTAGTGATGTTTTTTATATTAAATTGACGGTATTGTGAGTTCATTGGTCCATCTGCTCCAAATACGACACATGATCCAACCGTAGATTCTCCTTGCGTATGACTAATATCAAAGCATTCCATACGCTCAATAGGTTCTTTAAAAGAGAGTAATTCCTGTAATGCATCAAAGCGTTTATGTTGGCTCTTATTGCTCGCCAATTTCTGTTTTAGTGTCAAATCTGCATTTTCTTGTGTCATGCTGACCCATTTAGCGCGCTCACCTCTAACTTTGGATTTTAGCTTTACTTTCCTCTCGGCTTTTTCCGAAATAACATCTTCAATCAATTCAACAGCACCAATATCGTGACTAATTAATATTTCAGAGGGTATTTTTTGCTGTGTATTGGGATTTAAATAAAATTGACTTAAAAATGCCTTTACTAAATCGGCTTCTGATTGTTCAGCAATATTTTGCGGATAATAACTACGACTACCTAGATTCAATCCGGAACGGATAATCACTAACTGTATACAAGCGTGGTTACCACTTATACAGCAAGCAATAATATCAAGGTCGCCACCGTCCGTACTAATATGCTGTTTTTCCTGAACATCACGTAAAGATCGTATTTGATCTCGCAATCTTGCTGCAACTTCGAATTCCAGTGCATCTGATGCTCTTTGCATCGGTTCATTTAATGACTTTATAACCTCGTCATTCTTCCCTTCAAGAAATAATGTCGCATGTTTGATGTCTCGTTGATATTCTTCTTTAGAAATTATATCTACACAGGGGGCTGAGCAACGTTTAATTTGATATTGCAAACAAGGTCGAGAACGATTGGCAAAGACACTGTCTTCACAAGACCTAATCATGAATAATTTCTGCAATAAATTCAGTGTGCGCCTGACTGAGCCAGCACCAGGATAGGGTCCAAAATACTTCCCCTTTCCTTTTAACGCGCCTCGATGATAGCGAAAATGAGGGTATTTATGGTCACTTGATAAATAAAGGTAAGGATAGCTCTTGTCATCTCGAAACAAGATGTTGTAACGAGGCTTATAACTTTTTATAAGATTGTTCTCTAGAATCAATGCCTCGTTTTCAGTATGTGTAACCGTAACCTCTATATTTTCAACTTGCTTGATCATTACCTGAGTTTTAGGCGAATCAGACTGGCTGCGATTAAAATAGCTTGAAACTCGTTTCTTCAGATTTTTTGCTTTGCCGACATAGATCACCTTGCCTTGGTCGTCCTGCATACAATAAACACCGGGCAGACTGGTCAAAGTTTTGAGATAAGATTTTGAATCAAATGACATAAAAACTAGAGTTTTAGCTGCGCCTTAACCTGAATAAATATCTTATTGAACATTGCCTCGGTCAGTCTTTTCGTATTCGTGTTGTATCTGCTGCAATGATAAGAATCGATAATGGCTCGTCCATCATCAAGTGAGTAGTTTCCGCCATGTTTAAACGGATAATCGGATTGCTTTAAGCCCAAGGCCTTGATAACCGCCTTATGCGAAATCAGACCTAAACATAGAATGACAGCTTTTTTATCAATCACCTTCAATTCTTCAACCAGATATGAATTACAGGTATTAATCTCATCGCCTATCGGTTTGTTCTCAGGTGGCAAGCATTTCACTGCGTTAGTGATTCGACAATACTTTAATTTTAAACCATCTTTCAAATCAGTGGACGTGTCTTTATTACTAAACCCATGTTTATAAAGCATTTCATAAAGAATAATCCCTGCATGGTCACCAGTAAAAGGTCTTCCCGTAGCATTTGCACCATGTAAACCAGGTGCTAGACCAACGATGAGTAATTTTGGATTTTTTACACCAACGGGAGGAACAGGTCGTGCGTGATAGTCGGCATATTTCTCGCGAACCTCTATTAGAAAGTCGCTTAGCCTTGGGCACGCAGTACAATTTAGATCAAACACAGATGAATTTCCTGACATTCCACGAATATTACGTTACCAATCCAGATTTGTCGGTACCTCTGCCTTATTTTTTTTGTGCCGGTACTTTGAGCTTGCTTGATAAACTTCTTTTCTGATTCTATTTAATTCACCTATTGGTCGATGCACATCAAGACTATTCCAAGGAGAAAATGAAAGATTCTCGCAGAACTCACGCTGCTCTGGACTATTAAACACCTGAGAGGGAATTTTGATTTTTGCCAGGGATATAAATGGCGAGTCTGATTCACGCCATTCAATACTAGGATCTTCAATTGGCATATATTTAGTTGGGTCTTGTAATTGCACCATAAAATCAAAGCATCCATCTCCCGAGCTTAATTTCTTAACCATTTCCTTTTGCAAGAAATCAGGGTCAGAATTTTCAGTTGAAGATTGTTCTTCTTGCAGAGAGCAAGACCTAGCTGAAAACTTTATATTGTGAGGGCCAAGTTTATAAGCCGTGTTACTAAAGTATTGTGTCTTAAGTGGACTAACTGGAGGTGGTTTTAATGTGTTCAGAGCATGAATCAATTCTCTTAAATGCCATTTGAATGGATTGATACCCTCCACAAAGTACAAAATCTTATCTTCGCTTTCAAGAAACTGATTATAATCATTCACATTAGCCACAAAAAATACTGGGCTGTCATGCATTAAAAATTCTTGTGTTTCAGAATCTGCAGCATTTTTTTCTAAGCCATTCGCATAAATATTAAACAACTTCACAGCCATTCCATGCGCATCTTTGTTGGTATCATAATTTCCTTTCATGCCACCCTTGCCGTTTGAAAAACGAATCCAACTTTTAAAGGTCACGCCCGGTTGGCGAAATATGCCGTGCTGTAACTCTGCTTGAATATCTTCGTTAATTTCAAAAAAAGCTTTAACGCAAGCATGGGCTTTAGAATGAGCGCCACGAGCAACATAGCTAGTCTTATCAGCATCAAGCTCTTTTATAAACTGATCGACTGAACGCTGTGCTTGTGCAGCTTCATCATCGCGAAAGATTTCGCTAGTTGTTACAGGTGCGTTGCTTGAAAAATGATAAGCAAAATAAAGAACGAAAAAGACGACTATTACTAAAACTATTTTTATAAAGCGCATACAGACTGCATTCTATTTGAAGTCCACTATTTCGAAATGCACATTTTCAACAAGTGCTTTCATTTGAACAAGTTCATTCATCTGAAGAGGAATAGCTTCTTCAGCACCCTCTTCCAAGAATATTAAGTGTTCTGTCTTATCTGGCTTTACCAGAGTGTCGACAGCAATTCCTTTTAGTTCTTTCCCTGAAGTCATTGAAAGTGCAATAGGCAAATGAAATGTACACGCAATTTCTATATAGTCATGAAGCTCACAAAGCATTGGGGGCGATGTCATTTTTATAATGTCTTCATATATTCAACTAGTGCCCAAACTTCTTCTTCTGTGAAAGGATCTGTGCCGTATTCGCCAGTGCCATACTCATGCCCAGCATTGCTGTTTCCCTTCAATCTAGTGTCAAAGAAAAAAGAACCTGGTCGTTTCTCATCGACATATCCCACTTTTACCGGATCAAATTCCCATGATCCGATATAAAATGTTTTTATCCTTTTGGATGCTGGCAAGAGTAATTCATATAGATTAGGCACTGAACCATTGTGTAAAAATGGCCCGCCTGTCCAAACACCATTTAACGGCCTTGCCTTGTAAGCAAGCAAGGCTTTTTCAGAGACTTCTTGTCCGCGTTCAATGATTTCACCGTCAACATATTTTGGCGGGTGAATCTCATCGGGGTGCCCCATCTTCTCAGAGTCTCTTATAGCTAAAAGACTTTGTATTGGGTTATTCGTCAATACACCGCCCATTATATTGTTGACAATATAGAGCGCAGGTTCTTCCTCTCCCATAATATCGCCAACTGAATAAAAGCGCGGTTTACCTGCAAATATTCCGGTTTTACCGCGTTGAAATATGGCATTCTTTGCCATCCATGGATCTGTTTGTATTGCATCCAGGGTGCTCATGCGGGTTTTTATTTTTCTATCGGGATCTGTACGGTTAATATCTTGATGACAACTCAAGCAATGATTTTCATACAGCACTCTGCCTGTTTTGGCTTTTGCTTGATCTATCTCTGGGAAAAACTCTGGCCATAATGGCGAATGTAGTGTTGCAACTTTCTTTTCCATGTCGCGTAGGTTTTTTGCCTGAATTGATGAAGGGTATCCACCATCAATAAAATATAACCATTTTTTTGTAACGGGCTCGACGTCTCCAAAGACACCAATAACCTCACCAACATTCCTCGCTAGTGCACCTATGTCAGCATTCGACTGTGAACCATCCCACTCAACATAATCGTGCTGCGGTGTATCCCAGATATACGGGTAACTTGTTGGTGCATCTGGAGAGTTAAAATTATCTTTAACACCAGTCAACAACAATCCTTTGTTCAAGATAGCCCCAAAGGCATCTAACCTTGAATAACCATAAGGAACATCAGAATGATTTCGTCGATTATTTTCCTTTCTTACCGCTAAATAATCTTGAAATTCTTGCTTTAGCTTGATACTAGAATTAGTCGAATATGATTCACCCAGCACACCTTGCTCAAAACGCGTATATTTATTCTCATCGTCTAGTGTGGCTTGCATTGATGTTTCGATTGCGGTCAGAAACATCGACAAGTCCATCATGCTTTGTCCACCATCAATGCGAACAAACTTATCTTTATATTTTAATTGTTGGGTATGACATGCGGCACAATT
>JAJFKM010000005.1 GCA_021773215.1 Gammaproteobacteria bacterium
GCCTACGGGTTGTGTTTCAAACATGGAATAAAAAGAAGCGACTTCGTAGACAGCGATATTCGACATATCAAGATAATCCGCGACGGCATCCATTAATTCTGTTGTTAAAAAGCCATCGTTTTGATGTTGAGCTTCGCGTAAGGCGGCTAATACAGCAGATTGTTTTCTGTCTTCAGGATACTTTGCCAGCCACATATCGATCTCTGATCGAGTGTGTTCTGAAAGTATAGTTGTTTTTGTATCAGTCATTCTTTAATACCAAAATTTAATAATTGATTAGAACGAGTAATTTCTTTCAAGATGAGGCGCCGTGCTTTTTTAGACGCGGAGCATATATTTAATATGTGAGCATCTAAAAAAGTGCAGCAACGAAATATTGGAAGAAAGTACGAAGTTATAATCATCTGTCGATTTCTCCGAAGACTATATCTTGAGTACCTATCACAGCCACAACATCGGACAACATGTGGCCTTTAACCATCTCGTTCATTGAAGATAGGTGAGCAAAACCAGGAGCACGAACCTTTAAACGATAAGGCTTATTAGCACCATCCGAAATCAAATAAATTCCAAACTCACCCTTGGGATGCTCTATAGCCGAATAATATTCTCCCTCTGGCACACAGTAACCTTCAGTGAATAATTTAAAATGATGAATCAATGATTCCATATCTTCTTTCATTTCTTCACGTCTAGGCGGAACCAACTTATGATCATCAATCATAACGGGACCAGTGTTTTGTCTAAGCCAATCGACGCATTGTTTTATGATTCGATTGGATTGTCGCATCTCCTCAACTCGAACCAGATAACGATCATAGCAATCACCATTGGTACCAACCGGGATATCAAAATCCATTTTGTCATAGACTTCATAAGGTTGTTTCTTTCTGAGATCCCATTCAATACCCGAGCCGCGTAACATCGGACCAGTAAAACCTAGTTGTAATGCGCGTTCAGGACTAACAACACCTATCCCAACCGTACGTTGTTTCCAGATTCGGTTATCTGTTAATAAGGTTTCGTATTCATCTATACAGCCCGGAAAACGATCCGTAAACGAGGCGATATAATCCAACAACGAGCCTTGTCTATTTTCATTTAAACGATCGACCTCTTCCTGCTTATGCCACTTGGATGCTTCATATTTCGGCATCATAGAGGGCAAGTCTCGATAAACACCACCGGGACGATAATAAGTCGCGTGCATACGCGTTCCAGAAACAGCCTCGTAACAATCCATCAAGTCTTCGCGCTCACGAAAACAATAAAGGAACATGGTCATAGCACCAACATCAAGCCCGTGTGTTCCTAACCACATAAGATGGTTTAAAACACGGGTAATCTCATCAAACATGACACGAATATATTGCGCACGTAGCGGTGGTGTTACACCTAATAATTTTTCTATTGCCATGACATAGGCATGTTCATTACACATCATGGAGACGTAGTCGAGTCTATCCATATAGCCAATGCTTTGATTAAACGGTTTACTCTCCGCTAGCTTTTCGGTTCCTCGATGTAATAAACCAATATGTGGATCAGCACGTTCGATAACTTCCCCATCCATTTCGAGGACAAGCCTAAGCACGCCATGAGCAGCAGGATGCTGAGGACCAAAATTCATAGTCATATTACGAATCTCAGGCATCGTTTTGTTCCTCTGCTGGTGAGGCAAAGCGATTGTCATCGCGAATTACCCGAGGCACTAATACCCTATTGGTAATAGTAACCGGTTCATAGACCACTCGTTTTTTATCTGGGTCATAGCGCACTTCTACATTACCTTCTAAAGGAAAATCTTTACGGAATGGATGACCTATAAAGCCATAGTCTGTCAGAATCCGACGCAAATCCGGGTGTCCCTCAAACAAGATGCCAAAGAGATCAAACGCTTCACGTTCAAACCAATCGGCTGAACTCCAGATACCTGATACTGAAGCAAGACGAGGATATTCATCTGTCACATAACAGCGAAGTCGCAAGCGAATATTGTGATTTATTGATAACAGATGATAGACAACAGCAAAACGCTCATTGGTGTTATGACTATTCTCCTGATCATTTTCTTGTCGCCCACGACTGAAACCAGTTGAGCTTGTTTCTTGAGTAGACCAGTCGACTTGCCCATAGGTTGAGTAATCAACTCCGCACAGATCGGAAAGTTGTGTAAAAGCAAATTGTTCATCATCGCGTAATACATTACACACTGACAACAAATCATCAGCGGCTAATACTGCTGTGACTTGATCACGATCAATGATGCAATGAATCAATTCATTACTGAATCGCTCTTCAAGTTTTGCCGCGAGATTAGCAGTAGAGTCCGTCATGCCTATAAAATATTTAGTGGTATTATCGAGCTATTGTATTAGTTCGTTTTATCTTTTTTTGTAATTGTATTATTCCAAATAACAAAGCTTCTGCAGTTGGAGGACATCCCGGGACGTAGACATCAACAGGGACAATGCGATCACATCCTCTTACGACCGCATATGAATAATGGTAATAACCACCGCCATTTGCACATGAGCCCATAGAAATAACCCAGCGTGGTTCCGCCATCTGGTCATAAACCTTACGCAACGCGGGTGCCATTTTATTCACTAATGTTCCTGCAACAATCATTACATCAGACTGTCTAGGACTCGGTCGAAAAACAATACCAAATCGATCTAAATCATATCGCGAAGCACCGGCTTGCATCATTTCAACTGCACAACACGCAAGACCAAAAGTCATCGGCCACATCGAGCCAGTTCGAGCCCAATTGATAAGATTGTCTACGCTAGTAGTGACAATACCCGTTTCGTGAATTTTTTCCTCAGCACCCATCTTGTTACTCCCAATCAAGCGCGCCTTTGCGCCATTCATAGATAAAACCAACCACGAGTACACCAAGGAATATCATCATCGCCCAAAATCCCGCCATGCCAATACCATCTAGCGCGACAGCCCAAGGGAAAAGAAATGCGATTTCAAGATCGAAGATGATAAATAGAATGGCAACGAGATAATAGCGAACATCAAATTTCATGCGGGCATCTTCAAATGCCTCAAATCCACATTCATACGGTGACTGTTTTTCCGAGTCTGCGCGAGCATGACCCAGCAATTTACCCAATCCTAGGCCCAACGCAATCAATACTATACCCATTACCAAACCGACACAGGTAAATATAAGGATGGGAAAATAATTCGCCAACATTTGTTTATTCCAAGATCTTTAAAAAATGTGAATTTATAACTTCCAAGTATACTAACAAGATTCGAGCCAATCACCTAAAAACATTAATATTTTTTATATAATTATTCCATTATCCAATGGTGTAATAATTTCGTTATGATTTAAATCAAATATTAAATTAAATGGCAGATAAAAACCGATAGAAAATGGATCTATATTAAAAAAATGTGGGCAAAATCTGAACGTAGACGACAATTTGAATTTTATTCTTAAAATTCTTTTAATTATATTATTTGTTGTGCTGGCCAAATTAAACCAGCATGAGATTACCCTAACTACACGCCCTCTATTCTGAGCAACATCAATCTATATTGATATTGTGCTATCTATATCTCACCTCTCAGAAGGCATCCCCAGGAACACGCACCCACCCTTCCATAAGAATGCGCGCACTACGGCTCATTATCACTTTGGTCGCAGTCCATTGGCCATCATTCTGAGTAGCTTCAGCACCAACTCGTAGAGTTCCCGAAGGATGCCCGAAGGTAACAGCGCTACGCTCGCCGCCGCCAGCAGCGAGGTTAACCAGCGTGCCCGAGATTGCTGCTGCTGTGCCGATAGCCACTGCGGCAGTGCCCATCATGGCGTGATGTAATTTCCCCATCGATAGCGCTCGGACATTTAAGTCGATATCTACGGCATTAATTTGTTTGCCACTAGAAGCAACATAATCTGTAGGTTTGCCTACAAAAGCAACCTTGGGCGTGTGCTGTCGATCCGCGGCCTCTTCAATACTTTCAATCAGGCCCATACGCACTGCACCGTAGGCTCGAATAGTCTCAAACATTGCTAGTGCTTTATCATTAGTGTTAATAGCTCCCTGCAATTCTGTCCCTCTATACGATATGTCTTCCGCATTTAGGAAAATAGTCGGAATCCCGGCATTAATCATAGTTGCCTTGAACGTGCCAACACCCGGCACTTCTAAATCATCTATTAAGTTTCCAGTAGGAAAAATTGCACCTTCACCGTCGGCAGGATCCATAAATTCGATCTTTACTTCGGCCGCAGGGAAGGTCACACCATCGAGTTCAAATTCACCGGTTTCCTGTACTTCGCCATTAGTAATGGGGACATGGGCTATAATCGTCTTTTTGATATTGGCCTGCCAGATACGCACGATAGCCATACCGTTCTCTGGAATACGGCTAGCATCAACCAGTCCATTACTGATCGCAAAGGAACCTACCGCTGCAGTTAAGTTGCCACAATTTCCACTCCAATCGACGAAGGCCTTATCGATAGACACCTGACCAAACAGGTAATCAACATCATGATCAGGTTGACTTGTTTTCGACAGAATGACTGTTTTGCTGGTACTGGAGGTCGCCCCTCCCATACCATCGGTATGTTTTCCGTAGGGATCCGGGCTGCCGATCATGCGTAACAACAGAGCATCGCGCGCAGCACCCGACACCTGTGCCGATTCTGGCAGGTCTTCAAGATTAAAAAACACACCTTTGCTGGTGCCACCACGCATATAGGTAGCGGGGATCCTGACCTGGGGTACATGGCTCATGTTTTTTCTCCTGCTTAAGCCGCGTTAGATTCAAGGAAGTCTTGTGCAAAACGTTGCAGTACACCGCCTGCTTCATACACATGTACTTCTTCGGCAGTATCGAGACGACAGGTCACTGGAATCTCCGCAGTTTCGCCATTGGCACGAGTCATCACGACCGTCAGATCTGCACCTGGTGAGATCTCACCATTTACATCGTATGTCTCTGTCCCATCGATATTATAAGTATTACGATTTTCACCCGTCTTGAACTCCAGTGGCAAGACTCCCATACCCACCAAGTTTGTACGGTGGATACGTTCAAAACCTTCAGCCACAATGACTTCCACACCGGCCAAACGAACACCTTTCGCCGCCCAATCACGAGAAGAACCCTGGCCGTAGTCAGCACCGGCGATAATAATCAATGGTTGCTTTCGATCCATGTAGGTTTCTATGGCCTCCCACATACGGCTCTCCTTACCTTCCGGTTCGAGGCGAGCCAAAGAGCCCTGTTTCACTTCTCCATTCTCATCACGACACATCTCATTTAATAATTTCGGATTAGCAAAAGTTGCTCGCTGTGCTGTGAGGTGATCACCACGGTGGGTTGCATAAGAATTAAAGTCTACTTCTGGTAGTCCCATCTTATCCAGATAGGCACCAGCAGCACTATTCAGCATGATCGCATTAGAAGGCGACAGATGGTCGGTTGTGATGTTGTCGCCGAGTACAGCTAGTGGACGCATGCCTTTCATCGTACGTTCACCTGCAAGCGCGCCTTCCCAATAGGGCGGACGGCGGATATAGGTACTCTGCGGACGCCAGTCATACAAGGGGCTTTCGGCGGTTGCTCCCTTAACTATATTGAACATAGGTGTGTAGATCTTGTTGAACTGTTCAGGCTTAACACTTGCTTTAACAATGGCATCGATCTCTTCATCGCTAGGCCAGATATCTTTCAGCGTTATCGGATTACCTTCCTTGTCTTTACCCAGTGCATCTTTCTCGATATCGAAACGAATGGTACCGGCAATAGCGTAGGCAACCACCAACGGCGGTGAAGCAAGGAAAGCCTGCTTGGCATAAGGATGGATTCGACCATCAAAATTCCGGTTTCCTGACAGTACAGCTGTGGCATACAGATCTCGGTCGATGACTTCTTTTTGAATCTCAGGATCCAACGCACCACTCATACCATTACAGGTAGTGCAAGCGAAGGCCACGATACCAAAACCAAGCTTTTCCAACTCGGCCAACAGACCCGCTTCTTCTAGATACAGTTGGACAACCTTGGAACCCGGTGCGAAAGAAGATTTAACCCAAGGCTTACGGATTAAACCCAGTTCATTCGCCTTGCGTGCTACCAAACCCGCGGCAACCATGTTGCGTGGGTTACTGGTATTGGTGCAGGAAGTAATCGCTGCGATGATCACCGCACCATCTGGCATTCTGCCTTCTGCCTCTTCCTCGATAGCCTTGTCGAGTCCAACCGCGATTCCGCGTGACTCTAGATCCGAGGTTGGTAAACGGCGATGTGGATTTGATGGTCCTGCCATATTCCGACAAACTGACGACAGATCAAATGTCAGTAAACGTTCATATTCAGCTTGCTTAAGATCATCACCCCACAGACCCGTTACTTTGGCGTAGTTTTCTACCAACGCCACCTGCTCTGGCTCGCGTCCGGTAAGTTTCAGATAATCGATGGTCTGCTCATCGATATAGAACATGCCAGCCGAGGCACCATATTCCGGTGTCATATTTGAGATTGTGGCACGGTCACCTATGGTCAGACCCGCGACACCTTCACCAAAGAATTCAAGGTAGGCAGAAACTACTTTCTCGTTACGCAGAAATTCGGTTATTGCCAACACGATATCCGTAGCTGTTATACCCGGCTGACGCTTACCCGTAATATTGACACCGATAATCTCAGGCAAGCGCATCATGGAGGGACGACCCAGCATGACGGTTTCGGCTTCAAGACCACCGACACCGATAGCGATGACACCTAAAGCATCAACATGAGGGGTGTGGCTGTCGGTACCAACGCAAGTATCAGGATAAGCCACTCCATTACGTGACTGGATCACCGGTGACATCTTTTCCAGATTGATCTGGTGCATAATGCCATTACCGGCCGGTATGACGTCTACGTTTTCAAACGCCGTCTTGGTCCACTCGATAAAGTGAAAACGATCTTCGTTACGGCGATCTTCGATGGCACGATTTTTTTCAAACGCATCAGCTTCAAAACCAGCGTGTTCAACGGCTAGAGAATGATCAACGATTAACTGTGTAGGTACCACAGGGTTAACCTTAGCCGGATCACCACCTTGATCTGCAATCGCATCACGCAAACCAGCCAGATCGACCAGCGCAGTCTGCCCCAGAATATCATGGCAAACCACACGCGCTGGATACCATGGGAAATCTAGATCTTGCTTACGTCCGATGATCTGATTCAGCGAGTCAGTCAGTGCAGACGGATCGCAACGGCGCACGAGCTGCTCGGCCAAGACTCTGGAGGTATAAGGTAAAGTCGCATACGCACCAGGCTTTATATCTTCAATTGCTTCACGGGTATCGAAATAATCCAGCTCAGAATTAGGTAGTGGTTTACGGTAATCGGTATTCATATTATCTACTCTCAATTTTGGGGTTTTTACTACTTTCATACACCCACTCTGCAATCGTTGAGTAAGTAAGATGAACATTTCCAGATATTTCTGTGTTCATAGGCAATTGGCCATATTGTCGACATATTGCTTATAAAAGTAGATTGTTAGACGTATATTACCTGATTTTTATTCACTATTGTCGACATTTTATGCGAATAGCACAGAGGAATATCTTATGTGCCGTGCGTACTGCTTTGAGGTTAAATATATCAATAGTTTGATTAACCACCCTTACTGTATATAAAGGGTACCAACTGGGTAAACCTTTTAGCTATTTTAAAGAATCTACTTTAATTGGGTAGAGAGGTCGATATTATTTGGATTTTTTGAATTGCTATAAAATCTATGTTCAGAACGTGTATTGATATAGAGCAAAAGCATCAGCATTCCCGATATTAGAAATGCACTTAATATTTCAGATGGCGTAGTTATCAATAGCGTAATTGAAAACCCAATAACA
This sequence comes from Gammaproteobacteria bacterium, assembly GCA_021773215.1. GTDB lineage: Bacteria > Pseudomonadota > Gammaproteobacteria > Eutrophobiales > Eutrophobiaceae > UBA7359. The sequence goes on from JAJFKM010000005.1 coordinate 7,893, forward strand.
ATTGATAGGCTAATAGTACACTTTGTCTTTCTATCGATAGATTTATATGTCATCCAATTATTGAGAGTTGGTCCAAATTGTGGGTGGCTGAGTATTCTTTTAGCTACTATAGGATTTGATTTCGAAAATGCCCAAACTGCAACTATAAGGAAACATGTCGTTGGCATTAGCGGAACAAACGCACCGATAATACCGAAAGCAGCAGCACTAAACCCAATGCCCGAGAAAATATACTTTTTGATTTTTTCATTCATGATTATTTAAGTCCTATCAATCTATATCGGAATCATCAACAAATGCTTTAAGTATGATATCGGTTTTAGACTCATCAACAGAGTATCCGGTAGTAAATGGATGCAAAAATATACTTTTTATTTTCTGACTTTTGCTTATTTATTTTCATGCTCGCTATTTTCGAATTGAATTAGTGTCTAAAATAAATCGACTTCGCCTTCAATCATGGAGTTTTGACTGGCCGGCTTCCTGTTTGGAATACTAATCAGTTCATTAGTAATTTCATCGATTTTTTTGTGAAGGTCATTCAACATTTGCTCAGAACAAACATCATCTTTACATTCTTCAATTTCGCATAATTCTGCAGTAAACCCCTGAATATAATCCGATAATAGATTTATTTTTTCATCGGCATGAACAACGACTTGTCTGACGATATCTTCAAATTGAAGATTTCTAATAGCAATAGATGTCTTTTCAGATATTTCTGTGTTTATTGTTGAAGTATTTTCAATTGATTCTTCAATATAATTTTCAAGCTGTCCAAGAGACCCCATCATCTCTTCTACATTCTTTTTATCAAGCATTACCTGTGTAACATCTTTGCTTGCCGTTTCACCAACCATCGTACTTGCGTTTGATAATTTAGATTGCGCCAATGTGACACATTTTTTAATCTCATCATTTAAATTGCTTGATGTTAATGAAAGATTTCTGACTTCATCAGCAACAACAGCAAAACCACGTCCAGCCTCTCCAGCTCTCGCTGCTTCAATTGCTGCATTTAATGCTAACAAATTAGTTTGATCTGCGATTTTTTTTACTTCGTAAAGAAACTTGAAAATTGATTCCATTTCATGAGATAGATCATCGATTGATTGAACGACATCCATACTGTGTTTACTGTTCTTAACCATCACATCTACAAATGACTTTAAAGTCAGCTCGGTCTTTTTTATAAAATCACCTATGCTTAATGACTCCTTTTTTGAACCTATTTCAACACTCTCTTCGACATCACCTTCAGAAGTCTGTAATCGACCAGCAAGCAAATTAATAATATTAGCCTGCGAAGACACATCCTCATTCAGACCATAGAAACATTCATTCAGGGTCATAACAGAACTGGCAATAAGATCTCGTACTTGTTCAAGTTCTGCCTTAATTGAGTTCATGGAATCATCAATTGTTTCGTTTACTTTTCGGGTCAAATTATGGATGGCTTCTGCTTTTTGATTTGAATCTGCTTTACTCAAAGGTATATTCATTGGATTGCTATTTTGTGATAGTAAATATTTTTCACGGTAAATTACCACTGTTAGCCATGAAGCAAAGACAATGCATGAAATGATAAAATTATAGTCAGCAACTGCCGCTATATAAAAATAGATTAATCCACCAACACTGAGAATGGTTGGCAGCAAATAGTATTTCATTGATTTTGGAATCATCTAAGCCTCTCTCTTGCATAGTTATCTTTGGACCTTCCATATAATAATCGGCAATTGATCACAATAACTTTAACCTTATGCTGCCTTTTCGGCACTTAATGAAATCAGTCTTTGAGCAACCTTACTGAGTGGCAAGACATCATCTGCTGCATTACGTTTAACTGCTTCACCGGGCATTCCCCAGACCACGCTGCTTTGTTCGTCTTGAGCAATCGTTATTGCACCTGCTTGCTTCATTTCCAATAGACCCTCAGCACCATCATCACCCATACCGGTTAGAATAACGCCGATCGCATTCTGTCCGACCTGATTTGCAACTGAACGAAATAACACATTGACGGAAGGTTTATGACGATTGACTGCCGGGCCATCATTCAAGCGACAGATATAACGTGCACCACTTCTTTCAATCAGTAAATGGCGATTTCCTGGAGCAATATAAGCATGCCCCGGCAAGATCTGTTGTCCTTCTGTTGCCTCACAAACCTTCACCGCCGAGAGCTTATCCAATCTTAAGGCAAAACTTGTACTAAATTTTTCCGGTATATGTTGTGTGACTACAATACCAGGAGAATCAGGCGGCATATCGATAAGAACATCTTTGATTGCTTCTGTACCACCCGTCGAAGCACCGATAGCAATAATAGTATCGGTTAGCTTGTAATTACGTTTTCCATTATTCAACTTTAATACTGCATCAGCCGTATTCTTTTTTTCAACATTCAACGTTGTGATTTTATTAGATGCTTGTCGTCTATCGGATGTAGCCTTGACTCGTGCTTGTGAGGCCACCTTTATTTTTTCAATAAGTTCCACAGAGTAATCTTGAATCGTATTACTAAAATCAAGTTTCGGTTTTGTAATAAAGTCTATTGCCCCTAATTCAAGGGCATCAAGTGTGATTTCTGCGCCTTCTTCGGTTAGTGTCGAGACCATGACTACGGGCATTGGTCGCAGTCGCATGAGGTTAGATAGAAAACTAATACCATCCATACGCGGCATCTCAACATCCAGAGTTAAAACGTCCGGATTTAATTGCTTAATTTTTTCTCTCGCTATCAATGGATCAGCAGCCGTTCCAATGACCTCTATTTCATTATCCGAGCTGAGTATTTCCGTCAGCATTTTTCTTACTAATGCAGAGTCATCAATAATCAATACTTTAATTTTTTTATTTGCCATCGTTACTCAACATCCTTTCAATTTATGTCAAAACAACTCAATTTCACCTGCATCCGGTGCAGTATCCAGTTCCTGTTGAAAATCAACTTCGCGTTTAATTATCGTATCGTTATGTAAAGAACGTAATTTCATGACCTGAAGTTTTCCTGTCATAGGAAAATAACGTACCTTCCTTGGATGAATTGAACCCAAATCTTCAGTCTCAGCGGCATATCCTTCCATCTCCATATACTTTTTTATAAAGTCGATGTTCTTTTTCCCGATATCATTCATTGATGCCATAATCCTGCCACCACCACATAATTTGAACTCAAGATTATTTCTCTTGCCACCATGCTTCATGATTTCGTTGACTAAATGTTCCATTGCATCAGTGCCATAACGTGCTGCTCTGGTTATCTTGTTATATTTCCAATTTGCATCATTTTTATTACCATCGGGTAACATAAAATGATTCATGCCACCGACACCACTCTTCCTATCTCGAATGCAAACTGATACACAAGAACCTAATACGGTTGCAATAATTTCATCTGACTTCGTAACATAATATTCGCCAGGCAATATCTTAACCATGTCCATATCAAGCTCACGATTGTGGAATCGGCTAATTTTTTCAAATCCAGGAAGCACCCCTTCCTGTCTAATGTTTTTTTTAGCTAGTCCGCTCATTTTTTAGGCTGCCTTACGATGTATGGTATTACCCAAAAGAGTAAATCGTTCCGAAACCTTATAGAGACTTTCAGAATGCCCAAGAAACATATAGGCATCCTCCTTCAAGATGTTTGCATAGCGATCAAACAATACCCTCTGCGTGTCTTTATTAAAGTAAATAACCACATTACGACAAAACAAGACATCAAATTCCCCTTTCATGGGCCAGTCATTCATTAAGTTTAATTGCTTAAATGTAATTAACTCTCTGAGTTTAGGATTGACCTTGACTAAATCTGACTTCCCAGTATTTTTAGCTTTAAGAAACCATTTGCGTACTCGCGCTTTATCAATCCCCTCAATTCTTTGCGCGTCATAGACACCTTCACTAGCTTTATCAAGAACATTGGTGTCAATATCAGTAGCTAAAATTTTGATATCCCAAGAATTAATATCTGGAATTGATTCCATTAATGTCATGGCTATTGAATAAGGCTCTTCTCCAGTTGAACAACCGGCAGACCAAATTCTCAAACGTTTTTCATTTTTACGTTTATTTAATAAATACTTAAGTGCCGTATTACGTAGGAAATCAAAATGATGTTGTTCACGGAAGAAACTGGTGAGGTTAGTCGTGATAGAGTTAACAAATTCAACTAATTCATTATCTGTGTTTTCTTTTAGTAATTTTAAATATTGATCAAAATTATTCATGTTTAACGCTCTTAGGCGTCTTGCCAGGCGTCCATAGACGAGATCTGTTTTTTGATCAGAAAGTGCTATTCCGGTTTTATCCATTACCAGTTTTTTTATCCAGTTGAAATGCTTATCAGTAAATTCAAATTCGCGTTCTTTACTCATTCTTATTTTCTCACTAGAGATTATTTTAATTGATTTAATTAGTAGTACTGATTAAGCAGACATCAGTTTTAAATTCAAAATTTCCTTGAGCCCTAGTATTTCAACTGCATGACACAACGCTTCACTAGGTTTATTCCAGATCACTTTTTTACCTGCATCTGTAGCAAACAGATAAAACCCCAATAACAATTGCAATGCGGCAGTATCAACCTTCTCTAATTGTTCGGATTCGAAAATAACTTCATTATGCTTATCATCAATCTGATTCAATTCATCCATTAACTCAGAGACATCACGAATCGTCAGGGCACTATTCAGATTAACTGTATAGGTATTTGCAACTTGATTTTGATCGCCACCATCCACATCAGACTGGGATGTCTGGTTATTATTAAGGACTGATTCCTTTTCTTCATCACTTAACCATGCAAGAGGATCGACACCAATCAGACTTTGTTTATCTTCATTCGGTATATCTTTATCTTGATTATTTAATTCATCGTTTTTCATAATGTTCTTCCTAATCAGCTAGTTCTTCCATACGCTAGATCCAGTGCTAAAGACTGGTAGTCATATGCACCATTACTCTTCTTTCGATATTCAAATATCGTTTTTCCAAAGCTCGGACATTCTGCTAGTGCTGCGGCTTCACGTATACGCGTCGCTAATACACGGTTAGGAAAATATTGTTTTAAGGTATCCATCACTTGTTGAGGTAAACGACGGCGAGTATTAAATCGAGTCATAACAAAAGACTCACTAATACGATGCCCGAGCTTTTCGAAATTTTTAAATGTGCCTATCAGATAGGACAAACCTTGAAGCGACAGATAATCACCAGCAATCGGTATTAATGCCTCATGTGTGGAAAACAACGCATTAATAACAAGTAAATTTGAAGCGGGAGGACAATCTATCAAGACATAGTCCTGATCCTGAAATTTATTCACCATTGCATCTCGCAGTAATGTTCCTCGTTTTACACCGCGCATGGCATGATGTTCAATATCTCCCAAGTGGGGCCCTGCAGGCACGAGTGATAAACCAGGTCTAACCTCTCGCACACATTCTTCAATCGGACGGTCATGCAGTAATACTGAATCGAGCCCTGGCTGTTGTGTATTTTCAACTCCCAGACTGGTCGATAAGTGACCTTGTGGGTCTAAGTCTATGACTGTTACTTTATGCTGCTCTAGCACTAATCCATGTGCTAGATTCGCTGTTGTTGTGGTCTTACCTACACCACCTTTTTGATTAATAACTGCAATTGTGCGCATCTTATGTTCCCTCTGTGATTAGTTATGTTTAGAAGTCCTCCCATTCACTATCACTGCCACCGGCACTGGCTGCTTTTGTACTTTCTGGCTTTGATGTCACTGGCTTTTCTACTTGTTTATCTCCTTTCCAGGGTCTTTCATTACTACGACGATCCCCAGCGGTAGTTGCAGATACTCGGTTGCCGCCAGAACCTTCGCCTACGTTAAAGAACTCCATTAGCTCATTTAATCCTTTAGCCTGTTCATCCATGGATTCACTCGCTGACGCTGCTTCTTCAACCAACGATGCATTTTGCTGTGTCATCTCATCCATTTGGGCTACCGCCTTATTGATTTGATCAATACCGGTTGATTGTTCAGAACTTGCCGCAGCAATCTCGGCAATAATATCGCTGACCTTCTTGACTGATTTAACAATCTCTTCAAGCGTACTTCCTGATTCATCAACCAGCCGTGAACCCTCATCAACTTTTTGTACGCTGTCATTGATCAAGGTCTTGATTTCCTTGGCAGCGCCAGCGCTTCGTTGTGCCAAATTTCGAACCTCGGCAGCAACAACAGCGAAACCGCGCCCTTGTTCACCTGCGCGAGCAGCTTCAACCGCTGCATTTAATGCCAGCAAGTTAGTCTGGAAAGCAATTTCATCAATCACACCGATGATGTCTGCAATCTTTTTACTTGATTGATTTATTTCACTCATTGCTTCAACAGCACTGCTAACAACACTTCCACCTTTCTCAGCTTCAGCACTCGCACCCGTCGCTAATTGATTTGCCTGTTGTGCATTGTCTGCATTTTGTTTAACTGTACCGGTTAATTCCTCAATGCTTGATGCCGTCTCTTCCAGTGAAGAGGCCTGCTCTTCAGTACGCTGACTTAGATTCAGATTACCTTGTGCAATCTCATTAGCTGAAGTATTGATTGAATCTGCACCGGTGCGTATCTCTGTTACCATATTCAACAGGTTTGTTATTGACGTATTAACTGCATCTCTCAATACCGCAAACTGGCCATTGAATTCACCTTCCATAGTTTCGGATAAATCTCCTTCTGCCAAACGTTCTAGAACACGGGTTGATTCTTTAACAGGAGTTACAACAGCATCCATCATGCGATTAATGGATGTTGCCAGATTAAGCATAAAGCCTTGATAACGTTCGGATTCGAGTCGGTTATCCAGTTCACCATTGACTGCAGCTTCTATCAGGGCTTCGATCTGTCGTTCTGCATCCTTCTGTTCGGTGATGTCACGCCACTCGACCATATTGCCCATGTAGTTTCCTTCAGCATCTGTAATTGCAGTTGCATTGACGCTGAATTCCAACTCACCAACCTTGATTTCAGCATTGGCTGGTAAACTTTTAATTTCGCCTAGTAAACGGCGCTGGTGTGCAGGATTTTTATGAAACTGGTCTATGTTTTCACCAACCAGATTATCTACATCCAGCCCAGGCCATATCGCGCGCAATTCCGTTTGGCGATTTCTAAGCATGTCAACCACTGAAGGATTAGCATAGGTAATATTCAAATCCTCATCACATAGCATTAAGTTCGCCTGTGCACCATCGACCGCAGATTGCAAACGTGCAACTTCCAACTCTTTTTGACGTTTTTCAGTGACATCCTCCCATTCCAGAGTGTTACCAATGTAATTACCGTCCAGATCCATTTGTGCCGTAACTGTTAATGAAAATTTGAGATCCTTGATATCAATGTCTGTCACATAAGGCAGGTTATTTGGATCTGCTAACAAATTACGTTGATGCGACGGATTCTTATGGAACATATCAATATTTGAACCCATCACATTATTAGAATTGAATGATGGCCAGACTTCCTTAAATTTATCCTCATATTGCTGCAACAAAGTTTTAGTCGCTTCATTGAAATAGGTAATTTCAAAATCACGATTGATCATGATCATTGGAGATTGTGCACCATCAACCGCTACTTGCAGACGAGTAGCTGACATTTGTTGTGTACGTAATTCGGTGCCGTCTGTAGCATATTTAACAACCTTATAGGCATTACCATCTGTGTCGTAGATCGGATTGTATGAGGCATTTATCCAGACATCCTCACCTTTTTTATTTATGCGTCGAAATTGACCAGACTGATATTCACCATTATTTAATTTTTGCCAGAACTCCTTGTATTCAGGACTTACTTTATAATCATGATCAACAAACATGCTGTGGTGCTTGCCCTGAATCTCTTCTAAGGAATAGCCTAATGTATCCAAGAAGTTGTCATTAGCAGTGATAATAGTGCCATCAAGATTGAACTCGATTACCGCCTGTACCTTGTCAATCGCAGCAATCTTTCCCATCTGTTCTTGATGCTGTTGTTTAAGGTCATCTAACTCTTGTTTTAATTCATTTACGTCATTTCCAATTTCATTGCTCATCGTTCCGTCCTCCGGAGTTTCATATGCTTCCAACATTGCTGTTGCTACTGTGTTTAATGCATTAGTCCAGGCCTGTTTGACTTCATCAGTCCACAAGTCACCTGCAAATTCGCTCATTACATCAAGTAAGGTCTCTGCTACTGCCGGGTAATGTTCGGCAACGGCACCATATTTCTGATGTCTCTTTCCCATACTGGCCAAAGCCGGACCTAATGCCTCGGGTTTACGTATATTGTTAATAACCAAAACCAGTCCAGATAAGAGTTTCTTTTCCTGCTCTTTCTGATCAACATTGGCAAACATGGGTTTCACATCGGGGAAACGTTTAAATAGTTGACTATAAAATTTCTCTACTAATAGTTCGCCGCTGCCTGCCAACTCAGCAAATGTTTCTTCGAGTAATTCAATCTGTTTCTGGTCTAGTTGTTCGCTCATTTTTATATTCCTTAGGCCCTATTTATAGCATCCATTAAGCCTGGTTAATGTGTTGTTTCAATTGGACTAACATCAATATTTGCATCAATCAAATGATCGATATCAAGCAGGATTAGCATCTTTTCATCTACCGTCGCTAGCCCACTAACAAATTCTGTGCTGACTGATTTACCAAAATCCGGAGAGGGCTTTAATTGTTCATCTGTCACGTTGTAAACATCAGAAACTGCGTCAACGACAAAGCCAATTGTCTTTTCGCTATCTCCAGATTTAACTTTAAGTACGATAACAACAGTCGTATTACTGTATTCCACTCGTTCTAATTCAAATCGACTACGAAGATCCACTATAGGGACAATGGTACCGCGCAGATTCATGACGCCTTCTATATAATCAGGCGTGTTAGGAATTTCAGTGGCATTCTCCCAGCCTTTAATTTCCTGGACTCTTAATATGTCCACACCATATTCTTCGCCAGCTAACATAAAGGTAAGAAACTGATTTGCATCGGTCTCTGAATCTAATCCTATTACACTCTCTTCTCTTACTGCTGCATTCATAATGCCTCTCCTATGCCGCCTGAATATTCAAAACGGGTGATTTTTCATAATATGATTGTTCGCGAGAAAGCCTGATAAGACTTGAAACATCAAGAATCATTGCGACTGTGCCATCACCCAAAATTGTTGCACCAGAAACACCTTCAACTTTTTGAAAGTTTGTTTCCAAACTCTTTATAACAACCTGTTGCTGGGCAAGCAGGTCATCAACAAATAAACCTACTTTATGGCCTTCTGCTTCAACTACAACCAAGAGTCCATCATCCAGTTTTTTACTGTCACATTGAATGTTGAATACAGAATGTAGTCGAACGACAGGGATATACTCGTCACGTAAGCGATACAACTCGGCGTCACCTGCGATTGATTTAGTATGATCCCGACTGGTCTGTAATGATTCGATTATAGAAACAAGTGGAATAATATAAGTATGGTTGCCAACTCGAATAAGCTGTCCATCGAGTATGGCTAAAGTCAGTGGTAGTCGAATCGTAAAGGTTGATCCTTTACCTTCTTCTGATTTAATTTCAACAACACCACCTAGATCATGAATATTTCGTCTAACAACATCCATACCAACGCCACGACCAGACACATCACTAACCTGTTCAGCGGTTGAAAATCCTGCTCGAAAAACCAGTTCATTGATCTTGTCATCCGATAAAACTTCATCTTCCTTAACCAGTCCACGTTCCTTTGCCTTTTGTAAGATTCGCTCTTTATTTAAACCTGCACCGTCATCTTCGATATCAATAACAATATTGCCACCTTCATGATAGGCATTAAGATGCAGTACGCCTGTTTCGGGTTTACCTGCTGCAAGGCGTTCCTCAGGCATCTCGATGCCATGATCAATCGAGTTCCTAACCAGATGAACCATCGGATCGCCAATTTTTTCCATGACAGTCTTATCCAGTTCTGTTGCTTCACCGGTCAATTTCAGTTCTATCTTTTTATTTAACTTACTACTTAAATCGTGTACCAAGCGTGGAAACCGATTAAATGAAAAACTGATAGGCAACATGCGTATCTGCATTACATTTTCCTGGAGTTCTCGCGTATTTCTTTCGAGTTGCTTTAATCCATCACATAACTTATCTATGTTTCCCACATCAAAGTCTTCACTAAATTGACTCAGCATCGATTGAGTTATGACCAATTCGCCAACCATATTTATTAACGCATCAATCTTATCGGTATTCACCCGGATTGAAGTCGACTCGCTGCTAGCAGTGCCTCTTCTGTCAGTAGCTTTTCTTCTATCTTCTGACTTTCTTCTTTCTCCTGTTGCTACCCCTGCTTCAGGCGATTTATCACTTTCATTTTCAACTTCGATTGTTTCTTGTTTCTTGATAATTCCTATAGTTAAATCACAATCATCTTCGACCCACTCAAATACTTCTTTTATTTTGTCTTCACTAGCATCTGTTTTAAGAAGCAAGCTCCAAGACAAATAACTTTCTTCAACATCATACTCATCAAAATGTGGAAGTTTAGATATGTTTACTTCAGCTGTAAGCTCACCAAATTCTTCCAATTCCCGAAACATACGTAAGGGGTCATTTCCTGTTTGAAATAAATTTATGTGTGGAAGAAAATCGATGCCCCAGTCAGAGACTGTTTGAACATTCTCATTGCTATTACCATTTTCTTTATTATCTTTCTCACTTGAAGTTTCATTAGGTGAATCATTACCGAGCACTCTTTCAAGGTCATTTTGAATTGATTGGACGTTTTCTTTATCTATATCGTTACCATCACGTGATGCTGATAACATATCTCGCAAACAATCAACTGAGGTTAATAACAAATTAACTTCATCTTGTATAAGTTTATGTTTACCTGCACGCACCTCATCAAGTAATGTTTCAAGTACATGAGTAAAGTTGGTTACATCAGTAAACCCAAAGCTTCCGCTTCCGCCTTTAATAGAATGTGCGGCACGAAATATTTTATTAATTGCTTCAATATCTGGGTCATTTAAGACCAGTTCAAGTAACTCGGATTCCATAATCTCGAGGCCTTCAAAACTTTCCTCAAAGAAAACACCGTGAAATTGAGTCATGTCAATTGTCATTACTTATATCCTTTTAATTAAATGCTTAACTATTTGTGTTTCAGGCAATAACTTTTTTAATCGTTGCAAGTAACTGATCTGGGTTGAATGGTTTAACTAGCCATCCAGTTGCACCTGCAGATTTACCTTTACTCTTCATATCACCGGATGATTCTGTCGTTAACATCAACATTGGCGTATGTCGATAGCTCGGTAATTTACGTAATTCCTGTATCAATGTAATTCCATCCATGTTTGGCATATTGACATCCGTCAGTACTGCATCAGGATTACTGCCTTTCGCCTTATTCAATGCATCCACTCCATCAATAGCTTCTATCACATCATAACCAGCACCTTTTAAGGTGAAGTTCACCATCTGTCGCATTGATGCTGAATCATCTACTGTCAATATTGTTGCCATAACCATTTTTCTCCATTTTCAATATTTACAACTATTCCTCATATCGGCTAACCATCCAGTTTCTTTAACAGAATAAATACCCACCTGTTTGTTTATTCCAACTTTCATCCTCCAATTCAAAATTGCATAAGCTATGCCATAAAAAAAAACAGGTGTGTCAAGAATGTTTCAATAGCGTAAATAATGAAATTATCAATTTAATTGCTTATATAAATCATAAACTTACTATTTCTATGTTTATTGAAACCAGTTCATATGAGGTAGTGATAGAGAGAGAGGTTCTATCTTAGTAGGAAAGCCATTGCCGCTTCGAAAATAAGCAAGAACAAAACGCAGCCGCTTTTAAGAATTTATAATCTCAATATTTTGAAATTAATATTTAGACATAATCAGGAATATTCAAACTGTTATAGATTCAGTTTTGAAAAAAAACGAGACTAATTGCTATACTACGTTATATAACAATTTATATTTTTAAGAATAATATCTGTATCTAAAAATAAGCAGGATTGAAAACGCTCTTACTATTATCTTATGTGTGAGAGTTGAGTGAAATGTGAATGGGAAATACTATATTATATTCGTATCGTCTAACTTTCTGTGATGCAATCAAGGCGATAACCCTCATTATAGATAGAGGTTAATCGCCATCCTTTTTCCGGAATTAGTGATAGTTTACTTCGAATTCGACTAATGTGTATATCTATGGTCCTGGTTTGGACACCATAACCATAACCCCATATATCTTTAAGGAGGTCATTACGAGAACTGAGCTTACCAATATTACCTAACAAGTAACTTGTCAATGTAACCACACTGTCGGAAAATGAAATCGATAAGCGGAAGTTTCCTGATTGGACGATGGGATATAAAAATATTCGCCCAGAAATGTATCAAAATATTCCTGGAATTACATTATTTCTTGATGACGATCAGGTTGAGAGCCCATATGATTTACTACATCATTTCAAAAACGATCCAACGTGCTTTGAGAAACTAAAAATATAACTATTTGCAAGAAAGCATAGTATAAATATATATACTGTCGGCTTTTGGCCAATATGAGAGTTATAATTTCAACTACTCAAAGCGGATATATTTTACATATAGAATGAGCGCCTGTAATCGAGGTTTTTTATTTAATGAAATTGAAAAAGCCATTAGCTATTTTCCCCTCTTCTGTAATCAGCGCTTTGTCCATTAATGAACGATAACCTAAGAATATTTTATAAGCTGTAAATTTGTAATTTTCATTTAAATGCTTTTTGATGGAAGCTACTGGTACGTCACTTCCTTCTTTTGCCTTCGATTGAATTACGAAATTGAAAAATAATTTTCTCAATTTTACTAAAAGAACGGTGCCTTCCCATATTAGTTTCCTACAAATAGTAATGATATTCTGATAAATTATATCGAACATAAACCTGAGTTTCTGTATCATAAAAGTGTAAAGAATTGTTTCAAATTACGGGATGTTTTATTTAATTAATTTATCTTTACTTGAATAAGATTAAGAGACGTAAAGTTGACTAATTAATAACAAACTTAAATCACTACCGAACACAGCATCAACCAACTCGCCGTCATAGGCAAATTCGCCCTCAATGATCCGAACGACGAAGCCGTTAGCCTGAGCAAGAAAATGTGATTGGATTGTTCAATTGGTGCCGATGGGCGGACTCGAACCGCCACGGGATTACTCCCACTACCCCCTCAAGATAGCGTGTCTACCAATTCCACCACATCGGCTACATATATAACTATTGATTATTGTGCAGGTAAGCTTGGCAGGTCTGAATCCAGTTGATCACTTTGTTCTTCGATGATCGCAGGGATGTCTTGTTCTACTGCTTGTTGTTCCATTACGACACCCGGTTGATCTAGTAAGCTAGTCGGTGCTGTTTGGATATTCTGCGTAGCAAGATAGGCGAGTAACAAACTATTACCTAAAAACACAATGGCTAGGCCTGTTGTGAACTTGGTCAAAAAGCTTGCTGAACCCGAGCTGCCAAAAACGGTTGAAGATGAACCACTGCCAAAAGCAGCGCCTGCATCTGCACCTTTGCCGTGCTGGATCAGAATTAACCCAATCAAAGCTACAGAGACGAGCACTTGTAATACAAATAGTAATGTATGTGTTGTTTCCATTTTGTTACCTACCTCACAGAGTGACAGATTGTCAGAAAATCATCCGCGACGAGTGATGCCCCGCCAATCAGACCTCCATCAATATCTACTAATTCAAAAAGTTGTTTTGCATTATCCGCTTTTACACTGCCGCCATAAAGAATTCTGACGCCTTCTGCGGTTTCATGATCATGTCTTGCCAGACGCAATCGTATAAATTCGTGTACTTCTTGTGCTTGTTCCGGTGTCGCCGTTTTTCCGGTACCTATCGCCCAAACAGGCTCATAGGCAATGACAGCTTCTTTGAAGGCAATAATACCAGCCAATTCAATAACAGCATCCAGCTGTCTGGCAATGACTTCTTCCGTACAATTTGATTCGCGTTCTTCCAGCAATTCGCCTATACACAGTATAGGTATCATCCCATTTGCCTGCACCGCGACAAATTTCTCCGCGACCCGCACATCATTTTCGTTATAAAGCATCCTGCGCTCAGAATGCCCAACAATCACATATTCACATGCGAAATCCTTTAGCATTGAAGGCGCTACTTCTCCGGTATACGCACCACTTTCCAGGTGTGAGACATTCTGTGCCCCAAGCCGGATATCGGTCTTTTCTAGTAGCCCAGCCAATTCAGCGATATATACAAGCGGCGGGCAAATCAGCACCTCTGATTCCGTCCCTTCTGAAACACCCTGAGATATTGCCCCCACAAGCTGGCCAATGCTCTCAAGTGAACCGTTCATCTTCCAGTTGGCTGCGACCAAAGATCGACGTTTTGACATAGCCTGATCGCCCTATAGTAAAAGGCCGCAAAGGTTACAGAGTGGACGCCATGAAATCAATATATTCCCTAAATTTATTCAATTTATGTTGGAATTGGTGCCTCTACAGAGCAATGCTTGCAATTTGCCTCATCGGAACACTTCTCCTTGGCATGTCGTACTATGAGGGCATGGTATTCCTTAAACAAAGAAACATCCGGATCTAAAGAAGACTCGCACGATAAGCGAAGTGACTCATAAGGCTCATCGCCACTGATAAACAATGCTTTTTTGAATAGACGACGACTATAGGTATCGATAACAAATACCGGCCGCTCAAAGGCATAAAGTAGTATGTCATCCGCTGTTTCCGGGCCTATTCCATTCACACTCAGGAGACGCTGGCTTAAATCCGGACTATCGAGTTGTTGTAATCCTTTAAAACGACCTGCGTCGGCAAACCACTTTGTGTAATTTTTAAGGCGTTGAGACTTTACATTGAAGTATCCTGACGGATAGATTAGCTCTGCCAATTTGTCATCGGGCAGATCAATAATCGAATGTGTGTTTAAAGCATCAGCTTGTTTAAGGTTTTGAATCGCTTTTTCAACATTCGTCCAAGCTGTGTTCTGCGTCAGAATAGCGCCGACCATGATTTCAAAAGGCGTTTCTGCAGGCCACCAATGCTGTGGACCATAGGCATTGTATAATCGATTATATAATTCTTCGAACTGCTTACGATCAAAACTCATTATAGCGCCGTCTCTATTAAGACATATGAGTCTATCTTTGCGACCTTTTCTTTGTATCTGTATCTGTGCTTGATGCGTCTATTAAGGACTTGATTTCATCCTCTTCAAGTCGCCAATGTTGTCCCACCCGTTTTTTGCGTGGCAAGATATAAGGTCCGAATCGAGTTCGTATCAGACGTGTCACCTTAAATCCCTGAGACTCCCACAAACGACGTACTTCTCGGTTACGCCCTTCCATAATCACAACGTGATACCAATGATTTGCACCTTCACCACCTGAATCGACAATATCCGTAAACTTCGCCATTCCATCTTCAAGTTCGACGCCATCACGCAATGCCTGCAGTTGCCCTTTATCAGCTCGACCAAAAATACGCACGGCATACTCACGTTCTATCTGGCTAGAGGGATGCATTAATTTATTTGCCAAAATTCCATCCGTGGTAAACAACAATAAACCCGTTGTATTCATATCTAATCGACCGATGTTTATCCATCGACCATCTCTTAATCCGGGTAGATTTTTGAAAACATTATTACGCCCTTTTTCATCTTTACGCGTACAGATTTCGCCAGTAGGTTTGTAATAAGCAATGACCTTTGGTTTAGACTCACGATGTGGTTGCAAGCGTATTTGGCGGGAATTTATAACAATACGATCTTTATGATCAATTTGTTGGCCAAGGGTTGCCAATTTGCCGTTAACGGTGATCTTACCGTCACGAATAAGGGATTCTATTTCGCGCCTTGAACCATGACCCGCATTGGCAAGAACCTTTTGAATACGTTCTGTCATTGGAAATCAGTAGTGATTGGAGAACTAATCAATTTGTAAAAGGGATTACCTTGGCACCCTCTTCTGTAACTTCTTCGTCACTTGTTGTTTCGCTAGTAGTAGTAGTAGTAGTAGTAGTAGTAGTAGTAGTAGTAGTAGCTTCATCTGCTTCTTCAATATTTTCCAATCCATCAGAATTGGATTCGACTACAAGATCTTTATCTTCCTCAGAAGCTACTTCATTAGATATATCTGCTGCTGACTCTTCAATCTCATCAGATTCAGAATTAATAGAATCATCATCCGTTTTATCGACATTATTGACATCATCATTTGTTTTTTCAGCGGCTGACTTCGCTTCACCTTCCAGAGCTTCAAAAAGATCAGGATTGATTGAGTCGAAGTCTTTTATGTCTGCCAATGCAGGAAGATCTGATAATTTCTTAAGATTGAAATAATCAAGAAAGGCCT
Source organism: Gammaproteobacteria bacterium (assembly GCA_021773215.1). Lineage (GTDB taxonomy): Bacteria > Pseudomonadota > Gammaproteobacteria > Eutrophobiales > Eutrophobiaceae > UBA7359. The sequence goes on from JAJFKM010000005.1 coordinate 24,326, forward strand.
TGGTTGAGACTAATAGTTCTGGCTTACCCGGAACATCACGATGGCCAACGCCTTTGATCCACTCACGTTCAAACAACGTTTTGATGATAGTGCCACTGACACTAACACCACGTATCTCTTCTATCTCCCCGCGAGTAATCGGTTGACGATAGGCAATGATTGCCAGCGTTTCTAATAATGCACGCGAATATCGAGGCGGACGCTCATCAAATAGATGATTAACCCATGGGGCAAATTCATCTCTGGCTTGAATGCGAAAACCACTGGCAATTTCAGCCAACTCTATTCCTCGTTCCAGGTAGTCTTGTTGTAATTCTTCCAACGCTGCACGAATATCATTGCGCTCGGGTTGTAACGTTTGTTCACTCTCAAACAAATTTAATATTGATGCAATGCTAAGCGGCTTTGTTGAAACCATCAAAGCTGCTTCGATAATGTTTTTAA
>JAJFKM010000041.1 GCA_021773215.1 Gammaproteobacteria bacterium
ATACTTTATAAAACGTTACTCATAAACGAAAAAAAAAGACCATAAAGAAAACTCTCTATGGTCTTTTTGATATGGCTCCCCGGGACAGGCTCGAACTGCCGACCTAGTGATTAACAGAACCAGAAACAGCCTTGCTACGTAAGGCACTCTCAAGCGATTCCCTCCAAACCGATCCTATCCCGAACTGATTTCGATCAGACTATGTAAAGTCGGCATCTAACCCTATGAAAAATATGGGGTTACTGAAACCGAACTCCGAAACACCTCCGAACTTAAGCTACCTGAGCCAGTTGTGGCTAAGCGGTCTTTCTATGACGTGATGTTGCAGTCTTTTTGGAAGTCTTCTTTTTACTTACAGAGGTTTTTTTATTAGCCGCTTTCTTCTTGGCAACATGCATAGCAACTTTCGAAGACGTCATTGCTTTCATCTCGTCATTGAACGGTTTGAAGTCGAGTAGTTCATAGTTACGCTTTTTATCTTTCAGTGGTTGTACTAACTTCAAATGTTTCAATGCGGCTAAGAGGAAGGAGGGCGTGTTGACGGACTTGCCTTTGAACAACGGATATAAAAACAAAGATGTTATCGGGACGTCCTTGGGACATTGTTTCAATGCTTGTTGAATGGCATCCCAAGTAACCCATTCATTACTATAGAATCCGCCACCTGTGTTATTGGCAATGCGAAAGTAAATCTTTGAGTCAGGTGTGCATCCGATGTTATAGGTGATTTTGGCTGAGCCTGAAAGTGTGTTGCAGGTTTCTGTTCTGAGGACACGTATTTCTTCTGATTGTTTCATGGTGTTCTCCTAAAAAATGTTGAGAGTGATAACGGTTATGGATCGAGGTGTTCTTCAATGACTTCCCGTAGCTTTCCATCTACCCACGCTGCGTCAGGAAAGATGAAGACAATGCCGAACTCATTGTTTGCGAGGAAGACTGCTTGGAAGAAACCATCAACGATGGATATGCCTTCCCAAGGAATGTCGAGTAAGGTCCAGTCATTCCAGATTTCTGTCAGGAATCCATCTTTGTCGTGTTCTTGTATCAGTGCGATAAAGCCGTGTGCTTCTGGATCGTAGCTATAGCCTTCTTTTTCAAAATCGATGATTAACCGTTGAACGAGATCTTTGATGATGTGGTAGGCGGGATTGTGAGAATCGACCTTTGATAGATCGTCAGCACTTTTAAATAACAACATAGGTTTGTTACCTCCTAAAGAATGGACGATAAAAATCCGCAGTACATAAATGCACGGCAGGTTATTTGAGGTTGTATGTAATTAAGGGATTAAAATTAAGGTGTGTATGTGTACTTCATATAAGGTACTTATTTTTGCGCAATTGATACCTTCGATAGATTAGTGTTTGGTCATTGATTAATTGAGGGGCTGCATTGCTTAGTGGCCTGGATGGGGCAGCGGAAAAAGTGGGCGGTGAGAGGGGCGGATAATTCGATGGATTTGATCGGGATAGTTTTATAAGTGCTAGAAAAATGCATTACGTTTGGCGAGTTTTTAGCGCATCGCGCGCCGATGACGGGCTATTACCCGGATAGGGGGCTTTTCAACCAAGGCAAGTCCGGCCCGATCGTCGATCGGTTACGGAAGGAACTGGCAATCCTGCCGGGAGATCGCTTCATGGGATCGGTTGCAACAGTATGGGGCGCGAAGGGGGGAGCGCTGCGGCAAGAGCTTTCATTGCCCGCCAGTACCACGCTCGAACCTGGACAATTCGAGGAGTTCATCGCCTATGTCGGAAACAAGACCGGAAATGATCATGATCTGATCGATCTTTGGAGGTTTAACATTCCGACCCTGTCCGAGTATGGGCAGAGTGTTTCGCGTCAGTACATGTTCTACATCCAGAATTTTCTTAGCGAGAGCGGTGACCCTACGGAAGTCTCAATAGCTTTCCCCAGGAAGGCCAATGTGGGAGTAATGGCCGCCATGGGCGTGTGTTTTATCGTGATTGACCGCCCATTGTCAGATTCCCGAGTAACGCTAGCTCTAACAGAGCAGTTTGCCCACACAACCCTTTATCTCTACGAGATCGCAGACCCAATTCTAGGAAACTACAGTCCGGTGAGTTTTGAGTTGGATCCCAACTTATCAAAATTTCGGGCCAGCGTAGAGGGAGACCCGGGTGTCCTAGCAAGAACGGCGTATGTGCAGGAGCTGGTGGAAGGTACGGTAGTCCCTGCCCGTGACGCACAGATGGCCTACGAGAAGGGAGGTGTACACGTGACTGCGTCGAACGAGGGCACGTCAGTACTTCTTCTACCCTTGCAATTTTCTCACTGCCTGAGCACCCGGGACCATGGGGTCAAGCTCAGTCGCGCCAATCTCATCTTCACCCAGATCAAGTTCCATGGTGTCCTAGACACGAAGATTGAATGGGAATTCGACTTCTGGAGAGGTAGCGATTGTAGGGTTCAGGATGTCGGTGACATGCGGTTGTTGGGACTACTCAATTGATGTAACCCTAGCTACCAGATTGAAAAGGTTGACCTTTGGCCGAACAATGCCTCTCCTGGCGGTTTTTCATAATAACTTTCATGGTCCTTCTCCTAGTCTGCTGTACATCGCAAGCTCCTCTGTTGCACTCAGATGCCGGTTCAGATAAGGGCGACCATCCCAGTCACGGCCATAGATTGACCGGGCCATGGTGAAAACAAAGCTGTTATTGTTGACGTCACTATGCAGGCGTATGTTCTGTCTGTGATTGACGCAATAAATACTGCGAACGGTGGCAGCTTGAACTTGAACCATAGTTCTGTGTTGGATATATCCGGACAACCTAATGGTGGTATTTATAAGTTTGAATGATTGAGCTTGGAAAGCGGTGACGTTTTTAGAGATTCGATGTTGTTTTCTTCGTATCATTGTAACTTCATACAATTTAACTTATCAGCACCTTTTATACACCTGTTTGACTTTATTCCAATTTATGAAGCGTTTAGATCCTCAATGTCTTGCACGTCTTTCAGAAGACAATCAGTATTACTAAACGGCGTTTGATGATGCTCGATCAACACATCAAGAGAGCCCTCAAACAAAATACCGGTCAACAATAGGTTTACTCGCTTCAACTCGGCCGACTCGGAACTACTCGACCCCACGATTCGCAAGCAATTGGAAAACGCGAAGGGAACCACGACCAAAGAATGCCCGCTGGTGTTGGCACGGACGCGGAAGCCACCACGTTCCATAGTGATCGAAATGGCACGGGCGGGCATCAGCGGTTTCGTATGGTCGGTTCGCGATAGCATCGCCGTTTGCGCGAAATCAACCTCTTGCTCCCCGAGCCACGCGAGCGCGGTGTTTGACGAAGTGAAGGGTACCGTCTCCGTCGGCGATATGCCGAGATTGGTTTCTGAAATTACATCTAATGCGAGCGGTTCTTTTCCCTCCAATGTAATTTCTTGAACGCGTTCCGTCTCAGGCGTCGGGGGGCCATCGGTAATAATGTAGCGGACTCCGAGGAGGCGAAGGATCCGCAGGTTCGGCAGGCGCATATTGAGAATGTTGCGACTTTGGCCGTCGCCGGCCGGCGCTAGGTACTGTGTGGCGACACCCCACAGCTCAGGTGGAATGGTATGGCTGAATTCGATTAATGTGGGAATACCATAATACCAAAGGCCGATGGTGCGATGCTCATTACCGATGGCCCGCATGAGTTTCAAGTCCAGACCAAACATTTCGTTCCAGCCGGATTGAGCCGGCAGCCCTTGACCGGTCATAGTGACCACCCGACCACGGAAAGGCGAGCCGCGAAAGAGTCCTACTTCATCGCTCAAGATGTTCGTCAGTATCGATGCTGTCGGCGGATAAATATTGGGTCGAGCATTGATGGTACGATGCAGATAGTTTGGACCATGTAGTGCTAGAAAGCCGGATAATACGATTGCAATTTCGGCACATAGACCTAGTGTCGGGCGTGGTAAAGACGTTTTTCTCAACAAGTACAAACCGGAGTATGTTACTACATCGAAGAGCAGCAGCATTGCGAATACGACATAGATCGGCCAAATGACCATTTCATAATACAGTGGAATTGCTACGGATTTGCCGTAAGTGGCATAATACCATGTGGCCGATAAGATGAGTCCGACCAATATTGTCGTGGCTAGCGCAAACTGTCGCCTCCGCTCGCTCCCGAATAGAATGCAGTAAATACTACCGGTCACACCCAAGGCGGCTATTATCGACGAAATCGGCTCAAATGAATAGCGCAGTAGCAGTGACCCGTCGCTTGCCGGATGATTAGTGCGATATGCATTTTCTAGGAAAAAGTGGAAGTAGGTGTCGGACGACATGCCCAACATTGCCTCAGGTAACCCCGAAACGACCAAGAACACCAGAACACATCCTCCCCATAAGAACTTACTGAGAAGCTCAGCCCGATTACGTGCACCAATAAAAAAAACGACGCCGAACACGACAATAAAGGGAAGCGTCACCGCAAAGAAGAGCCCGAAGGCTGTTGCCAGCACCCATGTCAGAAAGCTGATTGCCCCTGCTCTTAGTGCGTCTCCTAAAAGTGGGCCGCGGCCGATGCCGGCCCAGAGTACAATTATGGCGAAGGCTGTCAGGTCCAAGCTGACCAGTATCGGAAAATCGCCAGTTACATTGTAGAACAGAGATGGAAAGCTGAGCGGTGAAATGACCAATACCGCAAACCATCCTGTGACCACCGCTCGACCGGATTTGACACCCAACCAAAACGCGAGTAGCGACACACCGACGAACATTTCAACGGACGCGGTGGTGTGGATAGCTATCTTTTGCCAAGTCGGATCAGAAAAGAACTGCGCTACTGCCAGTTCTGGAATCCAGCGAGTGTTGGCAAAATACCAGAGATCGTTTAGACCTTGCAGGGGATTCGTAGAAAAACCTAGGCTTGGGGAAGCGAATTCCATTTGACTCCGGACAAGCGTCAATAGGTAGTGCCCGTCTATGTAGCTGAGTAAATTATCAACGTTGAGCCAAAACGTCGCACTGGTGAATATGGCGACTAAGAGCGTATGCACGGCCAGACGACTCGGCCAAGCTGCGTCTATTTGGCGGACGGTTGGGGAGTGGGGAGTTATATTGACCATATTGAGTGACGTAAGTTTTTAAAGTTGTTAAGCGCCTAGTTTAACAAAGCTGCTGTTGCGTGTTTTAGCGTTCATAAAGAGGCGAGGAAATTTCCATAATCCATAACGAAGGGAGTTGTTTGGAGCTTCCTCTCAGCTGAGTCCAAAGTGCAATAAGAATTTTTGTTACTCACCGTTGATAACTCGCACTTAAATTGTAACTTTTTCTATATTCACAATTTCTGAGAAACCGGAACTCGATCCTTACTAGCAATTTTATAAAGGCTGGAATTCGATAACGAGTTCCAGAGTCTGTTACGACTGTAGTGGAGAAAGGTACAGTGTTCCGGATTGCATTGTCGCACAGCCGCCCTGTCCCCCGTTGGACATAAACAACGACACACGGACATAGCCCTCCTCAGCCCCTTTCGCACCGATTGCCACTGTATGAATGGTGCTGACATCATTGGGACTGCCTTGATAATGAATCGCTGTGTGACTGAATGGGACCCCGTCTATACCGACCATGACATGCACATAACCTCTGGGCTTGTCGCTTTTAACTGTTCCGGAGACATAGGCATTTGGAACCGTGAAAGCCTGTCGAAATGTGTCATTTATACCAAAGGTCAGAAATTCCAGAAAAAAGCCTGAAATCTCCGTCATCGTGTCCGAGCATGTTCTCGCAATCGGCGCGCCGAGCGTCGGGCCAATGAAGGCTGCGAGCCCAGTATGCCCTCGATTGGCCCACGAGATCGTCATCTGTCGATTGACTTCACCTCTGATCATTCCATTCTCGTCGGTCCGAGCCATACCAACAAGGGAGAGTGTGGGATCGTCTACGTGAACCTCATTTCCGTAGGTTTCATCCTCCTTGTGGCCACCGGTACTGAAGCTCATCTTCATCACCTTGTCATCCATGAAAACGAACGTGCGGTAGAGCGTCAGCGGCGCAAGTATTTGACCGCATACTTTTTCAATGCAGGCATTTTTCACTTCACCAATCACCCCCCCAGAAATGACTCCTACACCCGGCGGTATTGTTTCTGATTGCCCAGCTATAACGATCTGGTTACCATTTTTCGGAACGAAATGAACCCGACTGAAGGGAGAACCTGAATCGGCCAAGGGAAGAAATTGCCCCTCATTGCCAGCCCAGGCGAGTTGATTAATCGATATTATGAAAATTAAACCTAAACCTAGAAAAATATGATTCATACTGAACTCGTAAATGGGGTGCTCAATTTGGCTACTATAATATATTTAATCCAGCTAGGCACTCATACATTAATTTGCCAATAATTTTGCAATTATATAATCGAAAATTATTATGGATAGTTCTATAAAAATAATCAAGTAAGTCGTATCATAATTATTAAGTCTGAATTTATAGATATCCGCTTTGAGTCTCCTCCAATTAGCTGACAAAAAACATTATCTTTCAAATCAAGAAAATCAGTGTAAATATAGAAAGCAAAAGTAGAATAATCAGTAAGACAACGGATTAACCTACATACACTCAAGCTATACCGAATACAATTTCGCGACAGTTAAATTTAATGAACGCGAGAGACATTAGGGTTTAAAACCCCAGAAGAAAAGATTAAGGAATGTGTTGCATATACAGATTGAATTAGCAGTACAATGCAGACATAAAATGAAATTATATAAAGTGAGTATGACTATATATTGCTATTTCTTATGTATTAAATAAATAACATATGATGATGTTTTCTAAATCATATGGAAGATATTATCTGAAATTAATTTGAATAAGAATTTGAAGGTTTTGTATATAATGATTGAATCGATATTAATTAAACAATGGATAATTTAGAAAAATTAATACTAGGATGAATAAAAATGCCATCATAGTAGGCAGTTCTGGGCAAGATGGGAGGTTGCTCTCAAGTCTTTTAGTTTCTCGTGGATACAAAGTTACTAAGATTTCACGCGAATCTATTATTACTGGTGATATCCAATCCGATCCTATTGATATTGGAGACCTGAAACAGGTTAATGATCTTGTCAAAAAAATAAAACCACAGGAAATATATTTCCTAGCTGCTTTTCATCATTCGTCCGAAGATGATCTTTGCAATGAAGCTTTTTTATTACAAGAAAGCAATAGAGTGCACTTCATAGCTGCAACAGCGTTCCTAGAGGCCATACGAACATTTTCACCTAAAAGTAGGTTTTTTTATGCAGCTTCATCACATGTTTTCGGAGAACCAACCACACTCATTCAAGATGAAAAAACACCACTAAATCCTGATAGCGTATATGGAATAACTAAAACCGCGGGTTTGCTCTCCTGCAGATATTATCGAGAAACACATGGTGTCTTTGCAGCAGTAGGTATTATGTATAATCATGAATCATCTTTACGTGATGTACGATTTGTATCAAAAAAGATAGCTACTGGAGTAGCGCTTATTAAAAGTGGTGTTAAAGAAAATATTGTTTTGGGTGATCTTGATGCCGCAGTTGATTGGGGTTGTGCGTCTGATTTTGTTGAAGCCATGACACGAATAATGGACCTAGATATATCTGAGGATTTTGTCATAGCTACAGGGGAACGTCATACTGTAAGAGAGTTTGTTGATATTGCTTTTAGTTACGCTAATCTAAATTATAAACTATATATAAAACCTGCACATTCAATCATTAAACGTTCAGCTAAGAACCTTGTCGGAAATCCAGGCCGTCTAAAAAAAATAACAGGCTGGAAACCAAAGGTAAGCTTTGATGAAATGGTACACCGTATGGTACAAGCTGAAATGGATGCATTATTATGAGCAACGAACTTCTTATCTTTATTCCAACGTACAACGAAAGAGAAAATGTTGAAAGTATTATTATGGATATCATGGGACTTAGCTTGTCTGCCGATATCCTCTTCATTGACGACAGTTCGCCAGATGGCACTGGTGATCTGCTAGAAGAATTTGCTTGTAAGTATGAAAATGTGATTGTACAACATCGAGCAGGAAAGCTTGGCGTCGGAAGTGCACACAAACAAGGGATTAAGTGGGCTTATGATAATGGATACAAGCTTTTGATTACAATGGACTGCGATTTTACGCATTCACCTAAAAAGATTATAGATTTTTTAAAGAAGTCTGATGATGCGGATGTGGTTGTTGGTTCACGTTATATGGATACGAATAGTCTTGTTGGGTGGAATCTGTTCCGTAAATTGCTAACTAATCTTGGGCATTCACTAACTAAGTTTTTCCTAAAAATGCCTTACGATGCAACAGGTGGTTTTCGTCTTTACCGGCTTGATAGTATTTCATCTGTTTTTCTCAACTCAATATATTCATCCAGTTATTCATTCTTTTTTGAGAGTCTTTATGTGTTACACCTCAATAACTTTAGAATTGTAGAAATATCTACTGTGCTTCCAGCACGAGTATATGGTCACTCAAAAATGCGCATCATTGATGCATGGTATAGTCTTATGCATCTAGTAGATATCTATTTTACAACTTTGCTTAATCGTGAGCGCTTCGAATTTGTGGAGCCCTTCAACTCGACAACAAAAAATCTTAAAGAGGATAAGGACTGGAACAATTATTGGTCCGGAAAGGATAAGCCAACACATCTTGTTTACGATCTTATTGCTGCATTTTATAGAAGGTTTATCATTCGGCCGTCACTTAATCATTTTATCAGAAAGTATTTTGACCGGGATTCACAAGTTATGCATGCTGGATGCGGTAGTGGACAGGTAGATATTGGTATCGCAGATTACATCAAGATATCGGCGATCGATATTTCGGTTCAAGCACTTAGCATATACAAGAAAACAAACAAACATCATCAGGAACTAATACATGGCTCTATTTTTTCTATCCCTGTGGAGAATGATTTTTATGATGGTATATACAATCTCGGAGTAATGGAGCACTTTCCCGAAGATGAAATTGTGAAAATACTATCAGAATTTCATCGCGTGTTAAAACCTGATGGCAAGTGTGTTCTGTTTTGGCCACCTGAATTTGGACTAAGTGTCATTTTCCTCAAATTTGTTCATTTTATTCTCAATCGGGTACTCAAAAAAGATATTTTGCTTCATCCAGCAGAAATAACTCGAGTTACATCAAAAGCTCAAGTTGCAGACTTTCTGAGTAAGACTGGGTTTTCATTGGTCGAATACAGTTTTGGTATTCGTGATTTTTTTACCTATGTGGTGGTCATAGGACAAAAGACTACTCAGAGGACCTAAGATGGTTGTTCAAGAAACTGAACTAGTAGATTTCCCTTGTCCGATCTGTGAAAACGTTGACTATGATGTTATCCATCCCGATACACTAGATAATTGCTTACCAGAGTTTGGTTATGATTTTAACAGCAGACATTCGGATCACTATAGAATAATAAGGTGTCAAAGTTGTAGTCATGGGTATTGCTCACCTAGACCAGCTGATTTATATCGAAGCTATATTGATGTCGAGGATTCAGAGTATTTAAAGAATACAACACAAAGGTTAGAGACGGCGAGTTTAGTAATTGAGACTATTAGAAAAATTAAGTTGTCTGGTAGGTTGTTGGACATCGGCCCCGCTACCGGTGACTTCCTTAGTATAGCAAAGAAATACTATGATTCAGATGGCTTAGAACTATCAAAATGGGCTGCGAATATTGCAGTAAAGAAAGGACACACAATCCATTCCTGCCGATTATCTGAACTCGTAACTAATACCGACTATGATATTATCACTATGTGGGGGGTGATAGAACATTTCGAGTTCCCGAAAGATGAGATTATTGAAATTAAAAGGATACTTGCTGCAGATGGGATAGTTTGTTTTTGGACAGGGGACATAGATTCCTGGTTGGCTCGGTTGCTCGGTTCAAAGTGGTGGTATATCCAAGGACAACATATACAGTACTTCAGTCAAAGGTCACTGGACAAGCTATTTGATGAGCAAGGTTTTAAACGCATATATACCGCACGTTATCCGTATGTGATGAGCTTGGAGTCTATGGCAAAATCACTTGGTCGTTATCCATTCATTGGACCGTTAGCTAATGCAATTTTTTCTAATAGTCTATTTGGGAAATGGACTATTACATTTCGACTTCCAGGAGAACTTTTCGCAATTTACCAAAAGCAAGTAAATCAATAAAAGCTTTACCGCGTATAAAGTATTTTGATGTTCAAATAATCGCGAATCTGAATCAGGCAGTATGTTCGAGGAAGAGAATCGATCGATATTAAATTTCATGTTTATCTTGGTTCCATATCTTTGTTGCAGGAATCAAATATATAGCTATATGATGAGCTTGCGAACTGATTTATCGGAAGACAAATTACTTGTAAGAAATACAGATGAGTTGTTATGGCTCTTTTCAGTTATAAAAGTAGTTAATCTCTCATTCTAAAGTTTTATGCGACTGCTATGAATTTCATCACGCCTGATTTTCCTAAAAAGAAAGGTGCTATATTGAATGGTATCATGGCAAGCAATAATAGTTCGAACCCATGCATTCTTCCAAATTTCAACTTCGGATTGTTACGTAGATCAGCAATGTTCCTTTGAAGATAATTCTGGATAGATGCGGCAATTGTTCCTGTATTTAACTCACTGGTGATAAATACCTCTTTGAACCCAGCATTTAATAGCAGGGTTGTTAATTGTTTTTTATCATATTGAAATGTATGACGAGGGACATGATTGCCACCCCAATATCGACCAAAAAGTTTACGGTCTACAGATCCAAAATTTGGTGTTTCACCTACTAGTATTCCACCAGAGCGAATGAGTTCTCGCGCTTTCTGAAGCTCAGCTATAGGATTCAGCATATGCTCAATATAGTTGTTCATGAACACAGCATCGTACGATGACGGTTCATCTTGAAAATCAACAAAAAGACCTTGGAATACATTTATTCTTTTATTTTTGGCTAGATTTACAGCTTTTTCACTGAAATCAATTCCTTGAAGAGTTTCAGCGCCTATTTCTTTAAGTCGTAATAAAAACTCTCCATTTCCACAACCAACGTCCAGGACTTTAGCACCTCTTTTAATATATTTTTGTAATTTTCGACGTAAGCCAAAATTGGCAAGGAAGAAAAGTATGTCGTATAACATCCTCCTTGCTCGGGCCTCTGGGACATGAGAGCTATAATTTTCTGGGTACGCAATCATTAATTCTTCAATAGTTGGAAAAGGATGTAACTGAACTTGTCGACATCTTAGGCATTTGCGATATTCATATTCACCGCCAATACCAAACTCCCAATCTCTTATTTGCGACGTTTCAGTGAGGTATGAAGAATTACTACACAATCGACATTTATAATTTATAATATTCAATTATTTACCGAATCCCATGATTAGTCCTTTACTTGCCAAGGAAGATTATGGAACCAATCGTTTAGATATGTAAGGTGATTGCCCGTACAAATTTCTATTGATAGATTTCCTTTTGTATGTGGTTTATGTGCAAGCATTCTCTCTCGAACTATTTGGAGATTTTCAAAAGGCACCATTGGATAAAAATGATGCTCTGCATGATGACGAAATCCCATGTTGCCGAAAAAACATGCTAATAACCCATTATCTAGAAACGTCCGTAATACGAATTTTCCAATAACGGGATCACCATGCTCAGCTAGCCCTCGCAATTTCGCTAAGCCTTGAACTAAAGTTATTAACGGTAATAACCAGAAAAATAGATAGTACATAGGGCCCATAGAAAGGCTAAAAATAATCATGATTATGATTTGCACAAAAATTAAAGAAATAGTGTCAGATGACCTCGATGATTTCAACGTTGACGATTTATTTCCCCAGAAAATTTGATTGATTGCAGCTAAGCCAGAAAAACTAAAAATTATAAAAATCAAAAAATCTATTTTTGATTTCGGCGGGGACTTATATATTGGTAAATCTGGGTCTAGATTGGGAACTCCAAAATGTTTATGGTGTTGCAGGTGTTCGTCTCGAAATGACTTCGTCAAACCAATAGGATATGCTACAAAACATGCGACTAAGTTTGCGGTTTTGCTTCTGGTTCGAAAATCCTGATGACTAGCCTCATGTGCCGCATGCAATAAATGGTATTGAAGTATGCCAACTGATAGAAAAACTAACGACGCTATAATATATTCATAAAATGGAGCAGTATTTAATGTCACTGTATACAATAAAAAAATAATACAGTAATAACTCCACCCCATATTAAAGCTACATTAATAAAAAAACGTTTTGTCCTTTTATGGCAAAATGCTATCTCAGTTTTTGTAAGAAAATTTTTATTTATGTTCAATTATATTTCATCCAAGTCTGCTTAGAGACCAACAATTTTTAATTGTTTTTTCAAAGTTTATTTATTAAAAAGAAAATATCTATGGATGTGATTTGTTAGATAGTCTTAACTTGAACGTTAAGTGAGTAAAATCTATAATAAAGGGTTATAATTAATGTCAATATTTTAAGTATCGTTTTTTATTTAACTATAGTAATACTCGTTTGGAGGTTACAAATTGCATCTCGGTTATAGAAAAACCTGTCGTGTGTGTGGATCAAGTGCTTTAACAAAAGTAATTGATCTTGGTGAACAATATTTGCAAGGATCTTTTGTCAAACCTGGTAAGGAACTTCCATCTATGCGTAAAATTCCATTAACGCTTGTGAGATGTGATCCTACCAAAGATGAAATTGCTTGTGGTTTGCTGCAGATGGAACACACGGTTCCGGCAGAAGTGCTTTATTCAAATTACTGGTACCGTTCTGGTACTAATAACACAATGAGACAGCATCTCAAGGGGCTTGCGGAAGAAGCTAGCTCAATTTTTAATCATCCCAAAGCAAAGGTGCTTGATATTGGTTGTAATGATGGAACATTGTTGAAATGTTATCCAAATAATTTTGAAAAATATGGTGTTGATCCTTCTGATATTGCTCAAGAAATAAATGAACAATTTACTATAATACAAGATATTTTTCCTTCACAGGAACTTGAGACTAAGTTGGGGAAAAATAAAATCGATATAATAACTTCGATTGCAATGTTCTATGATCTTGAAGACCCAATTGGTTTTACAAAAGGAATTAAGAACTACTTATCTTTAAATGGTATTTGGATATTTGAAATGTCATATATGCCTGCCATGCTTAAAATGAATTCTTATGACACTATCTGCCATGAACATCTCGAATATTACAGTCTGGCTGTAATTGAATTTATTCTTAGCCGTGCTGGGATGAAAATTTTTAATGTGAACCAGAATTCAATCAATGGTGGAAGTATTCGTTGTTATGCTACGCATATCAATAATAATTGCTATAAAAAACCTCAGTTTGAAAGTAATCTGAGAATGATGCGCAACGATGAATTTGATCTTAGTCTGGATTTAGACTTGCCATACAAAGATTTTCAGGAATCTGCGAATTTAAATAAAAAAGAGCTTTTGTCGTTGCTTATTAAGTTAAAAAATGACGGTAAGTCTATCCATATTTATGGTGCATCCACAAAAGGAAATACTATCTTACAATGGTGCGGTATTGATTTTCGGCTTATTGAAGCCGCCTCTGAGCGTAATCCCGATAAATATGGTGCGAAAACTCTTGGAACTGACATACCTATTATTAGTGAGGCGGAATCGAGAGCTATGAATCCTGATTACTATCTTGTTTTGCCATGGCATTTTAAAGAAGAGTTTATAGAGCGTGAAAAAGTATCTTTAGATAAAGGTGTTGGATTTATCTTTCCATTGCCTAATGTAGAAATAATAAAGAAATAGATATTATAGATTAATCTCTGATAATCAATATTATATAGTTGATTTATTAGTACTTTAAAGGTTGAGCTAGGTTTTAACTTAAACAACATGGGCTTTATATATATGTAAATATTGCCCAACACATCAAATATATTTTTCTTTAAATCTTTCATTTATTCTGCGATTAGACGTATGTACCCCGTCAGCACCATGTGGACCAAATAGTCTAATTGTCTAAGAGATAGTTTTAGTTCATCGTTAACCCAAGAGGAAACGATGATGACAAGTAAAAGAAGTGTAGAACATACTGTGCGCGATATTCGTCGACGCACCCGTAAAAAATATTCAGCAGAAGAAAAAATACGTATCGTGCTTGAAGGCTTGCGTGGCGAAGAAAGCATCGCTGAGCTATGCCGCAAAGAAGGACTAAACCCAAATGTTTACTACCGTTGGTCGAAAGACTTTCTGGAGGCAGGTAAGAAACGTTTATCAGGCGATATCGTACGTGAAGCGACCTCGGATGAAGTGAAAGAATTGCGTACTGAAACGTCTGCGCTGAAAGAAACACTGGGCGAAGTAGTGATGGAGAATCGTCTGCTTAAAAAAAGCGTGCTCGGGGATGGGGAGGACGATATATGAGGTACTTAGCATCGGATAAAGTCGAGATTATTCAACTGGTACAGAGCTCATGATGGAAAATGGCATCATGTAGCAGCTACACTTGATCTTATGAAGTCTGAAGCTGAGTTTTATTTTGATGGGATTAGAATGAATCTAGATATTGCTAAATATTCAAGGGGCAAACTTGAAACCTTAAGTAATAATATATTTTTGGGCGCAAACAATAGAGGCAATATACCGAGTAAGTCTACTGGTAAAACTATAACTAATTTTTTCAAAGGTTCTATCGATAAAATTAGAATTTATAATAGAAAATTAAATTCTCGGGAGATTCATCATTTAAGCCGATCTTAACTATTTCTTTTTCCGATGCATTTTTTCCACTTTATCCATTCGTTTAACATAAGTTGAAACGTCACCTTTATAGTATGTCATGACCTGCTGTACGGTTTTATGTACGGTTTTATGTACGGTTATCTTAATCAGTCCCAGAATATTGAATTCTTTAGAAAGACGAGAACAGGCTTCATGCCTTAAGTTGTGAAAGTGGAAGTCTTTAATGTTGGAAAATAGGAAACTAAATTCTGATAGCGAAATATATTTTAAATCGAGAGTTTTCTTTGCAGTAGCAGCTTACTTATTCTATATCGCTATACATTATATATACGGTTATTTAGAAACAGCGGAAAGTATTCTGAAACTTATTCTGAAATAAGAAAAACCCACTACTTAAAGTGGGGTAAATCGTTGATTTAATTGACTCCCCGGGACAGGCTCGAACTGCCGACCTAGTGATTAATGTCGTATTTAATTATAATTTAGTATTTAAACCATAAAGCTGAGTTAATTTGAATGTCAGAGGCATTTATATATGAATCATAAGTTTTCAGATAATAAAAAACATGCTTCAAGAGCTATAATTGATGCATTAATATTGTTTAGTGACAAACAGTTTTATGAATACTTAATAAATGAAGGTGGTGATAACTCTATTGAAGAAAAATGGTTTGATTGGTTTATAAAAGAATGGCGTGTAGCAAGAACTATAAATAGCAATAAAAAATCAGAATTTTTATATTATATTCACTCGGGTGACTTTAATTCATTAATAGATAAAGATTTTGAAACATCTGTAGATTTTGTTGCGAATACAATGAAGAAAAATAAATGGTCAGCTTATAATGAAGATAAAAAATATTATGTGAAGCCAACTTCATTGGTTTCAAAAATTGGGTTTATCTTATTTCCAGAAATCATAATTCCTGTAGATAGGTATTCCAAATTAGGACTTAATAAAGTAAAAGGAACTAAAAAGGATGATGGGGAAGGATATTTAAAAGAGAATAGCTATGCAGAATATATTAAAGAGTTTAATAGAAAAAGAATGGGTTGCTGCAATTTCAGATGAATTTGACATCAAAAAAACATTATTAAAAACCAAGAAGTTTCGCAGAAAGGTATACGATAATTACCTAATGCATATTGGCGGAAGATATTGAGCCTCGATATCGCCATATCAAATAAAAAAAGCCCACATAAACATGCAGGCTTTTCATTTGATATGGCTCCCCGGGACAGGCTCGAACTGCCGACCTAGTGATTAACAGTCACCCGCTCTACCGACTGAGCTACCGGGGAATATTCGAGAACGCGTATACTACTGATGGTGCCAGACAGGGTCAATACTCTATTGTAGTTAATTGCTTTATAACGCAGCTTTGATCCTTTCCATGCTCTTTTCAAGATTTTCCATGCTGGTAGCGAATGATATTCGCATACAGCCTGGTGCCCCAAATGCCGAGCCAGGCACCATCGCTACTTCGGCTTTTTCCAGAAAGAACTCCGCTAGCTCTATATCATTACTAATCCCGTCGAGCTTTTCTATAAGACCATTCATGTCCGGGAAGCTGTAAAACGTTCCTTCTGAAGCAAGACAATTAATGCCATTGATGTCTTGTAATGACTTTAATACAAAGTCGTGTCTCTCCTTGAATATCCCGGTACTTTCTTTGATGTAGGTCTGATCTCCATCTAATGCAGCAACAGCGGCAGCTTGTGCCATTGAGCTCGCATTTGAAGTGCTTTGCGATTGGATTTTTTTCATGCCCTTTATGATCGATTCTGGACCACCTACATAGCCGATGCGCCAACCGGTCATTGAATAGGCTTTAGATACGCCATTTACCACGACAGTTTGGTCATATAACCCCGGACAGGCATTAACAATGTTAACAAACTTGTCTTGTCCCCAGAGAATGTGTTCATAGATATCGTCAGTCACGATCAGAATCTCGCGATGATCTAATAAGACTTCACCAAGCGCTGCTAATTCTTCTTCACTATAGCTAACACCAGTCGGATTAGATGGGCTATTAAAAACAACCATTCTTGTTCTATCAGAAATTGCACCGCGTAACTTATCAGGGGTGATCTTAAAACTATCTTCAATCGTTGTTTTTAAAATAACTGGTTCTGCGCCAGCAAGTTTTGCCATGTCAGGATACGAAACCCAATAGGGAGCAGGGATAATGATTTCATCGCCCGGATTCAAGGTCGCTTGAAACAAGTTGTAAAGACTGTGCTTTGCACCACATGACACGAGGATTTGATTGTTGTTATAAACAAGGTCATTCTCGCGTTTAAATTTATTTATAATCGCGAGTTTTAAATCTGCCGTTCCATCAACAGCGGTATACTTGGTTTGACCCTTTTTCAGGGCTTGTATAGCCGCTTCCTTAATATGTTCTGGGGTGTCAAAATCAGGCTCGCCTGCGCCAAGGCCGATGATATCTTTACCCTCAGCGCGAAGTTCAGCTGCACGTGCAGTGACTGCGAGAGTAGGTGAGGGTTTAATACTTTGCGCACGTTGTGATAATGGAATGTCCAATTTTAAAGGCCTCTATTTGGTGTTTCAATTTCTGATTTAATATATTGTCTGAGCATACAGATTTTAATATTAATTATACAAAGTTAAATAATAAAAATATTCGATTTTTGGCACGCCGCTCTCGTACATCCTTGTACTTCGCGGCATAAGGTCATCCTGACCAAAAAGCGGTGTAATATACTAGAAACGGGTAGCTTAACAAACATTATATGAAAGAATTTTCACTGGTTTCTGACTTTACTCCTGCAGGTGATCAACCGACTGCGATCACTGGGTTAAACGAGGGCTTAAAAGATGGATTGGCGTATCAAACATTACTTGGTGTAACTGGCTCAGGTAAGACGTTTTCAATCGCCAATGTCATTCAGGAACAGCAAAGACCGACTATGATACTGGCGCCTAATAAGACTCTGGCCGCGCAGTTATATGGCGAGATGCGTGAGTTTTTTCCTGAAAATGCGATTGAATATTTTGTTTCATATTATGACTACTATCAGCCAGAAGCCTATGTTCCAGCATCAGACACGTTTATCGAGAAAGATGCTTCAATAAATGAGCACATAGAACAAATGCGACTGTCGGCGACAAAAGCTATTTTGGAACGTCGCGATACGATAATTGTTGCCAGTGTTTCTGCCATATACGGCTTGGGAGACCCCAAGAGTTATTTAAAAATGGTCTTACATTTAGACAAAGGAGACATAGTAGATCAAAGAACCCTGTTACGCAGACTGACGGAACTACAATATAAACGTAATGAAGTCGAACTTCACCGCGGGACTTTCCGAATACGCGGTGATGTTATCGATATCTTTCCGGCAGAATCAGAGCGCGAAGCTATACGCGTGGAATTATTTGATGATGAGATTGAATCGATTAGTCAATTTGATCCATTAACGGGTGCTGTGAATCGCAAATTACCGCGCGTCACTATTCATCCAAAGACGCACTATGTGACACAACGTCAGGTCTTGTTGGATGCGGTTGAATCAATCAAAGTCGAATTGAAAGAACGTTTAGAACAACTCGAGTCGTTAAATAAATTGGTTGAATATCAACGGTTGGAACAACGAACTCGTTTTGATATCGAAATGATCAACGAGATTGGTTATTGTTCTGGAATAGAAAATTACTCTCGTTATTTATCCGGACGCGCTGCCGGCAAGCCACCGCCAACCTTGCTTGATTATCTGCCAGAAGATGCCTTGCTGATTATAGATGAGAGTCATGTCACTGTTCCACAATTGGGGGCGATGTATAAAGGTGATCGCTCGCGAAAGCAGAACCTGGTTGAGTACGGTTTCCGTTTACCTTCTGCACTAGATAATCGCCCATTGCGGTTTGATGAGTTTGAGAAACTCGCGCCACAAACAATTTTTGTTTCTGCTACTCCAAGAGCTTATGAAGAAGAACATTCAGGCAAGGTTGTTGAACAGGTTGTAAGGCCAACAGGACTAATAGATCCTGAGATTGAAGTGCGCCCAGTCACTACACAAGTTGACGATTTGCTTTCAGAGATCAATCTTCGCGTAGAAGTTAATGAACGTGTGCTGGTCACGACGCTAACAAAACGTATGGCAGAAGATTTAACTGACTACTTATCAGAGCACGGCATTCAAGTGCGCTATCTTCATTCAGATGTCGATACTGTTGAACGTGTTGAGATTATCCGCGATCTTCGGAAAGGGGAGTTTGATGTCTTAGTGGGTATTAATCTCTTACGTGAAGGATTGGACCTGCCAGAGGTCTCTTTAGTGGCAATTCTTGATGCAGATAAAGAAGGGTTCTTACGCTCAGGGATGACTTTAATTCAGACTATTGGACGTGCGGCGAGAAACCTGAATGGCAAGGCAATTCTCTATGGCGATAAAGTCACGGATTCCATGCAGCATGCGATAGATGAAACAGACCGTAGGCGTGCTAAACAGATTGAATTTAATAAAACACATGGGATTACACCCAAAGGTATTACGAAGGCAATAACAGACATTCTTGATGGTGCTTATACTGACAAAAACACGATTTCAAAGACCTATCAGAGAGTAGCAGAAGATGTCGCAGAATATAAAGCAATGACTCCTGAGCTGTTGATTAAAAAAATTAAAAAAATGGAGGAAAAAATGTATCAGCATGCGCGTGATTTAGAATTTGAAGCCGCAGCACAGGTTCGTGATGAGATCCATAAAATGAAGATTAACGGACTTGGTTTAGACAATATTAAAGCAGGGTAATTAAATACCCAAGATGCTTGAAAATACAGGTTTATAGCACATCTGTTTTCAACCAGAGCAGCGTCGCCTAAAGCGCCTACTGTTGGTGCTCCTCCTTGCAGGGAGCGACCATGCGCGTCGTCGAGTCTTGCTCTGAATAAAAATCAAACGCACTCTAAATCCTGTATTTTCAAGCATCTTGGGTATAGGACTTGTAACCCACCCATAGTCTTCTGTATGCTATGCCGCCTTTAGGCGCGTAGCTCAGTTGGTTAGAGCGCATCCTTGACATGGATGAGGTCGTTGGTTCGATTCCAATCGTGCCTACCAAACGACATACAGGCACCGATAATTTTGGTGCCTGTTATTTTTATAATCCTTTACACGTGGCCTTTTGTGGGGGTCACCACTGATATATAAGGAGAGATTATGCCCACGATTACGCTACCCGATAATAGTCAGCGCGAATATGAAGAAGCGCTTACCGTCATGCAAATTTCTGAGTCCATCGGACCTGGTCTAGCCAAGGCAACCCTAGGTGGTATGGTTGATGATCAAATCGTCGATGCTTCTTATCTCATAGAAAAAGACAGCAATTTAAGAATAATTACTGAACGAGATCCTGAAGGTTTAGAGATTATCAGACATTCCTGCGCTCATTTAATGGCGCAAGCTGTCAAAACACTTTATCCCGAAGCACAAGTTACTATTGGCCCCGTGATTGAAGACGGTTTTTTTTATGATTACGCCTACGAACCAGGCTTCACTCCGGAAGATTTGGTCAAAATAGAAAAAAAGATGCAGGAATTGTCCAAAGCCAACTTAGAGGTTACACGATCAGTCAAAACCAGAGATGAGGCGACTGCTTTTTTCCGTGGCATGGGAGAAGAATATAAGGCTCAAATTATTGAATCAATTCCGAGTAATGAAGAACTCTCATTGTATACCCAAGGTGATTTCACGGATTTGTGCCGTGGACCACATGTACCTAGTACGGGAAAAATAAAATCCTTTAAGTTGATGAAGCTGGCAGGTGCCTATTGGCGTGGGGATTCTAATAATGAAATGCTGCAGCGAATTTATGGTACTGCCTGGCAGGATAAAAAGGCGCTTAAGGCCTATCTAAATCGACTTGCTGAGGCAGAGAAACGTGATCACCGTAAATTGGCCAAGAAACAGGATTTGTTTCATTTTCAGGAAGAAGCACCAGGAATGGTTTTTTGGCATCCTAAGGGCTGGGCCATCTATAAAACTATCGAGCGCTATATCAGTGCAAAAATGCAAATGCATGGCTATCAAGAGATCAATACGCCGCAGGTAGTTGATCAGAGTTTGTGGGAACGTTCCGGACATTGGGACAAGTTCAGAGATGATATGTTTACGACAAGTTCAGAGAATCGTGACTATGCGATAAAACCAATGAACTGTCCCTGCCATATTCAGGTATTTAATCAAGGTTTAAAGAGCTATCGTGATTTGCCGTTGCGATTGGCTGAATTTGGATCATGTCATCGCAATGAAGCATCTGGAACCTTACATGGTTTAATGCGTGCGCGAAATTTTACACAAGATGATGCCCATATTTTTTGTACGGAAGAGCAGATTCAATCTGAAGTATCAATGTTTATCGATATGCTGTTTGAAGTCTACCGGGACTTTGGGTTTGATGATGTCATTATTAAATTGTCAACGCGTCCAGAAAAACGCGTGGGGAATGATGAAGTCTGGGACAAGTCCGAAAAAGCACTAGAACTAGCCTTAAATAACAAAGATATAGAGTGGGAGTTGCAGCCAGGTGAGGGTGCGTTTTACGGGCCAAAGATTGAGTTCTCACTGAAGGATTGTATTGGGCGTGTATGGCAATGTGGAACGATTCAAGTCGACTTTTCGATGCCGGAGCGGCTTGATGCCTCCTATGTCAATGAAGACAGTACCAAACAAGTACCGGTAATGCTTCATCGCGCCATTGTGGGCTCGATGGAACGGTTTATTGGCATTTTGATTGAGAACTATGCAGGCGCTTTTCCTGTTTGGTTGGCGCCAATTCAAGCTGTTGTGATATCAATTACGGAAAAACAAAGCGAATATGCAAAAAAAGTAGCAGAAATCTTGAAAAACCAGAGCTTTAGGGTCGAAGTTGACTTGAGAAATGAGACGATCGGGCTTAAAATCCGCGACCACGCAATGCAACGTGTTCCCTACCAAATTATTCTGGGTGCGCGTGAACAGGATGAAAATACTGTCGCAGTGCGAACTCGTGACGGTGAAGATCTTGGAGCAATGTCTCTTGAGAACCTCAGCGAACGACTAAACGGCGATATTGCGCGTCTTGGCCGCAATAATTTGGAGGAATAATTTATCAGCGCAGACAAGAAGACACGCCTCAATGAAGACATAACTTCGCCAGAGGTGAGGTTAATCAATGCAGAGGGCGAACAAGTAGGTATCGTGTCAATTAGTGAAGCAAAACAAATCGCTGAAGACTCCGAGTTAGATCTGGTTGAAATTGTTCCCAATTCAGAGCCGCCTGTATGTCGGGTCATGGATTACGGAAAATTCGTATTCGAGCAGAATAAGAAACAGCACGCTGCTAAAAAGAAGCAAAAGCAGATACATATTAAGGAAGTTAAGTTTAGGCCTGGCACTGAAGACGGTGATTACCAAATAAAGTTAAAGAATTTAATTAAATTTTTGAGCAACGGTGATAAGGCAAAGATTACACTCCGATTTCGTGGTAGAGAAATGGTACACCAGGAATTAGGAACGAAGATGTTAAAGAGAATAGAGGCCGATCTGGAAGAATACGGAACCGTTGAGCAGTTTCCAAAGATGGAAGGTCGACAAATGGTCATGGTTTTGGCCTCAAAGAAATAAATTGAAGTAATATTGAGTGGAGTTATTGAAATGCCCAAGATGAAATCAAACAGCGGTGCTGCAAAGCGATTTTCACGTACTGCTTCGGGAAAGTTTAAACATGGTCAGTCACATCGTAGCCATATTTTGACTAAAAAGAGCACTAAACGTAAACGTCAGTTGCGTGGAATGCTTGCAGTTCATGATAGTGACCAGAAGGCAGTTGCCCGAATGGTTCCGTATTTATAGAGAGGAATTGAAGCAATGCCCAGAGTAAAACGTGGTGTTACCGCACACGCCAGACACAAAAAGATAATTGATCAAGCCAAAGGTTACAGTGGTCGACGTAAGAATATATTTCGCGTTGCCAAACAGGCGGTCACTAAAGCAGGTCAATATGCTTACAGAGATAGACGTCAACGCAAGAGACAGTTTCGTTCGCTTTGGATTACGCGAATCAATGCTGCTGCTCGAATTCATGGGCTTTCTTATAGTCGCTTCATAGATGGGTTGAACAAGGCATCGGTTGAGGTTGACCGTAAAGTATTAGCTGACATTGCAGTATTTGATAAGGTTGCTTTTGGCGTATTAGCTGAGCAGGCCAAGGCCAGCCTTACCCATTAATCTTTTTTATAATGATTTAAAAAAGGGAAAGGCTTACCTTTCCCTTTTTTGTTTATATAGACTGATAACGTGAATAATACTGAGAAACTAAAAGCCCAAGCAATTTCAGAGATCGATTCTGCATCTGATCTTTCACAGCTTGACCTTATTAGAGTTGATTATCTTGGTAAAAAAGGTCAGCTCACGCAACAATTGAAACAGCTTGGCAAATTACCCTCAGAAGAGAGGCCTCAAGCTGGTCAAATCATTAATGTTGCCAAGGTGGCAGTGCAAAGCGCAATAGATGCACGAAAAGCTGTACTAGAAGATGAACGACTTAAGGATATTATCGACAAAGGCCGTTTAGATGTCTCTTTACCAGGACGAGGAAATCATCGAGCTGGTTTACACCCGATTACATTAACCTTGCAGCGTATTGAGTCACTTTTTCAGAAAATTGGTTTTGATGTTGTCGAGGGACCTGAAGTTGAGGATGATTATCACAACTTTGAAGCATTAAATATCCCTGAGCATCATCCCGCACGCGCGATGCACGATACCTTTTATTTTCCTGACGGAAGATTGCTTAGGACACATACCTCATCAGTACAAATACGTATCATGCAAAATGATGAGCCGCCGTTTCGCTTTATCGCCCCTGGCCGTGTCTATCGATGTGATTCTGACATGACTCATACGCCGATGTTTCATCAAGTTGAAGGACTTATTGTTGATGAGACGGTTACTTTTGCAGATCTTAAAGGGATGTTGGTTGATTTTCTGGAAATATTTTTTGAAAAAGAATTACAAATCCGTTTTCGACCCTCTTATTTCCCCTTTACCGAGCCTTCTGCTGAGGTCGATATCATGGGTGAGAGAGGGTGGTTAGAGGTGCTTGGTTGCGGAATGGTACATCCAAACGTCTTAAAAAATGTGGGTGTTGACCCTGAAAAGTATACTGGTCTTGCCTTTGGTATGGGAGTAGAGCGTTTAGCTATGCTTTACTATGGTGTAGATGACCTAAGAATGTTTTTTGATAACGATCTGCGCTTTCTTAAACAGTTTCACTGATTAGGGTGTATGAGATATGAAATTCAGTGAAAAATGGTTAAGGGAGTTTGTGAACCCTGATGTAGATACCGAAACACTTATGCATCAATTAACCATGGCCGGTCTTGAGGTCGATGGTATTGAATCAGCATGCCCCGATTTTGACGGTTTGGTTATAGCAGAAGTTAAAACAGTATCGAAACATCCTGGTGCAGATAAGCTCCAGATTTGCGAAGTCGATTGTGGTGATAAAGATTTATTAACGATTGTTTGTGGTGCCGCTAATGTCAGGCAAGGAATGCGGACAGTTTTGGCCAAGGTTGGTGCGAGTCTGCCTGGTGTAGATGAATTGAAAGCAGTCTCTCTTAAGGGGGTGACATCATCTGGAATGCTTTGCTCTGCCAAAGAAATCGGTCTGACGGATGATCATGATGGGATCATGGATTTATCTGCAAATGAAACCATAGGGATGCATCTAAGCCAAGCTATTGAAAGTAATGATAATATCATTGAAATATCGTTGACACCTAACCGTGGCGATTGTCTTAGTATTACAGGGGTTGCCCGAGAAGTAGCTGTATTTAATCAAATCGATTTTAGTGTTCCTGAAGTTCAAATAAACGATATCAACGCCTCAACCAGCCGGAGTGTAAAACTATCTGCTGTCAAAGCATGCCCAAAATATCTCGGTAGAGTCATAGAAAATGTTGATACAGCGGTTAAATCACCGCTTTGGCTATCTGAGAAGCTAAGACGTTCGGGTATTAGAAGCATTAATATCGTCGTGGATATCACTAATTTTGTCATGCTTGAATGTGGCCAGCCGATGCATGCATTTGATAATGACGTTTTACAGGGTGAAATCGAAGTCAGACTGTCTAAAAGCGGCGAAAAGATAAAACTACTTGATGAATCTGAAATTGAGCTGAAATCGGACACATTACTTATAACGGACGAATCCGGCCCATTAGCAATGGCGGGTGTAATGGGTGGTTTTGAGAGTGCGGTAACGACAAGTTCGCAAAACATCTTTGTGGAAAGCGCCTTTTTCAATCCAAAGCATATTAGTGGAGAAGCACGTCAATATGGTTTGCATACGGATTCGTCTCATCGATTCGAGCGCGGAGTAGATCCTGAGCTTCAATCTAAAGCAATAGAGCGCGCTACAGAATTGGTCATCGAATTATGTGGCGGTCAAGCAGGACCTGTCGTTGAAGCATTGAGTGATGATGAATTGCCTAAAAATACCGAAGTAATTCTTCGAAAGTCCCAGATCAAACGCATACTCGGTATTGAGCTAGATGATCAATTCGTAACAGATACATTTACTAACTTAGAAATGCAATGTAAATATCTTAATAATCAATGGAGTACAGTTGCTCCTTCACATCGTTTCGATATAAATATTGAAGTTGATCTTATAGAAGAGCTTGCACGTATTTACAGCTATGACGCCATTCCCGTTTCTGCACCCAGCAGCAAATTGAAAATGCGTGTGCCAAATAAGAGCTATGAGACTATTAAGCGCATAAGAGAAGTCCTCGTAAACCGTGAATACCATGAGGTGATTACCTATAGTTTTATTGCCCCAAAGCTTAATAACTTATTGAGTCATAAGAATAATTTGCTACTTTCTAATCCTATAGCACCAGAACTCTCTGAAATGAGAACTAGCCTGTTACCGGGTTTACTGAGTACATTGGAATACAATATTAAGCGTCAACAAGAAAGAATCCGTATTTTTGAGACAGGCCTGGTTTTTAATAACAAAGAAGATCTTAAACAAGAATCTTATATTGCTGGTTTAATAAATGGAAATATAGATGATAAACAATGGGATAAAGAAAATATCTCGTGTGATTTCTATGATTTAAAATGTGATATTGAGTCATTTTTATATTCATTGATCGACGCACGCGAAATAGAGATGAAGCCTAACACTTCAAATATATTACATCCTGGGCAAGCAGTTGATGTGTATGTTAAAGGAATAAATGTGGGTTGTTTTGGACAATTACATCCTAAAATATGTGCAGATTTGGATCTCCCTGATAATGTCTATCTATTTGAATTCAGTATAAAAAATATATTAAAACAGGAAAAAACACGCTATAAGCCAATTTCCAAATATCCGTCCATAAAGAGAGATATTTCAATCGTAATAGATGAAAAAACACTGCTTGGAGATGTTCTGAAATGTGCCCAAAATGATGGATCTGAGCTATTAACTAACCTAGAGCTATTTGACGTGTATCAAGCCGAAGGTATTGAAAAAGGGAAAAAAAGTCTTGCTTTAGGCTTGACCTTTCAAGCAACTTCTAGCACTCTTAAGGATGAAGAGGTTGAGGCCATTATGGATAAGGTGTTAGATGGTCTAAATAATAATTTCGGTGCAAAACTGAGAGAATAAATATGGCAGCACTGACAAAAGCTGAAATGGCGGAAAAATTATACGAAGAACTTGGCTTGAATAAACGAGAAGCTAAGGAAATTGTAGAAATGTTCTTTGAAGAAATACGTTCCGCTCTAGAGTCAGGGAGTCAAGTTAAACTTTCCGGTTTTGGAAATTTTGATTTGAGAGATAAGAATCAACGACCAGGACGAAACCCGAAGACGGGTGAAGAAATTCCTATTAGCGCTCGGCGCGTAGTGACATTTCGTCCTGGCCAAAAACTAAAGGCACGAGTAGAAGCATATGCTGGAAGCGTCCAACAACAGTGAATTACCGGCAATACCCGGTAAACGTTATTTTACAATAGGCGAGGTCAGCGACCTCTGTGCTGTTAAGCCTCATGTCTTACGATATTGGGAACAAGAATTTCCATCACTTAAGCCGCTGAAGCGCCGTGGAAATCGACGATACTATCAGAGACATGATGTCATCCTGATTAGACAAATAAGAAGTTTGCTTTATGAGCAGGGTTTTACCATTGGAGGCGCTAGGCAACGTCTTTCAGGTGATGAAGCCAAAGATGATTCAAATCAAAGTCAGCAAATTATTAAACAGCTAAGAACTGAACTAGAAGAAGTTTTAGATCTGTTGCGACGATAACTTAACCATTAATCCAAATAACAAGTTATCGTCTTCCCTGTTTTTAATTCTCAACTACTGAATTCAGACAGTAGATGAAATCCTCATCTTTAGTTAATATCATTTTATTCACATCGGGGCGTAGCGCAGCTTGGTAGCGCACCTGCATGGGGTGCAGGGGGTCGGAGGTTCGAATCCTCTCGCCCCGACCAAAATAAATTGTAATGTTAACTAATAGAAAACCACCTTATCTATAAAGTATGCACATCAAAAAATCATGACAAAAAATATCTTAACCCTGTTTGTTTTTCTAACTGCTCTACAAATTTCCGCATGCGGAAAAGAAACGGATCCAAAAAAGGCATTCGAAAGTGGTGATTATGAAACAGCATTCACGATTTGGGTACCTCTAGCAGAAGAAGGTGATGCCGATGCTCAAAACTATCTGGGAATACTCTACTATTTAGGTTTTGGTGTACAAAAAGACTATAAAAAATCCCTTGAATGGTATGAACGTGCAGCAAAAGCAGGACATGCTGATGCTCAGAGAAATTATGGTGATATGATCAATTTTGGACGTGGGATACAAAGAAGCAATCAGGAAGCGTATAAGTGGTATTTTGCGGCATCACAACAAGGTAATAAAAAAGCGGCGCGCCAGATTGAAGTGCTTGCCGCCTCTGGTAATTTATCGCCAAACCAACAGATGCATGCGAAAATAGAGGCCAATGAATTTATACTTGATGAAGATAAACGTTTCATGAGTCATGACACGTATATCGATAAAAAATAATTAATAACTATGTGTGGAATAGTCGGTGCGGTTGCTCAACGAGATGTATCTCCGGTTTTACTCGAAGGTTTAAAAAGGCTTGAATATCGAGGCTATGATTCAGCAGGATTAGCGATAACGGGCCATGATAAGCAATTACAGCGAATACGTGTCCAAGGAAAAGTTAATGAGCTGCTAAAAGAGCACCAGATATCTCCTTTAAGTGGGGGAACTGGTATTGCTCATACACGGTGGGCGACTCATGGTAAGCCAAACGTCAACAATGCACATCCGCATATATGCCGTGACCAAGTAGCACTGGTTCATAATGGAATAATTGAGAACCATGAAGAATTACGCGAGCAACAAATGGCGTCAGGGTTTGAATTTAACTCAGAAACTGATACAGAGGTCGTCGTAAATGCTGTCTATGAGGCATTACAATCCACTCCTGATATATTAGACGCTGTTTTTAACACTACAAAACATTTGCAAGGGGCTTATGCCTTAGGTGTTATAAATAAATTTGATCCTGAAAGACTGATCGCAGCAAAAAATGGTAGTCCGTTAGTTATCGGTGTAGGTATTGGGGAGTATTTTATAGCTTCAGATGTTTTTGCCTTATTGCCTGTTACACAACAATTTATCTTCTTAGAAGATGGCGATATCGCTGATATAACACGTGATAAGTTGACCATTTATGATGCAGAATTAAAAATTGTAGAGCGACAAATAATCGTATCTGAATTAAATGCCGATGTCGCAGATAAGTCCGGCTATCGGCACTACATGCTTAAAGAGATCTTTTCTCAGCCAAATGCCATTGCGGAATCATTAGAAAATCGTATCAAAGATGGCCAAATAATTACTAGTGAGTTTGGACAAGATGCAGACTCAATATTTTCCCGGGTAAAGGCAGTTAAAATTGCAGCATGTGGTACCAGTTATCATGCGGGTTTAATCGCTGCTTATTGGATGGAGGAAATTGCGCAAATACCTTGTCATGTTGAAATTGCAAGTGAGTATCGATATAGAAATTCGGTTGTGTCAGACAACACCTTGTTTGTCACTATTTCGCAATCAGGTGAAACCGCAGACACACTGGCCGCATTGAAATTAGCAAAACAGTCAGGATTTTTAAGTACGCTAGCAATATGTAATGTTGCCGAGAGTTCTTTAACGAGAGAATCTGAGCTTGTGTTTTTAACGCATGCAGGGCCAGAGATTGGTGTTGCATCTACCAAGGCATTTACCACGCAACTTGTTGCATCGTTTCTAATGGTAATTGCTATCGCAAAACATAATAATCTTTCCGAAGCAGATGAAAACAAATATGTTAAGCAACTTGAGAGTTTGCCTGGTCGTGTAAATCAATTACTTCATCATAAAGAAGAAATTGAGATTATGGCCAATGGTTTTGCTGGTAAACACCATGCCTTGTTCCTAGGTCGTGGCAGTTTCTTACCAGTAGCTATGGAAGGAGCATTGAAGTTAAAAGAGATTTCCTATATTCATGCTGAAGCGTATGCGGCTGGAGAACTGAAACATGGTCCATTAGCTCTAGTTGATGATGATATGCCTGTTGTTGCGGTAGCACCAAATAATAATCTCCTGGAAAAACTAAAGTCAAATCTGCAAGAAGTAAAAGCGCGTGGCGGCAAGTTGTATTTGTTTGCCGATAAAGAAAGTGACGTAGAGTCTACAGAAGGCGTCTATGTTATTAATCTTAATGTTATTTATGACTTCATGGCACCTATACTTCACACTATACCATTACAACTATTAGCCTACTATGTAGCAGTGATTAAAGGAGCGGATATTGATCAGCCAAGAAATCTTGCTAAATCTGTCACAGTTGAGTGACAAGCTCTTACAAACAAGATGAAAACTAGTTAATATTTATCTGATTTATAATCCATAACATGCTGTTCTTTGACAATAACTGGAAGTGACATACCCATGACAATTAAAAAATCAGAACCCAGCGTAAAAGTATTGATCGTCGATGATGACAATGATGTTCTTAATTTACTAGAAAATTGGCTGACAACTGAAAAATTTGATGTCAAACGTGCCTTGTCAGGC
This sequence comes from Gammaproteobacteria bacterium, assembly GCA_021773215.1. Lineage (GTDB taxonomy): Bacteria > Pseudomonadota > Gammaproteobacteria > Eutrophobiales > Eutrophobiaceae > UBA7359. The sequence goes on from JAJFKM010000041.1 coordinate 29,925, forward strand.
TTAGAAGCGCTAAACTTGGTTGGCATTTATAAACCTGATTTAGTTGTCACTGATCTGTATATGGAAGGTATGGATGGTATGGCATTATTAACAGAGCTGCACAATGATGACCCACTATTACCCGTCATTATGCTTAGTGGCCAAGCTCAAATACCAGATGCAATTAAAGCAATGCATTTAGGAACGTCAGCATTCTTAACCAAACCAATAAATCAAAATGAGTTTCTGGAGACAGTTAAAAGGGTTACTCCAAGTCTTATAAATAAATCAATCCTAGGTGAGTGTACAAAAAATATTATTTATAAAAGTAAGGAAATGTCTGACATCATTGAGATGGCTAGTCTGGTTGCAGACAATGATGTTTCAGTATTTATTTCAGGGGCGACAGGCACAGGAAAAGAAGTCATAGCGAAGGCTATTCATGAAGCAAGCTCAAGGCGGAATCATCGGTTTATTGCTGTTAACTGTGGAGCAATTCCGGAGCAGTTACTTGAATCTGAATTATTTGGACATGAAAAAGGGGCATTTACTGGGGCCAATGTTAAACATGAAGGCCTGTTTCAGGCAGCAAATGGCGGCACTATTTTGCTGGATGAAATCGGTGACATGCCACTTGCATTGCAGGTTAAATTGTTGCGGGTTTTGCAAGATTTTGAAGTACGTCCAGTTGGTTCAACAAAAACATATCCAATCGATGTGAGATTAATCTCTGCAACACATAAAAACCTCGAAGAAGCAGTTGAGAAGCGTGAGTTTAGAGAAGATCTTTATTATCGATTAAAAGTTGTCCCATTGGAAATCCCTAATCTTGCAAAACGTACCGATGATATCCCTCCACTTACAGAACATTTTTTGGCTAACTACGCTAAAAACAATAAACAGGATTATAAAAAGTTTTCTCCTGATGCAATGAAATATCTCGTAAGTATGCCGTGGCCTGGAAACGTTAGACAATTAATGAATGTGATTGATTTATGTGCAACCCTGTCTAAAAATAAGACTATACCGTTGAGTTTAGTTAGAAAAGCAGTGCATGATGACCCAATACATATACAAACACTAAAAGAATCTAAGCAAGCGTTTGAAAGAGGCTACTTATTAAGCGTATTACGTATCACTCATGGACATGTTGCTAACGCAGCTAAAATTGCTGGCCGCAATCGTACTGAGTTTTATAAATTATTAAATCAGTATAATATCGAGCCAGCATCGTTTCGTGATAAAAAACATACTGAAAAGGAAGTTAATTAATTAATTTGGTTTAGATTATGTCGGATGAAAAAATTATAATTCAGGTGGATCCGGATCTCGAAGAGTTGATCCCGGGATTTCTGGAAAATCGAAATGCAGATATCGCAAAATTACGTTCTTTTTTGGATGATAAGGACTTTATAAATATTCAATCAATTGGCCATAGCACTAAAGGTGTCGGCGGTGGATACGGTTTTGATCTTATGTCTGAACTCGGTGCAGAGATTGAATCTGCTGCAAAAGAAAGTGATGCAGACAAAATTCGTGAAACAATTAACCAGCTTGATGATTATCTTCGACGAATAGAAATTGAATATGCCTAAATAATAAAGGTGCTATTTTGAAAAAAGATGATGATCGTTCTATTTCAACTAGATCTACCTATGTAATTACATTCTTACTTGGTCTTGCCTTTAGCATTACGCTGCTGCAAAGCACATGGGATACCGCTATTGAGCGGAAACAAAAAGACTTCCATTTTGAAATACAGTCAATTCAACAAGCAGTAGCAAGTAATGTCTTAACGGGTAATGATGTTACTAATAATATTGCTGCTTTTATGACCTCTAATGACGAGGTCATGGCTAATCAATTTGAATCATTTACTAATAATATCCTCGAACGTTATAAGCACATCGAAGCAATCAATTATTATTCATTTGCGGGTGATGACTGGGTTAATGAATTCCATCTAGTATATGAGTCAGCGCGTGGACAAAATAGAATCGAAATTGGTGAAGATGTTTATAGTGACCCTAGGTATGTTGATGCGATAGATACATCAATATCTACTAGCTCTGTAGTCCCCGCGCCACCAGATTTAGAGCGTGATCCGGACCGCAAGTATTGGCTATTTAAAGCAATCTATAGTGAAGATGACCATTCCTCAATCAAGAAGAAAAAATACGATGGTACTGTAAAAGGCATGGTTTCTGTCCTAGTGTCACCAACTAAATTATTAGGCAATAAAGGTGCAAATAGTAGTTTAACTATCACTATGTTTAGTGACACTTCTAATTTGTATGGTCGGCAGTTATTGTATTTTAATGACCCAACTCAGAAGGAGACGAATAAGTCATGGAAAATTGAGACCCTTGTTGAAGAAAAGCTTATTCAACTTCCACCTTACTCCATAAAGATAATCATTGAAAAAGATCTTTATTTTTCAGATCTTGAATATCACTTGTTGCTAGTCGCTACACTAATATGTGTAGGTATATTAATGATGTTGTTTGGATTGGTTAGCGCAAGAATTAAGCAGGAAGAAGAATTAAAAACAAGAAATGCGGTTATTGAGAGAAAGGTAGAAGAGCAAACAAAGGAACTTGCAATTGCGCGAGATGAGGCTCTTGAATCGGTACGTATGAAGTCAGAGTTTCTTGCAAGTATGAGTCATGAGATCAGGACTCCTTTGAATGCAATTATTGGCATGAGTGATTTAATGTCAGAAACGCGGTTGACAGATGAGCAGAGTCGTTATGTCAGTGTGTTTAGAAAAGCAGGTGATGCCTTATTAAGTCTGGTTAACGATATTCTTGATCTTTCCAAAATTGAGGCAGACCAACTCGCATTAGAAAAAATACCATTTAATATCATGGAGCTCATTGAAGAAGTAGCGGAAATATATGCACTACAAGCAGCTGATAAGGGAATTGAAATCATTACACGTATTGATACGAAAATAAATGTTAATCGTATTGGCGACCCAGGCAGATTGAAGCAGATTATTCTCAATCTGATCAGTAATGCACTGAAATTCACCGATGAAGGTGAAATTATAGTGTCGCTTTCTGCTGATAAAAAAGAAAATAATGATGAACATTTAGTTTTCTCTGTTAAAGATACGGGGATTGGAATACCAAAGGAAAAATTAGAATCAATATTTGCCAGTTTTATACAAGCTGATGCGTCAACAACACGTAAATATGGTGGGACTGGTTTAGGATTAACTATTTCTAAGCGTTTGACTGAGATGATGGATGGGGCTATATGGGTAGAAAGTGATGAAAATAAAGGCAGTACATTCTATGTTAACGCAGCCTTACCTGAGCAATCGCAACGTTCGATAATCAAACAGGGGTTTGCAGATAAAAATATCATTATCATTGATTCTCGAAAAAGTAATTGTCTAAATATAGAAGAACAAATGGTTGCTTCAGGAGCAAGTTGTCATACAGCAAGTTCTATAGAAAATGTACAAGCTATTTTAAATAAGGAAGCAGACGCTGAAATAATATTGATTGAAAGTCGCTTAGCATTTCAAGATGAAGAAATTAGTTCGCTCATATCTTCTATAGATATACGCGACAAAGTAATATTATTAGTAAATCCAAAAGATATGGCTGAGCACTCCAAGCAAGCGGCATCTTGGAAAATAAACGGAATGTTACTTAAGCCTATAAAACGCAATGAGTTGTTAAGGGAAGTTAATAAAATTATAAATAAAAAAGATGAAAGTCTTGTTGATGATATAAGAGAAGGTGGACCGAAAGAAAAAGCAACTCCAAAACATGTCTTATTAGTTGAAGATAATCCTGATAATCGCATGCTTATCAAAGCTTATTTAAAGAAAACACCATATACTTTAGATGAAGCAGAAAACGGTTCTATCGCAGTAGAGCTATTCAAACAGAATAACTATGATTTGGTATTGATGGATGTGCAAATGCCGGTTATGGACGGTCACGAAGCGACTCGTTTAATAAGAGAATGGGAAGAAACACATGATAAAAGTCGCACTAAAATAATTTCATTGACAGCACATGCCATAAGAGAAGAAATTGATAAATGTCTGGCAGCAGGTTGTGATTCACACCTCAGCAAACCCATTAAAAAAGCCACTTTATTAAGCGCCATCGAAGAGTTGAGTTAATAATACTTTCACTAAAATCGTCTCAGAAAAACGACGGAATTTACAATAAATTCAACGCTACACAATCATAAATCACCTACTATGATTTTAATGTCATAACTAGATTAAATACCTAAGCCATTGTTCTTACTTAGTTTAAGAATTCTATTTTCATACTCAAACCCCTCATTTTAAATATTTTTGTTTGATGGCACATTGATTGCGATAGTCCTTGTAATTCGGAATTAACTACAAGAGAGAATTCGCATGATAAAGCTATTTGGATTCAGGATTACACCATTCTTCCTTTTCATTATGAGTATGGAATGTTTGTCTTTGCTGGTTTGTTTCTATTTAGGAATTTTACTCTATAGAGGTACACCAACATTCGTTTCGCCTGAAACAATTGATAGCATACTCTATTCTGGAATCGTTCTATTGCTTCTGATTTCGTTGTTAACGCCAGGTTTTTTCTCACAAGTTAATGTAATAAATCATATTAAAAAGACGTTCAATGAAAAAATAATAGGCTTTTTAGCTGCATTATTCACGATGACAGTCATTGTTTTTTCCAATGCTGAAAAACTGGATGCAAAGACAATATTTGCCGCTGCTATCTTAAGTGCTTGCGTTGGATTATGTGTTACGCAAGTGGGATTGTTTGGGAAATACTGGCGCTTTTTAATTCGCTCGGGAGTGAATTAATGTATAAGTTTGCTTATGGTTTTAAATTTTTCGTGTGCAGCATCTCGCAACCACTCAAACAGAACTGATTCAGTATTTAATAAACTGACGTTTGCTTGTTTCAAACGTGTTAACGCGGATTCATAGCTTGTGAATTCTCGAGAAGCAATGGCATCAATTACGACATAAACCTCAAATCCTGCTAATCGCAAGTCAATTGCACTTTGGAATATACAAATATGCGCTTCGACCCCGGTAATTATAATTTGTTTCTTGTTGAGTAAAGTTAAATGCTTTGTGAATCCATCGGCACCTAAGCAAGAAAAACGAGTTTTTTCAAAGGTGGTCGCAGAGTTAGTCAGGTTCTCTGTAATAAAGGCTTCAGTTGTTCCCAGGCCTTTAGGATATTGTGCAGTGCTTATAACTGGAACATTCAGTTCATTTGCAGCATTCAATAATATAGCTGTGTTTTTTCTCAAGCGATTTATTACTTTATCCGGTATAGCGCTGGTTAACTTTTTCTGAACATCAATGATGACGAGACAGCTATCATCAATATTACATAAGAGATTTTGATTGTTTTTAGTTGTCATTTATTTCGTTAACCATGCATTTATTAGTTCAAGATCTTCTGTAGACAGTGTTCCTGCTGCTTGCTTAAGGTTTAGCGTGTCTATTATATACTCGTACTTGGCCTGACTATAATTACGTCGCGCTTCGGATGTTGTACGTTGTGATGCCACAACATCAACAGCAGTTCGGGTTCCGACTTCAAAGCCTGCTTCAGTCGCTTCTAATGCAGTTTCACTTGATACAACTGCTTGTTTTAATGCTTTTACTCGGCTTATACCTGATATCACGCCCAGGTAGGCTTCTCTAGTAGAACGTTGTGCTGAACGTCTTGCTCGTTCAAGAGAATACATGGCGATATTATAATTTTCATGTGCTTCTCGAGTTTGAGAGCTAACTATCCCGCCTGAATAGATTGGAATATTTAACTCAAGACCAATGGATGTGGCATGTTGTTTTGTAGAACCAAAACGACCGCCTGAAGAGTCATATGTTTCTGCTGCTACCAGATCAAGAGTAGGCAAGTGCCCAGCAGATTGTCGCTTTACTTCATTCCGAGCCGTTTCAGTAGCGTGACGCGATGCGATGACACCTAGGTTTTGATCTAAAGATAATTGTGTCCAACTTTCTATAGCTTGAGGTTCAGGGCTGACTAGTGACATGGCGTCACCTAATTGATTAAATTCTGTTATATAGTTACCCGTTAATTCACGCATCGCTTCCTGCGCATTATCTATGGCATTTGATGCCTGAATCTCTTGGGCCACAGCCAAGTCATATCCTGCCTGCGCCTCATGAACATCAGTAATAGCACTTAAACCAACCTCAAACCGTTGGTTAGCTTGTTCAAGTTGACGGCTGAGTGACTTAACTTCCGCCTGAGCAAACTCAAGGCTATCTATATTGGCAAGAATATCGAAGTAACGTTCGGCTATGCGAATTATTAGTTCTTGTTGTGCCTCAATGAGCTCTGCCTCGGCTTGCTTTATTTCACTGCCAGCCTGATCTAGAGCGATAATTCTGTCGCGCCTGAATATTGGTTGCGTAATACTTAATCGATACCCGCGGCTGTTGAAATTAACTTCGCCACTGGAACCAACTGCTGCGCCGCCGGCAGAAATATCCTGGTCATTTCTAACTGTATCAGCACTAAGGTTTATAGACGGAAGCAGTTGTGACAGAGCTTGCGGGCGTGATTCTAGCGCCACACGATGTGTTGCTAAGGCCTGCATATATTCCTGATCATTCGTCTCAGCCAGTTTATACACATGCAATAAATCTGCGCCAAAGCCATTCATCGATAGTAAGAGGCTCGACGCAAGAAAACATGATTTTGTTATAAGACTATATGTATTCATACAGAGAAATTCTTACCTGATTTATTTTTGTTATAAGTTATTTATCAATATTGAGCCATATCTACATCAACAGATTTGGCCCAGGCATCAACGCCACCTTCAAGATTTGTGATATTACTATAATCTTTACCTTCTAAATAACTAGCTACTTGAAAACTACGCATGCCGTGATGACAAATAACGATTATTTCATCATCTGGGTTAAATTCATTTAGCATTTGTTCTATGTTAGACATGCTAATATTTGTGGAGCCTTCGATACTACATAAATCGTACTCCCATGCTTCACGCACATCGAGTAAACGCGGTTTTTCACCTGCATCGAGTTTTGTTTTAAGTGTCGCTGGAGATATTGATTTCATAAACTATTAGAATTCAAACGCGTCTTTTTGTTTTGCTCCAATCAATGCGGGCAAATCAGTTTCAAATAAACTTTCATATGACCAGCTAGATTCATTTTGCTTTGTATATAGCCGCGCTTCCATCGCAGGTGACTCGCCAACTATGACAAACAGACGCCCATGGTCATTCAATAAACTTAAAAAACGCTCATCCATTGTTGCTAATGAAGCAGTGAATACAGCGATATCATAGCGTTCTGCTTTTTCTAGTAGTGAATATGCATCACAGCTTTCGAGTTCGATATTGGTTAATTTTGTTTTTGCTATTATTTTACTCGCTGCATCAATAAAGTCTGGGAAAATATCGACACTTTTAACTTGCCTAGCAGAGCTTGCGAGCAGTGCTGTGAGATAGCCGCAACCGGTTCCAATTTCCAGTACGGACTCATCAGGTTTCACATCCAATGATTGTAGAATCCGGGCTTCGAATTTCGGAGCCATGGTGGTTTGATCATGCCCAATTGGAATAGATGTATCCGCTAGGGCGAGATTCTTATATGCGTCAGGGATAAATTCTTCACGATGAATTTCGTTTAATAGATCCAGTACATCCTGATCGAGTACTTCCCAAGTTCGAATTTGTTGTTCAATCATATTGAAACGGGCTTGTTTAAAATCCATATCTTTATATCTCTTAGCGTCTAGTTAAATGTTGTTGTAGTTAGTAATCGTATTATATAGCATGTCACCAAGCTAGGGGCGCCTTTGTGGGCTGAGATTGACCCTTGACCTGATCTGGTTAGTACCAGCGTAGGGAAGCAAGCATCTTGCCATTGGCGCTCGTAATTATAATTCTTTTAATATGAAAGAGGCTATTTTTAATGAGTGCAATACCTGATTCCATCCTGAGTGATACAGCAACAGTAGACGAAAAAGCTGTTGAAGCGATCCCCAATTCGAAAAAGATACATGTTATCGGTTCAAGAGCTGATATTCGCGTACCTATGCGGGAAATTTCCTGTTCTCCTACCCAAACTCAAAAAGGACTTGAAGAAAATACGCCGATTACTGTTTATGACACATCAGGTCCCTATACCGATCCTGAAGTAGCGATTGATATTCGAAAAGGTTTGCAACCATTGAGGTCACAATGGGTAGCCGAACGCAATGACACCATTGAACTTGATGGACCGAGCTCAGATTTCGGTGTTGCGCGTCTAAATGACCCTGAATTGCAAAAATTACGCTATGCAGAGCCACCAAAGCCTCGCGAAGCTAAAGCAGACGCCAACGTTACTCAAATGCATTACGCGAAAAAAGGCATTATCACGCCAGAGATGGAATTTATCGCGATTCGTGAAAATCAACGTCTGAATGAATATAAAGATGCCACATTACTTAAGCGACATGCTGGTGTGCCTTGGCAAAGCAATCTGCCAGAAGAAGTGACACCTGAGTTTGTACGAGATGAAGTTGCAGCTGGACGAGCTATTATACCAAATAATATTAATCACCCGGAATCAGAGCCAATGATCATCGGGCGTAATTTTTTGGTAAAAATTAATGCCAATATCGGTAATTCAGCCTTGGGTTCAACTATCGAAGAAGAAGTGGAAAAAATGACGTGGTCGATTCGTCATGGTGCCGATACCGTGATGGATCTTTCAACAGGTAAAAACATTCATGAAACTCGTGAATGGATAGTGAGAAATTCACCTGTCCCGATTGGTACAGTGCCTATTTACCAAGCTCTGGAAAAAGTGAATGGTAAGGCGGAAGACTTAACCTGGGAAATCTATCGAGACACTTTAATTGAGCAAGCAGAGCAGGGTGTTGATTATTTCACGATCCATGCAGGTGTTCGTTTGGCATATATTCCATTAACAGCAAAACGTGTAACAGGAATTGTATCTCGAGGCGGGTCAATACTGGCGAAATGGTGTTTGTCACATCATAAAGAAAACTTTCTTTACACACACTTTGAAGACATCTGCGAATTGATGAAGCGCTATGACGTCGCTTTTTCTTTAGGTGATGGTCTTCGCCCTGGATCGTTAGCCGATGCAAATGATGAAGCTCAATTCTCAGAGTTAAAGACCCTAGGAGAATTGACCAAGATTGCCTGGAAACATGATGTACAAGTCATGATTGAAGGGCCAGGTCATGTGCCTATGCATATGATCAAAGAAAATATTGATAAAGAAATGGACGAATGTCATGAAGCACCTTTTTATACATTAGGTCCACTAACGACAGACATTGCTCCAGGTTATGATCATATTACTTCTGCTATTGGTGCGGCGATGATCGGATGGTATGGCACGGCAATGTTATGTTATGTCACACCAAAAGAACATTTAGGCTTGCCTAATAAAGACGATGTTAAAGAAGGCATTATCACCTATAAGATTGCTGCCCATGCAGCTGATTTAGCGAAAGGACATCCTACTGCGCAATTAAGAGATAATGCTTTATCAAAAGCACGCTTTGAGTTTCGTTGGGAAGATCAATTTAACCTTGGTTTAGATCCTGATAGGGCTAAAGATTTCCATGATGAAACATTACCGAAAGAAGGTCACAAGATTGCACATTTCTGTTCTATGTGTGGTCCTAATTTCTGTTCTATGAAAATTTCTCAGGATGTTAGAGATTATGCTGATCAGCAAGGCATGGAAAATATGGATGATGCGATAAAAAAAGGAATGGATGAAATGTCGAAAGAATTTAAGGAAAAGGGAAGTGAGATTTACAATAAGCTTTAATTTGCTGTTTTAAAAGCACTGAACTCATGGAACTCGATAGCCTCATCGAGAAAACAGCGGATCCCGATGCCACAGCAAACCGACTGCAAGCACTGCTCGATAATGAGCAGTCTGCTCGCATAATTGATGGCTTCACAGATGATCAAAGATCGGGATTGATACAAATACTCGGAATATCTCGATTTCTATCAAATTTCTTGAGTCGATACCCGGATGTTGTTGCTTTAATAGGATCTCCGTATCAGGCCCGGGAAATTAATCATATCGCTGATGTTAAAGAGCTACGGCTGTTTAAATATCGTTCTCTATTACAAATTACATGGATGGATGTTTGTAATACTTGCCCGTATGAAACCGTGTTATTTAATTTAAGCCATTTGGCAGACTCAATAATCCAAGTTGGTCATAGAATAGTGGCTAAAGATTCTAATGATTTTGATTACAATAATGACATCGCCATCATGGCATTGGGAAAACTTGGTGCAAACGAATTAAATTTCAGTTCTGATGTAGATATTCTTTTTGTGCTTCAGGATAGCGATGATCAAAAACGTCATGAAATGCATAAGTACTACACCCAGCATATACGTCGATTTTGTCGCTTATTTACAGATAATACTGAAGATGGTTTTTTATATCGAGTTGATCTAAATTTAAGGCCATGGGGACGCAGTGCGCCGTTAACATTCTCTCTCGATGAATATGAAGAATATTATCAATCATCCAAAGAGACATGGGAACGAATTGCATGGCTACGCGGGCGTTTTGTTGCTGGTTCAAAAGAACTAGGTAATGAAATGGTTTCCAGACTAAAACCATTTGTATATCACAAAAGTTTGAGTACAGAAGACATAGACCGTTTTTTCAAGATAAAAAGTGATATGTCTGCGCAACGAGAAAAAGAAGGACACTGGAATATAAAGCTGGGCGCAGGTGGCATAAGAGATATAGAGTTTTTTGTGCAAATGCTGCAAATAATCAATGGTGGACATCATCCTGAACTACAGGTCACTAGTACAGTAGAGGTATTAAAAAAATTAAATCATTTCGGTTTTATCAATCATGAAGAAATAACTGAATTAAAAGAAAGTTATATCTTTCTACGCAGGCTCGAGAACCGATTGCAAATGATTGACGAGCAACAAACACATCAATTGCCTAATGATAAGGTAAAGCTTAAACAAATCACAAGAATGATGGGTTATGCAGGTGAAAGTATTGATGATGCCTATGCAGATTTTAATAATGATTTAATGCTCCATCAAAAAATTGCGACAAAATATTTTGAAACATTATTAACAGAAAATGCTGATTTCTAATGAATGATTCTCCTGAAATAAAACAGGCACTGTCCACGGCATGGCATTCGGAAACTGCTGCGAACAGCATTGAACGTTGGTTAGATCTCTGTCAACAAGAGGGCTGGGAGATGACTGTTGATGCATTAACGCTTATGACCTCTTTATTTGGCGCGAGTTGGTATTTCACTCGTTTTTGTTTTTATCGAGGCAATAACATTATCAGCTTATTCGATAATGATGCGCAAAAGGTTGCTGTGATTGAATCATCATTAGATGATTTAAAAAATATAGCATCGGCTGGTTCATTGGATGAAGCCATTGAACGATTAAGGATTCGAAAAAATGAAATCATGTTATCTATCCTGCTACTGCAACTGGGTAGCGTGGTTGATCAGGAGCAAACAGAGGCTTTATTAACACGACTTGCAGAAAATGTATTGATAGTCATGTACAGATTATTTGGCCTTGATCAGCTTGAAACGATTCAGTGTAGTGTTTTAGCAATGGGTCGTTTTGCTGGAAATGAGATGAATTACGGTTCAGATCTGGACTTGATCTTTATTGAAAAAGTGATGGTTAAAAATAGTGATGAGTACATTGTCAACAAGGTTAGAAAAATGTTGCGCTATATCGCTACTACGGATCCTTCAGGCGCACTGTATGAAATAGATATGCGATTAAGGCCCCATGGAAATTCCGGGGTCTTAGTAACACGACTAGAGAGCTTCTTGAAATATCATCAAGCTGATCGTGAAGTTTGGGAGCGACAATTGATGACTCGTTGTCGAGTCGTTTTGGGGAATTATAATTTATCAGAGCAAGTTAATAATGAAGTAATGAATTATGTCTATGGTGAATATGAAGTATCTTATCTTGCCAAGGAAATTATAAAAGTACGTTTGTTAGTTGAGCAAGAACTTGCTGGTGGCAGTGATAAGATAGATCTAAAGCGAGGTAAAGGCGGGGTCATGGATATTGATTTCTTGACACATTTTTTCCAGCTTGCTTTTGGTGCTAAATATCCACAATTGAGAAGTACAAGCACGCGCCAAGTTTTAAGGGAATCATCAAAGCTAGGTTTTATCAATGAAAAAACTGTGGTGGAATTATCTGCTTCTTATGATTTTTACAAAAAAAGTGAAGCAGCATTACGCGTGTTCGATATGAAGTCGATCAGTAATGTCACTAAAGACACGAAGTCTTTATTGCCGCTAGCAAGAGCATCAGCTTTTTTTAATGACGATCATGATAAGGCAGTAGCTGAATATCTGGATAGATTGATGCTATACCGGGACAGGGTACGTCAAACGTTTGAATCTATACTCCACGCCGCAATTTAGCCTGCTGAAAGGTTTGATTTAGTACAATACAAAGCAGCGCTATTATAAATCCTGGAACGAGCTCATATAGTTCAAACAATCGATAACTGGATTCAATATTTTTCCAGACAATAACCGTTATGCCGCCTGACATCATGCCGATTACTGCTGAACTTTTATGCATTGAATTCCAGAATAAAGATAAAAGAACAACAGGACCAAAAGTTGCACCAAAACCTGCCCAGGCATAGGCAACAAGTTCTAGTACATTATTATCGGGTTTTAAAGCAAGTATTGTTGCAAAAATTGTAATAATGATGACAGCCAGTCGACCGATTAAGACCAATTGTTTATCCATCACTTTAACACTTATGATTTTATAAATATCTTCAGTCAGCGCAGAAGAAGCGACCAATAATTGCGAGTCAGCGGTACTCATAATCGCCGCCAGAATAGCTGCTAGACATATCCCCGCTGGAACAGGGTGTAAGAGCAAATTCAACAATTCAATAAAAACCTTTTCACTGTCACCACTTTGTAGTTGATTGCCCAATAGTACGCTACCAGCAAAGCCAATAAACAAAGCGCTCATCAAGCTAATCAGAGTCCAGCTCAAAGCAATTCGTCTGGCTGAAGGGATTTTCCCAGGAGTCTTGATTGCCATAAAGCGGATTAAAATATGTGGTTGCCCAAAATACCCCAAGCCCCAAGCTAGTAGCGATACGATACCAATAAAACCTAATGCTTCGCCCGAGGCCAAGGTGAAGGCATTGATTAATTCAGGGTTTTGCTTCGACATTGATGAGAATAAGACATCGATACCATGAAGATTATAAACAGAGATGATGGCGACATAACTCAATGCAAATGCCATCAATAAACCCTGTATTAAGTCGGTCCAGGATACAGCGAGGAATCCACCGAGACTGGTATAGGCCAGAATGGCAATCGCACCCGTTATAACGGCCCACGTGTAGGACAAGCCAAATACAGATTCGAATAATTTTCCACCAGCGACGAGTCCAGAACTGGTGTAGAACATATAAAACAATAGGATAAACACTGCAGAAATGATGCGTAGTAAATGACTGTTGTCTTTAAATCGGTTTTCAAGATATTCAGGTAAGGTTAGAGCATTATTGAGTAATTCAGTATTGATCCGTAGTCGTGGTGCTACCAAATACCAATTAAGGCAGGTGCCTATAAATAAACCAATTGCAATCCAAATGGCTTCAAACCCGGCAAGAAAAGCATAACCAGGTAAGCCTAATAACAACCAACCACTCATATCAGAGGCGCCGGCACTAATTGCTGTTGCCCAAGCCCCTAGTCTTCTACCACCGAGTATAAAGTCTGAAAGGCTATGTGTGTTACGCCATGCAACTAGACCAATGACAAAGATCATTACTAGATAAAGTAAAAAAGTAATGAATATGACGGTCTGACTTGTCATTGTTTAAATCGAATCATGACACGGGAAGAATTTTTCAGAAGGGATATGTTCAAGAATAATATCTTTACAGAACTCAAGCATGCCATTACGAATCTCAGCAGGGTAGCCGATGTTGTTATCTTCTTCTTCCATGGGCGATGAAAATAGTTTTTCATCAGGATAAAGTTTCTCTACTTTTCGGAAGTAAGCTTTTGGTAGTCTAAAACTACCTAGACTGACAGAATGGATTAAGTCCAAGTTTATACTTGAGAATACTCGAGTAAATAGCTCTGCGTATTCTTTCTCATACTCTTTTGTGTAGATTAGCGGATCGAAGCGTAAGCCTATCAGCCAACCGGCTCGTTGTAAGTCAATGATCGCCTTGAGTCGTTTTTCGACATTCGGTGCTTTGTGTTCCAGTGCTGAGGCGATCTTGTTGGGTGTGAAACTAAACGCGATGACACAGTTTTGAATAGGATCTCGTTTTAATAGATTTCTAATCTGTGTGCTTTTAGTTCTCAACTCAAGTAATGCTTGTGGGTTCTTTTCAAAGAAGGGTAAGAACTCCTCAGTGAAATTTGTCACGGGATCTAACGCAAGACTGTCGCAATCATAACCAGAGAAAAAATGCACAGCTTGATCCTTGTGCTGCGCTAATGAGGTTTGCATATCATCGATAAAGTCTTCGTAGTTAATAAACAATACATAATGCGCAGACTGAAACATGCCTTGTAGAAAACAATAGCGGCAGTCATACAGACAATTCAGCATGTGTGAGAAATAATAATTATGATCAGCGCCAATGGCATACTGCTTAGGCGTGGCCAACACCATACCTTTATGCTTTTTAGCTAGTATTAATGCAGGTTGTTTCTTTTGCAGTCTAAAGTTCTGTGACTTGCGATTGAATATTTCACCGTAACGTTCACAAGCCACCTTCGATGCGTCAGGAAATCGTTTTAGAATCTCCAAAGTGCGTGGATGTTCTGCAATCTCTTTTTCTATATAGATCGTGTTAATCATGGATTGCAAAATCTGACTCGGCGAGTTTGCCCTGTACCTGTTTGTTGAGTGCCTTGCCATTTTTTATATCACGTACAAATTTCATGATATCATCATCAGGGAATCGGACGGGCCATTGACGTAATAAACGTACAAGCTGTAGACGTTCGGACTGTGTGAAATGGTATTGCTCGATCAGTGTTTGGTAATGTTCTGGCTGAGTCTTTATTGATCTAAGTTCTTCAGAGAGTGGTTTGAGCGAATCCAACACCTGCTCTATCGTTGTCATATGCTTAGCGATTAATTTTTTAACACTATCAGCATTGATCTTGTCAGCAGGGTGTTCCTGATTGTCTGAAACTATCTTTAGGCAATGAATCAATTCGGCAGTACCGAGACGCAATGCCATTTGGTAAAAGCCAGCGGCTTCCATATCGAATAGAGCATCTTGATATTCAGTTGAAGGGGTGTCGTGAGTGATCAAAGCAGCACTAGTGCAATCGGTTTTAAACAATATCTGTGGATACCAGCTTGTTTTGTGTTGATTGTCTGTAATCTTATTAACAAGACACGCCTCGCCAACAGAGATATTCGCATGCCCGGCAATGCCTATGTTCAACCAAATGTCGGATGAAGATGTATCCAAGCAGGCATGGTGATAAGTTACTGCCGCTGCTGCATTTAGTTTTCCAATACCCGTAATAGCGAGGCTAATATTTTTATCTTGAGATTGATAGAGACGAAACAGTTCGAATTCTTTTATTTCACATAGCTTGAAATGTTGAATGAGTGTTTCTGCTTCACAGGGAAGTGCACAAAATAGATGAATCATCGTTATGTGTTTAAAGTATCTTTATTGGCTAGACAGGTATTAATAAAAGATTGCCATGTTTCATCGGGTTCCCAAACATCTAACATGTCTTGTCTAGCAGTGTCTTCATCACAATCATGTGTAATAACACGGTATAAATAGATGAAGCAGGAGACACGCCAGTTATAAGCACAATGTACTAATATGCTTTTTTCTTTGTTTTGATCCATTGCCTGAAAGAAGCGTTCTATATCAGTAGTCTCAGGGTTTTTAAAATCGACCGGGATATGAATGTAATCCATGGTGCTTTCCTGCACGACATCATGTTCATTCTCGATTGCACCGGGAGAATCAGGAAAGGCCAAGTTGATGATCAAATCAACACCGGCTTGTTTTATCGATTTAAACTGGTCAACAGTTGGTTGTGCTGCAGTATGCAGTGTGTCGGATATTTTGCGGTATGTTTTTATGTCTTCAAGCATAGTGTTTTGCCATGGCCTCAAATTCTTCACAATATTCATTCTTGCCATGTTTTTCTGCGCCTTTCAGAAAAATGCTTATCTTGTTAGTTAACATATCAATTGCTGCTTCGCGATCTGAATCGCTTAACTTTTGTGATTCGATGCATTTTTTCAAGGCTATAATTCGAAACCGATCCATGCCCCAATGTTGTCTTGATAATTGGTCTTCATGGCCACCAAATTTATTCGTTAACGCCTCGTCAATAAACAACACCGGATAATGGCAACAAATCCGTAACCACATATCGTAATCTTCACATGCCGGGAGGTTTTCATCAAACAAACCGACCTTATCAAACAGTTCTTTTTTAATTATTACCGATGATGGTGAAATAGCACAAAGTGGCAAGCAGTATTGAAAGATATTGCCACCGTGTTTTTCGTGTTTCTGTCCTTGGTTTAGAATCTTGCCATTGCGATACCATATCTCATTGGTATGACATAAGAGATAGTCGGGATTCTCTGTGAGTGCCTTGCATTGTTTTTCAAGTTTGTCGGGCTGCCAACTGTCATCTGAGTCAAGCAAACAAACCCATTCGCATGTGGTTGCATTTATCCCTGTATTCCTCGCTGTGCTAACCCCCATATTTGTTTGATTTATATAGCGTACTTGAGAGTAGTTATCTTCGATGAGCTGTTGTGTGTTATCAGTAGACCCATCATCAATAACAATAATCTCGGTAGCAGGATAAGTCTGAGCAACAACCGATGCTATAGCGCGTTCGAGAAGCACCGCACGGTTGTAGGTAGGGATTATTACAGCAACTTTTTTTAACATGCCAAAATAGGTGGTGTCAGTTAGAATAGCGCGCTCACGATAAACGACTTAATCTAACTTGCCAATCGTTGTTGAACGGCACTTAATAAAATATTATGTATTTTAAACCAGTAACTTATCATATTACAGTTGATAAACTGTTTACAAAAATAGCCTACGCAAATGATTGCACGTATTTTAGGCCCATTTGCTTGACGGCAAAAGTCTTGCGTAGACTAACTATGCGCGACTTTTTAGTCGGCGTAACTAAAGCTAAAATACGCACACTCATTTGCGTTCAACTACGATTGGCAAGTTAAATGGAACGCCTCAAAAATAAAATAGCAGTCATTACTGGTGCCAGCAGTGGTATAGGTGCTGGGATCGCAGCATTATTCGCAAAAGAAGGGGCTGCGGTTGTTGTTAATTACCGTAAATCCAAAGATAGTGCAGAAAAAGTGGTCGATGAAATTAAGGACATGGGGCAGAGAGCGATTGCTATTCAAGCAGATATGGCAAATAAAGAGGATATTGCTCGTCTTATTGCAACAACCTTGTCAGAATTTGGCCGTATTGATATCTGGGTTAATAATGCGGGTGCAGATATTCTTACTGGTGCGGGTGCATCAGCTAAGCTCGATGAAAAGTTAGACCAACTATTAAACGTTGATCTCAAGGGCACGATGAATGCCTGTTGGTCGATAACATCAATGATGCAAGCACAAGGTTCAGGCGTGATTGTGAATATGGGTTGGGACTTATCAACGCATGGATTTGAAGGTACAAACCCACAAATATTTGCCGCATCAAAAGCAGGTGTATTGGGATTTACCCGATCCTTCGCTAAAACGGTTGGCCCTGAAATTCGAGTCAACATGGTCTCTCCTGGATGGATAGCGACTTCCTTTGCTGAAGAACATATGCAAGATGAATATTTTCAAGCAAGAATAAAGGAGATTCCTTTAGGACGCTTTGGAAAACCGGAAGATGTAGCAGCAGCAGTTTTGTTTTTAGCCTCTGATGAATCATCTTACTTATCAGGAGAGTCGATCAATATTAATGGTGGCTTGGTTTAATAAATAACTTTTACTAATTATTGAAATTATGTCTGAAGAATCTAAAAAAAATGGTATTAAAGTACGCACAGAAGTCATGGGCGAAAAATTTGTGCAACGTGCTGTTGATAACACGACGGAATTAACTGCACCATTACAAGACTGGATCAATGAACATGCTTGGGGCTCTACCTGGCAACGTGATGGCTTGCCACGACAAACACGATCATTGATTACTATTGCTATGCTCGCAGCGCTTAAGTCACCGACCGAATTAAAAGGTCACGTCCGTGGCGCTTTGAACAATGGCTGTTCAGTTGAAGAGATACAGGAAGTATTATTACACTCGGTTGTCTATAGCGGTGCTCCAGCAGCACAAGAAGCCTTTCGTGCTGCACAAGAAGTTATAGATGAATGGCAAAAAAGGTAGTGTTTCTATAAACAATCAGTAATGAATCAAAGAGTGAACATTATATTTAGATAGTTTCTCTCTGCCTTTCAGGAAATCCAGTTCAACTACAAACGCACAGGCAGCGACTTCAGCGCCCAGCTTTTCAATCAATTGGCAACTGGCCGCTGCAGTACCACCGGTTGCGATAAGATCATCAACCAATAACACACGGTCTCCTTTCTTCAGAGCATCGGTATGGACTTCCAGTGTGGCTGAACCGTATTCGAGATCGTAGGACATGCTTTGAACGTCATAAGGTAATTTGCCAGGTTTGCGTAATGGGATGAAACCAATGCCGAGTTCCCATGCAGCGAGGCTGCCGAAGATAAAGCCACGTGCTTCCATTCCTGCTACTGCTGTAATGTTTTCTCCAAGGAATGGATGAATTAATTGATTTACTGCTAGCCGCAGCATGGCAGGTTCTTTGACAAGCGGAGTAATATCCTTGAACTGTATGCCTGGTTCAGGAAAGTCCGGGATATTACGAATATGAGCTTCTAAACGTTTCATGAAATGTCTCCAAATTGCGTTATAATTTTTTCTCTATAATAAACGCTAATTAATATAGAAGGGAATTCATCTGTCCTTCTAAATAAATTTTATCTGGTTAATTAAGAAATAATACAAATGCAGACATTTGAGACTATATACGAAGGCGCCTTAGACAGAAAAGGAGGTGTTGAGGCCCTAGAAACATTATTGCCCATACCTCGTACGCAAAAAGAGCTTAAAAAACTTTTAGACGAATTTTGTTTATCGAATATGTGTCGACGTATTTTTCAAGCAGGTTTAAATCGCAAGATTATTGACAATAAATGGCCGGCATTTGAAGAAGTCTTTCATCAGTTTGATATCAACGCAGTAAGGATGATGAGTGATGATGCACTTCAGAATTTGATGGATGATAAACGCATTGTACGGCATTGGGGCAAGATTCAAAGTGTACGACATAATGCACAGACTATTTATGAATTAAATGAAGAGCAGGGTGGCTTTGTTAATTACCTGGCGGAATGGCCTTCTGATAATATTGTTGAGTTCTGGGATGTGCTAAAAAAGCGCTTCAAGCAATTAGGCGGTGCATCCGGGCCATATTTTTTAAGGCGTATAAAAAAAGACACATTTTTCTTAACACAAGATGTCATCAGGGCTATGGCACGTTGGGGCGCTATTGATGAAGAACCTAAGAATAAAAAGCAGAAAAAACATGTGCAGGATTGTATGAATGTCTGGCAAGAAGAGAGTCAGAGACCCTATTGTCAAATCAGTATGATATTAGCGCAATCGGTAGATTAGTATGGGACGTTGGCGACCACCGGCACCTAAGTCTGCCCCGTACATTACTCCGGAAGGTTATAGAAAACTGGAACAGGAGAATGCTGCTTTATGGACAAAGCGAAATATTGTCGCAAAGGCCGTTACTGCAGCAGCAGCAGAGGGTGATCGATCTGAGAATGCTGAGTATATTTATCGTAAAAAGCAATTACGTGAGATTGATTCACGTATAGGCTATTTACAACGGCGCATGCCTAATCTCACGGTTGTCCGAGATATACAAGATACTACTAAAATATTTTTTGGTGCGTGGGCAACGCTTGAAGATGAGAATGGCGAAGAACGTCGTCATCGTATTGTCGGTGCAGATGAGTTTGACCAAAATGAGCAGTACATTACAGTTGATTCACCATTAGCAAAATTATTACTCGGTAAAACTGTGGATAATGAAATAGTCTTTGAAAGAGAAGGTGCAAAGCAATATTTGACTATCATCAATATTGAATATGCCGACTAGAGGCTATCAAAACCATTCTAAATTATAATTAGCAAGAAGGTGCGACGCATGATTAAAAAAATAAATATTCTGATTCTAATGCTCTTCAGTAGTTTTATTCATGCTGGAGAAGACCAAAGTGCTATTTTTTCTGTAAGCGCAGAAAGACCTGGCGAAGAGGTATATCAATCGGTTTATAAATCTCTGGAAGAATCGCGTTTCTATGTCATCTTTGAAGCAAATATAGGAAAAAATCTAGCGCGTAATGCTGAGCGTTGGGGAGATGAATACAATAGGAATAAATTCGAGTTTGTTAAATCAATGGTGGTATGTAATCCCTATTATACTAATCAGGTGATGAATCTTGATCCAGAGATGATGGCGTTATGTCCACTTACGGTTACAGTTATACATAAGGAAGGAAGTAGTACAGTATTATTCAGAAAACTAACGCCGACAGGAAAGGGGAGTGGAGCAGAGGATGTTTTATGGGAAGTTGAAAATACTATAATTACGGCGATTGAGAATGCCGTTGACTAGTGACAGCTATTTTTTTTCTGTTGACTCGTGTTTAACCAGTTTATTTAGTTTATTACGCCATTTCCCTTCTTCTTGAAGGCCGATGTCTGATTCAACCAGCTTTGTCAGACCCATGTAATCTATTTTCCCTGTGCTCAGCAAAGGAATCTTATCAATAATCATAACCATTCTGGGGATAGCCAGCTCAGTGATTTGGTTATTTTTGGCAGCGATCTGCAATTGTTTTCGTTCTGCTTCTTTATTTTCCGTTACAAGAATTATTTTTTCTCCTTTACGTTCATCATGTACGGCAACAGCAGCATAATGAATGTTAGAAATAACTCTGTTATTAATAGGTATAGGCCAGGTTAGTGTCGCCAGTTCTTCAACAACGGATAGTGATACCATTTCACCGCCAACTTTAGCAAAACGTTTTGCGCGTCCTAGTATTGTTATAAATCCTTCATCGTCTATATCGGCGATATCGCCAGTGTCATACCAACCAGCACCACGCTCAGTGGAAGGCGCTTGTACCTCGCCAGGTTTGTTATGCAATAAATAGCCTTGCATGACATTTGGACCTCTAACGACAAGAGAGCCGCCACGTTTTATACCCTCAACTGGTTTTAAATAACATTCCATGCCAGGTACAATTCGACCTACTGTCCCGGCCTTATTTAACATCTTATTATTTGACGAGATGACGGGGCTGGTTTCTGTCACACCATAACCTTGCAAAATTCGTATGCCATATTTATTCACCCATAATTGCGCAGTGTCATCATGTAATTTTTCAGCGCCTGCGACGACGTAATTTAAGGAATTAAAATCAAAAGGATCGGCATATCGTGCATACCCTTTAAAAAAAGTATTGGTGCCAAAAAATATAGTTGCGCGAAGTTCGTAGATTAACTCAGGTATAAACCGATAATGTAATGGCGTTGGATAGAGGAATACTTTTCCACCACCAATTAGAGGCATCAGAAATCCGGCATTAAGTCCAAACGAATGAAATAAGGGCAAACAATTAAATATAATGTCGTTTGAGGTGAAGTTGATGTAACAACGTACCTGAGAGTAATTGGATAAAATATTGCCGTGAGACAACACAACGCCTTTAGGATGACCTTCTGATCCGGAGGTAAACAGAATTACGGCTGCTGCATCAGGATTCGCGTTCAGGTTTTGTTTGGCATAATGCCTTGCTGGATTTCTACTCCTATACAATGCCAGTAGTTTCGTTGTTAATGTTATCTGGCTTCTTAAGTCTTCCAGATAAATCACGGTGAACTCATGTTCAAGTGCCTCTGCCAGGCTTTCAAGCTTGGCATTTTTAATGAAGCGCCTTGATGTGTAAATTATTTTAATTTGTGCAGTCTCGCAAGCACGTTTTACGGCAAGTGCGCCAGATGAAAAATTCAACATCGCCGGAACACGACCTATAAATTGCAAGGCAAAGAAAAACACGGGCAAGGCATTAACATTAGGCATTAATACGCCGATGTGCTCACCTGCACGTGTTTGTTTTTTAATTAGACTGCTTAATAAGATGCTGCGCAGAATTAATTGTTTAAAGTTTAAGGTTTCTCGATTGATATCTTCTAAAATTTCCAGTTTATTACCAAACCGATTGCGAGAATTAATCAAGGTTGAGTAGAGCGTTGTTCTTTGATTGATGCTTGAAAAAGTCAGCTTAAACATCAGGTCTTGTAGTTGTCTTGCGGTTGCTTTTCTGCGTTCATTTCCGACAAGTTCTGTAGAGGTAGTTATTTTTTCTGGCGGCAGGACTTTCATCGTGACTTTAGGAAACCAGAACACATGGCCTCGGCCTTTCATGTAAGACAGGCGACTGTATTGTGCCCCTTCAATTGCAATGGGAAGGATAGCTGCATTGCTTCTATCAGCGATTAACCCAGGTCCTTCATAAATTTTCATTAATGAGCCGGTTACGGTGATACGACCCTCAGGAAAGATGACTGCCTTTTTATCTTGCTTGAGATATTTGATCATGGATTTAACAGCGAGAGGATTGAGCGCATCCATTTCAAACAGGTGCACGAAAAATAAAAACGGTTTAAATATGTTTTTAGCAGCTATCTGAGTATTTATTGCAAAGGTAGGCGTTTCTGGCAGCCAGGCGTAAAGCAGAACACCATCAAGCAGGGAGGTATGGTTAGCAACGATTAATACCCGATCCCCCGCCTTTTGATAATTTTCCATACCACTGACTTCAACACGGTATAAAAGACGAAGCAATAGTCGGATAAGATATTTTGCCAGACGATTCATAAAGGCTATTGTACGTATAAAAGTGATACGACTAAAAGCTCCAATATGGAAACGCGTGAGAATTGTGGAAAAATTGGACGGTATTTAGGAAATTATACTTCTAGGCACCAGCAACTGTTTGTTGAACGATTAAGCTCTGGCCGGGTTGCAGGTGCTTTCCTTTCTTTATTTTATTCCACTTGAGTAAATCTTTAACGTGGATATCAAATTTCCTTGCGATCAACCACAATGAATCTCCACGTTTTACTATATAAGCACCGCCTAACGATTTTTTCGCAACGGTTTTAATTAAACTGCCATCCTTCTTGTTTTCATTTTGCTTAGCCCAGACAGTCAGTTTTTGTCCGGGTTTCAAAAGACTCTTTTTTGAAATACCATTCCATTGTGTGAGTTGACTGACGCTAATACCGTAGTGACGACCAATATCCCAGAGATTGTCACCACGCTTCACTGAATAAATATAGCGTTTACCATCACCTGTTTTTTTAAGGCCTTTAAATTTTCTGGCATCGGCACTTAAGGTGTAAAATTTACTCTTTTCCTTTGCGGTAGGAATTAATAAAGAACGACCTGCGCGTATTTTGCTGTTTTTCAGTCGATTAACACTCTTTAGTGCACTGACGCTGGTTTGATAGCGAGCAGCAATTTTACCGAGCGATTCACCTTCACGAATATTGTGTTGCTTCCAGGTAATGCGTTCCGTTTTTGGCAATGTTGCCAACTTTTGCTTAAAAGCATCAGCTTTATCTAATGGTATCAGTAAACGATGCGGTCCTTTTGGGTCTGTTGCCCAACGATTGAAACCCGGATTCAGCGTGTAAACTTCATCCATGGTCAAACCAGATAATTTGGCGACAGTCGCTAGATCAATCTGACTACCAACATCAATTTTTTCAAAGTGCGGCTTATTTGGAATGGTCTTGAAGCTAATATTGTATTTAGCATTATTTCTTAGGACTTCAGCTACAGCTAAAAGACTGGGCACATAACTTCGTGTCTCACGGGGTAGACGTAATGACCAGAAATCAATTCTCTTACCGGCTTTCTTGTTTCTTCTGATAGCACGTTCGACTCTACCTTCACCCGAATTATACGCAGCAAGGGCATGAAGCCAGTTGCCGTCGAAACGTTTGTGTAAATCTTGCAAATAATCCAAGGCGCCATCGGTTGCTGCAATAATGTCGCGACGACCGTCGTACCACCAATTTTGTTTCATACCAAAGCGCTTACCGGTTGCCGGTATAAACTGCCAGATACCAGAGGCACGACTGGGAGAATAGGCAAATGGTTGGTAGGCACTTTCTACGATGGGCAGAAGTGCTAAATCAAGCGGCATGTTACGTTCTTTTAATTTCGATATGATATGAAACAAGTAAGGCTGCGCGCGATCTGAAACACGGTCCATATAGTCTTGATTACGAGCAAACCAGGCGATTTTATCCTTAACACTGCGTTGGTTTATATTGCTATCAAATTGCAGGTCATCTTTGATTAAAAACCAGAGATTAGTATGGTCTTTTTTATGAGCGACCGAATTTTCGAGGTCATTCTCAACATTGATCTCTGAACTGCTTACCTCTGGCTTATGATCGGCTAGATTTTTTGCCGTCAGTGTTAGTGTCTGGCTCTTATCTGCGGTCGGTGCGGGGTCTACTGAATCGGGTCGGGTAGAACTGAGGTTACAAGCGCTGATTATTAGTGGTACTAAGCAAATAATTGCTTTACGTATCATATGCATGGCCGAATGCTAGGCACAGGATGCGTTTGGGTCAAGTACTAATTCTCAGATAAAAAAATATTTTTTAGGAACCAATTAAAAATTGTCCTTCCACTGCCGTACTACAGCAAAAACATCAGCAGCATCATTCAGGGTTTTACCCGAAAATTGACTGGCTGCTGAGATGACGCCACGCTCGTCACAACGCAAAAATGGATTTGTTTTTTTCTCTTCTGCCAAAGTAGCGGGTACGGTCGACTGGTCTAAGTTTCTGGCTGCTTCAGTAAGCTTCAAGCGTTTTTGAATCGCCTTATTTTCGGGTTCGACGCTAGCAGCAAATTTGAGATTCCCCACAGTATATTCGTGCCCACAATAGAGTAATGTACTATCAGGCAAGGCCTTAAATTTTGATAAGGAGGCGTGCATTTGTGGCGGTGTGCCTTCAAACATGCGCCCACAACCGGCGGTAAAGAGCGTGTCACCACTAAACACCATATCATCAGTGTAATAGGCAATTGCGCCAGAGGTATGTCCAGGCACATCTATAATTTCCAGATTCAGAGCCAATTCAGGCAGATATACAACATCACCTTCGCCAACTGGGTTTGTACTGCCGGTGACTGTCTCTGTCTTCGGCGTATAGACCGGGATATCGAATTGCTCAGTAATTCCGGGAATACCACCGACATGATCCCAATGGTGATGCGTGATCATGATGGCTATCGGTATCAAACCTTCAGATTTAATCAGCTCCAACACTGGATCCGCCTCACTGGGGTCGACAATAGCAACGTGTCGGCTTATCTTGTTTTTCAACAACCAGATATAGTTATCCTTTAGTGCTGGTAGGGGTATGATCTCTAGCATGATGCTATCTATAGTCCGAGTCAGTTTAATTTAAAGTAGGGTATGTTTGTCATTCATGAGTTCTGATAATACAAAGACATTATCATTAAGAGAAAAATTCTCAAGCTGGTTTGATGGGCCACTGGGTCGAGCGACCTATACCGCAGAGATAGAACAGTTAGAAGATATCCTCCCGGGTTTGTTTGGTTATCATATTTTGCAGTATGGCTACTCGGCGGAATCAAACTATTTGTCAGCATCTCGTATTACGAATAAAACGATCCTGTTTCTGGATGATACGGAATTAAATAATCGTGTAACGGCAATACATAGCAGTGCGGAAGAATTACCTATCGCTATGGATAGCATTGATGTAATCGTCTTACCGCACATTCTTGAATATTCAAGAGATGCGCATAAGTTATTGCGAGAAATGGAACGAGTCCTTATTGGTGATGGACATGTCGTTATAATAGGTATCAATCCATTGAGTCTTTGGGGGCTTTGGCATTTGTTTAAATGCTGGTGGGGTGAAATGCCCTGGAGCGGCCAGTTGATTTCCATCCCAAGATTAAAAGATTGGTTGTCGTTATTAGATTTTGAAGTAGAAAAGATCAATGGTTTTTTCTTTTCACCACCGTTAAATAATCAAAATTTGTTAAAGAAATTAATGCCGCTAGAACGATTGGGTCGTTATTGTTGGCCAATTTTTGGTGGTTTGTATGTTGTCGTTGCCAAAAAGCGCACCGTGCCCTTAAATCCGATCAAGATGCAATGGCGTGCTAAACGAAATATGATTGGGCCAGGAGTTATAGAACCCACAACACGAAACCGATAAGGCAATCTTAAATTATTATGAGTGAAACAATACACATTTTTTCTGATGGCGCCTGCCGAGGTAACCCTGGGCCGGGCGGTTGGGGAACCTTATTAAAATATAACAGTACTGAAAAAGAACTCTATGCTGCTGAAACAGAAACCACCAACAATCGTATGGAGTTAATGGGTGCGATTATGGGACTCGAAGCATTAAAAGGTGAATGTGATGTCGTACTTACCACAGACTCCCAATATGTAATGAAGGGTATTACCGAATGGATGGACGGTTGGAAGAGTCGAGGCTGGAAAACAGCAGCCAAGAAGCCAGTAAAGAACAAAGATCTTTGGTTGCGACTGGATGAAGCCTGCGCACCTCATCAAATAAAATGGGTATGGGTCAAAGGTCACAGTGGCCATGATGAAAATGAAAGAGTCGATCAATTGGCAAATAAGGCCATCGATGAGATGTTTGCTGGTAGCACTTCATGAGACAGATTGTCCTCGATACTGAAACCACCGGACTAGAACCCAAACAAGGGCATCGTATTATCGAAATAGGTTGTGTTGAGATCGTTAATCGACGCAAAACAGATAGGCACTTCCATCAATATCTAAATCCCGATAGAGAGATCGATGATGGTGCATTCAATGTGCACGGCATCGGCAATGAATTTCTCGCAGACAAACCACGTTTTGCTGATATAGCTCAAGAATTCATCGACTTTATTCGCGATAGCGAACTCATAATTCACAACGCACCATTTGATGTTGGTTTTTTAAATGCTGAATTAAAAAAACTTGGTAGAAAATGGGGCAAGACAGAAGACTACTGTTCCGTTGTTGATACCTTAATGATGGCGCGTGAAAAGCATCCCGGCCAAAAGAATAATCTCGATGCTTTATGTAAACGTTATGAAATAGATAATACAGAGCGCGATTTACACGGCGCACTGCTCGACGCGCGGATACTGCTAGATGTGTATCTAATAATGACCGGTGGTCAAGAGACCTTGAGTTTTGATTCTTCACAAGAGCAACAGGCTGCCGAACAGACTAAAGCAAGAATTGTAGACGTCAATCGTAAACCATTACGTGTCATTGAAGCAACTGCAGAAGAACTTGTTGAACATGAAAAATATCTGGAAAGGATCAAGGAAGATAGCGGCGGCAAGTGCGTATGGATTGATAGTGGTTATGATTAATATTCTCTATGCATTTTTGATGTAATCAAAAAGATTTTCAGCAGAGCATGCCACACAAAAAATATTTTCTAATACTCTCGCTTCTATTTTTTATTGAATTTCTAATTCTCGCTATATCACCGCATGATCGGTCAGATTGGACATTGGAAAATGTTTTAGTACTGGTGTTTGTCATTGTTATGGCGGCAATCTATAAAAAATTTACCTTCTCAAGAATATCCTACAGCATGATTTTTATATTCATGTGTCTGCACGAAATAGGGGCGCATTACACCTATGCCAGAGTCCCTTATGATTCGTTTTTAATATTACATTTTAATTTTAGCCTAAACGAGATGATGGGATGGGATAGAAATCATTTCGATCGCTTGGTGCATTTTCTTTATGGATTATTAATGGCCTATCCTTTCAGAGAAATCTATTGCCGTATTGCCTATGGTAAAGGTTTTTGGGGTTATTTCTTTCCCTTACTATTCACTATCGCCGCTTCAGTGATATTCGAATTATTTGAATGGGCAGCAGCAGAGGTATTTGGTGGCGATCTGGGTGTAGCCTATCTAGGCACACAGGGCGATATTTGGGATGCACAAAAGGATATGGCATTAGCAAGTCTGGGTGCATTTATTGCGATGCTGATCGTCATTGGTATTCACCTGTGGCTACAGAAAAGTTTTGCTAAAGAATGGAAAGATAGTTTGCGTATTAAACGGAAGAAACCCATGGGGGAGGATGAGATTGCTCGTTTACTAGATGAGCAGAATAAGAAATAAATGCATAATTCACTTGGCCAATCAATTCATATGCTAATCTTTAAAATATGAAACGTACCAATCTTAATTTTATTATCGACACAGTCGCATTTATTGGATTTGTCTTATTGACGACAACCGGTGTACTAATGAGATATGTACTACCTCCCGGCAGCGGAAGTGATTCAACCATCTGGGGGCTTGACCGACACGAATGGGGAGGCGTTCATTTCTGGATTTCTGTTATCTTTTTTTCAATACTCGCACTTCACCTAGTTTTGCACTGGCGCTGGATTGCGAATGTTGTTTGTGGTCAGCACCAAAAAGCCTCAGGCTTTCGAGCCGGATTAGGGATAGTTGGACTTATCACTGTAATTGCACTTGCTATATCACCATTACTCAGCCCGGTAGAAATACAAAGCAAAGAATTACCATCATTTTCAAGTCATAAGTCAAAGAACAAAATTATAAATGGTTCAATGACATTAAAAGATGTAGAAGAGGCAACAGGTGTTCCTGCTAGTTATGTTATCGAATCTTTGGGATTGCTGAAGTCGACATCAGTAAATGAGAAATTAGGCTCGTTTAAAAAGAAACAGGGTATTGAAGTGGAAGATGTCAGAGCTATTGTTATTGGGTATAAATAGAGATAGTTTTTAATATTAAAAAGAAAATAAGAAATAACTGAGAGTAGTAATTTAAATTACTACTCTCAATCTAAAATACTATTAACTACCTACTGCCTCTTTTGTCATTTTTTGCAATTCGCCTTTTTCATGTAAATCCATAACGATATCGCAGCCGCCTACTAACTCACCGTTGATGAAGACTTGTGGGAATGTGGGCCAGTTTGAATATTGTGGCAGGTTGGCGCGCATTTCAGGTTGTGCCAGTACGTCGACGAAACCGAATTCGACATCACATTCTTTTAGTGCTTGAACGGTTTTCATTGAAAAGCCGCATTGTGGAAAGTCGGGTGATCCTTTCATGAAAAGGACGACGGGGTTTTCTGCTAGTTTCGCTTTAATTTGTTCCATTGGTTCCATTACATTTACCTCGGGTTAGTAGCTTGTTTTACTTTGTGGCGGATTATACGCGAAAGAGACAAGCAATCACCAATTGTTGGTGTGCTTGTATTAGTCAATTTAAATGTGGGCGATATTGTCGATTTCAAGTAGCAGTATTTTTCTGCAAATCCTTGTTTTAGCTGGAAATGCCCGTTTATGCCTTGTTTTGACTCCTGATAGTGCATATTCCTGTCCCTTAGCGTTTTTCTGCTGTGAAAGGGGTGGAAGCGGATACTGACATCAGTATAATCCTAGCCAACATTTTACTGTGTCATTAAGAAACACTTAATTTTCTATCCGGGGAGTATTTAGTATGAATCCACTCAAGTCAGTGCATGGCACGTTAGCGCTTGGTTTTATAATAGCTATAGTTGTTATGTTTTTGGTTGGCGGCAAGCCTGAGTTCAACTTATTGTCTTTAACGGTCTGGTTACATGTCTTTTTTGGCGTTATCTGGATTGGTCTGCTTTATTACTTCAATTTCGTACAAGTCCCTGCGGTTGGTGTGGCTTTAGCTGATGAGGGCGGTCCTGGTCCTGCGGCAATTAATAAGTATGTCGCTCCGCGTGCGTTGTGGTGGTTTCGTTGGGGCGCATTAGGTACTTGGTTAACTGGGGCATCTGCACTGGAATCATTGGGTGTTGGTATTAAGAATGCTTTCTTGTTGCAAGAAGGTGGTTTGGTTATTGGTTTAGGTGCCTGGATGGGCACAATCATGCTCTTCAATGTTTGGGTATTGATCTGGCCGAACCAGAAGAAAATTCTAGGTATTGTTGAAGCCACTGCCGATGAGATTGCTAAAGGTAAATTTGTCGCACTAATGGCATCACGTACAAATACTTTTCTCTCTATTCCAATGTTGATGTGCATGGTGGGTTTTGGACATGGTCTGCCTTTATAGTAATTAGTTTTTAATTTATGTGTTTGAGCCCGGCTCATGGCCGGGCTTGTTATTTATGGAGCCGAGTAAATATCGGTATGTTTGGAATTTAGGTCTATGAGCAGTGCGTTAATGTCAAATTATCAGCCGTTGTCGATTGAGTTTATAAAAGGGTCAGGTATCTGGCTTATGGATGCTCGAGGTGAACGTTATCTAGATGCGCTCAGTGGAATAGCTGTTTGTGGTTTAGGGCATGCGCATCCTGCTGTGCAAGAGGCTATTGCCGATCAAGCGGCTAATTTAATCCATACCTCAAATCTATATCGTATCCCTTTACAAGAAAAGCTGGCTGAAAAACTGGTGCAACACTCTGGTATGGAGAAGGTCTTTTTTGGTAACTCTGGTGCTGAAGCCAATGAAGCTGCAATCAAGTTGGCAAGATTGTACGCGAGCAATAAGAAAATTTCTGACCCGGTCATCGTGGTGATGGAGAAAAGTTTTCACGGACGCACTATGGCAACGCTAAGTGCAACGGGAAATGCAAAAGTACATAAAGGCTTTGATCCTTTGGTTGAAGGTTTTAAACATATTCCCTATAACGATATAGATGTCTTAAACGCACTTGCGAACGAGAATCTTAATATTGTCGCTGTGATGGTCGAGCCGATACTGGGTGAGGGTGGTGTTGTTATCCCTGACGCAGGATATTTGAAAGCGATAAGAACATTCTGCGATCAATACGATTGTTTGATGATGGTTGATGAGATACAAACCGGGATGTGCCGAACAGGGAAATGGTTTGCCTTTCAACATGAAGATGTCATGCCAGACGTTATGACCTTGGCGAAGGCCTTGGGTAATGGCGTTCCCATAGGCGCCTGTCTTGCAAGAGGTGAAGCGGCAAACTTATTTCAACCAGGCAGTCATGGCTCTACCTTTGGTGGAAACCCATTAGCCTCCAGAGCTGCGTTAGCGGTGATTGATGTTCTAGAAAAAGATGAACTGGCACAACGTGCAGAAGTGCTTGGAAATCGAATATTAGATGGCTTTAAACAGACGTTAGCGGATGTCCAAGGCATAAAAGAAATTCGTGGTTCTGGTTTAATGTTGGGGATTGAATTAGATCAAGATGCGCCTGATTTGGTTGGGTTGGCATTAAAAGAAAAAATATTGATCAATGTAACTGCGGGCAATGTTATTCGCTTATTACCACCGTTAGTGATGACTGATTCTGAAGCAGATCAAATTGTTGCTATCTTAAGTATTTTACTCAAAGCCTATCTGGAATGAAGGTAAGATTATGAAACCAAAACATTTTTTGACGCTAAATAGTTTAACTCGAGAGGAGTTATTATCGATCATCAATCGTGCGTCTGTATTAAAAAGGCAGTTTGAAGAAAAAAACTACGATACAACGTTGAATAATCGTGTTCTGGGAATGATCTTTGAGAAATCGTCTACGCGTACACGTGTTTCATTTGAAGCCGGTATGGCGCAATTAGGAGGTCATGCCATCTATCTTTCTCCAACAGGCTCTCAAATCGGTCGTGGTGAACCGATAGAAGATACAGCACGTGTTTTATCAAGAATGGTTGATTGCATTATGTTAAGAACATTTGAGCATGAACGACTTGAAGCGTTTGCTTCTTATTCTGATGTGCCGGTCATTAATGGTTTGTCTGATAGTTTCCATCCGTGTCAGTTGTTGGCAGATCTATTGACCTACTATGAAAAACGCGGCTCTATTGAAGATAAAAAGGTCGTTTGGCTAGGTGATGGCAATAATATGTGCCATTCCTATATGAATGCGGCAAAGATATTCAACTTTCAGTTAATCGTAGCTTGTCCTGAAGACTATGAGCCTGATGCCGGTTTATTAGAATCCACAAATGAATTTGTTTCGATAGAACGTGAACCAATGACCGCTGTTAAGAATGCGGATCTAGTGGTGACTGATGTTTGGGCCAGCATGGGACAAGAAGAAGAACAGAATGAAAGAATAGAACAATTCGCACCTTATCAGGTTAATACTGATCTAATGGAATGTGCGAATGGCGATGCCTTGTTTATGCATTGTTTACCTGCACACCGAGGCGAAGAAGTTTCTGCAGCTGTTTTGGAAGGACCCCAAAGCGTTGTTTGGGAGGAGGCGGGCAATCGTCTGCACTCACAAAAGGCTTTATTGGAATTTTTGCTCTGTTAGTTTTGAACATCATCCTGACAATCTCTCATTCTATTTTTTTTAATAATAGTCTCTATTAATGACGATGCATTTTTTATTGAGCAACGATGATGGCTACCAATCCCCAGCCTTGGCCGCGTTAGCGGAGATGTTGGCTGAACTCGGAAAAGTAACCGTTGTTGCACCTGATAGAGATCGTAGTGGCGCGAGTAACTCACTGACATTAGATGCGCCACTTCATGTCAAACAAGATAGCCGTGGTTTTCATTATGTAAACGGCACACCAACTGACTGCGTACATTTAGCGATTACCGGCATGTTAGATGAAGAGCCTGATATGGTTATTAGTGGCATCAATACCGGTGCAAACCTGGGTGATGATGTGCTTTATTCAGGGACAGTCGCAGCAGCCATGGAGGGACGTTTCATGGGTTGTCCTGCCATCGCATTTTCTCTAGCTGGAGAAAGACAATCTGACTACAAGCCAGCAGTAAGAATCGCCAGGAAAATTATTGAATCACTCATGGAAAAACCTTTAGAAGATGTGTTATTAAATGTGAATATTCCTGATATTGATTATGAACAAATAAAAGGCATGACAGTAACACGATTGGGTAACCGACATAAATCTGAACCTGTGCTTGAGGCATTTGATCCACGCGGTAGAAAAGTTTATTGGGTAGGACCAGTTGGTTCTGAACAAGATGCTGGCGAAGGCACGGATTTTCATGCCATTCGCTCTGATAAGGTTTCCATCACGCCATTGCAAATTGATTTAACACGGCACCAATCTTTAAAATCGTTATCTACCTGGATAGAAGGTCTAGACTGATGATGGCTGAACATAGTGGTATCGGCATGACGTCACAACGTACACGTGATCGCCTTGCAGAAACATTGGTGACAATGGGCATTAAATCAGACGTAGTACTCGATGCAATACGCAATACCCCGCGGCATCTTTTTGTTGATGAAGCCCTGGCGAGTCGCGCGTATGAAAATACCGCATTGCCTATCGGATTTAGCCAGACTATTTCACAACCGTATATTGTTGCAAAAATGACGGAAGCGTTGATAAAAGATAGAACTCTGGAAAATGTGTTGGAAGTGGGTACAGGTTGCGGATATCAAACAGTCATTATGGCGCAATTTACCAAACGCATTTACACCGTTGAACGTATCAATGGTTTGTTAATACGGGCACGTGAACGTTTTCAAAAACTGGGCTGTACCAATATTCGTAGTAAACATGCAGACGGTAATATTGGCTGGTCTACGCATGCCCCATTTGATGGCATTATTGTCGCCGCAGCACCTATTGGTGTGCCTGAAGCGTTATTAGAGCAGCTGGCTATTGAGGGACGATTGATAATCCCTGTTGGCAAGTCAGGTGATCAGAAATTACTATTGATTACCCGTAAAGAAGATGGGTATGAGGAAGAAATTATTGATTCGGTAAGTTTTGTACCCATGCTTGGTGGCATTGATACAACTTAAAAGGGATAGGATGAGATCTTGTTATAAGAATGTAATTTATTTACTAATTATTATCTTGCTACAGGCATGTTCTGGAGTAGGTGTAGCCCCGGTCGCTAATCGCGGTGAAGTTAAAGAAGCAGCGCCGACAACAACTCAACGCGGTACTTCCACACAATCAAAACCAGCACCAAAAGCTAAATCAACCATACAAAATAAATCGGGTTACCATATAGTTGGTAAAGGTGACACCTTATATTCAATTGCTTGGCGTTATAATCATGATTATAAAGCGGTAGCAAGCTGGAATAAGATCAATTCCCCCTATACGATTTATCCAGGACAACTGATTCGTTTAAAACCCCTTGTTGAAAAGAAAGCTGCACCGATTAAATCAAAAGTTATTGTAAAAACAGCACCTCCTTCATCACCACCAAAACCAGTAACTAAACCATTACCTAAAAAGCCAGTTAAAAAACCAGCTGTTGTCGCGCAAAAAAACAAGCCCAAGATCGCGCTACCAACAGGACCTATTAAATGGTCGTGGCCGACAACAGGAAAATTAGTCAAATCTAATTCACCCACATCAAAAAAAGGGATAGATATCTCTGGTAAATCTGGCCAGCGAATAAAAGCCGCGGCTGCTGGCGAAGTTGTCTACAGTGGGAGTGGACTTCTCGGTTATGGTAAGCTTATTATCATAAAACATAATGAAACGTATCTGAGTGCCTATGCATATAACAGTAAACTTTTGGTCAAGGAAGGCGATAGAGTTAGCGCTGGTCAGCAAATCTCTGAAATGGGACAAGACCATACCGGTCGTACTGTGCTTCATTTTGAAATACGCAAGAATGGCAAACCGATTACGCCTACCAAACATCTGCCTAAAAAGCGCGCATAAGCGTTCATCGTAACGGTGATTGTATGAAAGAAGATACGACAAACTCTAAATCAGAACAAAAATTAAAAGATAAAGAAAGCGAAGACGCTTCCGTGAGCAATGAAGAGTTAGAAGATATCGTCGAAATTGATGAAAAGGATGATGAAAAAAACACAAAAAAAATAACTTCTGAAGCGGCACCAGTTACATCTGGCGATTTGGATGCAACGCGGCTGTATTTAAATGAGATTGGCTTTTCTCCCTTATTGACTGCTGAAGAAGAAGTTTATTTCTCACGAAAGTTATTAAAGGGTGATGAAAGCGCAAGAAAACGCATGATTGAAAGCAATTTGCGTCTTGTCGTAAAAATTGCACGTCGCTATATGAATCGTGGCCTTGCGCTTCTTGATTTAATTGAAGAGGGCAATCTAGGTTTGATTCGTGCTGTCGAGAAATTTGATCCGGAAAGAGGGTTTCGTTTTTCAACTTATGCTACCTGGTGGATAAGACAGACAATCGAGCGGGCATTAATGAATCAGACCCGAACGGTACGTTTGCCCATTCATGTTGTAAAAGAGATTAATATTTATTTACGTGCAGCAAGAAAGCTTGCCCAAACCCTGGATCGTGAACCTAGCCCAGAAGATGTTGCTGAAATGCTCGATCAACCTATAGATGTTGTGAAGCGTATGCTTGGTCTAAACGAGCGAATAACCTCTGTTGATAGTCCTAGCCCCTATGATTCGGATAAATCTTTGTTAGATACCCTGCCGGACGAACATAACCTGGATCCATCACGATTATTGCAAAACAATGATGTCAAAGAGCATATTGACACCTGGCTGAGTCTGCTTACTGATAAACAATGCGCCGTTGTTGAGCGGCGATTTGGTTTACATGGTAGTGATGTGTCCACATTAGAAGAAATTGGCAATGAATTAGGGGTTACACGAGAACGTGTCAGACAAATTCAGATTGAGGCGATCAAGCGTTTGCGACAAATCTTGCAAAGAGAAGGATTCTCACTTGATACCTTAAATATGGAGAACTAATAATTAGATAGAAACAAACAGGCAACGACATCTCGGCCTTCATCAAGCAATAAGTTATAACTTCGGCACGCTGCTCCTGAGTCCATAATTTCCAAACCGATATTTTTTGAGGCAACATAAGCGATTAATTCAGGGTTTGGAAAACTTGGTATCTTACCGCTGCCAATAATTATTAATTCAGGATGCCATAAAATGATTTGATCTAGATGTTGCGTTGCAAGATTCTGATAAGAATCTACGGACCAGTTTTCGATTAAACGATCCTTAGAGATAACAATATTTGTTTCTATAACGCTGTCTTTTAATTTAAAAGCGTCATCAGAATAGGAAATAATTTTGTTTGAAGTAGATAATTCGCTATCAAGTTCGATCTTCATAGTTTTTTTTGGCCTTTTTTAACATGTTAAGCATTATATTGTAGTAAATAAAAATATTTGAATAATAAACGGGAGGTAAGTAAAAGTGAAAATTATATTATTGGGACCACCAGGCGCAGGCAAAGGGACTCAAGCAAACTTGATTAAAGAAAAATTTAACATTCCACAAATCTCAACAGGTGACATGTTACGTGCTGCAGTGAGTGCTGGAACACCATTAGGACTTGAAGCAAAGAAGGTTATGGATGCTGGTGGTTTGGTCTCGGATGAATTAATTCTTGGTTTGGTAAAGGAACGTGTTAATGAAGATGATTGTGAAAACGG
The DNA here is from genome assembly GCA_021773215.1 of Gammaproteobacteria bacterium. Classification (GTDB taxonomy): domain Bacteria; phylum Pseudomonadota; class Gammaproteobacteria; order Eutrophobiales; family Eutrophobiaceae; genus UBA7359. The sequence goes on from JAJFKM010000041.1 coordinate 66,541, forward strand.
TTATCTACTTGATGGTTTCCCAAGAACAATTGCGCAAGCTGACGGCATGGTCAGCTTAGGCATAGATGTTGAATATGTTGTTGAAATTAAAGTAGAAGATAGCGCTATCGTTAGTCGTATGAGCGGTCGCAGAGCGCATTTAGCTTCTGGTCGAACCTATCATATTGAATTCAATCCACCGAAGGTTGAAGGCAAGGATGATGTTACTGGTGAAGATATTGTTCAAAGAGATGATGATAAAGCAGAGACAGTTAAGAAACGTTTAGATGTTTATCATGAACAAACATCGCCGTTAGTAAAATATTATACTGACTTAGCAAATCAAGATGGATCTAATACAAAATACGTTAGTGTAAATGGTATGAATGATGTGAATGATGTGATGAACGATATACTTTCACAACTAACATAGTCTTAATGTTAACGATTTGTTTAACATCAATTGTTGTAAAAATAAGGACAAAAAAGTATTAATTTTGTGATCTATAAACATTATTTAAAAATAATTATAGAAAAAAGATAAAACATGACTATAATTGTTTGCGTGTATGTTTAATGTAATGTATATATTCATTTTGTTAATACAAATATTCAGTTTCTAGGGGAGTCTCTAACCATGGCAAAGAAAAAAGCAAAGAAGAAGAC
>JAJFKM010000042.1 GCA_021773215.1 Gammaproteobacteria bacterium
AGTCAAAGAAAGATTTTTAATTAAGATATTTAGAGAAAATACACGAGGAACGAAAACGATGAGTTCTGGAAAAATCGTACAAATTATTGGTGCTGTATTGGACGTCGAGTTTCCAAGCGATGCGATACCAAAAATCTATGATGCTTTGAAAGTTGAAGGAGAAGGTGTAAATACCACTCTTGAAGTTCAACAACAATTAGGCGACGGAGTTGTTAGAACAATTGCTCTGGGTTCGACTGATGGCTTAAAGCGCGGTTTAACGGTTAACAATACCGGTGAGGCTATTTCTATCCCGGTCGGTACCAAGACCCTCGGTCGTATCATGAACGTATTAGGTGAACCAATTGACGAAGTCGGTCCTATTGATACCGACGAACATTGGGTTATTCATCGTGATGCTCCAAAATTTACTGAATTGAGTCCTTCTACAGAATTACTTGAAACCGGCGTTAAAGTTATCGACTTGATTATCCCGTTTGCTAAGGGTGGTAAGGTTGGTTTGTTTGGTGGTGCGGGTGTTGGTAAGACTGTAAACATGATGGAATTGATTAATAACATCGCAACCAAGCACTCAGGTCTTTCTGTCTTTGCTGGTGTCGGTGAACGTACTCGTGAAGGTAATGACTTTTATTATGAAATGCAGGAGTCAGGTGTTGTAAACGTTGAGAATTTTGAAGAGTCAAAAGTATCGATGGTTTACGGACAGATGAATGAACCACCTGGTAACCGTCTACGTGTTGCCTTGACTGGTTTGACCTTGGCTGAGAAATTTCGTGAAGAAGGACGTGACGTATTGTTGTTTATTGATAATATTTATCGATTCACTCTTGCTGGTGTGGAATGTTCAGCGCTATTAGGTCGTATGCCTTCTGCGGTGGGCTATCAACCAACGCTTGCTGAAGAAATGGGTAAACTGCAAGAACGCATCACATCAACCAAGAAGGGATCAATTACCTCGATTCAAGCGGTATATGTTCCTGCGGATGATTTAACCGATCCTTCTCCAGCTACTACCTTCGCGCATTTGGACTCTACTGTTGTATTGTCTCGTCAGATTGCAGAATTGGGTTTGTATCCTGCTATTGACCCATTAGATTCAACCAGTCGTCAATTAGATCCATTGGTTGTTGGTCAAGAACATTATGATGTTGCTCGTGGAGTACAAAACACACTGCAACGTTATAAAGAATTGCGTGACATTATTGCGATTCTAGGCATGGATGAATTGTCTGAAGAAGATAAATTAGCCGTCGCCCGTGCTCGTAAGATTCAACGTTTTCTAACCCAGCCTTACTTTGTTGCAAAAGTATTTACCGGGCAGGACGGGGTTTATGTTCCTTTGAAAGAAACCTTACGTGGCTTTAAGGGTATTATTGAAGGCGAATATGATGAGCTTCCAGAACAGGCATTTTATAATGTTGGTACAATTGACGAAGCTATTGAAAAAGCTAAAACCTTATAAGGTGAGTAAATTTTATGGCTGATACAATTCAAGTCGATATCGTTAGTGCTGAACACGAAATATATTCGGGTGAAGTTCATATGGTGTTCGCTCCTGCTGAACTAGGTGAAGTCGGTATCGCACCAGGTCATGCGCCATTGGTGACCAAGATGGGCCCTGGTGAAGTACGTGTTCAGGATACGGAAGGTAACGAATCTGCCTTCTATGTTTCTGGCGGTATGTTAGAAGTGCAACCCAAGGTCGTTACTGTTCTTTCTGATACGGCACAACGCGCTGAAGATCTAGACGAAGCTGCCATTCTTAAGGCAAAAGAAGAAGCTGAAAATGCCTTCCATGATAAAGGCGAAGCAATTGATTATGCCAAAGCGAGAGCGCAATTGGCAGAAACTGCAGCTCAATTACAAACGATTCAGCGTTTACGCAAACGCTCAGGTCGTTAATCCTATCGAATATAGCGTGGTAATTCATTACCACGCTAAGTGCACCTCTGAAAATGTCTTTTTTATGCGATAGTTGCGTCAGCTCCGTACTCGAATCCTCATGTATTGCATATACATTGCGGTTCTGCGTGCGTATCTTCCTTACTCTCGCATAAAAAAGCCTATTTTCGTAGGCACACTAAAATCAATCCTATATCCCAGTCGTCAGCACGGATATAATCTTTTAAAAACCAAATTCATGTTTTTGTACTGAGGAAAACGACACATGGGTCTTTGTATCGTCATTTTAGCAGCTGGTCAGGGTACGCGAATGTATTCTGATAAACCAAAGGTCTTGCATACTCTTGCAGGCAAATCATTACTCGAACATGTATACCAAACAGCCATGGTTTTATCTCATCGAGATATCTATGTCGTCTATGGACATGGTGGGGATCAGGTTCCTAATGCCTTGCAGGATTTCCAAGTAAATTGGGTTGAGCAAGAGGAACAATTAGGCACCGGACATGCCGTGCAACAAGTATTGCCCGATATCCCAGATGTTGATAATGTTTTAATTCTCTACGGTGATGTGCCGTTAATTACTGAAGAGAGTCTTAATACACTGGTTGATGCTGCAGCTACCACTGGATTTTCTCTCCTTACTACTCACCTCGAAGACCCGCATGGTTACGGCCGCATTATCCGCGATGAAGATAGCAATATCGTCGCTATCGTTGAAGAAAAGGATGCTACAGAAGAACAAAAAAGAATTTTCGAAATTAATACTGGCTTCATGGTAGTGAAGGCCGATTTATTAAAGCGTTGGGTAAACTCGCTTGGTAATGACAACAAACAAAATGAATATTATTTAACAGATATTGTTGCTAAGGCAGTAGCAGATAATGTTGTTATTGCTCCTGTATTAGCTGAGTCAAATATAGAAGTAAAAGGTATTAATAACCGGTCTCAGCTTGCAGAAGCAGAGCGTTATTTTCAATTGGTTCAAGCACATCATCTTATGCATAGAGGCGTAGGCTTGAATGATCCAGCGCGCTTCGACTTGCGCGGTGAACTTGAAATTGGTCGTGATAATGAAATTGATATCAATGTTGTTATCGAAGGCAGAGTCAAGCTTGGTAACAATGTCACTATTGGTGCAAATTGTTATTTAAAAGATACCATTATCGCAGACAACGTAAATGTTCTGCCTAATACAATGATCGATAATGCCGTCATTGGTAGTGGTTGTAACATAGGGCCCTTTGCACGAATTCGGCCCGATACAACATTGGATGATGATGTACATATCGGCAATTTTGTAGAACTGAAAAAAACAGACATAGGTAAAGGTAGTAAAGTTAATCATTTAACCTACCTAGGTGATAGTCATATTGGCACGGAAACAAATATTGGTGCTGGTACCATTACCTGTAATTACGATGGTGCATTCAAACATCAAACAATCATTGGTGATAATGTTTTCGTGGGATCAGATGTGCAGCTTATAGCACCAGTCAAAGTAAATAATGGCGCGACGATTGCCGCAGGTACGACAGTGACAAAAGATGTGGCAGAAGATGAACTAGCTATTAGTCGCACAGAACAAAAGACAATTCCAAAATGGCAAAGACCTAAAAAGTAGTTTTCTATTTTATTGATTAATAATGTCTTCGCGCATTGGCGCTAGTAAGGCCAGTAATTTGTTTCTGGCTGAGTGCGAAATATCAGCGTATTCCATCGAATCGATAACAATTGCAACAAAGATATCAAATTCTGCTTCGGTAATTTCCATGCCTGAATGGACTTCGTCCATATCTTGACCGTCATATTCACAGGGGCCATCGCTGAGAAAACAGATTTGATCACTAATCTGTATTATGAGTTCTTCGTCATCGGTATCTTCAAATAAAAAAGCGATGCGTTGGTCAGTGTGTGAGATTTCAACGGCTTTAGTTACAAACTTGTTGATTCCATCCGATTCACCTAGTTCTGTATACAAAGAGTCAGCGTGTGAAGATATTGAAACGAAACATAAAAGAATAAAGAGTGGTATTGATTTTATAGTTTTATGTTTCATGAGAGTTAAAATGAGCCTTCTAAGCTGATATAAAATCCACTTTGGTTCTTTTTTCCTGCGATATCGCCTAATTCCGTCCATGCCCCGGTAATGCTGAGATGTTTATTTGGGAACCAGGCGAGAAATAAATCCATCCAATCATCTTCTTTGGCAAAACTCAGGTTGTCTGGTTTTTGTCGATAATCAAAACCAAGTACTAGATCTCTACGCAACAATACACCTACACTTCCTTCAAAGAGAAGGCTGCGACTATCATCTAAATCACCACCAAAACCGAGTAAGCCTAATTGATTTGCTTTGGTCGATCTAGCTACTGTATTTAACAGAATAGGGTAGCCATTAATGCCGGTAAGCCAAAGTTTTGTTGCTGCAACATAAAAGTCTACACCATGATCATATTTTGCACCGGTTAGAGCTGGTACATCAAAGTCTGTATTTTTTTTATATTGAAGACCAAAACTAACCTGTGGCAACGTGGTGTAGATAAGATCGCCGAAAAGCCTGACTTTCACGCCAGCGACTATTTGTTTTAATTCATTATCTGGAAGCCCCAAAGGTTGTGCTATTGAGTCGATACCTAGGATTTGCGAGGCTATTGATAATTCAACACGATTATTGATGCCAACACTAGCGCCAATCACAGAGAGGTCATAATCATTAGTATTAACATAAGTGCCAAAAACTTCTCCGCCCCACTCATCTTTTTGTCCATAACCAGGTAATACAGCCCACGGGACAATGCCGCTACCGGCAGAACCTTCAATTTGAGTAACTCCACCTGTTGCCAAGAGTCGGCTGCCTACTTCATAGGCGTTTATCGAGCTTGTAGGTGTAAGTAGCCAACAAGCTAAGAACATAGAAAGCACCCTATGTGCTTGTTTAGTTACATAAGGAATAGCGTGTGCCATCGTTTTATAAATGCTCTATTTTCATAATTTTGACTAAAATATTATAATAAACATTAGAATATAGCTATAATCTATTGATTAATAGCATATTTTATGAATAATTAAAACATTGTTTATAGATTTAATTATCTTTCATCGGGAAATAGCTCTATGTGAGCTGATATGGGTTTAATGACTTGTGATAGTAAGCACACTTTTTCTTGGCTGGATTTACTAGTTCTTAGGTAAATATGAAACTATTTTAGCAATAAATATTCGAAGTTGGTGTGTGTTAATAATGGGGAAGAATCAATGCGATTAAATAGTATGGTTCTTTATGCAACTATGGAAATTAATAATTGATAAATCAGGACACGAAATAATGCTAATATTTTATCGCCTTATTCTAGTACCCATTTTTGTGTTTTCTGTGATACCTCAGTTATATGCAGCTGACTACAATGGTTTGATATCGATCACCAAGAAAGGCAAGCCGGTTAAGCCCAGTGAATATGCTGACGCTGTAATATATTTTGTTCCTGATCAAGTAATAAATACACCACCTCTTAATACCGAAACAAAAGAAATGAAGATGGAGAAAAAGACATATTCTCCACGCGTTTTACCTGTATCCGTGGGTACTGAAGTAAGTTTTCCAAATTTTGATCCAATTTTACATAATGCATTTTCCACTTCGACAAATAATAATTTTGACTTGGGGCTCTATTCAGGTGGAGATAAAGGTTCTCATAAATTTGAAAAGCCTGGTCTTGTGAGGGTCTACTGCAATGTACACCATGCTATGGTCGCTTATATTCTGGTGTTTGATTCTCCTTATTACACAACACCATCAAGTGAGGGTAGTTTTACACTAAAAGATTTACCCCCAGTTTCTGGGCAACTATTTATTTGGCATCCACGAGCTAAGCTTATAAAAAAGAAATTTGATTTTTCTAAAGCTGTTGAACAAGAGAAATTTGATTTGGAATTAACAAAACGTCGAATTCCAAAACATTCTAATAAAGCAGGTAAGTCTTACCGTAAAATCAAAAAGAAGAATTATTAGCCATGAAACTAACATTAGGTCACAGAATATTTTTTGCGTTCAGCGGTTTGCTAATCATTATCCTAGGCTTAGCATCAGGTATAACCTATTACCGAGGCAATGCAATTTCTGAGCGTGCGGTTATCTCATCGCTGGAAAATATTCGTATCGTACAGCAAGGTTTTGAGTCGCGACGTTTTCAACAGCTCGAATTAATCTCTGAAATATTTGCATCAGATCCCTATTTCTCAAGTTATGTGGCTGAAGCTGCGGGGAGTAATTTAGGTTTAGGTGGTGAGGTAGATACACAATCAATTGTTGATTTATTGATAGAACGTCAACAGGACTTAGGATTTGATTTCGCAATGGTGCTTAATGGTGATGGTGAAGCCATTGCACATACAGATGATGATGAGGTCATTGGAACGGATATGTCTAGTGATGCCTTGGTAGGTAACGTTATTGAATCGCTTGAATCAACAACAGGCTATTGGTTTCGTGAAGAAGGTATATTTCAAGTTGCAGTAGTCCCTTTAGCAGATCAGGAAAATTTGGTCGGTTTTCTATTAACGGGTTTAATAGTTGACAATAAATTTGCTAATGAAATTAAAAATATAAGTGGATCTGAACTTGTCTTTCTAACAAACATTGATAACAAGCTAAAAGCAATTGTAAGTACGCTTAGTGACGATGATCTTGCTCTGTTAGCAGCTAACAATGCATTAATTAATTCTGCTCTTGGTAAAGAACCAATAGAAATAAAACTGACCTATGGAGCATGGTTAGCAACCGTTGCGAGTACCAGCGAAGTTGATCCAAATGGCATTACTATTGCGTTGACTTCAATTGATAAAGCATCGGCTGATTTTCGTGCAATAGAGAATGTTCTGCTTATTGTTACGGCGATAAGTATTTTGCTGGCATTACCACTATCATTATTAATATCTCGTGGTGTATTAGCGCCAGTCAGACGTTTAGCTGTTGCGGCACAAACAGCAGCACGTGGAGACTATCAACAACGATTTGAGGTGGCTGAGGGTAAAGACGAGTTAGCCCAGTTGACTTCTTCGTTTGATATCTTATTAAGCGACCTTCGGGAAAAAAGTGATATGCAGGGATATATGACAGACCTTGCCAAATACTTGCCAGACTCAGTTGAAAATAAAAGTAGTAACCTACCCGAAATCAACTTTACAACTGAGGCCGGCAACTTCTCTTTATTAGGGATAGATTTAAGACGTTTTGCCAAACAAGCCGACAAGATGGGACCTGAAGAAGTCTTTAGTCTTTTAAATGCCAGCTTGAAAAACATTCATTTGATAGGCAAGGCTCACGGTGGGCATCTGATTGGCATGCTAGGCCATGTGGTTGTGATTATTTTTAAAGGTCAAGATGAGCACAAACGTGCACTTTCTACAGCAGGTGCTGTACTCAATAGTTTAATGAGTAAAGGAGAAGGTATAGCTGCCGCTGTAAGCGATGGCCATGCAGTAATTGGTAGTGCTCAACTCGGTGAAAGACATTCTGAAAATATACTTGGATCAAGTGTTTTACAGTTAAACAGATTATTAGACGAATCAGTTTCAGGCTATATATTTATTACACCTAAGCTACTGAAACGGTTAACTTCTGAAAACCCCGACTTTAAAGCTATTGTCGGTAAAGGAGGAGTTAGCAAAGGAAAATTTTATTGTTTAAAACCTGCTGATGTAGATCAATTTGAAGTTGAATCTGAAGGTGAAACTTTACATGGAACACAATTTACCGACGGTGGTGGTACATCGCTTAAACGAATCCATATCGTGCCAGGTATGTCACTTGGTGGTCGTTACGAAATTATTTCAGAGTTAGGTGCCGGCGCAATGGGTGTGGTTTATAAGGCACACGATCATGATTTGAATGATCTGGTTGCATTGAAGATGTTGAAGGTATCGGACGTCGAAGGCGCAGATGCATTTCTAGAAGCGATGAAAAGCGAGATAAAACTTGCGCGGAAAATAACGCATCCCGCGGTATTACGTACTTATGATTATGGTGAACTCGATTCTGTCCCGTATATCTCGATGGAGTATGTGCGTGGTTTAACGTTGAAGTATCTTTTGAAACAAAGTGAGAAGATGCCTTATTCAGCCGGCTTGCGTATAGCCAAACAGGTCGCTGCGGGTATGCAAGCAGCACATGACCAAGGGGTTTTACATCGTGATATAAAGCCAGAAAACGTGATACTGGAACACAATGGTAATGCCAAGATTATGGACTTCGGTATTGCGCGGCATGAATCTGGTGCTGGGTTGGGTGAATTGGAAGGTAGTATTGTCGGAACACCACGTTATGCTGCTCCAGAGCAATTATTAGGTGAGAAAGTGGATGTTAGAGCTGATATATATTCAACAGGTGTACTCATGTACCACATGTATACCGGTATGTTCCCACATACAGCAAAGAGTATGCAGCGTTTGATTAAAGTTAAGAATTCAGATGATCCCAATCCTCCGTCTAAGTACTGGGAAGAGATTCCGCCAGAACTTGAAGAATTAATCATGAAATGTATCGCGCGTAAAGCCAGCGATCGAATAAAAAGTGCAGAGGAATTATTAAGTGCACTTGAGATGTTGCGCGCTTGATTTAGTGATAATTATATATGTGTAAGAAATTAAAAAATCCTCGCATACTATTTGCACTGATAATGATGTTTCCTATGGCGCAGTCGTTCGCAGGCGTTAGTTTTGAAGACTCTTTAGACGACGATTTATTAGGGATTGACGATACTTTCAGTACTATTCAAGTTTATGGTGATGTCCGTATAAGAGGAGATATTGTTCGTGATCTACCAAGAGCGGTAGATCCTGGTTTTGAGCGTGCTACTACACGGGCACGTGTTGGTGTGCTATGGACAGCCAATGAGTTTATTGAAATCGGTGCAGCTGCGAAGGTGAATTGGAGTACGGAATCTAATGCCAGAACGCGATTTAATCTAGATAATGAACGAGCCGATGACCTGTCTATCGATGAGTTATTTACACGTTTTAATTTTACAGAAAACACATCACTTTTGATTGGACAAAGTATGTTTCCTCTCGTTTTGACACCTATGGTTTGGGATGATGACTTGAGACCTCAAGGTGTATCAATACAACACATGCAAGAAATAGGTGACTTCAGTTCAATCGAATTCATAGGTGGGATATTTCTAGGCAATCATTTATTCGGTGATAGTTCTCGAATTAATACAGCTCAAGCAGCCCTTCGTTTTGGTGAGGGTACGTCATTTGGATATCATGCCATTGTTTCCGTTCTCGACTTTGGGAATTTAGGAGGCTTATCACGAAATGGTTTACGCCGAACAAATTCAGCGGGAACAGGTGGAGCATTTGCGGAAGACTTTAATATTGTTGATATACAATTTGGAACGAATATCCGTTGGAATAACTTTCCAATTCGAGCCAGCGTTGACCTATTGAAAAATGTTGATGCTAGTGACAAAGCTTATGGTGGTCGTGTTGATTTAGTCTTGGGTAATAGCCAGTGGATACGTGGGGTTGAATTAGGTGTTGCTGCACAGCGTATACAACAAGATGCCGTAGTAGCGTCTTTTAATGATGATGACTGGTGGTTTGCAACTAATATGCGTGGAATTAGTGGCTGGGTTGCTTATGGCTTTAACGATTCATTACGTGCCAAATTAGCTGTTTTTCATGAACGTCTGGATCCTATTGCGACGAACAATAATCGTGCGCTTCTTGATTTGCAATATACCTTCTAAGTAAATATCCTTACTGTTCATTCGAGGGAATTGTCGAAAGATAACCCCTTAAAATATAATAATTCTGGAAAACATACATTCCCTGATGAAAGTAGGTTTTTATCAATTCCGTCCTTTTTTTGGCAAGCCGGAACAAAATTGCAAAAAGATTTTATCTGCGCTGAAAGATGTTGAAGCAGATCTTATCGTGTTGCCTGAACTTGCCTTGTCGGGTTATTACTTTAAAGATAAAACGGAGTCGTTAAAGTATGCAGAAGATCTTGAAAACAGCACGATTATTGATTCAATTATCAGTTTTGCCGAGTATAAAAATATGCATATCGTGCTTGGCTTTGCCGAGAAACAGGGTGAGCAATGCTTCAATAGTTCTGCATTAATCGGTCCGAACGGTATCGAGCATGTTTATCGTAAAGTGCATCTATTCAATGAAGAAAAATTTTGTTTTGATCCCGGTAATAAACCATTTGTCGTTAATGATATTAACGGTGTAAAGATTGGCATGATGATTTGTTTTGATTGGGTCTTTCCTGAAGTTACTCGTATATTAGCTTTGCAAGGCGCACAGATCATTTGTCAGCCATCTAATCTAGTATTAACATTCTGCCAACAGACGATGCTTGCACGATGCATAGAGAACAAGGTGTTTGCCATTACTGCAAATCGTTACGGGGTTGATAAAAGACCACAAGGAAGTCTTAAGTTTACAGGAAAGAGTCAAATCGTGGCTCCAGGTGGTAAATTATTACACCGTGCAGTATCACAACGCGATGCATTGTTTGTCACAGAGATAGATCCTGACGACGCAAATAATAAAATGATAACGCAGCACAATGATATCCTGGCGGATCGTCGCCCAGAATTTTATACATTACTTAACAATAAATAACAGGAAACAATTATGAGTTTTGCTACAGCCGATCTTTATGATGAGTATGAAGAAGACCTACAAATCGCTACACCAATGTTTAATGATTATGGTGGTAAAAAGCAATTTTCTGGCCCAGCATTGATACTAAAAGTATTTGAAGATAATTCATTTGTCAGAGCCGCATTAGAAGAACCAGGCCAAGGTAAAGTGCTGGTTGTAGAAGGCGGTGCTTCATTACGTTGTGCTTTACTAGGTGATATGTTGGCGGAATTAGGCGTCAAAAATGGTTGGGCTGGTGTTATAGTCTATGGTTGTATTCGTGACTCGGCGATGATTGCTAAGATGAATATAGGTGTTAAAGCACTAAACACCAATCCACGTAAGAGTGTAAAGAAAGGTGTCGGTGATCGTGATGTTGCTGTAACTTTTGCGGATGTGACAATTAATCCGGGTGATTATATTTATGCCGATGAAGATGGGTTTGTAGTAGCAATAAACAAACTGAAGTAGACATTCTATATACAGAGGGCTGTTAAATGAGAAATATAAAGTTCGTTATCATATATCTGTTGTTATCTACTTTCAGTTTTTCAAGTTATGCACATGATAATGAACCTCTATTTAATCAGGTGAATTTACAAGCGCAGGCTGAACGGGAGATACCTAATGATCAATTGACTGTCATGCTTGCCGTAGAAGAAGAAGGCAAAGAAGCAGCAAAGATTGCCAATAAGATAAATCAAGACATGGATTGGGCATTAAAAATTGTTGCTAAAAAAAATGAAATTGACTCACGTACGCAGGCCTATAATACATATCCTATCTATGACAAGCGGACTGTGATCGGATGGCGCGCAATTCAGCAATTAGAACTTAAGAGCACAAATATAACTGAACTATCTGAGTTGGTCGGTCAACTACAAAGCCGATTACAAGTAAAAAATATGCGTTTTAGCCCAACTCGAGAAACACGGGTGCAGTATGAAAATGAATTGATAGAAGAGGCTATGATCGCATTTAAGCAGCGGGTCGATATTGTAAAGAAACATATGGATGATAAAAATGTCCGCATTGTTAATATGCATGTCAATACCGGTGGCGGTCAAAATCGACCGATCTATGCTGAAAGCCGGATGATGGCAATGGATAGTAAAAGTGCACCAGCAGTAGAAGCAGGCACGAGCAAGATAACAGTGACTGTTTCAGGTTCAGTACAATTCTTCTAAAACCCCGTGATTTTTTATTTGACTGATACCTAAATGGACAAATTAGAACAACGCGAAAAGCGGTCAAACATTCTTTTCATGTTTGTCGGTTTGATTTTAGTTATCGGTTTATTGCTTATTTACCGTGAGGGTCTTGTTTGGTTCTCTTCTGCTCGGTGGGTTGATGTTTCAATCATTAGCTGGGTTTCTATTAGCGCTATTCTTGGTGTTGCTTTGGTATTCCAATACTTCTTTCTTATGTTGCTTCGTTATAGTGCTATCAAATATTTTGTACTTTGGTTTATCCCCATAATATGGCTATTTAATAATGGTATTGTTGCTCTACACAGGTTCTTTGACTGGACGACAGATATTGTTTCTCCTGCTGGGTGGGTACCTTTGGGTGATTTATTAGGTTGGTTACTAAGTGCCGTGTATTTTCCTTTACTTATAGCCAGTGGTGTTGTGGTCGCAATTATCGATTCAAGCAGCTCAATGTTAAGCCAAGCTTGTTATTACGCCGGCATTGCTATGGATGTTGCCAATATCTCACCGTGGAATATTGTTTCTTATAGCATGAATTATCTCAGCGTGTTGTGGGACCTCGTATCAAATTCCTTTGTTCAGGAAATTGCATCGCTACAGACTGACAATCGACAATTTCTGGAATTTAACTTGTCCAATACCTTCAGCTTACCCTATTGGGTATTAAGTATTGGTTACAGCCTTAGCTGTATTATTATCTGATTAAAAAATACAGTTTTTTGTAAAGTCAGTTGCTTCATTGGCTGTCCAATCACCTTTTGACTTTTCTTTCATTTGTGCACACCACTCTTTACTGCCAACTTCTGGCGCACAGCCAGTAAGTAAAAATAATGAAAGTGTGAATGACATTACGATTAAAAGTTTATTCATATTTTGCTCCATTAACTTATTGTGGAAAATACTTTATTTGCAGCTTCGATAGTTTCGTCTATATCATCATTAGTATGCGTAATTGAGACAAACCCTGCTTCATAAGAAGATGGCGCTAGGTAAACGCCTGCTTTAAGCATTCCGTGAAAGAATTGATTGAACTGTTCAGTATTGCAATTCATGACTTGTTCAAAAGAAGTGATTGATTCTTCCTCTGTAAAAAATAACCCAAACATACCGCCGACGTGGTTTGTGCTTAACGGAATATTATTAGTGTTGGCTTGTTCTTTTAATCCATTTAAAAGTCTTTCTGCCTTAGTAGTTAACAGATCAAAAAAAGATTCATCAGAAATAATGTCAAGCGTGGTTAATCCGGCAGCCATTGCGATTGGATTACCGGACAATGTGCCTGCTTGGTAAACCGGGCCATCTGGGGCAATGTAATCCATTATTTCTTTTTTACCGCCAAAAGCACCAACTGGCATACCGCCACCAATAACTTTTCCGAGTACGGTTAAATCAGGGGTGATGTTGTAGATTGATTGTGCACCACCTAGTGCGACCCGAAAACCGGACATTACTTCATCAAAGATTAAAACAGATTTATGTTTAGTACACACATCCCTCAAAGTATTAAGAAATTGAGCTGAACCAGGCACACAATTCATATTTCCCGCTATCGGTTCAACAATAATGGCGGCTATTTGGTCACCTATATCCGCAAAAATAGTTTTTACCTGTTCGGCATCATTGAAAGAGAGCGTAATCGTGTGTTGCGCAAGGTCTGCAGGAACACCAGGAGAAGTAGGCACCCCAAGTGTTAATGCGCCAGATCCTGCCTTAACCAATAATGAATCTGCATGTCCGTGATAACAACCTTCAAACTTTACGATTTTATCTCTTCCGGTAAAACCGCGTGCAAGTCTAATCGCGCTCATCGCAGCTTCAGTGCCTGAACTAACCATACGCACTTTTTCAATTGATGGCACTAACTCACATACTTTATCGGCCATGCGAGTTTCGATTTCTGTTGGAGCACCGAAACTGAGTCCTTTTGCTGCTGCACTTTGAACGGCTTGGATAACATCAGGATTGGCATGCCCCAATATCATTGGCCCCCATGAGCCGACGTAATCGATATAGCGTTTATTTTCGTTGTCGTATATATAAGGACCAATAGCATGGTCAATAAAAATTGGAGTGCCTGATACTGACTTAAATGCACGTACAGGTGAATTTACACCACCCGGGATATGTAGTTGTGCCGCATTGAATAATTCGGTGGTCATAATAGTTGAGTTATTTTGTAAATAATTGCTTATACGCCAGAGTTGAATTAATAGTATCAGGAGCAGAATAAAGCCCACTTATGACGGCTAAATAATTTACCTTGGCATTAATTAATTCCTTTCCATTTTCCGGTGTTATGCCGCCTATGGCAACTATTGGGACAGTTAATTTTTCTTTTGCTTTAACAATCAAATCAATATCTGCTTTTAATGCATCAGGTTTAGTGCTTGATGGGAAAAAAGATCCAAAGGCAATGTAATCAGCGCCAGATTGTTCTGCAATTACAGCGCGATTAAAGTCGTTATAACATGAAATACCGATAATTTTATTCCCAAGAACCGCTCGAGCAGTCTCAATTTCTTTGTCATGTTGACCCAGGTGTATACCATCAGCAGCTATTTCTTCTGCGAGTTTTAAATCATCGTTAACGATAAACGGTGTTTTATATTTTTTACAGAGTGACTGTAACTTTAGCGCTAGCGCTCGTTTAACATTTTGATCATCAGTTTTATTGCGGTATTGAAATAGTGCTACGCCAATCCTAAGAATACTTTCGGTTCTACTTAATACTTCATCAGCCGTAATATTTTCACAGTCTGTGATGGCATAGACGCCAGTTGTGTTGGGTATATTCATAATAAATGTTCAGTTGTAAAGCTGTCTTGTTTACTCATAGAAACGATTAGGTTGAGCTTGTCCATGGCCAAGCTTCAGCCCATGTTTCAGTGACAACCATGTGTATTCCTGGGCTTTTCCTACAGATATTTTTAAATCATTACCCAATGCTAATAGTGCTGCAATCCTTGAAGATAAGGTGCAACCTGAACCATGAAATGTATCCGGTAATCTTTCCCAATGATATTCGATTGAAGAATCGTGTTTTGTATATAAGGCATTTATGACTTCATGTGTATCATCATGTGTGTCAGTAATCAAAACAGACTCGGTACCATAGTCCATCAATATGTCAGCAGCAGCAGATAAATCATTTTTCTTTGTAAGTAATCTCGCTTCGTTACTATTTGGTGTAATGATTGTTGCTAATGGCAATAATGAGGTGAGTAGTTTTTTACAAATGTCATCATCTGAAAATTTCATTCCAGTTGTAGCACTCATCACCGGGTCGAGTACAATCGGAAAGTTTGTTTCAGCCAGTTCGTCCACGATAACTTTTAGGAGTTTAATGTCTCCAATCATGCCTATCTTGCAAGCAACGATATCCATATCTTCTAAAATCAGTCTTATCTGATTTCTAAACGGTTCTGGATTCTGAGGCATGACATCAAGGACCTTGTTTGTATTCTGGGTCGTTAGCGATGTGATTACAGTGGCGGCATGACATCCTGCACTTGAAATGCTCTCAATATCTGCTTGTATTCCGGCTCCGCCACTGGGGTCATGCCCTGCGATTACCAGAACAACAGGTTTTTGATTATTGCTATTGGTCATAATATAGTTATTCTACACAGCCATTTATTATCACAGAAATAAAACACAGGAGTTATTTTAAAAATGAAGCAATATATGTGTGTTATATGCGGCTATATCTATGATGAAGCAAAGGGTTGGCCGGAAGATGATATTGCCCCGGGTACCAAGTGGGAAGACGTTCCCCCAAACTGGGTGTGTCCTGAGTGCGGCGCTAGAAAGGAAGATTTTGAAATGATAGAAGTTTAATATTTATCAAATTTAAAATGGTCTAACGACAGCAAGAATAATAATAGCGATTAATATTAATACGGGTATCTCATTAAACCAGCGGTACCATACATGGGTGTGTTGATTACGATCATGCTTAAAATCCTGCAATAAAAACCAGCAGTAAATATGATAAACGATCAAAATGAAGATTAACGCATATTTAACCAATAGCCATATTTGACCGCTATACGCAGAAGTGCCACTGCTGAGTAAAGTGAATACACCAAAAATAATGGTCAGAATGGCACCAGGGGTTGTAATCCCGTAGAAAAGTTTCCGCTCCATGATTTTAAATCGATCAATACTGATATGATCATTACTCATTGCATGATAAACAAATAACCTTGGTAGATAGAACAATCCGGCGAACCAAGTCACCATAAATATCAGATGTAAGGCTTTAAACCAGAGCATGAAAATAGTTAGTCATGAAATTGTTGTCTGCGGTGTTTGAAGTAATATTTTAATCTTGACCCGGAGTTGTTCAATATCCATCTCACCAGTCTTTTGTTGAATTATATTTCCAAGAGAATCAATCAAAAAACTTGTCGGTGTAACACTGATATTTCCAAAAGCTTCTGAAGCGAGACCTTCAATATCGAGCGCAATTGGGTAAGGCACCTCTATCTTTTCCGTTAGTTCTAGTACGCGGTTGGGTGGATCGTATGGCATTGCGATACCGATTATTTCAAGACCGTCTTTGTTAAGTTGCTTATAAAGCTCAGCCAGATGCGGCATTTCTTTTATACAGCTTGAGCAAGTTGTAGACCAAAATGTAACTAATACGGGCTTGCCTCTCAAAGATCTGAACTCAATCTTTCGACCATCAATAATATTTAAACTGATGTCAGGAGCTTTATCCAAGGCTTGGGAAGACTTATAAAACACGAAGCTAATTAGTGCGACAACAACTAAAGTCGCTACTGACAGTATTAATCTGGTTTTCATAAGCTAATCTTTCGGGAGGTCAATGGATGACTCTAGTACCGGTGTACTTTTATTTCCTTTTATAAAATCTTTTAGTGTTGAAAAAATACGTTTGATACCACGCCAGATCTTAGGTAATAACCAAATCATTAATATGATAAAGAGGATTAGAAATACAACAAAAATCAATGGGTGTGTTAGTGCCGCCCACATGCCGGTAATAACCAGGAAGTCTTCACCAATAGAAGTAAACCAATTGCTTACTGGTTCAGGAGACGAATTAATTATAACGCGGCTACCCGCTTTGGTTGCATGAGTTGCTGCTGTTAAACTGCCCCCCGCTAGAAATGCTGCGAGTTCGACGGCAGGTGTCATTTCACCAACGGCACTCATTGCTAATACGGCGCCGAGCGGGATGCGGATGAAAGTGTGTAAGCTGTCCCAGGCAGTATCAACCCCGGGAGTTTTATCAGCAAAAAATTCGACACAATACATAAGACCTGCAGCTGACATTACCAGTGGGTCGGTAACTACCACCATCTCTGGTGGTAAATCAATATTACCGGTACTGCCTAGATAACCCAGCATTAAAACTGCCGCGTAAAGATTAATACCACTTGCCCAAGCCACGCCCATACTAAGAGCTATATATTGAACTGTATCCATAAATAAATTTTCTCGCTTATCGTATTATTGACAACATACCGATTTTTTACGGGATCGCAATCACGCTATGCACGAAATCCATATATGTTAATAAAAACAAATACATAACATTAAGACAGGACATGGCATAGATCGTTCAAAGAGTATCATTGTACGTCTAATTGATTGCTTGACAGTATTTTCATCTGGCATTAACCTCATATTCGAATTTACTGATTTATGCAGTTAATTCATTAAAATAATAATAAAAATCGAATTCACAGCGGCTTCGGCCGCTTTTTTAATTATCTACATGGAAGTACTGGTCGAAAATTGCTCCTGCACTTTCGACACTTCCGGCATCCATGGCGGTCGTATGTCCCGGGAGGGCAGGAGCCGGAGGGACGTGTATTTAAAACTATATTGTTTTCCATTCTACGTTTACCCAGTAAAACCACGATACTCAAGCAGTTTTATTCTGTAAAATTAAAAACCTTATTAAAGCAATCAAGGCAAAGAAATGATCAATGTTGGTGTCGTAGGCGCAACAGGCTATACAGGAATCGAATTACTTCGATTGCTGTCAAAGCATGAAGCCGTTGAGTTAGCAGTTGCCACTTCAAATTCTGAAAAAGGTAAGGCTGTACAAGATGTCTTTCCAAGCTTGCGCACGCATGTCGATCTTGAATTTCTTGGCCATGACAGCGAACAACTTAAGACTTGTGATTTTGTTTTTTTTGCAACACCGCATGCAACAGCAATGCATCACGTGCCAAAATTGCTTGATCAAGGCTGTAAGATTATTGATCTTTCAGCAGATTTCAGAATTTCAAATTCAGAGTTATGGGAACAGTGGTATCAGGTAGAACATGCGTGTCCAGACCTGCTAAGCAAAGCGGTATATGGATTGCCAGAATTAAATAGACAAAAGATAAAAGATGCCAGTCTGATAGCCAATCCGGGATGTTATCCTACTGCAATTACACTTGCGCTATTACCTGCAGTTGAAAAGGGCTTAATCAACATTGGCGATATAATTGCTGACGCCAAATCAGGAGTGAGTGGAGCTGGGAGGAAAGCGGCGCTGGCAACTCAATTTTCTGAGGTTTCAGAATCTTTCAAGGCATATAGTGCTTCAGGGCATAGACACCTGCCTGAAATTACACAGACATTAAATAATGTTCAGGCAGAGTCTGAAATTAATCTGACCTTCGTGCCTCATTTGGTCCCAATGAATCGAGGTATTTTTGCCACAATTTATGTGAAACCAATTGATCATGCTGAGGGCTTACAAGAGTGCTATGCCGCTTATTATGCACAAGAAGAGTTTGTTGATGTGATGCCCCAAGGCTCGCACCCTGATACTGCATCGGTCAGAGCAACAAACTCATGTAGGATTGCTCTCCATCCGGGTAAAGATAAGTCTCAACCTACGGTAATCTTATCGGTAATTGATAACTTAGTGAAAGGTGCTGCCGGCCAGGCAATTCAGAATATGAATATTATGCTGAGTTTGGATGAAAGTATGGGCATAGCTACGCCCGGTCTGGCTCCCTAGCCAGTTTGATTATGTCTAAGCTAGTTATAAAAAAGCACCGTCCGCTCGAAATCATTCTTGCCGTCGTACTGTTTAGTGCCGCGATTTCTGTCGTGATATGGTTATTATTGGATGCGAACCATTGGCGCTTTATTAAAAGCCAGTTAACACAGAGTGAAGACTCTCGTTTGCTTTGGGATGTAAATCAAAGTCTCGATATCGAGAATAAACAATTGCGCGAACAGGTCGTCATACTAGAACGTTCTACTCAAATCGATAATCAGGCTGCTGCCCGTTTGCAAAATGATATAAAAGGGCTACAGGATCAGGTTTACCGGCTAAAGGGCGAGTTAGAGTTTTATGAAGGTATTATGACTGCCACTACTGACTCTAAGGGACTAAATATACAAGGATTTCATATTGAGGGGGCAGATCAAGAAAATCTGCACCATTTCAAGCTTGTATTAACCAATGTTGCAAAAAGTGATAAAATTATCGAAGTGACAATGGATATGTCAATTGAAGGAATGAATGAAGAGGGCTCTCAGGTATTATCACTCGATAAGGTGATTACAGGCAGTAAATTTGATCGTGAAATAAAATTTAAGAACTTTGAACGAATTGAGGGTAATCTAATCTTTCCTGAGGGATTTAAGCCATCACGAGTGGTGGTTGAATTGCGACAGAAAGGCACAAACAGAGCAGCTGTAAAAAGAGAATTTGAATGGCCTGCTAAAAAAGGTTGAGGAGTAAAACATGCTCGGTAATCGAAAAAAACGTAAGGCGACACGGATTGATACATTAGTGGGGCAGCATAGCGAGATACAGGGTGATATCCGATTTACTGGTGGGTTGCACGTTGATGGTACAATTAAAGGTAATGTCATTGCTGAAAATGATGGCCGTTCTATGTTATCGCTCAGTGAGTGCGGCACAATTGAAGGTGAAGTCAGTGTCCCTTATGTCGTATTAAATGGCGTTGTCATTGGAGATGTGCATGGCAGCGAGCATGTGGAACTTGCATCTAAGGCAAGGGTCACAGGTAATGTATACTATAATCTAATAGAAATGGCGATTGGTGCTGAAGTGAACGGGAAACTGGTTCACTCACTTGAACCATCAGAATCCCCATTAGCAATTGGCCACGGCGAACCGCTTGAAGCCAGCGAATAATATAACCATTAATTGGAAATAAACTTATGAGCACAGCAGCAGAAGAAGTAATCCCGGGCCCACTCGTTTTTAGTGAGGCGGCGGCCAGTAAGGTTAAAGAGCTCATCGAAGAAGAAGGTAATGATGCGTTGAAATTACGCGTCTTTATTTCTGGTGGTGGTTGTTCCGGTTTTCAATACGGTTTTACCTTCGACGAGGAAGTTGGCGAAGGTGACACCATTGTAGAAAATGAAGGTGTCAAATTATTGGTCGATCCAATGAGTTTTCAATATCTATCAGGTGCTGAGATTGATTACTCTGAAGGTATGGAAGGCGCACAGTTCGTCATTCGTAATCCTAATGCAGAAACTACCTGCGGGTGTGGTTCTTCCTTTTCTGTTTAAGGCTAATCTAATTAGCAGAATATATTCCACCTAGTAATACTGCTTTACGTGCGTCAGTTACACTCGGTAAGTTTGACGGTTTTTTCTCAATACGTTGTTTTGCAAGCCAGGCAAAAGTCACTGCCTCTATACAATCAGGTGTTAGACCATAATTTGCAGTTGTTGATACTTTAATGTTTGGTAATAGATGTTGTATTGATTTCAAAAATATCGGGTTATAGGCGCCGCCGCCGCAAAGCAATACTTCATTATACTCTTTGGCAACTTCTTTAATTGCATTACAAATTGTGATTACAGACAACTGTAATAATGTTGCTTGAATATCTTCAGGTGCCACCTCTAAATTATTCTTAAATAAGTAACCGTTCAACCATTCCAGATTAAAATATTCTCTTCCCGTACTTTTCGGAGGTGCTAGAGAAAAATATTCATCGCTCAATAATCGTTCAAGTAATTCATTATCTTCATTTCCAGAACACGCCCAAGCGCTATTTTTATCATATTCTTCATCCTTGTTTTTCTGAATCCAATCATCAAGTAATCCATTACCTGGGCCCGTATCAAAGCCAATGATTTTGCTATTGTCTTTTGGGAGTAAAGTTATATTTGCAATACCGCCAATATTTAAAATGATGATCGATTTATTATTTTGTTGAAATTGATATTGGTGAAATGCACTTGCTAATGGCGCACCTTGTCCGCCATGTGCCATATCCATCCTGCGAAAGTCTGCAACAGTTGTAATTCCTGTTTCAGCGCATATGACATTAGGATCTGAAATCTGTAATGATGTTTTATGAGTGGCATCTGGTTTATGTAATATGGTCTGCCCGTGGCTTCCAATTGCCACGACCTCTTCAGCGTTGATTTCTGCTTCTTCTAGTAGGCTATTAACTGCATTTGCAAATAGGTGACCTAACTCATGATCAAGGTCAGCGATATGGCCTAGGTCACTCTTCTCGTTAATAACCCTAACCTGATGTCTTAGTGAGTTTTCTATTGGATATTCACGGTAAAATTTTAGAATGGCCTTGTCATCAAACTCAACCAGTGCGGCATCTATCGCATCCATGCTGGTACCAGACATAAGTCCTATGTAGTACATGATGAGCTTATGGACTTGTATTCAATGAGATGGAGTGATTAATGTTAACCGTCTTCCATTAAGGCACTTAACTGCTTTGGAGACTCTTCTGTTTGCTGAGAGGCAAGGGCACGCTTCCCTGTTAGTCGATCCAATTCAGCAATCATGGGGTTTATTGTTTGTAAAAACTCAGGTAGAGCCTTTTTATTTATTGATTCTACTTTAGGTAATTTGACAGTAAGTGGATTTCGATGGACACCATTAACCCTGAATTCATAATGTAAATGCGGTCCAGTGGCTAGTCCGCTTTTGCCAACGTAGCCAATAACTTGTCCTTGTTTTACGCGTTTACCTGTCCGGACGCCGCGGGCATATTTATGCAGGTGTGCATAAAGAGTGCTGTATTTTCCACCGTGTTTCAATACGATAGTTCTTCCATAACCGCCTTTTTTGCCTGCCAGGGCAACAGTACCATCACCCGTTGCTTTGATTGGTGTGCCGGTAGACGCAGCATAATCAACACCTTTATGTGCTCTTATTCTGTTCAGGATGGGATGTTTTCTTTTTAAATTAAAGCGTGAACTGATTCTGGCTAATTCAACCGGAGTTCTAAGGAAAGCCTTACGCATGGCATCGCCGTTTTCAGCATAATAATCATGACGACCATCTTCGTGAGTATAGCGAAGAGCTCTCAATGGGGTGCCACGATTTATAAATTCAGCAGCTATGATGGGCCCGTCTGCAACTTTAACTCCATCCTTATATTGTTCTTCATAAATAAGCGTGAAAGAATCACCTTCACGAATATCAAGTGCAAAGTCGATATCCCAGCCGTATATAGAGACCAATTGCATTATCAATTTATCTGATAAACCTGCACGTTTACCGGAGAGGAAAAGCGAATCATTAATGACAGCTTTCGCATGTTTTACCAGCGGTTCAAGTTCTTCGTGTATTAACTCAGCTTGAAATTTGCCGTCTTGTTTTGTTATCAAGAGACTATTAGTCAGATTTACCTCGTACTCAAGCTTGTTTAATTCATTTTCATTAATATGAAAATTTAATATCTGTCCAGGTCGGAGTTTCTTTAACCGTGATACCTCTTTACCAATAGACATAATGTTATAGAGTGATCTTGGGCTTAATCCTAGCCTTGAAAATATCAAAGCTAGGCTATCCCCTGTCTTTACAGTAACAGTCTGCAATGATTTATTTGTTTGTTGTTCTATAGATTCCGATAAAGATTCATCTACAATTAAATTTTCTGAATCAGGAGCTATAACATGGGGTGTTATTTCAATAACATCATTTAACTCGGAATCATTAACCGTGCTTTCTTCTATTACGTTTGAGATATCAAGTTTTACGGAATCAGCGGTATATTCAATTGCCGATTCTTGCAGAGTCGTTGGAATATCAGCTTTTGGGATGTCGCTAGCCAAGCCATCTGCGGCATTATTCTCAGGCGTAGATAAGATTAGCCAAGCCGATATTAATATCAGGCTGATGCCAGACAGAAATATAAGCCAAGACCGTTGCGAGCGTACTTGCGACGTTACTGCCCCAGTCTTATAGTCTTTCATTATATAGACTCTGTAAGTCACCGTTTATCCTGATTAAATTTTCGTTACAATAACTTTTGAATTTACACGCGTCAATGGTTGAATTGCGCACTGCGTAGCAGTTAATGACATGATAAGCTACGCGCGTTTTAAAATGACTCTGAGGAAGGTATGACAAAGGTACAAGAAGCGATGGATTTGATAGCCCGAGGCGCTGATGAAATCCTCGTTGAAGCTGAACTCAAGAAGAAATTAGAGGCCGGAAAACCCCTTCGAATCAAGGCCGGCTTTGATCCTACAGCACCGGATCTACATCTTGGCCACACAGTGCTCATCAATAAACTGCGGCAATTTCAACAGCTTGGCCATAAGGTGGTATTTCTGATTGGTGATTTTACCGGCATGATTGGTGACCCTTCTGGTAAAAGTGCCACACGGCCACCTCTCACTCGCGAACAAATCAAGGAAAACTCAGAAACATACCAACAACAAATATTTAAGATCCTTGACCCAGACGAAACGGAAGTGGCTTTCAATTCTACCTGGATGGATAAGATGGGCGCAGCTGACGTAATCAGATTGGCATCAAATTATACGGTTGCGAGAATGCTTGAGCGTGATGATTTTAATAAACGTTACAAATCGAATCGGTCGATAGCAATACATGAATTTCTGTACCCACTTGTGCAGGGATATGATTCTGTTGCTTTGGATGCAGATGTTGAATTGGGTGGTACTGACCAAAAGTTTAATTTGCTCGTCGGCAGACAACTCCAGGAAACACATGGAAAGGCGCCACAAGTAGTTCTAACCATGCCGATATTGGAAGGTTTGGATGGTGTACAAAAAATGTCCAAATCGTTGGGAAATTACATCGGTATCGATGAACCAGCGAATGAGATGTTTGGCAAGATCATGTCGGTTTCTGATGATTTGATGTGGCGCTACTTCGAGTTGTTGAGTTTTAGGTCATTAGACGAGATAAATGTATTCAAACAAAAGATAGAACAAGGTGAGAATCCCAGAGACATAAAATTTTTGCTAGCAGAAGAAATTATTACCCGTTTTCATGATGCAAAGGCTGCAGAAGCAGCACAAGCTGATTTTATAAATCGCTTTAGTAACAATGCTATACCTGATGATATGCCTGAGATAGATATCAATGTGGCTACAGATGGAATGGCTATTGCGAACGTTTTGAAAGAGTCTGGTCTTGTTAATAGCACATCAGATGCGCATCGTATGATTAAACAAGGTGCAGTAAAGATCGATGGAGAACGTGTAGAAGATAGTAAGCAGGTGTTGAAAGCTGGTTTTTCGGCAGTACTGCAAGTGGGAAAGAGAAAGTTTGCAAGAGTTACACTAAATAACGGGTAGTCTTCTATTATTGTATTAGTCTGTTGTGGCAAAGAGGTATTTCTATGTCAAAAGATGATGAAGAAATAATAAATGAAAGATATGTGGTCGATGATGATTCCATCGTAGAGCGTCACCCTCGAAGCAGGTTGCCTCTTTTCCCTGTTATTATATTAATTGTTATCTTCATTTCTTATTATTATGTATCCACTTACCAAGAGTCAGTTCAAGTCTCGAATGATTTAGTTCCTACAATTGAACCGTCCAACCCTACAGATAAAGGTACTCAGCCTCACCCCAGCAATCTTCATGTGCTCATTTCCAATGGGACATATGAAGAAATAGCAGAACAGCTATATCAAGTAGATAAGGTGAGCATAAATAAGGTCATTGGTGGCATGACGCCAATAATGCTTGCGGCTGCTCGCGGGAGTGTTGAGATTATTGATTTATTGTTCACCCAGGGGGCTGATCCAAATAAGCGTGGCTCAGCAGAACGGACAGCCTTGCAGTATGCAGTGGAAAAGAATCATGTAGATGTGGCCAAGCGTTTATTGGACTATGGGGCAGATATCGACGCTTTTGATAATGGGCGGCTTACCCCGCTTATCATGGCTGCAGACCGAGGTTTTACAGAATTAGCACTGATACTTTTAGAAAAGGGCGCTGATCCAAACATACAACATAGCCAAGGTTGGACAGCACTGATTGATGCCGCTAGAAATGGCGAGGAAAAGTTGGTTACAGCATTAATAAAAGCCGGAGCTGAAAAGGATATCGCAATGAAGAATGGTATGAAGGCTCGTGATATGGCTAAACGAAACGGTCATAGCCATATTGTTGATATTCTTGCTAAGTAATGCTTCAAATCATCTGAATTTAAAGCATTCAAATAATCATTCAAAAAATTATAAATAACTATAAAAAACAGCAACTTAAATTACTGTGAAAGAAAGTGTAAAGATTTGTTGACCGCGATTAAGTGATCTGTATAATGCCGCTTCCCGGTTGGGGGTAACCAACCCTGTTCTTTAACAATTCCTGATCAAGTAATTTGTGTGGGCGCTTACGTTGATGGCTTGTTTCACC